>JAXKGN010000017.1:0-103047 GCA_036550355.1 Collinsella sp.
CTATCTATTGTTTTCGGTTGCTTGCTTCTTTACCGTACATGAGCATTTAGCCCAGGGGTCCACCGCGCGCCAACGATGTCATCACGGTCGCTGGCATCGCATGGCAAAGCCCTTCGCAGTCGGCGTGACGGTAATGTCGCCTTGTTCGATGGTGCATGCGAACGCACCACCCGCTTCCTTAACTGCATCGATGCAGGCATCCGACGGATGGCCGTAACGATTCCCCTCGCCGGCGCTCGCGATAGAGAACTCGGGCTTAAGCGTGCCCAGCAGGTCTGTGTCGACGGAAACTTTTGAGCCATGATGCCCCAGCTTGAGCACATCGATATCTCCCACCTCCTGTACAAACTCGCGCTCCTGATCGAGCTCGGCGTCACCAGTAAGGAGCACACGCAGGCTCTTGCCTTCCTGAGCGTAGGAGAGCAGCAAAACAAGAGAGTCCTCATTGCCCTCGCCATCCACCGTGTCAAACGGCCACATCACACGAGCCCGAAATGCGCCGATATCGACCGTGTCTCCGCGAGCCACCTGCCGATACGTTACACCCGGGCGATTCAGAACCTCAGTAGGCGCGCCGTCAAGTGCATCGGCCGCGACCGCAATGGTTCCAACCGAAAAACGATCGAGTACGTCGGGAAGACCGCCCCAATGGTCTTCATCCCAATGCGTCACGAAGACGGCGTCGATATGGTGGACGTTATTGCGAACCAACGCCGACACCACGCGGTCATCGAGCCCACAGTCGACGAGTGCCACGGCGCCACCCTGACGAACCAGAATCGCATCGGCCTGGCCAACATCGAGGACCGTTACCGAAGGCGGCGCACATCGATCCCAATAGACATACGGAACACCCGCTGCGAGCATTAAACACAGCAGCCCCGCTGCCATGCTCCGCGCGCGGGGGCGTGGCCACCAGACCAAGAGGGCCACCAGCGCGAACGGCACCACATATACCAAGGGCGTATCGGGCGGCACGCTTACGGATGCGCCCGGAACGGCAGCAAAGAGCTGTTCAAAGAACAGCGCACAGCGGGCGACAATCATGGGCACCACGAGCGCCCCGTGACGCAGCAGCGGCACAAGCGAGCAGGGCACCAGCACAACCGATACAGCGAGCAGCACGCTTATCACCGGACCGATCACGGCATTTGCAAGTGGGGCAATGAGCGAAAACGTCTCAAATGCGGGAATCGTAACGGGAAGTGTCGCCAGCTGCGAGCACAGCGTGACAGACAAAACGCTGGCGACACCCGATGGCATGCCCAGCTCGCCCAAGGCGTAGGTGGCGTAGGGGCAAAAACAAAGGATGGCAAAGACACTGGCGCACGAAAGCTGAAAACCCATTTCGAACAATACCGTCGGACGCAGCAACACAAAGATTGCCATGGTGACGAACAGAGCCGAGAGGCCATGCCGACGACGCCCGGCGCCGTTGGCGACAAGCGACGCCGCCACCATGCAGCACGCGCGCACGGCCGAGGGCGAAGCGCCCGTAAAAACGGCATAGGCAGCGAGGGCCAGCACCAACAGCCCCCGCTGCAGCCCACGAGAGAGGCGTGTCTTTTGCAGGGCGCTCTCAATCACAAACCCCACGATGGCAAGATGACTACCCGAGACAGCGATAAGATGTGCGGTGCCCGTTACCGAAAACCAATCGCCCGCCGGCTGGGCACGCAGCTCGGCCGAGCGTCCGCAGACAACGCCGGCAATGAGCGAGCGCGCTGGATCGGTCGCGAGCGCGATAACGGCAAGGAGCTCGTTTCGAAGCCAAGACAACGGGCCTGGAGGGCCCTCGTCGATCGATACCAACCGGACGACTTTAACCTTTCGAAGCTCGCCCCGAAGCACGCGTGAGCGCCCATACGCATCATTCTCAAAGCGCGAAATTCGACCGATAGCACGTACATGCGAACCGACGCCGAGCTCACGATCGCACGACAGCCATACCTGACCCAAATGCTTTTCGCCCGCAAACGCATCGCAGGTATAGGAGTACACACCGTCATTGATGGACGGATCGCCGTGCACAACAAACTCAAGACTGCTCGCAGCCCGATTATCCAGTGCCCTCGATGCGTGTAGCGCTCCTATCGCCCAAGCCGCGGACACGACCGCTCCCGCAACGAGGCCAAGGGCCGCGGCATACAGCCATCGCTTCCACCGCACAAGACGCATGCAGGACCGAGCCAATACAATGCTCCCTGCTGCCGCAACGGGAATGGCCATAAGCAATGTGACGGGCGCCGCCCGCTCTCCCAGCAGCGCATCGGCCGCCATGTTAAGCACTAACCCACAGCTCGCACACAAGCCGGCACAAAGGGCTATCGTCCACGGCATCAATGGGCGCGGTGGCATCACATGCTCGCGCTCGGTCGCACTCATACGCAGATGCAATCTTTAATTTTGGCGAGTTTCTTCTCACCGATCCCCGATACGCGCATAAGGTCATCGACCGAGGCAAAGGCCCCGTTTTGCGTCCGTTCGTCGATAATTGACTGGGCCATAGAAGGCCCGATGCCCGAAAGCGTCTGCAGCTCCGCCGCACTTGCCGTATTGATATTCACAAGTCCCGACGAAGACCCTGTACCAGGGGTCGTGGAAGCGCCGCTGTCGGTCCCGTTCGGCACCGCAGCCGCCTGTTGCTCCCCCACCGTCGGTACATAGATCTTTTGGCCATCTATGATCTTAGACGCACGGTTAAGACCTGTCACATCTGCCTCGGCCGTAAGCCCTCCGGCGGCATCGATCGCTTGGGACACCCGCGCTCCGTCTTTGAGCCGGTACACGCCAGGCTTCACAACGGCGCCATCAACATCGACGTACACCTCGGCAGCAGAAGAGCTCTTGGCAGACGGCTCATCGGCATCGTCAGGAGAGGCATCCCCGGCCCCGCGCGCATCCGAGGCGCTCGCCTCATCACTACGCCCAAACGATACGTCGCTGGAGTGGCCGCCAAAACTTGCCATCGCCAAGCCGCTCGCGGCGGCAATAACAACCAGGATCGCCACGACCACCGCCTTATGGACGAGCAGTTTTTCTGCCCAGCGATCCATACGTTTAACCCGTTCGTGTTGCTCGCGCTGCGCCATAGCAAACACCTCCCAACACCATCGTGTCAGGAAACGAACGCCACAGCCCCCGCACGCCCACACCGGTTTTCGCGGTCAAACCAAAAGCTGACCAAAACCTTGCGGAAAAGTGTCCATTTATTCAGGCACACGTCGACAAATGAACCGCTTATCGCCTAATGCCCAGATAGAAAAAGACCGACGATGCAAAATCACCGCCGGTCTATACACAACATTATTCGTGATCTTGGTAAATCTCACGTGGAGCGAGCTCGGAATGTTTGCGTTTTAAGGTCTTAGGGGCCTTATACGTGTTGCTCTCGAAGTCGATATACTCGGTCTGCTTGAGCAAGCGCTCAATCATCTCCTCGTGATCGAACAGCTCCCACGCCTCATGCACGGCATCGAGTTTGGCGTGCGTCTCGGGGCGGCGCGGCATAAAGAGCGTGCAGCAATCGGGAGCGGCCTCGGTCGAGATATCGAAGGTACCGATTTCCTCGGCACGCGCGATGATCTCCTGCTTGTCCGAACCAATCAGCGGGCGGAACACGGGGATCTTGACGGCCTCGTTGACGGCCATGATGTTCTCGAGCGTCTGGGAAGCAACCTGACCGAGCGATTCACCGGTCACAATAGCCTTGGCGCCCTCGATATGCGCAATGCGCTCGGCAACCGAATACATAATGCGACGGTACATGATCACGCGCAGGTTGCTGGGGCAGGTCACCGAGATCTCACGCTGACAATCGCCAAACGGCACCACGTACAGGCGGCCGATCTGGACACCCGGCTCAAGCGCACGGATGATGTCCTGCACCAAATACTCGCTCGTGTCGGGCGTCTGCGGACGACCGGAGAAATGTACCGGCACGCACACCGCGCCGCGACGCGCGAGCATCCAGGTCGCTACCGGAGAATCGATACCCGACGACAGTAGCGTCACGACCTTGCCGGCAGATCCCACCGGCAGACCGCCCACGCCGCGCTCGGAGCGCGCGTACACATAAACGCTACCCTGGACCACCAGCACGTGCACCATTGCGTCGGGGTCGTGCATCTGGACCTTTTTATCGGGAAACGCCTCGCACAACACCTCTCCCACCTGACGATTGATATCAATCGAGGTGAGCTCGTAGTCGGTGTTCGAGCGCTTGGCATGCACCTTAAACGACTCAAAGGGACCAAACTCGCGCAGCGCCTTCACGGCGGCGGCGCAGTACTCCTGCGGGTCGCGGTTCGTGTGATATGCCAGGGACACGCGAGCAACGCCGGGGACGGTGCGAATGACGCGCGCCGCCTCGTCGGTCTGATGCTCGTTAAAGGTCACGAGGATATAACCGGAAATTCGAGACACGGCATTCACGGAAAAGGCGGCCAAGGCCGCCTTGATGTTATCCATGAGGATATGCTCAAAATGTGCGCGGTTCTTGCCCTTTAGTCCAACCTCGTGATAGTGGACCAGGCAGACGCGGGCTGCCATTTAGGCTTCAGCAACCTTATGGCCGAGTGCCTTCTCGTAACGGGCCTCGTCGTAGGAGATGTCGCCGTCGACAATCTCGTCCATAGCCATCGAGATGGTATCGGCGCCGGAAAGCGCAATAGTGATGTCATCGACATCCTGGACGGCGAGCACGCGGTTGTGCTGGCCACGCAACATGCTGTTAATGTCGCAGGCGCGCTTGGAGGCAAGCGAGGCGAGCAGGAAGCGGTTGTGATCGGTCTTCTCCAGAAGATCGTCAATGCAAGGCTTTACAACGGACACGGACCTCAGATCCTTTCATGCATATCGAGAACGCGAACGAGCTCATCGGTCGCGCGGTCGAGATCGTCATTCACCACGACGTCGTCGTAGCGGTCGGCAAGGGCAAGTTCATCGGCGGCGTTTGCCATACGCAGCTCAATCGTCTCGGGCGTCTCGGTACCGCGACCGACCAGGCGATCGCGAAGCACCTCGAGCGAAGGCGGCTTGATAAAGATCAACACGGCCTCGGGGAAACGCTCCTTGACCTGCAGGGCACCCTGAACATCGATCTCCAAGATCAGAGACGAGCCAGAGGCGAGCTTGGATGTGACCTCGCTCACCAACGTGCCGTAACAGTTGCCGTGGACCTCGGCCCACTCAACAAACTCACCGTTTGCCACGCGGCGGTCGAACTCCTCGCGCGTCAGGAAAAAGTAGTTGACGCCGTCGACCTCACCTTTGCGTGGTGCTCGCGTGGTAGCCGAAACCGTCAGGCCCAGGTTCGAGCGACGCTCGCGCACACGAGTGACGAGCGTGCCCTTGCCTGCACCTGACGGTCCAGAAATCACAAAGAGCTTTGAATCCTGAGCGCTCACTTATTTGGTCAGCTGCTCGAGGAGCTGCTCGCGCTGACGGACACCGAGGCCCTGGACGCGACGGGTAGCGGAGATGCCGAGCTCCTCCATGATCTTGGCGGCCTTGGCCTTGCCATAACCGGGGAGAGACTCGATGAGGGTGGAAACCTTCATGCGGGAAGCGATGGGGTCATCGGAGTTGAGCACGGACTCGAGGGACTTCTCGCCCTTCTTGATCTGCTCGCGAAGCTCAGCGCGGGCGTGACGTGCGGCGGCAGCCTTCTCAAGAGCCTGCTTGCGCTGCTCGTCGGTAAGCTGAGGGAGTGCCATTCGAACCTCCAAATAGTTGGGTTATATCTGATGCAATAATTGGCATTTTAGCACGTCAAACGCACTAAATGCCCAATCGACGGCACCATAGGTTAGACGATACCTGCGAAAAGTGCAATATATCGCGCTAAAAGATGAGCCCCCGACCTGCGATTCCACACAAAGGATGGGAAAGTTTTCGCAGGCACAGGGGCTAATTTGTGCTAATGAGACCCAAAAGTGGTGACTTGAGGGAATCTTTTAGGCGACGTTTTCGACCAGCTCGGCAACGATGGCGTCAAATGCGGCAACAGGGTCGTCGGCACCGGTAATGGGTCGACCCACCACGATGTGGCTCGCACCGCGCTCGATAGCCTGAGAAGGCGTCGCCACGCGGGATTGATCGCCCAAGGCGGCACCCACCGGACGCACGCCCGGAGTCACGATCAGGGCATCGGGACCAAGCAGCTCGCGCATGTCATGGGCCTCCATCGGAGAGCACACGATGCCGTCGATGCCGTTGGCCTGAGCAAGCTTCGCCAGGCGGGCGGCTTCCTCGGCCACAGGCGACTCAACGCCGATCTCGGCCAGCGAATCCTGGTTCATGCTCGTGAGCACGGTGATGGCGACGAGCTTGGCTCGATCCTCGCGTGCCTCCTCGGCACCCTCACGGCAGGCGGCGAGCATAGCACCCGAACCCAAGCCGTGGACCGAGAGCAGGTCGGCACCGGCAAGCGAGGCCGAACGGGCGGCACCGCGCACCTGATGCGGAATGTCATGGAACTTGAGGTCGAGGAAGACCTTAAAGCCCAGGTCCTTGAACGTCTTGACGATCTCGGGGCCCTCGGCGTAATAGAGCGTCATGCCGACCTTAAGCCAAGCGGCATGACCAGAAAGCTCGTGGGCGAGCTCGAGTGCACGCTCACGGTCGCAGTCGAGGGCGACGATAACGCGGTCGCGGGCATCGTTTTCTAGCATTCGAAAGCACCTACCAGCTCATTGATGTCCTTCACGCCCTGGGACTCCGCCCAGGCCTCGAGCTCGTGCGCGATCTTAATCGATGCGCACGGATCGACAAAGTTGGCCATGCCGACCGACACGCAGGTGGCGCCAGCCAGGATAAACTCCGCCGCATCTTCGCCCGTCATGACGCCGCCGACACCGTTGATGGGGATATCGACGGCCTGAGCGACCTCCCAGACCATGCGAACGGCGATGTGGTGGCACAGCGGGCCCGAAAGGCCGCCCTTGGGCTTGGCCACGCGGGACTTGCGGGTATGAACGTCGATGGCCATGCCCTGGATGGAGTTGATGACCGAAAGGCCGTCGGCTCCCGCGGCCTCGAGAGCCTTGGCAATCTCGGCGACGTTAACCGGCGCCATCTTCACGAACAGCGGCTTATCGGTCACCTTACGGCAGGCAGCCATAACGGCAGAGGCGCCCTCGGGCGAGGAGCCCATGGCGGCACCGCCGGCGGCAATATTGGGGCAGCTGACGTTGATCTCGTAGCCGGCAGCCCAGGGGCACAGCTCGACATACATCTCGAGCGCGCGGACAAACTCGTCAACGGAGTGGCCGGCGACCTGACAGATGACCTGGCAACCGTCCTTGGAAAGCTGTTCGAGCCACGGGCCGGACTCACGGGCAAAGGCGGCCACACCGGGGTTCTGAAGGCCCACGGAGTTGATCATGCCGCCCGGGATCTCGGCCATGCGAGGCGCGGGGTTGCCGGGCCAGGGCTCGGCAGCACAACCCTTGGTGGTGATGGCACCCAGCTGGGAAACATCAAAGAAGTTCTGGAACTGCCAACCGTAGCCAAAGGTACCGGCTGCGGTGTTGATGGGGTTTTGCATCTTGACGCCGCCGAAATCGACGGCCATGTTCACGGTACCCACTAGAAGACCACCACCTTGGAAGCATCGAACACGGGGCCGCACATGCAGGCGCCCTTCATACCGTCGACCGTCTCGACATTGCAGGTGTTGCAGGCGCCAAAGCCACAGCTCATCATGCGCTCGAGCGACACCTCACAGTACGCACCGGCCTCGGCGGCAGCGGCGGCGACCTTCTTCATCATGACGGCGGGGCCGCAACTGGCGACGTAGTCGTAGCCGCCCTCGCCAAGCAGCTCGGCGGCAGGATCGGTGCAAAAACCGTGCGTGCCAAGCGAACCGTCGTCGGTGCACACGTTGACCGTGGCTCCCAGAGCGCGGAACTCATCGATGCCCACGGCCTTGGAAGCGGTGCCAAAGCCCAGGCACACATCCACGTCAACACCCTGCTCGGCAAGCATACCGGCCAGGCACAGCACAGGAGGAACGCCGATGCCACCGGCGACGAGCAGGGCCTTCCTGGTGCCCTCGGGTACCATCCAGCCACGGCCACCGGGGCCCAGCAGGTTAGAGGTGGAGCCAGGGCCCATCTGGGACAAACGACGGGTATCGTCGCCCACGACGGCGTACCACAGCTCGACGGTGCCGGCCTCGGCGTCGGCGCGGTAGTAGCTCAGGGGCACGCGAAGCAGCGAGGACGCATCGCCGGGTACGGCGATGTTCACAAACTGACCGGGCTTGAGCGCACTTGCAAGCTTGGGGGCCGAGATGACGAGCGAGAAGATGCCGTCGGCAATCTCCCGGTTCGAGACGACCTCGAAGTCGTGCATGCGTGCAGTGGAAGGTGTGGGCATAGACGCTCCAATCCCCCATGCGGTTGCATGGTCCAAACGAACAGAAAGCGCGGCACCGCAAGGGCACCGCGCACAAAAGCGATAAGGCTATGCTAGCAGATGCAGCCGTCGGCGAGCGTCTGCTTACCGCCGACAAACACATCGGTGGCACGACCGGTGAGCGTGCGGCCGGCGAAACCGGAGTTCTCAGCACGCGACTCGTAGCCGTCCTCGCCGACCGTCCAGGTTGCGGCGGGGTCGAACACGGTCAGGTCGGCAACGGAGCCCGTCTTGACCTGAACCTGATCAAGGCCCAGGATCTCACGCGGCTTGATGGCCATGAGCTCGACCATGCGGGCCATGCTCATCTTGCCCGTGTTGACCAGCTCGGTGAGCACGAGCGACAGCGAGGTCTCGAGGCCGATCATGCCAAAGGGCGCAAGCTCGAACTCTCGGGCCTTCTCCCACGGGGTGTGGGGAGCGTGATCAGTGACGATAACGTCGACGGTGCCGTCGATGACGCCCTGACGGATGGCCTCGGCATCCTCGTCGGTGCGCAGCGGCGGGTTGACCTTGAGCGAGGTGTTGTAGGTCTCGTCCAGGTCGTTCTCGGTCAGGAACATGTGGTGCGGGGTGGCCTCGCAGGTAACCTGAACGCCAGCGGCCTTACCGGCACGCACGATCTCCAGGCCATGGGCGGTGGAGATGTGCTGGATGTGCAGCTTGGCACCGGTCAGCTTGGCGATCTCGATGTCGCGGGCGATCTGGAGCTCCTCGCCGGCAGCCGGCCAGCCCTCGAGAGCCAGACGGGTCGAGACCTTGCCCTCGTTGATCTGGCCGTGACCGACCAGGTCCTCGTCCTGGCAGTGGCTCATAAAGACCTTGCCGAACATCTTGCCGTAGTCCATGCAGCGACGGAGCATGCCCGCGCCCTGCACGCCGCGACCGTCGTCGGTGAAGGCGACGGCGCCGTGGGCGACCATATCGCCCATCTCGGACATGGCCTCGCCCTTAAGACCGCGGGTCATGGCGCCGGACGGGTAGACGCGGCAGTGACCGACCTCGGCAGCGCGGGACTTGACGAACTCCACGACGGTACCGTTATCGGTGACGGGATCGGTGTTGGGCATGGCGCACACGCCGGTGAAGCCGCCCTTGGCAGCTGCGCGGGTGCCGCTCTCGATGTCCTCTTTGACCTCGTAGCCGGGCTCGCGAAGGTGAACGTGCATATCCACCAGGCCGGGGACGAGGTACTTGCCGGAAAGGTCGCGGACCTCGGCTCCCTCGACGGCGAGATTCTCGCCGACCTCGGCGATCTTATCGCCGTCAATCAGGACGTCAACGACACCGTCAAGCTCGACGGACGGGTCGACGACGTGGGCATTCTTAAGAAGCAAGGCCATTATCGGCACCTCCAAGCAGCAGATACAGGATAGCCATACGCACGCAGATACCGGCGTAGACCTGCTCCAGGATGACGGAGCGTTGCGGGTGGTCGGCCATATAGGAGTCGAACTCGACGCCGCGGTTGATGGGGCCCGGGTGGCAGATGATCGCATCGGGCTTCATGAGCTTCTCACGGTCCTTGGTCAGGCCGAAGAGCTTGTGGTACTCGCGAATGGTCGGGAACGGGGCACCCTCGAGGCGCTCCTGCTGCACGCGCAGCATATAAACGACGTCCAGCTCGGGCAGGACGGAATCGAGGTCGCTCGTCACGTGGTCGCAGCCCAGGACCTCGGGCGCCGGCGGCAGCAGCGTGCCGGGGGCGACGGCGTAGGTCTCGCAGCCCATGATCTTAAGGGCGGGGATCAGCGAGCCGCAAACGCGGGAGTGTGCGATATCGCCGACGACGGCGACCTTCAGACCGTGGAAGTCACCCTTGTGCTCCCAGATGGTGTACAGGTCGAGCAGGGCCTGCGTGGGATGGTTGTGCTTGCCGTCGCCGGCGCAGATGACGCTCGCGGGCGAGTTCTGCGTGACGATGTAGGGAGCGCCGGCGTGCTTGTCGCGCACGACGATGCAGTCGATCTTATAGGCGTTGAGGGTCTCGACGGTGTCAACGAGGCTCTCGCCCTTGACCGTGGAGGTCGAGGAGCCGCCAAAATTAAGGCTGTCGGCCGAAAGACGCTTCTCGGCGAGCTCGAAGGAGCTGCGGGTGCGCGTCGAGGGCTCGTTGAACATATTGACGATGGTCTTGCCCTTGAGCGTGGGGACCTTCTTGATCGCACGCTCGTTGACCTCGGAGAACGCCTTGGCGGTCTCGAGGATGAGCTTGATGTCCTCTTCGGAGTACTCGGTAATGTCGATCAGGTGCTTATGGTTGAACGCCACGGTACTACTCACCTCCCAGCGGCGCGGAGCCCACGTGGGAACCCGGCGCGACGTCGTTAATCTCGACGGCGGTGTGGCCGTCGACTTCCTTCATATATAGGTGCACGTTCTCCTCATGCGACGAGGGAACGTTCTTGCCGACAAAGTCCGGCGAGATGGGGAGCTCGCGGTGGCCGCGGTCAACGAGGACTGCCAGCTCAATGCGGCTCGGACGGCCCAGGTCCATGACGGCGTCGAGAGCGGCGCGAATGGTACGGCCCGTATACAGGATGTCGTCCACCAGTACGACGCGCTTGCCGTCGACACTGAAGGGAATGTTGGTGGCGTGGATCGCGGGAGCGAAATTGGTAGCGTAGTCATCGCGGTAGAAGCTGATGTCGAGACTGCCGAGCGGAACGTCGACGCCCTCGATCTCCTTGATCTCCTCGGCGAGCTTCTTTGCCAGAAGGTCGCCGCGCGTGACGATGCCGACCAGAGCGAGGTCTTCACAGCCCTCGTTGCGCTCGAGAATCTCGTGCGCGATGCGGGTCATCGCTCGATTGACGGCGGTCTCGTCCATAATGACCGCCTTGGGGGAAGTCGTGCCCATCGATCTCCTTCCTCACATGTCTTGACTGCTGACACAGTCAAAAAAATAGATGCCAGACCGCTCAAAGCGGAACCAGACACCCACAGGAAGGGCTGCTCTTTGGCAGCTATGTAATTCCATGTGGGTATCTCGTACCCCTTTAATGGTCAAGGGATAGTGTAGCCAACCTCAAGCTGAATTGCGAGCATAAATACAGAGCATTCGGTAAACGGAGCCCAATGCTCAATAAACCTATATATATTTGTGGGACGAGCTTGAAAACGCACGCACGAGCTGGCATAATCCCCTCTGCTGCACGCAAATCGGATCTACGTCCAGGGCCGTGGCGTGGGCACTATCGCCAAAAGAGAAATATCTCTGTGTAGATTACGCACAGGGAACTGCTTCTGTGCTATAGTTCAGGCTTGTTTGTTAACGCGACATGTTCGTTTGTCGCCCAAGGAGGGTCAGTTATGTCCAAAGTTTGCGAAGTTTGCGGTAAGCACCCGGTTGCCGGTCGCTCCATCAGCCACTCTCACCGCGTCACCAACCGTAAGTTCCGCCCCAACATCCAGCGCGTCTACGTCGTCGTCGACGGTCACCGTCGCAAGATGAACGTTTGCTCCACCTGCCTCAAGTCCGGCAAGGTTGCGCGCTCCTAAATAAGGTCTTACCAACAAGTACCTCGGACTCTCCGGGTCAAAGACCTCGCGTTCACATAGAACTTACCAAAGGCGCCCTCCCCTACGGAGGGCGCCTTTTTGCACTCATTGGGGACAGGCTTACATGAGCGAAAACACCCGTGTAAGCCTGTCCCCAATGAGCGGGGCGATGCACTGGTAGATAGTTTAGTTAAAACGCTTCAGTAAATTGAAGCGTTTTAGTGTGCCTTTTACAGGAATCTGACCGTTCGCCGAATAATTTCTTGCTATCATGCAAGACGTAGGGTAAATCTCCGATCGCAAGGAGACACAAATGGTGAAAAAGTCACCGGAAAACACTACTCCCGCAATTGTGGACAACGTAGAGGCGCTTGAGGCTAAGCTCGCTCAGATGCGAGAGGCCCAGGCGCTTTTTGCTACGTACACGCAGGAGCAGGTCGACAAGATCTTCTATGAGGCCGCCATGGCCGCCAACAAGGCTCGTATCCCGTTGGCGAAGATGGCCATCGAGGAGACCGGCCGCGGCGTTCTTGAGGACAAGGTCATCAAGAACCACTACGCCGCAGAGTACATCTACAACGCTTACAAGAACACCAAGACCTGTGGTGTCCTGGAGCGCGACGAGGCTTACGGCATCACCAAGATCGCCGAGCCCATCGGCATCGTGGGCGCCGTCATCCCGACGACCAACCCCACCTCTACCGCGATCTTCAAGACGCTGATCAGCCTGAAGACCCGCAACGCCATCATCATCTCCCCGCACCCGGCTGCCGCCAAGTGCACCATCGCCGCCGCCAAGCTCGTGCTTGATGCCGCCGTCAAGGCCGGTGCCCCCGAGGGCATCATCGGCTGGGTTGATGTCCCCTCCATCGAGCTGACCAACATGGTCATGCGCGACGTCGACATCATCCTCGCCACCGGTGGCCCGGGCATGGTCAAGGCCGCTTACTCCTCGGGCAAGCCCGCCCTGGGCGTTGGCGCCGGTAACACCCCGGTCGTCATCGACGACACCGCCGACGTGCTGCTCGCCGTCAACTCCATCATCCACTCCAAGACCTTCGACAACGGCATGATCTGCGCTTCCGAGCAGTCCGTGACCGTCATCGACACCATCTATGACCAGGTCAAGGCCGAGTTCCAGAAGCGCGGCTGCTACTTCGTCAAGCAGGGTGCCGAGATGGAGGCCCTGCGTGCCGCCATGTTCAAGAACGGTGCTCTCGATCACCGAATCCCCGGCATGGCTGCCGCCAAGATCGCCGAGCTCGCCGGCATCGAGGTTCCCGCCAAGACCAAGATCCTGATCGCCGAGGTCACCTCCACCGACCCCGCCAAGGAGGAGTTCTCCCACGAGAAGCTCTCCCCGGTCCTGGCCATGTACCACGCCAAGGACTTCCAGGAGGCCGTCGACAAGGCCGAGCACCTGGTGCTCGCCGGTGGCCCGGGCCACACCGCCTCTCTGTACGTGCACCCCGCCCAGGCCGAGAAGATCAGCCTGTTCGAGCACGTCATGAAGGCCTGCCGTATCGTCATCAACACCCCGTCTTCGCACGGCGGCATCGGTGACCTGTACAACTTTGGCATGAAGCCGTCTCTGACCCTGGGCTGCGGCTCCTGGGGCGGCAACTCCGTCTCCGAGAACGTTGGGGTGAAGCACTTGATCAACGTTAAGACTGTGGCCGAGCGCCGTGAGAACATGCTGTGGTTCCGCGCTCCCGAGAAGGTCTACTTCAAGAAGGGTTCCACGCCCGTCGCCCTCGACGAGCTCGGTACCGTCATGGGCAAGAAGCGCGCCTTCATCGTCACCGACCAGTTCCTCTTCAAGAATGGCAACACCCGCGCCATCGAGGCCAAGCTCGACGAGATGGGCATCGCCCACGACTGCTTCTACGACGTCGAGCCCGATCCGTCGCTGCAGTGCGCACGTCGCGGCGCCAAGCAGATGGCTCTCTTTGAGCCGGACGTCATCATCGCCGTCGGCGGTGGCTCCGCTATGGATGCCGGCAAGATCATGTGGATGATGTACGAGCACCCCGAGTGCAAGTTTGAGGACATGGCCATGGACTTCATGGACATCCGCAAGCGTATCTTCACCTTCCCCGAGATGGGCAAGAAGGCCTACTTCGTCGCCGTCCCGACCTCTTCGGGTACCGGCTCCGAGTGCACGCCGTTCGCCATCATCACCGACAAGGAGACCGGCATCAAGTGGCCGCTCGCCGACTACGCGCTGCTCCCCAACATGGCTATCGTCGACGCCGACAACTGCATGACCGCCCCGCGCGGCCTGACCGCTGCCTCCGGCATCGACGTCATGACCCACGCCATCGAGTCCTACGTCTCCATCATGGCTTCCGACTACACCAAGGGCCTCTCCGAGCGCGCTGCCAAGCTCGTCTTCGAGAACCTGCCCTCCAGCTTCACGAACGGCGCCAAGGACCCGCATGCCCGCGAGGAGATGCACAACGCCTCCTGCATGGCCGGTATGGCCTTCGCCAACGCCTTCCTGGGCCTCAACCACTCCATGGCCCACAAGCTCGGCGCTTTCCATCACCTGCCCCACGGCCTCGCAAACGCCGTCATCCTGACCCGCGTCATGCGCTACAACGCCGCCGAGGCTCCCGTCAAGATGGGTACCTTCTCCCAGTATCCTTACCCCAACGCGCTGCACAACTACGCCGAGATGGCCAAGTACTGCGGCATCGAGGGCAAGGACGACAAGGAGGTCTTCGAGAACTTCATCACGAAGCTCGAGGAGCTCAAGGACTTCATCGGCGTCAAGAAGACCATCGCCGACTACGGTGTTGACGAGCAGTACTTCCTCGACACCCTCGACGAGATGACCGAGCAGGCATTCAACGACCAGTGCACCGGCGCTAACCCGCGCTACCCGCTCATGAGCGAGATCAAGGAGCTCTACCTGGATGCCTACTACGGCCGCGAGCCCCAGGACTACGCCGTCTGCTAGTTTTAGCACGGTTATTTGCGGCGGGGGTGCACGGGTGTACGCACGCCCCCGCCGTTGCTTCTATCGCATCGTTGAAAGGATGCAATCATGCTGCTCCCCGATTCCAAGACCGAGCTCGTCCGTCGTGGCAACAAGGTCGTTTACGACCTGGGCGACAAGATCGTCAAGGTCTTTAACGAGACCAAGCCCGTCTCCGACGTGTTCAACGAGGCTTTGAATCTTGCCCGCATCAATGAGTGCGGCATCCGCAGCCCCAAGGCTCTCGAGGTTTCTCAGCTCGAGAACGCCAACGGCTGGGCGCTCGTGACCGAGAAGGTTCCGGGCACTACCCTTGCCGAGAAGATGACTGCCGAGCCCCAGCGCTTTGGTGAGTACCTCGAGATGTTCGTCGACCTCCAGATCGAGATCCACGGCTACACCTCCCCGCTGCTCAACCGTCAGCGCGATAAGTTCGCCCGCATGATCGACAGCCTCGATCAGCTCAATGCCACCACGCGCTACAACCTTCAGGAGCGTCTGGACGGCATGACCAAGGAGTTCAAGGTCTGCCACGGCGACTTCAACCCCTCCAACGTAATCGTCGGCGACGACGGCCAGCTGTACGTCTGCGACTGGGCACATGCCACCCAGGGCTCCCCTGCTGCCGACGTTGCCACCACCTACCTGCTCTTTGCCCTCAACAGCAAGGACCAGGCTGAGGCCTACCTGGAGCTCTACTGCGACCGCGCCGACATGCCCATGCAGGTCGTGCGTCAGTGGACGAGCATCGTCGCCGCTTCCGAGCTCGCTCGTAAGCGCAACGTGAACGATGAGTTCCTTAAGAACTGGATCGACGTCGTCGATTATCAGTAGTATCTGAGCGATTTATTTCGCATCGGAGGCACAAAGGAAAACCCCGCAGCTCATTTGGGCTGTGGGGTTTTCCTTTACCCGTCGAGCTTATTCACGCAACAAAAAAGACTGCTCCGCATCTCATCCTAAGAGAGATACGGAGCAGTCCCACAATTACATCTACTAGCAAAAATGTCGATTAACGGCGTGCTGCCTTCACAAGCTCGGCAACCTTGGCGACGACCTCATCAATCGCCACATCCTCGCGCTCGCCCGTGGCACGGTCCTTGAGCTCGACGGTGCCGTTCTTAAGACCACGCTTGCCGAGCACTACCTGATACGGGAAGCCCATAAGGTCGTTGTCGGCAAACTTAAAGCCGGGGCGCTCGTCGCGGTCATCCACGACAACCTCGATACCCTCGGCGCACAGACCCTCGACGATTTGGTCGCAGACGGTAGCGCACTCCTCCTTCTTGGGGTCGAGCGGAATCACCGCGACCTCGTACGGGGCAACGGAGACCGGCCAGACGATACCGTGCTCGTCGTTATGCTGCTCCACGACGGCAGCGAGCGAGCGAGACACGCCCACGCCATAGCAACCCATGATGAGCGGCTTCTCCTTGCCATCCTCGTCCATAAAGGTGGCACCCATGGCCTCGGAGTACTTGGTGCCCAGCTGGAACACCTGGGAGACCTCGATGCCGCGAGCAGCAGAGAGCTGCTTGCCGCAGTGCGGACAGGGATCACCGGCAACGACGGTGACCAGATCAGCCCACTCGTCGACGGTAAAATCGCGCTCGGGGCAGGCACCGGTAAAGTGATAATCGACCTCGTTGGCACCGCAGGCCCATTGCTTGGACTCGCGCAGACTCTCGTCGCAGACCAGACGAATGCCCTCGGGAAGGTTAACCGGTCCGATAAAGCCCTTATGCAGACCGTAGGTCTGGAGCTCCTCGTCGGTCATCATGCGATAGCCCTTGCCAAAGACGTGCTCGGCCTTGCAGTCGTTGAGCTCGTGATCGCCCGGAACGATAGCCACAACGGGCTTACCCTCGGCGTCGATGAGAGCCAGAGACTTGCGCGTGCCGTTCTCGGGGAACCCAAAGAACTTGGCAACGGCCTCGATGGTGCCCATGCCCGGAGTCTCGACCTTGGTAAGCGTACCGTCGCCGGGACCCTCGGTCACGACAACCTTAGTGCTTGCCGCCTCGTCGTCGGCAGCAAAGCCGCAATCGTCGCAGTAGACCAGCGAAGCCTCGCCGGCCTCGGCCAGCGCCATATACTCGACGGAGGTGTCACCGCCGATCTCGCCGGAATCGGCGACGACGGGCAGGGCCTTGATGTAGCAGCGCTCGCAGATATTGGCGTAGGCCTGCTTCATCTTGTCGTACTCCTCCTGCAGGCTCTCCTGCGTGGCAGAGAAGCTGTAGGCGTCCTTCATGATGAACTCGCGACCGCGCATCAGGCCAAAGCGGGGACGGAACTCGTCGCGGAACTTATCCTGGATGTGATAGAGATTCACCGGCAGCTGCTTGTAGGAACGCAGTTCATTGCGTACCAAGGCGGTCACAGTCTCCTCGTGCGTGGGGCCGAGCACGAACTCGCGGCCGTGGCGGTCATCAAAGCGCACGAGCTCCTTGCCATAGGCATCGATACGGCCGGACTCACGCCACAGCTCGGCATCGACCATGATGGGCATCATGAGCTCCTGGGCGCCGGCAGCATCCATCTCGTCGCGCACGATGTTCTCGATCTTGCGAATCGAGCGCCACGCGAGCGGCAGATAGGAATACAGACCGGCGGCCTCCTTGCGGATCATACCGGCACGGAGCAGCAGTCGATGGCTCGCAAGTTCGGCGTCGGCCGGATCCTCTTTGAGCGTCGGAGCATACAGCTTAGACATATACATTGCTCGGGTCATTTATTTCTCCTCAATAAGCTTGTCGACCTCGGCCATAAGCGCGTCGACAATTTGGTCCTCAGCTACTTTACCAATGATCTGGCCGTGCGAAAAGAGCAGGCCCTGACCTCGTCCGCAGGCAACGCCCAAGTCGGCATCAGAAGCCTCGCCGGGGCCATTGACCGCACATCCCATCACGGCGATCGAAAGCGGCGCGGAGTAGTTCTTAAGCCGCTCGGTGACCTCCTCAGCGATGGGAATCAGGTTGACCTGGCAGCGAGCGCACGTGGGGCACGAGACAATCTCGGGACCACGGCGACGCAGACCCAGCGACTGCAAAATTCCCCAGGCGACAGGCGGCTCCTCGACCGGATCGGCCGTAAGCGAGACGCGCATAGTATCGCCAATGCCCTCAGAAAGCAGAATACCCAGGCCCACAGAGCTCTTAATGGTGCCCTGGAGCTTAGTTCCGGCCTCAGTCACGCCCAAATGAAGCGGAACATGGGGGATTTCGCGCGACAGGGCACGATAGGTGTCAAGCGTCGTGGACACGCTATGAGCCTTGGCGGAAAGAACGATATTGGTAAAACCGCGGTCCTCAAAATGTTTGACGAAACGCTCGCTCGACATTACGAGCTTTTCGGGCTGCGAAAGGTCATCGCGTTCGGCGATATCCTGCTCAAGCGAGCCGGCGTTCACGCCAATGCGAATCGCGCACCCAGCGGCGCCCGCGGCATCGATCACGGCGTCGACCTTGGCCCAATCGCCAATGTTGCCGGGATTGATGCGGAGCTTAGCGGCACCGGCCTCCACGGCGCCAATGGCGAGCTTATGGTTAAAGTGGATATCGGCAACGATCGGCACCGGAGACTCCGCACAAATCGTGCGAAAGCCCTCGAGCGCAGCCTCAGCGGGCACGCTCACGCGCACAACATCGCAACCCGCCTGGGCAAGCGCACGCACTTGCGCAAGCGTTGCCTGGGCGTCGGCGGTATCGGTGCAGGTCATGGACTGAACCACCACCGGAGCGCCGCCACCTATCTGCACGTCGCCCACAAACACAGGGCGCGTCAGCTCGCGCGGCAAAGGATGGGACAAAGACAATCCAAACACTCCCCTACAAAATAAATCGAAGGACGTCGGAACGAAGCATATAGACAAACAGCAGCGCGAAGAGCGCGATGCCGACATAGCTCACGATCGTCTGCACCTTCAGCGGCAACTCGCGACCGGCGACCTTTTGGATGATCTCGATAACCAGCTTTCCCCCGTCGAGCGGCGGAATGGGTAGCAGGTTCATAAAGCCCAGCGAGAACGAGATGAGCGCGGCAAACGTCAAGAATGTCGCGGGGCCGGCGGCAGCCGCCTGAGAAGACATGACGCTGATGCCCACAATCGAGGAGGACTGATCGAGTATCTCCATCGTATGCTGCGGCTGCAGCAGGCGCATCACGCCCTCAGCAGTCTGCTGAACATAGGAGAACGACAGCCGCGCCGACGTAATGGGGTCCAAATGGACCACTTGCGTGGAGGCATAAACGCCCAAACGTTCGTCCTCCTTGAGCGCGACCGCGGTAGAAAGATTCTTACCGTCGTGCTGATACTCAATGGCGATATCGTCCTTGCCGGCGGCCGCTCCGATCGCATCGTACACGTCCATCCAGGAAGAGCACGACACGCCATCGACACTAAGAATTGCGTCGCCGGCCTCGATGCCCGCCTTGGCGGCTATAGAGCCTTCTTCAACCTGACCGATCACATTGCTATCGACCGGCACCGATACGCCGGCGATAGAGTAGATGCTCATAAGCAGCAAAAAGCCCGTCAGGATATTGACGAGAATGCCCGCGAGCAGCATAAAGGCACGCTTGAGAAAACCCTGGCCCAGATAGGTATGCGAACGCTCCTGCTCAAGAAACTCGGAAGCGGCGACCGGCAGCTCCCACACATCGCCCTCGGCTGTCGCATGCTCTCGATCGAACTTGCGGCCGTCAAAGGTGGTATATCCTGCAGCATCGCGCGGCAGCGTCTGGTACCTAACCGGATAGTAGCTGGGTGAAGGCTTCTCCCCTTCCTCGTACCAAGGCGCAATGGAACCCCAGCCCAAAAGCAAGGCGCAAGCCTCGAGAACATCCTCCTCGGACAGCTCCAGCTCGACGGAAAGGTCTGCAACTGAAACGCGACCATGACGATAGATCGCAGCAAGCACACGGTCGGCACACGAGACATCGGTCGGGTCCATACCGCAGATAGCGGCATAACCACCCAGCAGCAGCGGCGTCACGCCAAACTTGGTACCGATGCGACGCGACGTATGATGAATATCGAAGCGGCACGGTAGGCCCAAGAAAAACTCGGTGACGCGCACGCCGCACGCACGGGCCGCCAAAAAGTGGCCGCCCTCGTGCAAAAACACGAGGACGGAAAGCATCAGTAGGCCCCAAAAGACCGATGAGAGAACGCTCAGAACAGTATCCATAAAACGAAAAAGCAATCCTTATGGGTTAGGAACGGGTTGCGGCGAGCACCTGCGCAGCCTTTTCACGCGCCCACGCATCGATGTCGCGAAGCTGCTCAAACGAATCGACCGCCTGCATATCGTGGGCATCCATGCAGGATTCCACAATGCGATCGATATCGGTAAAGCTGCAGCCATCGTGCAGGAAGGCATCGACGGCGACCTCGTTGGCGGCATTGAGCACGCACGGCATGGTGCCACCCGTCTTGCCGGCACGTTCGGCCAGTGCCAGACAGCGGAAGGTATCCATGTCGGCAGCATCAAACGTGAGCTGCCCCAGCTCGCGGAAATCGATACGAGGCGCCGGGGTATCCCAACGCTCGGGATACGAGAACGCGAACTGGATGGGAATACGCATGTCGGAAGCACCGAGATGCGCCATCACGGAGCCGTCGGCGAACTCGACCATAGAGTGAATCTTGGACTGACGCTGCACGACCACGTTAATGAAATCGAGGTCGCAGTTAAACAGATGCATGGCCTCAATTCGCTCCAGGCCCTTGTTCATGAGAGTGGCGGAGTCGATGGTGATCTTGGCACCCATGGCCCACGTGGGATGTTCGAGGGCATCGGCACGCGTCACGCGATTGAGCTCGTCGCGCGTGCGGCCAAAGAACGGACCGCCCGAGCAGGTGAGCCAAATACAATGAGCCTCGCGTGGGTTCTCCCCCAGATAGCACTGGTAGATGGCGGAGTGCTCAGAGTCGACTGGAATAAGCTGGCCCGGTTGCGCCAACGGCATAAGCAAGTCGCCACCGACGACGAGGGACTCCTTGTTGGCAAGGGCAAGGCGCTTATTCGAGGTCAAGGCCGCATGGCTCGCCTCGAGACCGGCGGCGCCCACAATAGCAACGAGCACGCAGTCGACATCGTCGCGACGCGCGAGCTCGCAAACCGCCTGCGCGCCAACGCCGAGCTTCGTTCCCTCGGGCAACTCCTGCAGCACGGCGTCATCGCCATGAGCGACATCGGCCACGGCAACGGCCGGGACCGAAAACTCGCGGGCGGCGGCAACGAGCTCCGAGATGCTGGAGTTAACGGACAGTGCCGTCACCTGCAGTCGATCGGCATGCTGACGGCATACATCGAGTGCCTGCGTGCCGATAGAGCCCGTACAGCCCAGAATGGCAACGCGAAGGCGTCCATCGGGGCCATACGTCGTCTGGAACGACATTACAGCACGCCTCCGATCATCAAAAGCAGCTGCGCGGTAATGCAGCCAAAGATAAGCGAGTCGCTTCGATCGAGCATGCCGCCATGGCCCGGAATAAGGTTGCCAGAATCCTTGACGCCCACGCCACGCTTGATGCGTGACTCGATGAGGTCACCGATAACGCCCAAGATGGACACGACCACGCCGCACAGCAGCGCATACGGCAAGCTCAGCTTATAGAAATGGGTCGCCCACAAAATAAGCCAGATGAGAACCGAGCCCAAGATGCCGCCGAAAAAGCCCTCCCAGCTCTTTTTGGGAGAAATCTTGGGGACCATCTTGTGCTTGCCGATACGGCTACCCACGATATAGGCAAACGAATCGGAGACCCAGAGAGACGCGCAAACACCCACCGAAAGCAGGGCGCCGGCAAAACCGGGCACGGCATCGCGCAGCAGCACGATGGCCGACAGCATAAAACCGGTGTAGATGGGGCCCATGAGCGTCACGGCTACATCGGATATACGGGTACGCGACGACCAGACGTACCAAATACCCACCGCAAGCATCAGTGCAAAAAGCAGGGCATTCAACAGCAGCGAGTCGCCCAGCGCCGAGAGCGGAAAGAGCACGGCGGCAGCGATACCCAGGCGCTCGTTGGCCACCTTGCCATCGAGCTTCGTCATGCGGAAAAACTCAAAGCAGCACAGGCCGCTCATGATGGAGACGAAGATGGCGGTGGGAACGATACCCAAAACCAGGCAGAGAATAAATACAACGGCGTAGACGATACCTGCAGCGGCACGGGTAATAAAGCCGGCCAGCCACGAAGTCGCAGCCGCGCCGCTTTTGGCGGCAGGCGCCTTGGGAGTTGACGCCTTGGAAGCAGACGCCTTGGGACGATCGGACACGATTAAGCCTCCTCGGTCTTGCTCAGTCCACCAAACCTACGGTCGCGGCCCTGAAAGGCCAAAATGGCGTTGACAAGACCCCAACGATCAAAGTCGGGCCAATAGGTATCGGTGACATAAAACTCGGAATAGGCAACCTGCCACAGCAGATAGTTCGAAAGGCGAAGCTCGCCGGAGGTTCGAATCACAAGCTCCGGATCGGGCAGCCCAGCGGTGTACAGGTGCGAAGCAACCATATCATCGTCAATAGCGGCGGGATCGATCTTTCCGGCAGCGGCATCGAGCGCGATCTGACGGACAGCACGGGTGATCTCGGCACGGGCGCCGTAGTTGACGGCAAGCGCCAGCGTCATGCCGGTGTGCTCGGCACACTCGGCAAGACCCCGCTCAAAGACATCGCGGGTCTTCTTAGGCAGTGCGGAAATATCGCCCAAAAAGACAACGCGCACGTTTTCGCGCTTAAGCAGCGGCAGCTCATCGATAAACGTCTTGGCAAACAGATGCATTAAAACGTTGACCTCATGCTGCGGACGATTCCAGTTTTCGGTGGAAAACGCATAGGCCGAAAGGACGTCGACGCCCAAGCGCACGCATGCGGTAATGATCTCGCGCAGGGAGACGATACCGGCCTTGTGTCCCTCGGTGCGGGCAAGACCGCGCGCCGTGGCCCAGCGACCGTTACCGTCCATGATGCACGAAATATGATGCGGAATCTTATTGAGGTCAAGGTCGGAAAAACCGACGCCCGCAGGGGCGTCGGCAAAGTACTCGACCAGTTTGTTCTCGTCGTATTGCACCTTAGATCTCCATGACCTCGGCTTCTTTTTCCTTCAGAAGCTCCTCAACCTTGGCAACATACTCATCGGTATGCTTCTGGACCTTGGCCTGCTCGCGACGGACATCGTCCTCGGTGAGCTCTTCATCGCGCTCGAGCTTGTTGTTAAAGTCGCGACGGATGTTGCGAATGGAGACCTTGGCCTGCTCGGCATACTCGCGGCACTCCTTGACGAGCTCGCGACGACGCTCCTCGGTGGGAGCCGGGAACGGCAGGCGCACGACGGTACCGTCAGAGTTGGGGGTAATGCCCAGATCGGAAGCGCTGATAGCCTTCACGATTGCGTTGACGAGCGCCTTGTCCCAGGGCTCGATAAGCAGCATGTGAGCCTCAGGGGTCTTAACGGCGGCAACCTGGGTAACCGGCGTGGGAACACCGTAGTAATCGACCGAAATGTCGGACAGAATGTTAGCGTTGGCGCGGCCCGTGCGAACCTTGGAGAAGTTGTGCTTGAGGGACTCGAGCGACTTGTCCATGTGGGCGGTGATGTTCTCTGCCATGCTTAATCCTCCTGATAGACGAGCGTGCCGACGGGCTCACCCGAAAGCGCGCGTTTGACGGTGTCCTCGCCATCGATGTTGAGGACCAAAATCGGCATACGGTTATCCTGGCACAGCGCCGTGGCCGTGGAATCCATAACCTGCAGACCGCGGACGAGAACCTCGTGATAGGTAATCTTGTCAAAACGGACGGCATCGGAACACTTGACAGGATCCTTGTCGTAGATGCCGTCAACCTTGGTGGCCTTAATCAGAATCTCGGCACCGATCTCGCAGGCACGAAGAGCCGCGGCGGTGTCGGTCGTAAAGTACGGATTGCCCGAACCGGCGGCAAAAATAACGACGTTGCCCTTGGAAAGGTGGTTGATGGCGCGACGGCGAATATAGGGCTCGCAGATCTCGTTCATCTGGATAGCGCTCATCACGCGGCAGGGAACATCGTTGTGCTCGAAGGCATCCTGCAGGGCGAGCGCGTTCATAACGGTTGCTAGCATGCCCATGTAGTCGGCCTGGGCGCGCTCCATGCCACCGGCAGCGCCGGCCATGCCGCGGAAAATGTTGCCGCCGCCGACAACAACGCCGACCTCATGGCCAACGGCGAGCAGCTCCTTGACCTGCTTGGCAAGATGGTCGGTAATCTTAGGGTCGATGCCATATTGGCCGTCGCCCATCAGTGCTTCGCCGGAAAGCTTCAGAAGCACGCGTTTATATCGGATGTCGGACAAAGCGATCCTCCTTTAATTAGACTCTCAATATGATAGCAAAGGCTCTGATAAGAGCCATGAAAAAGCAGGCTGTGAGTAAAACCCACAGCCTGCTCATTACCAGCTACAAGAGCTTATTTACTCGCCACGGACCAGACGGTCGAAGGCAACGACGGTAATGCTATCGCCGAGCTCCTTGGAGACCTGCTCAGCGTACTTCTTGATGGTGAGGGAGCTGTCCTTGATGAACTCCTGCTCGGTGAGCACGGACTGCTTGTAGAACTTCTCCAGACGGCCAACAGCCATCTTCTCCTGGATAGCCTCGGGCTTGCCGGACTCGGCAGCCTGAGCCATGTAGATCTCCTTCTCGTGCTCGACGGTCTCGGCCGGCACCTGATCGCGGGTAGCGCAGATCGGGGCGACGGCGGCGACCTGAAGGGCAACGTCGTGAGCGAAGGTCTTGAAGGAGTCGGCCTGAGCGGTCTCGGCCTTCTCGAAAGCGAACTCGACGAGGACGCCGATCTTACCACCCATGTGGATGTAAGAAGCGAGAGCACCGTTCTCGGCCTTGCGGGCGGAGAAACGAGCGATCTTCATGTTCTCGCCCATGATGTGAATCATCTCGGTGAGCTCGGAGGAAACGGTCTCCTCGCCCATCGGCTTCTCGAGCAGAGCGTCGACATCGGCCGGCTCGGTGGTGGCGACAACCTCAGCGACCTTGGAAGCAAAGCCGGTGAACTTGGCGTTGGAGCCGACGAAGTCGGTCTCGCAGGAGAGCTCGAGCAGAGCGCCGGACTTGCCGTCCTCGGAGACGAACGCGGCGACAGCGCCCTCGTTGGTCTCACGGCCAGCCTTCTTGGCAGCCTTGGCGAGGCCGTTCTTGCGCAGAACGTCAACAGCGACGTCCATGTCGCCGTCAGCCTCGACGAGAGCCTTCTTGCACTCCATCATCGGGGAGTCGGTCATCTCGCGGAGCTGCTTGACCATAGCGGCGGTAATCTGGGCCATTGTGGTTCCTTTCAAAGAGATGAAAAAGACTTAAATAGGGCTGATTTACTCGGCCTTAGGCTCGGCGGCCATCTCGGCCTCGGAGACCTGCTCCTTGCCGGAGCCAGCGAGGCAGGCGTCGGCCATGAGCTCGCACATAAGGGTGACAGCGGAGATGGCGTCATCGTTGCAGGGGATGCCGTACTCGACCTCGTCGGGATCGGAGTTGGTATCGATCAGGGCGACGACGGGGATGTTCAGGCGCTGGGCCTCCTTGATGGCGTTCTCCTCGCGCTTGGTGTCAATGACGAAGAGAGCCTGGGGCAGACCCTTCATGTCGCGGGCGCCACCGAGGTTGGTCTGGAGCTTAGCGAGCTCCTTGCCGAGCACTGCCTGCTCCTTCTTGGGCAGCACTGCCATGCGGCCGTCCTCGACCATGGCCTCGAGCTCCTCCATGCGGTTGATGCGGGAGCGGATGGTGACGAAGTTGGTCAGCATGCCGCCGAGCCAACGCTGGTTGATGTAAGGCATGTTGGCGCGCTCAGCGGCGTTCTTGACGGCCTCCTGAGCCTGCTTCTTGGTGCCGACGAACAGCACGTTGCCGCCCTTGGCGACGTTCTTGACGAAGGTGTAGGCCTGGTCGGCGTCAAGGATGGTCTGCTTGAGATCGAGGATGTAGATGCCGTTGCGCTCACCGAAGATGAACGGCTTCATCTTGGGGTTCCAGCGACGGGTCTGGTGACCGAAGTGGCAGCCGGCCTCGAGCAGGGTGCGGATATTAATCTTGGTAGCCATATTAAACCTCCTGTGGTTTGCCTCCGCGCGGGGTCATCCTCCAAAACCAACCCGGACATGTGCTACCAAAGCCCGGGCACCACGGTATGAAGTAGCCGCGCGTGTGTGATAAAAACCTGTTGCCGTGAAGCAACCCGATGAATGATAGCAGGATTGCCTCTTCCTGCCAACCCGCAATCAAAACCACACACCTCGGTGCGGCGCGGGAGGCTCTTCTCCTACTCGCCGCGGGGATGGGCCTGACTCACGGCGCGCTTGAGTCGGTCGGGCGTGAGATGCGTATAGATCTGCGTCGTGGACAAGCTCGCATGCCCCAGCAGCTCCTGAACCGAGCGCAGATCTGCGCCGCCCTCGAGCAGGTCGGTCGCAAAGGTGTGACGCATCGCATGCGGGGCGATGTCGGCAGGAATGCCGGCAAGTGCCGCAAGCGTGTGGAACCGCCTCCTGAGCATGGCGGCACTCATGCGATTTCCGCGTGCCGAGATAAACAGCGGATGCGCGCCGTTCGCACCGTCGCTACGCTTTGCCTGTGCAAGGAGCTGCGGCCTCCCTTCCTCAATATAGCGGCGGGTAGCCTCGAGAGCGCGCCGATACAGGGGCACGATACGCTCCTTGCTCCCCTTGCCCCAAAGTCGCAGCGTTCGCTCGGACCAACCGATAGACTCCACGTTGAGCGCCGCGAGCTCCGAGATTCTCGCGCCGGAGGCATAGAGCAGCTCGAGCATAGCCGCATCTCGCAGCCCCGCAGGCGTCGGGGTGTCCGGGGTCTTGAGCAACGACTCGACTTGCCGGGTCGTCAGCACGCTGGGAAGATCGCGCGGCAGTTTGGGCGAGGATATCGCCGAAACCGCATCGCCCTCGACGATTCCCTCGGCAGCCATCCACCGATAGAGCGAGCGTATGGCAGACAGGTGTGCCGCAAGGGTCCGAGCCGCCACCTGGCCACGCGACAGCTCGGCCAAATAGGAGCGAACGGCCCGCACGTCGGCGGCGCGAGCGTCGATGCCCTCGCGGTCGCACCACGCGGCGAAGCGCTCGAGCCGCGAGGTGTAGGCGGTTACCGTATTGGGAGCGAGTCCTTCGACGCGTGCAATGTAGGCAATGAACGAGTCGACGGCATCGTACAGGTCAAAAGCTATGACCTCTCGCCTCCAAACAGATCGGAGCGCGATTCCAGATAGGCATCCAGGGCCTTGAGGGCGCGGTCCGCGTAAGCCTGGTAACGATCGCGCTTGCTGCGACGCTTACCGTCCTCGAGCGGCGGCACAAGACCAAAGTTGACGTGCATGGGCTGGTAGCCCACCGTAGCCGGATCGGTCGCATACCCCACAAGCGCGCCCAGGGCGCCCACGCGCGGCAGCTCGACGCCCGCGGCCCCGATGGCCTCGGCATAGGTGTTGAGCGCAGCGAGCAGACCCGTCGCCACGGCCTCCATGTACCCCTCGGTACCGGTAATCTGACCGGCAAGGCGCACGCTCGTGCCGGGAACGGCAAAGGTGCCATCGAGCACGTGCGGCGCATCGACAAAGGTGTTGCGGTGCATGACACCGTAGCGGAAGAACTCGGCGTTCTCCAGGCCGGGAACCATATGGAAGACGCGCTTCTGTTCGCCGAAGGTCAGGTTGGTCTGGAAGCCAACCAGATTATAGGCCGTCTTCTCCTTGTTCTCGGCGCGCAGCTGTATCGCCGCCCAGGGACGGCGACCGGTGCGCGGGTCGGTGAGCCCGACGGGCTTCATGGCGCCAAAGCGGATGGCATCCTTGCCCGTGCGCGCAACCTCCTCGGCAGGCTGGCAGGCCTGGAACAGGTCCCCGCCCTCAAAATCCTTGAGCACCACGCGATCGGCCGTGGTAAGCGCCTCGATAAAGGCCTCGTACTCTTCCTTGTTGAGCGGGGCGTTGAGATAGTCGCCACTCCCCTGTTCCTCGTAGCGCGACTGCGAGAACAGCACGTCCATATCGAGCGTCGAGGCATCGACGATCGGGGCGGCCGCGTCAAAGAACGCCAAGGCGTCACCGCCGACGAGCTTCATGACCTCCTCGCTCAATGCCGGCGAGCACAAGGGGCCCGCGGCGATAACCACATGACCCTCGGGGATCTGGGTGACCTCACCGTGGACGACCTCAATATTGGGGCAAGCGGCAACCTCGGCCTCGACAAGCTCGGAAAACTTGACACGGTCGACCGCCAGGGCGCCGCCGGCGGGAACAGCGGCACGATGAGCGCAGTCGAGTAGCACCGAGCCCATACGCCCGAGCTCGGCCTTCAGCAGACCGGCGGCAGAATCGGGACGGGTCGACTTAAACGAATTGGAGCAGACGAGCTCCGCCAAGTGATCGGTATGGTGGGCAGGAGAGCTCACCTGCGGGCGCATCTCGCACAGCTTTACGGCGAACCCGCGATCTGCCAGCTGAATCGCGCATTCCGATCCCGCCAGACCGCCACCGATAACCGTCACCTGATCAAACAGCATCTGCAAACACCTTTCTAATTGACACGTTTTCCATTGTGACCGAAGGGCGTCTGGGCGTGAAGGGCAAACTTGGAGGGCGCATACCTTCCATCCATCATGCGCTCGATGAGGCCCTCGAGTTCGAGCGAACCCAGAAGTTTGAGCACGCCGACGGCATCGAGCGAGACGAGTGCCGCGATGTCGTCGACCTTGAGCGGCGAGGCGATGAGCGCATGCATCACGGCCTGCTGCGTGGGGTCCAGATCTGCGATACCGGGTGCATCAGGACGCGAATAGCGCAGGGTGCCGTAGATTCGCGAGATGGCCATCTCGATTGACTCCTCGTCAATAATGCAGCAGGCCCCGTTGGCAATGAGGTAGTTAGTACCGCGCGACTCGGGTGACAAAATCGAACCCGGCACGGCAAGAAGCTCGCGACCCAGGTCCATGGCGGCCTCCGCCGTCGAGAACGTGCCCGAAGGCATGCCAGCCTCCGACACGAAGAGCGCCTGCGAAAGCGCGGCGATCACCCGGTTACGCCGCGGGAAGGCAAACTTACGTGGCCCCATACCCCAAGGCGAGATGGACACGACCGCGCCGCCCGTATCGATCGTGCGCGCGATGAGCCCCGCACTCGAGCGCGGGTAGACCACGTCGGCGCCCGTACCCAACACCACGACGTGCCTGCCACCGGCGTTGACCGCGGCCCAACCCGAGGCCTGGTCGCAGCCGACCGCGCCGCCCGAGACCACCGTCACCCCCGCCTCGACCGCAACTTTCGCGGCCAGTTCTGCCACGGCCAGGCCGTACGGCGAGGCCTTGCGAGCGCCGATGATGGAGAGTGCCGGCGTCGAAAGCACCTCCGGGTCGCCACGCACGAACAGCGTCTGGGGTACATCAGAGAGCTCCAAAACGGTATCTGGATACAACGCATCACCGGGATGCAGCTCAAAAGTCTCCTCGCCCATCACTGATCCCTCCTTCCCTGGTACATCGCCGCCTCGAGCACGTGGTCTTGCGTCACCCGCTCGCTTTCGGCGACATCGGCAATCGTGCGCGCGATGCGAACCAGGCGCACGATGCCGCGCCCCGTGAGATGCGTGCGCTTCGACAATCCAAGCACGCATTTCTCGGCGGCCTCGTCGAGTGCAAAGGTCGACACGACACCGTCAATGGACCGTGACTCATCGTCCTCGGCCTCGGCATCTGCATCGTCCATATGGGTCTCGCGCCAGGCACGAAAAGCCCTACCGCGAACAACGTAGTCGCGCAGCTCGGCCGACGACATGCCCTCGGCGCCCTCGATAATCACCTGCGGATCGGGGCGGGTCACGTCGATCATCAGGTCAATGCGGTCGGCCAAGGGACCGCGCAGCTTGGACCGGTAGCGCTCGACCATCGATGCCGAACAGCGACACGGAACCTCGCGATCGCCCAAAAAGCCACAGGGGCAGGGATTACTCGCCGCAAGCAGCTGAAAGCGCGAGGGAAACGTAAAAGCGCCATCGACGCGCACGATCCTGACATAGCCGCGCTCGATAGGCTGCCTGAGCGTCTGCAGCACACCGGTGGGAAACTCAGCAAGCTCGTCCAAAAAGAGCACGCCGCCATGGGCAAGGCTGATCTCGCCCGGATGCACCGGGCGCCCTCCGCCAATAAGGCCCGCTGTCGAAATGCTGTGATGGGGACTTCGAAACGGTCGATGTCCCGCAAGCAGGCCATCGATGTTCTCACCCAAGACCGAATGAATGCACAGCGCCTCCTGCTGATCCTCGACGGAAAGCTCGGGCAAGATACCCGTCATGCGGCGCGCAAGCATGGTCTTTCCCGATCCCGGAGACCCGATCATAAGCAAGCCCAGCTCCCCTGCCGCCGCAAGCGCCATGCCGCGCTTGGCGACCTCCTGCCCCAACACGTCGGCATAATCGAGCTCGGGCTCAAAGGTGGCCTCGAGCACTTCAGAATCCAGATAATGCCGAGCTGCCTCGCCCATACCGTGAGCAAGCTGCGACAGATGGTCGATAAAACCGCAGTCGACCCCCGAAAGCGGAACATGCTGGTCGGACCTACCGGCGATAAAAGACAACCCCATGTCGCGAGCCAGCAGCTGAAACGCTACTTCGCCCTTGACGGGAAGCACCGTGCCATCCAAGCCGAGCTCGCCGGCAATGAGGCAGCGGTCGAGATTGTCGCGTGGAATCTGCCCATCGGCCGCAAGCACCGCAATGGCTATCGGCAGGTCAAAACCGCTACCGGTCTTTCGGATATCGCCCGGTGCCAGATTGACCGTAATGCCCGAGCGCGGGATCTCGAATCCGGCAGAGCGCATCGCACAGCGAATGCGCCCGCGCGACTCCATGACCTCCATACTCGGGATGCCGAGCATCTGGATGCCCGGGATGCCGCCCGCAAGCGAAACCTCGACCGTGACGGGAATCGCCTCGACGCCGCGGATACAGGCTGCGTGAACGGCAAAAGTTTCGAACGCCATCACGACACCTGCCAATCGAACGCATTGTACTGGTGCTCGATCTCGGCGATATGCCCGCCGCGAATGGTGACGCCCACGGCATCGAAGCGGATTGCCTTGAGCGGATAGTGCTCCATGAGATAACAACTCGCGATGCGACGATAGCGCCGCTGCTTTTGGGCGTTCACCGCTTCCTCGGGAAACACCCGCGTATCGCAATCCAGCGCAACACGCCTGGTCTTGACCTCGGCCATCACCACCACATCGTCGAGCTCGTCGAGCAGCACCAGGTCGGCCTCGCCCTCCGAGCATCGATAGCCTTGTTCCAGCAATGCATAGCCGCGCTCGTTAAAGTAATCGATTGCGATAAGCTCGCCCAGCATACCGAGCTCGCGAGGACTGAGCCCCTTGATAAACTCAGGCGTGATCGACCCGCAATCGAGCTCCCCCTCTTCCCAACGTTCCTTGAGCTGCTGCGTCTTGCTCATTTTGGCTGCGGCACACATGGGGTCTCCTTTCCCACTCCCTGCATTGCCTCGATAATGAGGGCAGGTTTCATGCGGGTAAGTACCGGAAGCAAACCGAAAACCAACCAAATGCCGACAAATGAGGGGCCGCGCGCAACAATAGCGTTGCACACGGCCCCTACCAGCAGGTTTATAGAACCCTTAAGGTCCCTGTCTTCACAATTGACCTAGAAAAGGCGCTCAGTCTGCAGAAAGTTTCCGCAAAAGCTCACACGATGCAGCGGAGAAAGACCATGTTTGCGAATGGCCTCGATGTGCTCGGGACTCGCATAGCCTTTCGATTCGGCCAAATGGTACTCGGGATACTCGGCATCGTACTCGACCATCATCTCGTCTCGCGTGACCTTTGCCATGATGGATGCCGCGGCGATACAGGCGATCTTGGCATCGCCCTTGACCACGTCGCGCTCATGGGGCACGGCGCCCAGGGGGTTACCGTCCATAAGCACGCAATCGGGCTCAAGCCCCGTATCTGCCACCGCACCCGCGACAGCGGCTCGAATGGCGCGGGCCATGCCCATCTCATCGATATCCGCAGGAGCGATATGGCAAAAGCCGATAGCAGTCGCAACCTCAGCAATCTTCACCGAGAGCAGCTCGCGGCGCGCCGGCGTGAGCTTTTTGGAATCGTTGATGCCCCAGATGCGCGGCTCCATCGGAAGACACACGGCACACACGGTCAAGGGACCCGCTACCGAGCCACGGCCCACCTCGTCGACGCCCACGACCACGCCATCACCGCCGAGCTCATGCATAAGCTCGTACATGCCGTTGACGCGCTCGCGTTCGGAAAGTTCCTTGGCATGGCGCTTAAGGGCACGTTCGCAAGCCTTGATCACCTGCTGGCGCGGATCCTCGCGATAATGCTCCACGAGGGCGGGAATCTCCTCGAACGTGGCGCTCGCCAGCTCGCCGGCAACCTGCGATGCCGAAACCGAGCTCGTCATATTGGCCATACCAGGCCCTCCTTGCATGCAAATCAGATAAAAAGAAGGGCCACCCGAAGGTGACCCTTGTGTCCAAACGAGTGGACAGACGCTGCGATCTTCTTAGCGCTTCTCGGGGATGCGAGCAGCCTTGCCCACCTTGTCGCGGAGGTAGTACAGCTTGGCGCGACGGACGCGACCATGACGAACGACCTCGAGCTTGGCGATCTTGGGGCTGTGAAGCGGGAAGGTACGCTCAACACCGACACCGAAGGAAATCTTGCGGACGGTGAAGGTCTCGCGGGCACCGGCGCCGGCCATGCGGATGACGTCGCCCTGGAAGACCTGGATGCGCTCGCGGTCGCCTTCCTTAATGCGGTAGTGAACCTTGACGTTGTCGGCGACGCGAACCTGAGGAATGTCCTCGCGGATCTGCTGACGCTCGATTGCGCGGATGTAATCCATGTGCAATTCCTTACTCTTCTAGAGGTGCCGTACCACCTTGGCCGGCACGTAGTTGAACAAACGTATTCGAGTATACACGCGCGGGTTTCTGCTGCAAGAACAATTTTTTACGCAGACAAAAAGACAAAACCCGCACATGATAACCGCCCGCCTCACGAATGAGACGGGCGGCGTGAAGGGGGCTACGCTAGGCGCCCAAACCCAAAACGTTAGGCGGAACGCTTGGCCTCGAGCTTGGCCTGGGCGGCCGCCAGGCGCGCGAGGGGCACACGATAGGGCGAGCAGGACACGTAGTCCACGTCGGCCACGTTAAACAGGCCCATGATGGACTTGGGGTCGCCGCCGTGCTCGCCGCACACGCCAAAGTGCATGTCGGGGTTGGTGGCGCGACCCTTCTCGACGGCCATGCGCACCAGCTCCAGTACCGCCGTGTCGATGGTCTCGAAGGGGTTGTCCTTCAAGATCTTCTTGTGCATGTACAGCGGGATGAACTTGGCCTCGGCATCGTCTCGAGAGAAGCCGAAGGTCGTCTGCGTGAGGTCGTTGGTGCCAAAGCAGAAGAAGTCGGCGCGCTGCGCGATCTCGTCGGCAACCATGCAGGCACGCGGCAGCTCGAGCATCGTGCCCACGGGAATATTGAGCTCGACGCCCTCCTCGGCGGAAACCTCGGCGATCACGCGCTCGATGACTTCGCGAGTCTGAACGTGCTCGGCCGTAATGGAAACGAGCGGAACCATGATCTCGGGGCGCGGGTCGACGCCCTCCTTGATAAGTCGAGCAGCAGCCGTGGCCACGGCGCGAACCTGCATGAGCGGCAGATCGCTAAAGACGACGGACAGGCGCACACCGCGCAGGCCGAGCATGGGGTTCGACTCGACTATGCCGTCGATACGACGCAGACGGGTGCGCAGGACGGCAAGCTCTTCCTCGCTAGCGCCAGCGGCCTCCTTCTTGGTGATGGCGACCTCGAGCTCACGCGGATTATCCAGGAACTCGTGCAGCGGCGGATCGAGCAGGCGAACGACCACATCGCGACCGGACATGGTCTTGAACATCGCCAGGAAGTCCTCGGTCTGAACCTTGAGCAGGTCGGCGAGGGCCTGCTGCTTCACGGCCTCATCGTCGGACAGGATGAAGCTCTGGATGATGTTCTTGCGATCGCCCAGAAACATGTGCTCGGTGCGGCACAGGCCGATGGCCTCGGCGCCAAACTCGAGCGCGAGCTCTGCGTCCGCGGGATTGTCGGCGTTGACGCGCACATGGTTGGCGTGGCCGACGGTCTCGTCCAGGCGAATCTCGTCGGCCCAGGACAGGATGGTGTCCAGGTCGCCGGTGAGCTCGGCCGAAACCAGATCGACAGCGCCGTCGACGACGATACCCTGGGTGCCGTCGATGGAGATGACATCGCCCCCATGCAGCACGCGGTCGCTGCCATCGATGCGCACGACCTTCTCGGCGGCGTCGATATGGAAGCGCTCGACGCCGCAGACGCAGGGCGTACCCATACCGCGAGCGATAACGGCGGCATGGCTCGTCTTGCCACCGTGGCTGGTCAGGATACCCTCGGCAGCGACCATGCCCTTCAGGTCATCGGGGTTGGTCTCCCAGCGAACCAGAATGACCTTATGACCCTCGTTGGCGCGCGCGACGGCATCGTCACTCGAGAACACGACCTCGCCCACGGCGGCCCCAGGGCTGGCGTTAAGACCGCTGGCTAGAACCTCGTACTTCTTGGAGGCGTCGAACTGCGGATGCAGGAGCTGGTCGAGCTGCGCGGGGTCGATGCGGCTCACGGCCTCCTCGCGGGTGATCAGGCCCTCCTCGACCATTTCGATGGCGATGCGCAGGGCAGCGGTGGCAGTGCGCTTGCCCACGCGGGTCTGGAGCATCCAGAGCTTGCCCTGCTCGATGGTGAACTCGATATCGCACATATCGCGGTAATGATCCTCGAGTGTCAGGAACACGCGCTCGAGTTCCTCACCTGCAGACTCGAGACCCGGAGTGTTCTTGAGGTCGGCGATGGGCTCGGTGTTGCGGATGCCGGCGACGACATCCTCGCCCTGGGCATTAACCAAAAAGTCACCATAGAACTCCTTGGTGCCGTCGGCCGGGTTGCGCGTAAAAGCGACGCCGGTCGCAGAGGTCTCCCCCTTGTTGCCAAAGGCCATAGCCTGCACGTTGACGGCGGTGCCGAGCTCGTCAGAAATGCCATGCTGCTTGCGGTAGATGCAGGCGCGCTCGTTCATCCAGCTGCCAAAGACGGCCTGGATGGCAAGGCGCAGCTGGAGCTCCGGATCGTGCGGGAAGATGGGCTTGCCGTCGGCGACCTCGAGCTCGGGATACAGGGCGGCCTCGACGTTGTCGGAGAAGATGCCCCTAAAGATCTCGACGAGTTCCTGCAGGTCCTCGGCCGAAAGCTCGGAATCAACGCGAACGCCGGCGACCAGGCGCGCCTGGGTCAGCGCGTTCTCGAACAGGTCGGCGTCGACGCCCATAACGACGTTGGAGAACATCTGAATAAAGCGGCGGTAGCTATCCCAGGCAAAACGCGGGTTTTGCGTCTGGGCGATGAGGCCCTGAACTGAATCATCGTTGAGGCCCAGGTTGAGAACCGTATCCATCATGCCGGGCATGGAAAACGGAGCGCCCGAGCGAACCGACACGAGCAGCGGATCGGAGGCATCGCCGAGCTTCTTGCCGCAGCGGGCCTCGAGGTCGGCCTCGGCAGCAACGATCTCATCGAGTGCGCCTTCGGGCCAGACGTTGCCGGCACCGGAGTACTCGACACAGGTCTGACAGGTAATGGTAAAGCCACCAGGAACCGGCAGGCCGATGCGGCTCATCTCGGCAAGGTTTGCGCCCTTGCCGCCAAGCACAAAGTTCATGGACTTGTCGCCCTCAGTGACACAGGTGCCCTGGGCGTCGGTTCCAAAACGGTAAACCCTCTTGCAATCGCTCACGATACTTCCCCTTTCATGCGCTCTCGCGCACGACCGTGGTGACGAATCGACCCGCCGGATGCGGGCCGTGAGGGAACTATACGGCGGACGTTGAGCGGGCTTGCGTAGAGGGCGAGGGGTTTGGTAAACGTGATAAATGCGGCGGTAAACGGTAGGTAAAGGTGGTTACCTTATGAAGATACCACTACAAGAAAATTGCAGGTCAAATGCAAGTTCTTTGCTAAATCGCTTTATCATTATCGTGCATTATTTATAGGTAGTCTTTTTAAGACGGTGCATTTTTAGCTACCCCAAAGAGTTAGCTTTGCTGGGCTCGGCGGGCGACGCGGAGGGCACGGGCTTCTTGGATTTCCATCAAATGACCGATGATCTCGGAGGCGCTCTCCTCGATCGCCTTGCCGTCGGTACGCACCACAAAGCAGCCCAGGCGCTTCATGAGGGCACGGGCTTCCTCGAGCTCGCTACACACGCTCTCGGGCTCGGCATAGGAGCCGGCGACGGCACGGGCGTAGTCATCGCCCAAGCGGCTATCGCGTATCTCAGAGATCACATCGACAGTCGAAATCAGACCAAACAACCGCATCGGGTCGACCTTGTAAATCGACTTCGGCGGCTCCATGCCATGGGCCAACGGAACATTGGCAACCTTGTAACCCTGATAGGCCAAATACATCGACAGCGGCGTCTTGGACGTGCGCGATACGCCCAGCAGCACGATATCTGCCCCCGAAAGGTCGTCGCAGCCACGTCCATCATCGTGCTCAACAAAATACTCCATGGCCTCGATACGATGAAAATAGCGGTCATCCGTCTTATGAATCACGCCCGCGACGCCCTTGGGCGACACACCGATAAGCGACGAAAGCACGGCAAGTGTCGGGCCGATCAGGTCGACCGAACGGATATGAAGCATGCCCAGGTAATCGAGCACGCGGGCGCGAAGCGCCGGATCGACAATGGTGTGGAACACGGCAATATCGCGATGGTCCGCATCAACGCGCGGGCCCACAAACGACTTGACCTGCTCCACCGAGTTCACCTTGGGCAGGCGCAACAAACGAAAAGCCCCTTCATCAAATTGCCCGGACGCCGCAAGCACCACCTCACAAGCGGTATCACCGAGCGAGTCGGAGATAACGATAACGGTGGGACGAGCGGTGACCGGGCAATCCATGCGGGGCTCCTTTTGCGCTTATGCGCAGGCTGGCTTACTTTTTGCGGGCAAGCTCACCGATGTTTGCGATACCGGAGAAAACGGCCTCGAAGCGGTTGAGCAGCTTAAGGCGATTATCGCGGAGCTGCTCGTCCTTCTCCATGACCATGACCTCATCGAAGAAACGGTCGATGGGGGCACGCAGGGCGGCAAGGGCGGCAAATGCGGCCGGGTAATCCTCGGTAGCGAGGGCGGCATCGACAGCGGTCTGAGCAGCCTCGGAGGCGTCGGCGAGCGCGAGCTCAACCTCGCCCATCAGGCTGCGCTCGTACTCCGCACCCAGCTCGGGCTTGGAGATGTGCGCGGCGCGGGCATAGGCGGTAGCCAGGTTGTCGAAGGTCTCGGCGTCGTTCTTGCGGGCCTCGTCGAGCGCGGCGCAGCGGGCGAAGAAGACGGACGGGGCGATGATGTGCACTGCGGAGACGGCGGCGACGGTATCGGCCGGAATCTTCTCATCGCGGGCCATGCTCACCAAGCGGCCGTGGAAGAAGTCACGGACCTGCTGGGCGACCTCGGCGGCGTCGAAGTCAATGCCCTGCTCGCTATAGAGCTCAAGGGCAAAGTCGATCAGCGACGTGGGGTCAATCGGCAGACGATCGCGCAGGATGTTGATGATGCCAATGGCGGCGCGACGCAGCGCGTACGGATCGGAAGAGCCGGTCGGGGGCTCACCGATGGCAAAAATACCGGCGATGGTATCGAGCTTGTCGGCACAGGCCACGATGCAGCCAGCGGTGCCCTCGGGCAGCTCATCGCCGGCAAAGCGGGGGCGATAGTGATCGCGGATGGCGTGGGCGACCTCGTCGTTCTCCCCCATCGCGGTCGCGTAATAACCGCCCATCACGCCCTGCTGGCTCGTGAACTCGACGACGGCGTTGGATACCAGGTCGGCCTTGCACAGGTGCGCGGCGCGAGCGGCATCGGCGGCAAGATGGGCACCCAGATGGGCCTCGCGGGCAATGGCGAGCGCGAGCTGCTCAATGCGCTCGGACTTGGCGAGCACGCTACCGAGCTTCTCCTGGAAGGCAACCTTGGCCAAACGCTCGCGGAACTCGTCGAGGGAGATCTTCAGGTCCTCCTCGTAGAAGAACTTGGCATCGTCCAGACGGGCGCGCACGACGCGCTCGTTGCCGTCGATCACGCGCTCGGCATTCTCGGGCTTGCTGTTGGAAACGACCACGAACTCACGCGTCAGCTTGCCCTCGCCGTCATAGATCGGGAAGTAGCGCTGGTTGGTGAGCATGGACTCGCAGATGATCTCGTGCGGGACCTTGAGGAACTCCTCATCGAAGGTACCGACGAGCACCGTCGGCCACTCGCAGAGGTTGATGACCTCCTCAAAGACCTTCTTGGGCGTATCGACGTGGCAGCCGGGGCGCGCAGCCTCGACCTCGGCGATACCGGCAAGGATGGCCTCACGACGGCGCTCGGCAGAAAGCACGCCGGCGTCCTCGAGCACCTGCTCGTAAACAGCGGGGCTGGCGACCACATGGTCACCGGGACCAAGCACGCGGTGGCCGCGCGTGGTGTTGCCACTCGTCACATCGGCAAAGGACACGGGCACGACATCCCCGCCCAAAAGGCAGCAGATCCAGCGGACCGGACGCACGAACGTGGCGTGCTCGTGGCCCCAGCGCTGAGAGCGGTAGTTGGGCCACTGCAGGCCGGCGATGGTCTTCTCGCACAGGGCCGTCAGAATCGGGGTGGCCGGGGCGGAAGGAATGTTCTTCTCGGCAAATACGTACTCACGGCCGTCGGTGTCCTCGCGACGGACCAGATCCTCGGCAGCCACACCGCACTTGCGGGCGAAGCCCTGGGCGGCCTTGGTGGCGTTACCGTCGGCATCGAAGGCGATGTTGGCCGCGGGACCGCGCTTGACCTCGTGAACCTCATCGGTCGCGGTGGCGACGTTAGCCACGAGCGCAGCCAGGCGACGCGGGCTCGAGATCACGCGGACCTCACCGTGGGCCAGACCGGCCTCATCGAGACCCTTGGCGATCATAGTGCCAAGCTGCTTGACGGCATTGTTCAGCGGTGCAGAGGGCATTTCCTCCGTACCGATCTCAAACAGGAAATCCTTAGCGTCTGCCATGGCTTACGCCACCTCGCCTTCCTGATCGGCATTCTCGTTGATTCCGGCGACCTCGGCCATATAGGCCTCGCAGCACGCCTTGGCGACGGCGCGGACGCGCAGGATGTAGTTGGCGCGCTCGACTGCGGACAGCGCACCGCGGGCATCGAGCAGGTTGAAGGCATGGCTGCACTTCATGACGCAGTCATATGCCGGCAGCGGCAGCTTGCGCTCCAGGCAGGAGTGGCACTCGGCCTCGTAGTCGTCAAACTTCTGACGCATCATCTCGACGTTGGCGACCTCAAAGTTATAAGCGCTGAACTCGCGCTCGTTCTCCAGGAACACGTCGCCGTAGGTCATGGGCGTGCCGTCGGGCAGGTAGCTCCACACCAGGTCGTAGACCGAGTTGACGCCCTGGGCGTACATGGCGATGCGCTCCAGGCCATAGGTGATCTCGACAGGCACGGGGTCGACCTCGATGCCGCCCACCTGCTGGAAGTACGTAAACTGCGTGACCTCCATGCCATTGAGCCAGACCTCCCAGCCAAGGCCCCAGGCGCCGAGCGTCGGGCTCTCCCAGTCGTCCTCAACAAAGCGGACGTCATGGTCATTGGGGTCCAGGCCAATGGCGGCCAGCGAACCCAGGTAGAGCTCCTGAGCGTTGACCGGCGAGGGCTTGATGAGCACCTGGAACTGATAGTAGTGCTGCATGCGGTTGGGGTTCTCGCCGTAGCGGCCGTCGGCGGGACGGCGGCAGGGCTGCGCATAGCAGGTGCGCCACTCGGCGGGACCGAGCGAGCGCAGCGTGGTCGCGGTATGGAAGGTACCGGCACCGACCTCGGAGTCATAGGGCTGCATAATTACGCAGCCCTGCTCGCCCCAGTACTGCTGGAGGCGCAGGATGATGTCTTGGAAGGAAAGCGATGAAGCGTTCATGCCTCTTATATCCCCTCGTCGAAACGATTACACGGTTAGGTACTGTACTATAGCGGTTTTTAATCGATAGCGCCGATACGGTTGAGCGGCCAGTAGCGCACAAGCGCCACGGCAATCAAGTCGGAGCGGTCGACCGGGCCAAAGTAGCGGGAGTCAGCAGAGTTCTCGCGGTTGTCGCCCATCACCCACACACAGTCGTCAGGGACGGTGTAGGGATAGCTCACCTGAGCGCCGGGGGCTTGGACCGAAAGCGGCCAGCTCATGCCAGTCGTATAGTCCTCGTCGAGCGCCTGGCCATCGACGACGACCTTGCCGTCCTGCAGGTCGACCGTCTGGCCGGCCGTGGCAATAACGCGCTTTACCAGCACGTCATGCTCGGACGTGGCATCGGGGTTGTGGAACACCACGATATCGCCTTGCTTGACGGGCTGTCCGAGTTCGAGCGTCACCTTCTGCGCCAGAATCTGGTCTCCGATCTCGATCGTGGACTCCATGGAACCGGTGGGCACCACAAAGGGTTCGACCACAAACGAGCGAATCAGGAAGGTGGCGACAAGTGCGATCGCGACGACCACGATCCACTCAAACGCACCCTTTAGCACGGAATGCTGCGATGGAACCATTCTCACTCCTCGCTCTGCGAATACGACGCGTCCAGGATCTCCTGCGCATACGCGCGCTCCCCGGGCGTAAGCCGCGCCGTCTCGATCAGGTCGGGGCGCCAGCGGCAGGTGCGCTCGATGGCATTCTTACGGCGCCAGGCGTCAACCTTGGCATGGTCGCCGCTCACGAGCACCGGCGGCACACCCTCGCCGTTGAACTCGGCGGGGCGGGTGTACTGCGCGTACTCGAGCAGGCCACCGTCCTCGGCAGTCGAGAACGACTCATCGACGTTGCTCATCTCGTCACCAAGGGCGCCGGGAATCAGACGCACGACGGCGTCGGCAACGACCATAGCGGGAAGCTCGCCGCCCGTGAGCACGTAGTCGCCGATCGACAGGCGCTCGTCGGCATACGCATACGCGCGCTCGTCGACGCCCTCGTAGCGGCTGCATACAAACAGCAGACGCTCGCTTTTGAGCAGGCGCTCGGCCACATGCTGCGTAAAGGGCTCGCCGCAGGGCGTAAAGAACACCACGGTGGGCTTGGGACCCTCGGAGCTAATAGCCTCGATGGCCTCGGCGATGGGCTCGACCTTCATGAGCATGCCCTGCCCGCCGCCGTACGGCTCGTCATCGACGGTACGATGGCGGTCGTGCGTCCAGTCACGCAGGTTATAGGCCTTAAAATCAAAAAGGCCGGCCTTGCGGGCGCGGCCCAAGATCGATGTGGACATGACGGGCTCAAACATCTCGGGAAAGACCGAAAGGGTCTCGATCAGCATGTTTTCCTCCCTACTTGTCCATATCGATCAAACCGTCCATAACGTGGACGGAAATTGTCCCCTGATCGGGAAGATCGAGCACAACCTGCTCGATCACGGGAATCAGCACCTCGCCGTACCGATCGCCCTCGACAACCCAAACATCGTTGGCGGGCGTCGACATGATCTCGACAATCGTGCCGAGCAAGCCAAAGCGCTCGTCGACCACCTCGCGACCCATCAGGTCGGTATAGGCGGCGTCGAGCGAATCGAGCTCAAAGTCGTCACGATTTGCCAGCACGTAGCATCCGGTGATGCCCTCGGCGGCCGTCAAGTCGTCAATGCCCTCAAACGAGACCAGATCGCCATCGCCCGTATCGGTGACGGATACGACCGTGCAAAAACGGTCGCGCTTGAGCGCCGGTGGCGTCAAGGCGACGCGCATACCCGGCGTCAATACAGAAGGAAGCCCCCGCAGCGGCTGCGCGAGGACCTCCCCCTTCCTTCCGTGCGGCTTGACCACACGGGCGATGTTTTTGTACTGGGACCTCAAGGTCCTAGCCCAGAACCTCTACCTCGACTGCAGTGTCGAGGCGAGCGGCCAGTGCACGGGCGAGCGTGCGAATGGCCTTGATGGTACGGCCACGACGGCCGATGACCTTAGCGACGTCATCCTCGGCAACAGAAACCTCAATCGTGGAGGCGTCGTCACCATCGATGACCTCGAGGCTCACGGAATCCGGGTCGTCGACGATCTGAACAACGAGATATTCGACGAGATCGGCGATGCGATCTGAGAGCATTGCCTCACCCTCGAGCTGTGCAGCGTCAACCTCAGGCACGATTTACTCCTCGGCGCCCTCAGCGGCCTCAGCGGCAGCCTTAGCGGCCTCGGCCTCTTTGGCGAGCTGCTTCTTGGACTTCTTGACGACGGTCTCGGTCTTCTCACCCTCGTTGGCGGCCTTGACCAGAGCAGCGACAGCGTCGGTGAGCTGAGCGCCCTTGGACTGCCAGTCGGCGATCTTCTCGAGGTCGAGGTTGATGGTCTTGGGGGCGGTCATCGGGTTGTAGCGGCCAACCTCCTCGATGATACGACCGTCACGCGGGGCGCGGGAATCGGCGACGACGACACGGTAGTACGGACGCTTCTTAGCGCCGTGACGAGCAAGGCGAATCTTGACTGCCAAAGGAAACTCCTCCAACCAAGCAGCTTTAGGCTGCAACTACAAACAAACAGTTGAACATAATACGCCATCGACGCGGGCAGGTGAAGTCCGTGAGACCAACTTCTTCGGTGTAGTCGAAGGCAAATCCATATCTTAGACAAGAATTCGCGATTTGCAAGCACATCCACGCACCCCACATGAGCTGCGCGGTATACTCATGCCATGAAAAGACGCGAACATACATACGGTTATGAGGATGCTGCGGGCGTCACGCCGCCGCCCTGGACGGGACCGGCGGTGGGCCTCATGGATCTCGATGCGTTTTTTGCGAGCGTGGAGATGCTCGACCATCCCGAGTGGCGCGGCAAGCCGCTCATCGTGGGTGGCGATGCCGATTCCCGCGGCGTTGTGTCCACCTGCTCATACGAGGCGCGTCGCTTTGGCGTGCACTCCGCCATGCCCTCGGCCGAGGCACGGCGCCTCTGTCCGCAGGCCATTTGGACGCATGGGCATTTCGATCGCTACCACGAGGTCAGCGCGCAGGTCATGACGATTCTCGCCGACGAGACCCCGCGCGTTGAGCGCGTATCCATCGACGAAGCCTTTATCGATATCACACCGGGTCGCTTTGCGCCCGAAGACCCGCTGCTGGTTGCGCGGCGCATCAGTGATCGCGTGGCGGCGCTGGGAGTGACCTGCTCCATTGGCGTGGGCTGCAACAAGACGGTTGCAAAGATCGCAAGCGAGCGGGACAAGCCGTTTGGGCTGACCATCGTGCGCCCCGGAACCGAACAGCGCTTTTTGGCCGCGCTGCCGGTATCTGCCATGAGTGGCATCGGGCGCTCGGCCGAGGAACGACTGCGCCGCATGCGCATCTACACGCTCGGCGAGCTGTCACGCGCATCGGAATCCACCTTGGCCTCTATTTTTGGCGTCAACGGCGAACGCATGCGCCAACGTGCACTGGGGCTTGAAATCTCCGAAGTCACGAGTCTCGATGAAGAGCGCGAGGTCAAGTCGGTCAGCAATGAACGCACCTTTGCGAACGATTTAACTGAGCGCGGGGACATCGAAGCGGCGATTGCGCTATTGGGAGAGTCAGTGGGACGCCGCCTACGCCGCCAAGGACTAACGGGCGCCACGGTGACGCTCAAGCTCAAGTATTCGTATGGAAGCGGTCGCTCGGCGCAGCGCCGGCTGCCACATCCGACCGACGATGAGAACATCTTTGGTGCAGTGGCGCTCGAACTGCTCGACAACATCTGGCAGGAAGGCATGCATGTGCGCCTGGCGGGCATCGGCATGAGCGACTTCAACCATCAGGGCGGTATCCAGACCGACCTGTTCTGCGAAATCGACGACCGCGGAGCTCAATCCAGCGATCGTCGCGACCTCTCCGTCGCCATCGACGCCGTCCGAGACAAGTTCGGCGACACCGCCCTATCCTTCGGCCGTCAATCCCGCTTCAACGATTAGTCCCTTAGGCAAAAAGAAAGCCGGGCAGCTGCGAATGGCGCAACTGACCGGCGAACGGTAGAGGGTGGCTAAAAAAGCCCCAGCCCAAATAAGGCCCTAGAGGAGGTCGAGTGGAAGCTGGGGGGCGTCACCCCAGAGCTTTTCGAGGCGGTAGAACTCGCGCGCCTCGGGAGTGAAGACGTGGACGACAACCGAACCGTAGTCCATGAGCATCCAGGTCTTCTGCTCGCGGCCCTCGATGGAGAACGGATGCTCGCCGCAAGCCTCGGCGACCTTCTCCTCAATCTCGTCGACGATGGAATCAACCTGACGGTTGTTGGTGCCGGTAGCGAGGACAAAGTAGTCGCACACATCGGAAAGCTCAGTCAGGTCGAGCACCTGAACGTCCTCGCCCTTCTTGTCGTAGGCGGCCTGCGCGGCGGCGCGGGCGACATCCTCGGCGGCGACACCGCTCGCGGACAGCGAGGCGGCAGTGCGGTCGGACGTGGCAACGAAGCTCTTGTGCTCCACACCTTCAAGAATCTGCTCGTCGGTCATGGTCTCGTCGGCCATGGAATACCTCTTTCTAGACAGCCCGAGCTAGCGCAGCTGGGCGTAATGGTTGTAAATCGTAATAGCCGTGGGATAAAGATAACGCCCGGTCTGGATCACATAGACCAGACCCTGCGCAAAACAGGAGAAGAACAACTCATCGAGTGAGGACTTCCCCACCATCTTGCGCAGCGCATGGGCATAATCGCCGTGGCGGTTAGGTTCGATGGCATCGGCCACAAAGACCACCATATCGAGCGGCGTCATGTCGCAAGCACCCACGGTGTGACGGTCGACAGCCTGAAAGACCGCCGGCGACAGCTCGGGAAAAAGCTGCGGAAGCTCATAGGCAGCAACCGGGCCATGCAAAAGCGGCGTCGCGGCAGACGGAGAGCCGGCAATCTTAATGCCATAATGCAGAGCGCGCGTGACCAGCTCGTCGTCGGAGAGCACTTTGTCCCAGTCATGGATCAGGCCGGCGGCTGCAGCATCAAAGCGGTCGACACCGTATACCTCGGCTAGGTGCAACGCAGTCTCGGCAACCCCGAGCGAATGCACGTAGCGCTTACGTTTATCCTTCATGCGCACATCGAGCAACTCGTGGATACGCGTCAAGAGCGCGCGCTCGTCGCCCTCAAACTGATCTTCTACCGACAACGTTCTCCCCCATCAATCAAAATCGTCTTGCCCAAGATCGGCATACAGACCGCGTTTACGGATATAGCCGAGCACGGACTCGCTCGTAAGATAGCGCACGCTCATGCCGCGAGCAACCCGCTTGCGAATGTTGGTCGAGCTAATCGCCAGCGCCGGAATCTGAATATAGCGAACGTCGAACGGCAGCCCCGATTCCTTAATCCGCGCCCGGGCCGTATCGATGTCAAAGCCGGGACGCGTCGCAGCAATAAAGGTTGCCAGTTCGGCAATCTCATCAGCATTGTGCCAGGTCACAATATCGATAATCGCATCGGCACCCGTAATAAAGTAAAGCTTCACCTGTGGCGGGTAAAACTCGCGAAGGGCACGCAGCGTATCGGCTGTGTAGGTGACACCGGCACGATCGATCTCGAAGCGGCTTGCCAAAAAGGCCGGGTTCGCGGCGGTCGCGAGGACCGTCATGGCATAACGGTCCTCAGCAGGCGTCACCGGTTTGTCGAGCTTAAAGGCAGGAGAGCCGGCCGGCATAAAAAGCACAGCGTCCAAGTCGAGTGACTCGCGAGCCTGCTCGGCAGTAACCAAGTGCCCGTAATGAATCGGGTCAAAGGTGCCGCCCATAATGCCGAGCCTAAACTCCTGTCCGTCCTCTATGGGAAGCTCGGGCAGACCGATTCCACCGCGCAGCGACATGGCTTACTCGCCCTCCGGGGTCTCGACGTCTTCCGCAGCAACAGCGTCATCGGTACCGTCAATGGCATCCACCGCGTCGACAGCCTCCAAGCTATCGTCCGCGACATCCTCGACATCAACGACCTCGACGGCGACGTCCTCGCTACCGTCCTCAAGCTCGTCCTCGAACTCCGAGAAGTCCTCGGCGCCCTCAAAGTCAAAGGCGCGCTGACAAATGCGAACCTCGTCGCCGGCGCGGCAACCGGCCTTTTCGAGCGCATCGTCAACACCCATGCGGGAAAACTTATGCTGCAGATAGATGACGGCCTCCTCATTTTCCCAGTCGGTCTGGATAACCAAGCGCTCGATGGCGCGACCGACCACGCGGAAGGCATGAGGCTCTTCTTGGACAATACGGAACCGCTTCTCGCGCTGCAGGCGGCGACGCTCCCACTCCTCGTCGCGCAAATCGACCGGCTCATCAGAGACCGCCAGCCCAGCGCGGAGCTTGGCCACCTGCTCGCCCACGGCAAGCATCAACGTGTTGAGACCGGCACCCGTCACAGCGGACACGGCAAAGAACATATGCCCGTCGTCGAGCGCCGCACGCTTAAGGTCGGCAATCTTGTCGGCCGTGCCCGGCGCATCGCACTTGTTGGCGACGACGATCTGCGGACGCTCCGAAAGCTCAGCGCCATACTGCTCAAGCTCACGGTTAATAATGCGATAGTCCTCAACCGGATCGCGATCCTCAAACCCGCCCGTCATGTCAACGACATGCATGATCAAGGCCGTGCGCTCAATGTGGCGCAGGAACTGATGGCCCAGGCCACGACCCTCGCTCGCGCCCTCGATGAGACCGGGAACGTCGGCAACGACGTAAGAATATTCGCCGGCACGCACCATGCCCAGATTGGGCACAAGCGTGGTAAACGGGTAGTCGGCAATCTTGGGACGGGCAGCGCTCATACGCGCGATGAGCGAGGACTTGCCGACCGAGGGAAAGCCCACAAGCGCGGCATCGGCCATGAGCTTCATCTCGAGCTCGATCCAGTGCTCCTCAGCCGGCTCGCCGAGCTGGGCAAACGCGGGCGCGCGACGCACCGACGTCACAAAGTGAGTGTTGCCCAGACCGCCAGCACCACCGGGCGCCACGACAACGCGCTCGCCGTCGTGCACCAGGTCGGCAATCTCGAACATCGGGGTCTGCGTCTCGGGATCGAGCTCGCGGACTACGGTGCCCATGGGGACTTTCAAAATCAGGTCCTCACCGCTTTTGCCGTTGCGGCGGGCGCCCTGGCCATGCGTTCCGCGCTCAGCACGAAAGTGATGCTTAAAGCGGTAATCGATCAGCGAGGAAAGCTGAGCGTCGGCCTGAATGACGACATTGCCGCCACGACCGCCGTCGCCGCCATCGGGGCCGCCCTTGGGAACAAATGCCTCGCGCCTAAACGACATGCATCCGGCTCCGCCGTCGCCGCCGCAAACGTTAATTCGGCTGATATCGGTGAACTGTGACAACAGAATCGCCTCCTACAAAAAAGAGGGAGACCCTTGAATCCTAAAACTCAAGTGCCTCCCACATATGTGCTCTATGAAGGGTGAATTACGCGTTCGCGAGCGGGCGTACGCTGACCCTGTGCTTGATACCCTTGTGGAACTCAACGGTACCGTCGACCAGCGCGAACAGCGTGTCGTCCTTGCCACGGCCAACGTTCTCACCCGGGTGGATGTGCGTGCCGTGCTGACGGACGAGAATCGTGCCCGTGGTTACCGTCTGGCCGGCATAGCGCTTCGTGCCAAGGCGCTGACCGCGGGAGTCACGGCCATTACGGGAGGAACCGAGTCCTTTTTTGTGTGCCATTGTGTATACCTACTCTTTCGTTACGAGTGTAATCTACTCGGCGACGGGAGCCTCGGCAACAGCCTCAGCCTCTGCCTTGACAGCCTTCTTGGCGCGGGAGGTAGCCTGAACCTTCACGATCTTCAGCTTGGTGAGCTGCTGACGGTGACCCTTCAGACGACGATAGCGCTTGCGCTTGTGGAACTTGAAGACCAGCTGCTTCTCGCCCTTGAACTGCTCAACGATCTGAGCGGTAACCTTGGCCTTGGCCAGCTTGTCGGGATCGGTGACGATCTTCTTACCATCGTTGAGGAAGATAACCGGCAGGGTGATCTTATCGCCCTCATTGCCCTCGATCTTCTCGACGGTGATGACATCGTCGGTGGCGACCTTGTACTGCTTGCCGCCCGTGTTAACGATTGCGTACATGTTTACTTGCCCTTCATGCATCAGTTAGTGCAACAGCCGAATATAGTAGCAGGCGATAATACCCCCGTCAACGAGTATGTGGAGCAAATCCACAAGTTCGCACAGGTATGGGGCTGACGAGTCGGCCCTCGTCGTCCTCGCATGCTTGATTCTGACGCTCGACATCGTAGGAGCAGATGGTCACGAGGTCTTGCATACCGGTGGAAACAATAGGTGCATCGACGCCCGGGGTCAAGCCCTGCAACAAAACATCAGCGGCAGAAAGCAAAATTTCCGGACGCATGGAGCCCTCGTTATCGGCATGGGTGTCGAGCATGAGCACCAGATGGTCCGGGCGCTCCCCTGCCGTGAGCTCATAGCCCACCAGAGTGTGGTCAAGGTCCAGGCGTTTGCTCTTTTTGCCACGAGCGTAGTCGATGCCGTGGCCCGCGCGCAGCGTATCGACAGCGCGACGCACCTCGTCGGCGCTCACGGGGGCCTCGGGGTCCAGGTGCAAGTCGATGCGGTACGACAGACGCGTAAGCTCAGCCGTCAGCGCCGGCGTGCGCACGTCGATGTAGGCGGCCTCGATAGGCGCCAAATCGGCAGGGGACGCCGCGACCAGGCGCTCAAACGCCTCATCGAGTGCGACGAACTCGGTCATAAACAGGTCATACCACTCGCAGGTCGACGACGTTCCCACCGGCAACGCCGACGAAAAGCCCACGCGCATGTGCGGGGAGAAACCCTGCGTCACGGCGTAGGGCAGCCCCGCGCGACGCACGATGCGCTCAATGGTATGAATCACTTCGAGATGGCCCAGGTACTTAAGACGGTCGCGCTTGCCATAGCGAACGCGAAGCCTAAAGAGCGTGGAGTTGTCGGTCAAGCGCTCACTCATGCGCGATCACCCACCAATACGTTCTTGGCATGGAGCGTGGGGCAGATTCCACAGCCGGTGCACGACGTGCGGGTACAGTCGGGCGTCGTGACGCCCTCCAACGAGCGGCGGTATTCGCGCTCGAGGAAGCCGCGCGAGCAGCCGGGGCTCACGTGCTCCCAGGGCAGGCGCCAGTCCAGTTCGTAGGGCAGGTGCACGAGCTCGTTGAGATCGATGCCGTTTTTGGCAGCAGCCGACTTCCAGTTATCGAGCGAGAAATGCTCCACCCAGGCGTCAAAACGCGAGCCCGCACGCCAGGCGTCAATGATGACCGGCGTCATGTCGCGACCGGCACGGGACAGCGCGGCCTCGACGAGCGAGGTCTCGGCATCGTGGTAGTGCACGCGTACGGCGCGGTTGCGCACGCTCGTGATGAGGAGCTTCTGACGGCGCTTGACGTCGTCGTAATCGAGTTGCGGGCACCATTGGAACGGCGTGGCGGCCTTGGGAATAAACACCGACACCGAGATGGACACCGAGATGGAGCCGCGACGTGCCTTGGGAACCACGGAGCGGCCAAGCTCGAGCACGTGGTCGGCCAGGTTGGCGATGGCCACGATATCCTCGTCACGCTCACCGGGAAGACCCATCATAAAGTAGAGCTTCATGCGGTTCCAGCCAGCCTCGAAGGCCGCCTTGGCCGCACGGTCCAAGTCCTCCTCGGTCACGTTCTTGTTGATGATGTCGCGCATGCGCTGACTGCCGGCTTCGGGGGCAAACGTCAGGCCGCCCTTCTTTTCGCCGGCGACCGACTCGGCCATATCCACGCCAAACGAATCCAGGCGCTGCGAGGGAATGGACACGCGAATGCCCGTATCTTCCAGACGGCGGTTAAGGCGACCGAGCACATCGCGGATGCAGGAGTGATCGGTGGTCGAAAGCGAGGTAAGCGACACCTCGTCATAGCCGGTCTTTTCCAGGCCCTGGATCACCGAGGACACAATCTGGTCGGCCGAGCGCTCGCGCACCGGGCGATAGGTCATGCCGGCCTGGCAAAAACGGCAGCCGCGGGCACAGCCGCGCAGAATCTCGATCGACAGGCGATCGTGAACGAGCTGCGCGTAGGGCACGCACGACTGCGACAACGGATTGGTAGCGCCAAAGTCCTCAACGACGCGCTTGTAGACTACCGGCGGGACGTCCTTGCCTTCGCGCGGCACGGTATAGCCGTGCGGAGAGCAAGGCTCGTCATAGCGCACCTCATACAGGGAGGGCACATAGGTACCGGCAACTGTCGCGAGCTGTTCGACAATCTGAGCGCGCGAGACGCCCTCGTCGCGCAAGCGGCGATGCAGCTGGCAAACCTCGAGCAGCGACTCCTCACCCTCGCCAATGAGAATGGCATCGAAGAAAGCCGCATACGGCTCGGGGTTATAGACCGAGGGGCCACCGGCAATGATAATAGGATCGTCCTCGGTGCGGTCGGCCGCCAGCAGCGGAATGCCGGCTAGATCGAGGGCCTCGAGAAAGTTTGTCACGGCCATCTCATGCGGCACGTGCATGCCGACGATATCGAACGAGGCCACGGGTGCTGCGCCCTCGAGCGACAGCAGCGGAATACCGGCCTCGCGCATGGCGTCGCCCATGTCGGGCCACGGCACATAACCGCGCTCACAGGAGATGCCCTCGGCCTGATTGAGGATGTTGTACAGGATGGCAATACCCTGGTTGGGCAGGCCAACCTCATACACATCCGGGTAAATCATGCAGCAGCGATAATCGGCATCAGCCTTGGAGAGCGTACCCCACTCATGGTCGATATAGCGACTCGGCTTTTCGACCTTGGCGAGCAACGGCTCGATCAGATGAAAACAGTCTTGGTATGGAACGCGCAAAAGAAACCCCTAAGCAGCGAGATCAGATGCGTCCTCAAAGGGACCCATGGGACGAGTAGCGCCGGCAACCGTGGTCACCAGGTCGCGGACGCGCGAGAACGTGGCGGCAGCCACCTCGTTGGCACGGCTGTAGTCGATGTCGCGCTCATACAGCGAAACGAGCACACGGCCCATACCATAGGTTCCCGCGGCGGCGGTCAGCGCCTTGACGGCAAACCCGATATGCGGCGTCTGCTTTACCAGGGCGCGGGTGACGGCGCGGAGCACCAAGCCGCCTGCAAGCACGCCCGCGACCTCGTAGCCGCGCTCGGGCTTAATACCGCGTCCAAAGATGGCCGCGAGCTCAAAGAGCATGCCCACCTGCGCCAGCGCCATAACGGGATAATCGGCCCCCGGCAAAAACACCAGCGCACCCGTCGCCATATTGGTAAGCGCGCACGAGGTGATGATGCGGTTGGCGGCGGCGATACGCATAAAGGCAAAGTTCGCCGCAAAGGCTGTCTCCTTGTCCGTGCGGTCGAGAATCCAGCGAGCGAGCGTCTCGAGCAGATACGTCTTATCGGTAGCCGCCACCGCGCCGAGCATGGGCGTGGACTCCTGGATAAAAGGCACCTCGACAGCGGACTCGGCCAGCACGCACACGGGGGCGCCGGCAATCACGAGTTCCTGCACGGCGCTCTCAAGGCGGTCAGACCCGCACGAAAGCACCAGCACCACATCGGTATCGGTCTTGGGGACGATACGGTCCTCACCCAGGCGCTCAACGCGCACAATGCCCGACGTCGTCTGCGGCACGAAGGCATCACGCACCGTCTCGACCAAAAAACGCGAGGCAGACGAATCGAGGTAGACGGACACGCGAACCGGCGTGTCGGAATCCTTCTTGGTGGTCGCGCCCATCTTAAAGACGCGGGTCAGCTTGTCCACGGGAATCTTCATAGCAAACCCCTCCAGCGGTTACGCGGCGCCCGAACGATGCCGCCATATGGATTGTACGATACCCACCGTCAGCAACTGAATCATCATCGAGGACGAACCAAAACTAATAAATGGCAGCGGAATACCGGTAATCGGCATCATGCCAATGCACATGCCGATGTTCTCGAAGGTCTGGAACGCCCACATGCCGACGATGCCCACGCACGATAGGCGCAAGAACAGCGACTCGCACTTAAAGGCAACGCGGATCGTCGAGAAAATCAGCAGCACGTAGAGGCACAGGAGCAAAAAGGAGCCGCAGAAGCCGAACGTCTCGGACAGGAAGGCGAAGACGAAGTCGGTGTGGAACTCGGGCAGAAAGCCACCGGCAGACTGCGTCGCATGGCCCAGCCCTTTACCGAAAAAGCCACCCGAGCCGACGGCAATGAGCGACTGCTGCAGGTTGTAGGCATCATCCGAATCGGCATTATCGGGGTCGATAAAGACGGTCAGTCGGTTCATCTGGTACTGCTTGATCAAAACGTCATGGCCCAAAAGAGAATCGAGCACCGAATCGAGCGCCAGGATGAGCGCCACCAGGCCCACAAGCAGCGCCAAGGTCGACAGCACCCATTCGCGACGCGCACCGCTCATGCAGATCACAACGGCACCCGACACCAACACGACCAGGCCCGAACCCAGGTCGCCCATGGCGACGACGGCCAAAAACGGAACGGAGAGCATGCCACAGAGCTTAATGTAGTCGCGGGCGGTATCGATGCGGCCGTTGTACTGCGAACCAAGCGTGGCGATAAAGAAGATCGTGATGAGCTTGGCAAGCTCGACCGGTTGGAAGGTAAGGCCGATACCGGGAATCTTGATCCAGCCCGTCATGCCCAGACCGCCCGTATAGGACAGACCCGGAATCTTGGGCGAGAAAATCACAATGAGATCGATGACGAGCAGCGCCGTCGAGAAGTTAGAGATGCCGCGCAGATCGGTACGCCAGACGAGCACCGCAAGCACCGTACCGATGCCGATGCCCAACAGGTGGCGCGAGAATGAGGCGTCGGCCTTAAACTGCGAGGCCGACCAAATGATGATGGCACCATAGGCTACGAGCGCCAAGGCTGCCAGCAGCACGCCGATGTGCACCTTCTGGCGAAACGTACCGCGCGAGGCCGAAAGCTGCTTGTTGACACGGTCCAGGCTGCTGCGAGAACCGGTTTTAGTTGAGCGGAACAGGTCCGCCGGCGAAAAATCCATCGCAACCTCCTATCGAACCGAGGAATCGCCCGTGGCAGAAGATGTGTCGGGCTCATCATAGATGGCACCGAGGACATCGCGCACGACATGCAGCGCGGTATCGGAGCCACCACCGCCCTGTTCCAAGACAGTGACAATCACGTACTTGGGCTCATCGGCCGGCGCGTAGGCGCAAAACCACGCGTAATCGTCCTCGCCGCTCTTCTCGCCCGTGCCGGACTTGCCGTAGACCGTGGGGGTCAAGGAGTTAAAGTGCGCGGCAGTCGAAGTCGACGCCGAGTAAATCACATCGTGCATGCCGTTACGGACCAGCGCCAGGTCGGCATCGCTATTGATATGGGCCTCCAGGCGCTTCTTTTTGCCCTTGCCGTTGTACTTGTAGGCATCGCCGTCGCCATCACGCGAGACAGCAGACAAGAACACATGCGGCACATACTGTTTGCCGCCGTTGGCAAGGCCCATGTAGGCACACGCCATCTGCAGCGGCGTCACCAAAATGTCGCCCTGGCCGATAGCGATGTTAGTCATATCGCCGGCATTCCACTTGCGGTCCTCGGCCGAGGCGTCGGTAAAGTAGGACTCTTTCCACTTGGCGTCGGGAATGCGACCCGTGCCCTCGCTTGGCAGATCGATGCCGCAGGTCTTGCCCAGACCCCAACGACGAAAGACCTCTTGCAGGCCCTCGGGATGCTGGTCGTTGTAGAAAAACGCCTTGCCCATATCGTAGAACACGGGGTCGCAGGAGTTAGCGATACCGGACTGCAGCGTCATAGTGCCGTGACCGGAATGCAGCCAGCAGTACTTACCCCATGACTTGCCCAGGCCCGTCCAATAGCCCGTGCAGTTCGTGGTCTGGCCTGAGGTATAGGTTCCAAACTCAAGACCGGCCAGAGCCGAGAGCGGCTTGATGGTCGAAGCCGACATATACTGGCCGCTAATGGCGCGGTTGAGCAGCGGATGCGAACCCTTGTCGTCGTTGAGCTCGGTCCACACGTCGTTGGAAACGCCGCCGATGAACACCGACGGATCAAACTTGGGCTCGCTCGCCATACCCAGAATCTCACCATTGTTGGGATCGAGGCACACCACGGCGCCGTTGCCGGCATCGCTATGACCCGTGGTCTTGGCAAGCTCAATGGCATTCGCCAGAGCCGTCTCGCAGGCCTGTTGAATCTTAAGATCCAGCGTAAGCTTAATGTCAGAACCGGCCTTGGCGGGAACGGCGCCGGCTTGACCGGTCACATTACCCGAGGCGTCAACTTTCACGGTCTGCTCACCACGAATGCCCTGCAGCAGATTTTCGTAGTAAATCTCTACGCCCGCCTGGCCCACAATATCGCCCGATTGATACGAGATCTGGCCAGCCGCGCTATCGCTGCCGTCCGACGACTTCTTGTTCTGCGCCTCGAGCTGCTCGGAGGTAATGGTGCCGGTATAGCCCAAGATATGGCAGGCGGTCTCGCCATACGGGTATTGGCGCTCGGTGCGCTCGGCGATCTTCACGCCGGGAAACTCACCGGCGTGCTCCTGAATGTAGGCGACAGTAGAGCGGCGCACGTCAGTCGCGATCGTATGCAGGCTCTGCGCGCCTTCGGAATTGTCCTGGATGTTGCGCAGCACCGCGATATACGGCATGCCGAGCACGTTGGCAAGATGACGCACCAGTACCTTGTCGTCGGCAAGGTCGCGATAGGCGACGACGGCGAGCGAGGGGCGGTTTTGCACCAGCGCGACGCCGTTGCGGTCCAAGATGCGGCCACGAACGGCAGGCGTGGTAACGGTACGGGTCTGATTGCTCTTGGCCTGCTTGTCGTAGTAGTCGGACGAGACCATCTGCATGCCCCACAGCTTAACGGCAAGCGCGGCAAACATCGCACCCACGCCCGCGGTGAGGATGGAAAAGCGGCCCTTGAAGGCCGTAGCGGCCGTATTGCCCTCGCCCTCGGTGGCGCGCGGGGCCGTTCCGTGCTGCGTGTCGTAGGTAAAGCGGGAGTCGCCGCGGCGCATGATGACCAGCGCGACCACAATGGCCACGACCAGCACGATACCGGCGACAACAACCGTCAACTGGGAAGACATCTACAGGCCTCCCCTATTTGAGCTTATGGGTCTTGGGCTTAAAGCGCATACCCGTCTGACGCCCACCGCGCGCGGAGAACCCATAGCCAGACTGCGGCGCGACGCCGGACATCAAAAACGGAACGGCGACCAGACCGGTCAGAATCGAGGACGGCAGGGCGTGTCCAAAGATCGCCACGACAAAACTCGATTCCAGTCCCATAAACAGCAAGATAATGCTGTAGATCACGTTAATGGCAAGCGCAAAGGCGCCCACCGTGATGCCGCGAGCGCTCGGGGTGCCGCCCGTCTGACCGGCGGCACTGTGTGTCAGAGCAAAGCTGCCCACTGTCAGCAACAGCGACATCACGCCCACCGGCACGGCTGCCGACAGGTCGTAGAACAGGCCGCTGCAAAAACCGCAGATGACGGCCCGCGTGGGATCGCCCGAAAACACGCTCAGGCACACCAGGATAATCATAAAGTTGACGCGACCGCCCGCGATGGAGATCTGCGGCGCCAAGCCCGCCTGCAGCAGGACGCAGACAATGGCGGCAATCGCAAAAGTGCGGGAGCCAGTCCCCTGTTCGTGTAGATCCATGGACATGCCTCCCTATTCGCTCGAGCCCGAGTCAGTCGTGTCGAACGCATCGGAGCTTTCATCCGAGCTTTCGTCTTTGGACTTGGTGGCCGCATCGCGCGAGGTGCCCTGCGGCGTACTGTTGGCGCTGCTCACATCCTCGTCCGAAGCCGACTGCTCATCGGTCAGCGACGTAATGACCAGCACTTCCTCGTTGTTTTCGGCCGTTGTCTGGGCGCGCACGACGATGGTGTAGTACACATCGTTGGCAGACTTCTCCACCGACGAGACCGTACCGAGCGGCAGTCCCTTGGGGAATACGCCGCCGATGCCCGAGGTCACGATGATGTCGCCCACCTTCACGTCGGAATCGACACTCACGTGCTCCAGGCGCAGGGTACCGTCGGGCTGCCCCTGCAGCATACCCTGAGCGCGCGTATCCTGCACCATGGCGGACACGCCCGAGTTCTCATCACTAATCATGCGGACGGTGGAGGTCTTGGCCGAAACCTCGATAATCTGACCGATGACACCGGCAGAACTCGTCACGGGCATGTTGATGGTAAGACCGTCGGCAGAGCCTTTGTCGATGGTAACGGTCGAGGTCCAGGCATCGCCCGACGCGCCGACAATGCGAGCCGCGGTGGACTTGAGGTTGTAGGTCGACTGCAGACCGACCAGGCTCTCGAGTCGCTCGGCGGTCTTTTGAGCCTCGGAGAGCTCAGCAACCTTTGACGTCAGGACCTCGTTTTGCTTCTTAAGCTCGTCGAGGGTGTCTTGCGAAGCCGTAAGGTTTGAGAACACGTTTCCAATTGCGTTAAAGGGCGCAGCCACAGCCGAGCCCACAAAACGCACCGGCGAGGTAATCGTCGTCACGCCCGAACGCACGGCATGAATCGGCCCCGCCTCGCCCTCGCGAATGTAAAACGTGAGCAGCAGCACCGAAATTACGCTGAAAACAATCAACGGGCGCATACCCGTTGATTGTCGCTTGGTATTCAGATTTGAAGAGAAACCCGAAGATCGTGCCAAATGGAATCCACCTTTTGGAAATTAAGCATTGGTCTGGACGAAGCCACCGTCAAACGCGTTGGCCTCGAGCACGCGGGCGCAGCCGTTGACGACGTTGTCGAGCGCCGTAGGGCTGACGTTGACCGAAACGCCGGTCTCGTCGCGCAAGCGCACGTCGAGACCGCGCAGCAGCGCACCGCCGCCGGTCAACAGGATGCCGTAGTACATAAGATCCGAGGCAAGATCGGGCGGCGTGGCGTCGAGGGCGTCCTTGACGGCCTTGGCCATCTCGTCGAGCGGCTTGTTGAGCGCGCGACGAATTTCCTCGCTCTCGATGCGCACGGTCTTGGGCAAGCCCGTAATCACGTCGCGGCCGTTGACCTCGACGTCGAGCTCATCCTTGAGCGGAACGGCAGAACCGACCTTGATCTTGATGTCCTCGGCCGTGCGCTCGCCGATAGCCAAGTTATAGGCATCGCGAACGTGGGTAAGGATAGCCTGGTCAAACTCGTCACCGGCGATGCGGATGGACTGCGACACGACGATACCGCCCATGGCGATAACGGCGACCTCGGTGGTACCGCCACCGATATCGATGACCATGGAGCCAGTGGGCTCCTCGACAGGCAAGTCAGCGCCGATGGCAGCGGCCATGGGCTCCTCGATCAGGTATGCCTGGCGGGCACCGGCCTGAATCGTAGCCTCAAAAACGGCGCGCTTCTCGACCGACGTGACGCCGGAGGGGACGCAGACGACAACGCGCGGACGCGGGGTCCACGGATAGCGCTTCTCGGACGCCTTGTCGATAAAATAGCGAAGCATGGCCTCGGTAACGTCGAAGTCGGCGATAACGCCGTCCTTAAGGGGACGCACAGCCACAATGTTACCGGGCGTACGGCCGAGCATGCGCTTTGCCTCGATACCGACAGCCAGGATGCGCTCATCGTTCTTGTCGATGGCGACAACGGAGGGCTCGCGAATGACAATGCCCTTGCCGCGCACAGAGACAAGCGTGTTGGCGGTGCCGAGGTCGATGGCAAGATCGCCCGCATAGCTACCGAAGAACATATCCATCAAAGAAAACAACGCAACTCCTGATGTGTTGGATGATTGCTGGAAAACTACTAGCCCATCATACTAGCGCAAGCCCGGCACCTCACTTGCGGTGAAGCACCGGGCAGCGCCAAATCTCATAAGGTCGCTACTGGTTGTCAGCGGCCGAAAGATCGATGTCGAGCGAGGAGACGGCCCAACCGATATGGTTGTCGGAGCGCACGAACTTGACGGTGTACTCCTGCTCGCCGCCCTTGGACAGCGACGCCTTGACCTTGGCGCTGGTCTCGGTCATAGACTGATCCATGCCCTCGATGGAGACGGTGGCGCCCTGCGGGATCGAAGAGATGATCATCGCCTTGGTGTCCTCGGACAGGCTGGAAGCAAGACAGGACTCGGCCTTGGCGGTATCGCCGTCACCGGCGGCCTGGAACAGGTCGGTGACAACAGACTCCTGCGAGGGGAAGCCCAGGCCGCGCGTGTAGGCAAAGCCAAGACCGCCTGCGGCAAGGACAATCAGCAGAAGCAGCACCAAGAAGACCTTGAGGCCCGTATGGCGATGGCGACGACGGACCTTGGCCTCCTTGCGGTCCTGCTGAACCATCTCGGACTCGGACAGGGTAAAGAAGCCGGTGTCCGAGGGGTCGGGCATAAACTGACCGGTAGCACCCGTGGGGTCGAGCGGGTCGACGGCGGGAGCATCCATCGCGGGAGCCGGCGCCGTGGCCATGGCCGTCTGGGCCGAAAGCGCAGCGAGGGAATCTTGCACGCGGGCAAGCTCATCGGCCTGCTCGGGCGTAAGCTGGTAGATGCCATCGGCGGTGGCGGCGTTAAAGGCATCGAACGCGTCAGAGGGGCGACCGGCGGCAGAGAGCGCCTCGCCCATACCGGCGTTAAGCGCACGCGTGTCGTCGCGCGGACCGGCAAAGTCGATGGCCGTGCGGTAGGTCTCCACGGCGTCTGCCGGACGGCCGAGCTTAATGAAGCAGCGGCCAAGATCGCCAAGGGCGGCGGCAGGAGCCGGGTTGGCACCATCGATGGCGGCCTGACGGAAGGCGGTACCGGCGTTGGCATAATCGCCCGACTGGAACAGGGCGTTGCCCAGGCCCAGATACGCCTTAAACGGCGTGGCATAGGATGCATCCTGAGTTGCGGCGGAGAACGCCTGGGCTGCGGTCGCATAGTCACCCACGGCAGCAAGCGCCTTGCCGCGGTTGGTGAGCAGCGCGCCGCGCTTGCCATAGGTACCGTCGTTGAGGGCGGCGGCGTAGGCCTCGGCGGCCTCGGCATACATACCCAGGTGCATCAAGGCGTTGCCGCGCAGATGGTCGGCCTCGCCCATAATCTCGCTGGGGGTCTTTGCCGCACCGAGCATCTGGGCGGCAGCGGAATAATCACCCGCGCGATAAGCGGCGCGGCCCTGTTGGATCAGCTGGCTATTCAAGGAAGTCCCCTTTACTCGTGAACGATCTCGACGTGGACGATCTCGTCGCCGGCACGCAGCTGCGAAATCACATCGAGGCCCTCGACCGTGGTGCCAAAGACGGTGTAGCCGGAGTCGAGGTTATGCTGGGCGCCCAGGCAAAAGTAGAACTGCGAACCTGCGGAATCGGGATCCATGGAACGTGCCATGGCAAGCGCGCCGTCGACGTGGCTGTTACGCGGGTTGGTAGCGAACTCGCCCTTGATGCAGTAGCCGGGGCCGCCGGTACCGGGCATGCCGTCGGGGCCCTCAAGGCCGGCGGCGACATCGGCGCCGGACATATCGCGGGTATTGGGGTCGCCGCCCTGGATCACAAAACCGGGCACATAGCGATGGAACTTAAGGCCGTCGTAAAAACCCATCGTGGAAAGCTCGCAGAAGTTCGCCACGTGAATGGGGGCGCCCTCGCCGTCAAACTTGACCTTGATGGTGCCCTTCGACGTCTCGATCACCGCGCACTCATCGCCGACAAGCTGATACTCGGGCGTGTAGAGCTCTTTCTTAAAACCAAACATGTGGTTCCTTCCTCGTGCGTTTAAAGCATATTTGTACGAATTGTAGCAATAAGCACGGGCTTCCATCAATTGCGCACGCAGGTTATGCCGCCGGAGGGCAACAAATTACGAACGCTGCTGCGGCCTCCATGCGCTCACGTTGGCGTCGTACTGGTTAAGCGCGCTGTTGCCGCCTTGTGCGATGGGCGCCAGGATCTCGCTCTGACGGGCGCTCAGCGACTCGCCGTCGGGAATGGACAGCGAGATATCCCAGCTCTGGCAGATCACGTCGACACGCTCGTACATCCACTGGGTAAGCTGCTTTAGATGATCGATGTCCTCCGCATAGACGGTGTCGTCCTGAACCTTGAGGTTATTGAGCTCATCCTGGGTCTTTTTAATCTGATCGCGCAGGGCATAAGCGCTCTGCGACAACTCCTGGCGGGTGGAGAGCGGCGTACGCAGATAGCCGTTATTAAACGAATCGATGACCTCGCCGATCTGATCATCGTCGCTGTACGACACGATGGTCTGGTACAGGCCATCGAGCCTGGCGTAGAGCTGGTCGTCGGTTAAGACGGTCTCCTCCTGAACGACCTCGGACGCATCCTCTTGCTTGGACTCTTTCTCGGTGGCCTCGCCCTTTTGGCGCGACGGGAAGGTGGTCTTGGCGGCCCGGCCAAACTGGTCGTAGAAGCCGGGCATGACGCCCATAGGATCGGCAGTCACAAACCAATACGCACCACCGCACACGGCGGCGAGCACCGCGATGACGATAAGCGGTTTGGGGATATGGCGCTTGTGCTTGTGATAGGCATCCTCGTCGGGATGGACCTTGCGCTTGGCCTTTTGCTTTTTGGGCTGGACATCATCGCGCAGGGACACCGGTGTGGGGATATCGACCTTGGGGATGCCAAAGTCCTTATCGAAGGCAGGCAGCACGCAGGTCTCGTTGGGGTCGGCGGCATCCGAGAGCACCGCGGCGGCAGAGGCCGGCGCATGGGGCACCTCGGTATCGATCTGCTCCTGCGTCAAGCGCGGAAAGCCGGCCGTGCGGCCTGCTGCCAGATCGGATGCAGCCGCGTCTTTGGAAAGGATGCCCGGGGCGGGGCGCCCGCACTTGGGACAGGTGCGATCATGCGGGGACAGGCGTGCGCCACAACCATCGCAGAATACGAACTCGGTATGCTCGGGACCGTCGCCCGGACCAACGTATGCGTTGCAATAGGGGCAGAACGAGGCGCCGTCCTCTATGGTCTTAAGGCAATGCGGGCAGATCACGGCTTCCTCTTTTCGGAGCAATTCATACAGTCGAAGTTAGAGCATAGCATCGCCACGCCCCCACAGGGGCAAGGCACCAATTCAACATCGCCAGGGTAGTCTTTTTGGGGGGATGATTTTTCTGGGACGGGGATTAAAAAATCATTGTGTACCTAATGATTTTTTAATCCCGTCCCAGAAAAATCATCCCCGGGGCAACTGGGGCTAGGCCTTCTTTGCAGGCTTTTTCTTTTTGCTCGGCATCGAGACCTTAATGCCCTGGGCGGACTTGGTCACCTGCGAACGTTTGGTGCCCGCACCTTTCTTTTTCTTGGGCTGGGCCTTTTCTACACCCTCGAGCGCGCGAACCTCGGCCTCGCGAGCGGTGCGCTCCTCACGGCGTTGCGCCATATCGGCGGCGACGCGCTTGGCAAAACGCTGGGCAGTTGAGCCCGTCGAGCTCACCTTACCGCCGCCGCGACCCAGACGGACGCGAACGCCACGGCCAAAGCCGGTGGCAGCATGGCGACGGCGCGGCTTAAGCGAGTCCATCATCGTGGCGAGCTTAAAGAACACCGTGCAGGTAAAGACGATGATCGCCAGCAAGATAACCACCTCACCCGTCGACAGGTTGGCAATGGACAGCAGCTCAGGGAATCCGATAACGCCCACCAAGATGCCGACGACGACAAATACAAAGAGCACCACGCGCAAGGGAGTGAGCGGCTGCGAGATACGCCAGATCAGACTCACGCTCGTCGCACACGACGTAAGCAGGCACATGGTCGAAAGCGTGAGCTGGTTAAAGCCAAACACGCGCGCTACAAAGATATCGAGCGCCGCAGCCATTATGACCGCCAGCGACGCCGGCAGCGCACGCTTGAGCACGTTGGTCAAGAATGACCCCTTCACGCGGGCATTATTGGGCTCCAAACCCAGCACAAAGCCCGGCGCGCCGATGCAGAAGAAGTTGATGAGTGTCATCTGAATCGGCTCGAAGGGATATGGCGGAAACGCGATGCACAGCGCCGCCAAGCCCATCGAGAACAGCGTCTTGGTCAGAAACAGCGCCGCAGAGCGCTGCAGGTTGTTGATGGAGCGACGGCCCTCAGCCACCACGGCGGGCATCGAGGCAAAATCGTTGTCGACCAGCACGATTTCGGCCACGTTGCACGCGGCATCGGAACCGGCGGCCATGGCCACGGAGCAGTCGGCCTCCTTGAGCGCCAGCACGTCGTTGACGCCGTCGCCCGTCATGGCAACGGTATGGTCGCGACGCTTGAGCGCCTGCACGAGTTCGCGCTTCTGCTGCGGGGTCACGCGACCAAATACGTGATAGCGGTCCACTGCCGCATCGATCTTGGACGGCGTATCGAGCGTCGTGGCGTCGACGTAGGCATCGGCCCCCGGGACGCCCACCACGCGCGCGATCGACGACACCGTGCGCGGGTCGTCGCCGCTGATCACGTTGAGGGTCACACCCTGCTCGTTAAAGTAGCCGATGGTCTCGGCAGCCGAGGTACGGATCTCGTCGCGAATGGTCACAAAGCCCACGGGCTCGGCCTCGCCCACCATATCGCCGTCGGGCGTAAAGCCGTCCACACGGGCCACCACAAGCACGCGGCAGGCGTCGGCAAGCTCGGCCACACGGTTCTCGACCTGCGCAAAGGCGCGCGCCGAAAGCACAAATTGCGCTGCGCCCATCACATAGGAGCCCTGCGCAAACGAGGCGCCGCTCCACTTTTTAGACGACGAGAACGGAATGACCGCCAGCGGCTCGGACACCTCGACCGGGCGGTCGGCGTAGTAGTTGAGCAGCGCCTGACAGGTCTCGTTGGCGTCTGCCGAGGTGGCACGCGCTACGTTGGCAAGCGCAAAATCGAGGACCGTGGTCTCGACGGGGACAGCTGCCTCGTCCGAGTCCGCGCCAAAGCCAACGCCCTCAACAGGCAGCGGGTAGGTACCCTCGACCTCCATACGGCCCGAGGTAATGGTGCCCGTCTTGTCCAGGCACAGCACGTCGACGCGCGCGAGCGTCTCGATACAGTAGAGCTGCTGCGCGAGTACCTTGCGGCGCGCCAGGCGCACCGTGGCGATGGCAAGCACCGACGAAGTCAGCAGCACCAGGCCCTGCGGAATCATGCCCAAAAGAGCGCCCACCGTAGACAGCAGCGCCGACGAAGGCACGCGACCGGCAAGCAGCTCGGAAAAACACCACGAAAGCGCGCTATCGCCCGGCGTACCGGCGGCATCCCACAGCTCGCTCACACTCGAGGCAAAGAGCGCCAGGCCGAGCGGAATCATAATGAGGCTCGCAAAGCGCACGATGGCGTTGAGCGCGTTCATGATCTCGGAATTGACCTTTTTGACGTACTTGGCCTCGTTGTTGATCTTGGCCACGTAGTTGTCGGCGCCAACATGGATCACGCGGGCGCGCAGCAGGCCCGAGTCGATAAAGCTGCCGCTCATGAGCTCGGAGCCGGGCTGCTTTTTGATGAGATCGCTCTCGCCCGTCAGCAGGCTCTCGTTCACGAGTGCCTCACCCGACACCACCACGGCGTCGGCGGGAATCTGGTCGCCGCGCCCCAGGCGAATGATATCGTCGAGCACGATCTGGTCCAGGTCGAGCTCTACCTCGGCGCCGTCGCGCACCGCGATGGCCTTCTTAGAGGTGAGCAGCGTAAGCTTATCGACCATCCGCTTGGAGCGCATGGACTGGATGACGCCAATTGCCGTGTTCAAGAACACCACGAACAGGAACGTCAGGTTCTTAAACGAACCGGTCAGCAACACCAAAATCGCCAAGACCACGTTGATCAAGTTAAACAGCGTGCAGAGGTTCTCGATGATGAGCTCGCGGACCGACTTGGTCTTGAGTTCCATGTTGCGGTTGATCTTACCGGCGGCGATGCGCTCCTCGACCTCGGCGGTCGAGAGTCCGTGCTCGATATCCGTTGCTGCCATACCTTGTCCCATCACGTCGCGTCGGTATAAGAAAACCGCCCGGACCATGCGAGGTTCGGACGGTCTTACGTTCGAGGGTGCCCCATGTTGGATTCGAACCAACGGCCTTCTGCTCCGGAGGCAGACGCTCTAATCCCCTGAGCTAATAGGGCGAACGGTTGGCATTATACCCAAGTGCGCCACGGGCTAACAAAAGAATAGAAAAAGCTTTGCAATTACGTGGGAGACACGGCGCAGAGGCTCACCTTAGAACGCAAAAGTGAAACAATTAGTATAAACTCTCATGCACATATATAACGGCTCGCGATGCGGGCCGTTTTTGCAAGAGCTATCCATCGAGGTGAGAGGCACACCATGATTGCGATTTTAAAGCAGAGCGCCAGCGACGAGGCCGTCGGCCATATCGTCAGCTGGATTGAGAAGAAGGGTCTCAAGACCGACGTCTCGCGCGGCGAGAACGAGACCATCATCGGCCTGGTGGGCGATACGACCAAGATCGACCCGTTCTTGCTCGAGTCCATGGATGTCGTCGAGCGCGTGCAGCGCGTCTCCGAGCCCTTTAAGCGTGCCAACCGCAAGTTCCACCCTGAGGACTCCGTCATCGACTGCAGCCACGGCGTCAAGATCGGCGGCGACCAGTTCCAGGTCATCGCCGGACCCTGCTCCGTCGAGGGCGAAAACCTCATTCGCATCGCACGCCGCGTAAAGGCCGCCGGCGCCACGATGCTGCGCGGTGGCGCCTACAAGCCCCGCACCTCCCCTTACGCCTACCAGGGCATGGGTCCCGCCGGCCTGGACCTGCTATGCGAGGCATCCGCCGAGCTCGACATGCCGATCGTCACCGAGATCATGGACCCGCGCGACGTGCAGGTCTTCTTGGATAAGAAGATCGACGTCATGCAGATCGGCGCCCGCAACGCGCAGAACTTCCCCCTGCTCAAGGAGGTCGGCAAGACCAAGACCCCGGTCCTGCTCAAGCGCGGCATGTCCGGCACCGTCGACGAGTTGCTCATGGCTGCCGAGTACATCATGAGCGAGGGCAACGACAACGTCATCCTGTGCGAGCGCGGCATTCGCACCTTCGAGACCCGCACCCGCAACACCTTCGACCTCAACGCCGTGCCGGTGCTGCACCACCTATCGCACCTGCCCGTCGTCGCCGACCCCAGCCACGCCACCGGCTACACCCGCTATGTCGAGCCCATGGCGCTCGCCGCGACTGCCTGCGGCGCCAACGGTCTGGAGATCGAGGTCCACGACGACCCGAGCCACGCTTGGTCCGACGGTGCTCAGGCCCTCACCCCCGACCAGTTCGACGACACCATGCGCCGCATCCGCGCCATCCGCGAGGTCGTCTGCCAAGAGACCGTTCAGGAGTAACCCATGGGTACGGTGAGAAACGCACGCGTCAACCAGGGTGGACCCAAGTGCGCCGGCATCGTGGGCCTGGGCCTCATCGGCGGCAGCTTTGCCCGCGGCTATGCGCAGGCGGGCGTTCGCGTGCTTGCCTGGGACCCCGACGATGACGTGATGACGGCCGCCAGCATGGGTACCGTCGCCGGCGAGCTCAACGACGAGACGCTCGGCGAGTGCGACATCATCGTCCTTGCCTGCTATCCTAAAGGATGCATCGAGTGGCTCGAGGCCCACGCTCAGGCGCTCGCCGACGCCACCGACACCGATGCCATCATGGGCCCCGTGGTGATCGACACCGTGGGTGTGAAGGGCATCGTGTGTGAGCGGGCCTTTGAGCTCGCACGAGAGCACGGCTTTTACTTTGTGGGCGCACACCCCATGGCGGGCACCCAGTTCTCGGGCTACGCCCATTCCAGCGCCGACCTGTTCCAGGGCGCACCGCTCGTGCTCGTTCCGCCTGCGGTAGACGATGCTCTTAAGCTGGAGCTCTTGGGCCAGGTTCGCGAGATGGTGCGTCCCTTGGGGTTTGGCAAGTTCAGCGTGACCACCGCCACCGAGCACGACCGCGTGATCGCCTTTACGAGCCAGCTCGCGCACGTGGTGTCCAACGCCTACATAAAGAGCCCCACCGCCCAGGTCCACCACGGCTTCTCTGCCGGTAGCTACCGCGACCTCACGCGCGTGGCCCACCTCAACCCGCAGATGTGGTCCGAGCTCATGATTGACGACGCCGACGCTCTCGCCTTCGAGATCGACCATCTGATCGATTCGCTCGGCGCCTACAGCCGTGCGCTCAAGAACCGCGACCAGCGTTATCTTGAGAATCTCCTTGCCGAGGGCGATCGCATCAAGCGCGCACTCGACGACGAGAGCGCCCACTAGACCACCTATCACGCCAGGTCGAAAGGACCATAGCTTATGGCGATTACCATCGATATCGACACCGCACGCCCCTACCAGGTACACGTGGGCACGTTTTTGCTGGAGCAGGCAGGGCCACTCGTTCGCGCCACCGCCGGAGGCACCCGCGCCGTCATCGTGACGGACACCAACGTGGGCCCGCTCTACCAGATGCCCGTCAAGCAGAGCCTGGAGGCGTCAGGCTATGAGGTAAGCATTTGCACCTTCGAGGCCGGCGAGGTACACAAGCGCGCCGAGACCTACGTTGCCATTCTTGAGTTTGTAGCCGAGCACGAGCTTTCGCGCTCCGACGTGATCGTGGCACTCGGCGGCGGCGTCGTGGGCGACGTGGCTGGCTTTGTGGCCGCCACCTACATGCGCGGCTGCAAGTTTGTGCAGATCCCCACGAGTCTGCTCGCTATGGTGGACTCGTCGGTGGGCGGCAAGACGGCCATCGACCTGGCTGCCGGCAAGAACCTAGCTGGCGCCTTTTGGCAGCCAAGTGTTGTCATCGCTGACGTGGGATGCCTTGCCACCCTCACGCCCGAGCAGTTCGCCGACGGCTGCGGCGAAGTCGTCAAGCACGCCGTGATCGCCGACCCCGAGCTCTTCGCCGAGCTGGAGAAGACCCCGCTCACGCTTGAGCTGCTGAACCGCGACGTGGCCCGCGTGGCGCTCATAATCGCCCGCAATATCGACATCAAGCGCGCCGTGGTCGTTGCCGACGAACGCGAGACCAACCAGCGCAAGCTCCTCAACTTTGGACACAGCGCCGGACATGCCGTCGAGGCCTGCGAGCACTTTGAGCTGGGACACGGCAACTGCGTGTCGATCGGCATGGGCATCATCACGCGTGCCGCAGCCCTGCACGGCATTTGCGATGCCGAGCTGCCCGGTCGCATCGAGGAGCTCTGCGCCCGTCATGGCCTCAAGACCCGCTGTGAGCTTTCGGCCGACGCCATCTTTGCCGAGGCGCTGCACGACAAAAAACGCGCCGGTGACACCATCGATCTGGTGATTCCGCACGGTATTGGCCGCTGCAGCATCGACCGCACGCCGCTTTCCACCTTCCATGATTTAATTGCCGAGGGCCTCGGCCAGAAGGGAGACGCATCCGTATGCTAGCCCGCATCACCCCCTCCCCGCTCAAGGGCACCGTTCCCGCCATCGCGTCCAAGTCGATGGCGCACCGCCTCATCATCTGTGCCGCACTCGCCAACGGCGAGACGCACGTCACTTGCAACACCACCTGCGCCGATATCGAGGCCACGGTGCGCTGCCTCACGGCCCTGGGTGCCCGCATCGAGACCGTCGAGGACGGGTTCCAAGTCCATCCCACCATGAAGAGTATTGAGTTTGGCCTGCTCAAGGCACTTGCGGGCGGCACGCTCGACTGCGGCGAGAGCGGCTCCACGCTCCGCTTTATGCTGCCCGTCGCCTGCGCGCTGGGGGCAGAGGCCACCTTTGTGGGCCAGGGCCGCCTGGGCGCACGCCCCCTCTCCCCGCTCTCCGACGAGATCATTGCCGCCGGCTGCGACCTGCAGGGTCTGGGCGGCTTCCCGCTCAAGACAAGCGGCCGCATGCGCCCGGGCACCTTTATCCTGCCGGGCAATGTGAGCTCGCAGTACATCTCCGGCTTGCTGCTGGCAGCCCCGCTTTTGGCCCAGCCCTCCTGCGTGCAGGTAACCGGCCTTATCGAGAGCCGCCCCTATATCAACCTGACCATCCAGGCCATGAAGGCCTTCGGCGTCGAGGTCAACGTCGAGCGTATCCCCGCCAAGGACGGCCAGCCCGAGATCACGAACTTCCGCGTGGACAGCGGCTCGTACCGCACTCCAGGCAACGTTGCTGTCGAGGGTGACTGGTCCAACGCCGCCTTTTGGCTGTGTGCCGGCGCCATCGGTACCGACCCCATCACCGTCGAGGGCGTGTCGCTCAGCTCCGCGCAGGGCGACCGCAACGTGCTTGCCGCGCTCTCGCGCTTTGGCGCCCGCATCGTGCGCTCCACCAACGCCGCCACCGTGCAGTCCGACAAGCTCGCCGGCTTTGAGATGAGCGCGCACGACATCCCCGACTTGGTGCCCGTTATCTCTGCCGTGGCATCGCTGGCGCAAGGCCGCACGTTCATCCGCGACTGCGCCCGCCTGCGCATCAAGGAATCCGACCGTCTGGCCACCACCACCCGCGAGCTCACCGCACTGGGCGCACAGGTGCGCATTGCCGGCGACGACCTCATCATCAAGGGTGTCGACGCCTTTACCGGCGGCGAGGTCGATTCGCACAACGACCACCGCATCGCCATGATGGCCGCCATCGCCGCGAGCCGTGCCACTGGCGAAGTCGTGATCCACGGCGCCGAGGCCGTCAACAAGTCCTATCCTGATTTCTTTGACCACTACCGCCTGCTGGGCGGCAAGGTCACGCTCGAGGAGGAATAGCATGTCCTCGACCTTTGGCAACGTCTTGCATCTGAGCATCTTTGGCCAGTCGCACTCCCCTGCTATCGGCTGCTCACTCGATGGCATTCCCGCCGGTATCGCCGTTGACCAGGAGCAGCTGCAGGCCTTTTTGGACCGTCGCGCCCCCGGCCGCGACGAGACCGCGACCAAGCGCCGTGAGGCCGACGCCGCGCATATCATTGCCGGTGTGGTCGATGGACACACTACCGGCGCACCCATCGCCGCGATCATTGAGAACACCAACACACGCTCCAAGGACTATTCCGAGCTGCGCTGCAAACCCCGCCCCGGGCACGCAGACTTTCCGGCGCGCGTGAAGTACCACAACATGCACGACGTCGCCGGCGGTGGGCATTTCTCCGGACGCCTGACGGCCCCCCTATGCATCGCCGGCGGCATCGCACTGCAGGCGCTCGAGGCCCGTGGCATCAAGGTCATGGCGCACGTCGCGCAGATTGGCGGCATCTCGGACCTGCCCATGGACGACATGGTCTATCGCGAGGCCGACCGCAAGGCGATCCTCACGAACGATCTGCCCTGCATTGACGCCGCCGCAGCCGACCGCATGCGCGAGGAGATCCTAGCCGCGCGCGACGAGCTCGACAGTATCGGCGGCATCGTGGAGTGCGGCATCTACGGGCTTCCCGCGGGCATCGGCGACCCCATGTTCGACGGTATCGAGAACCGCATAGCGCAGATCGCGTTTGGCATTCCCGCCGTAAAGGGTGTGGAGTTTGGCATGGGCTTTGCCGTGGCCGCCATGCGCGGCAGCGAGAACAACGATCCGTACCGCGTTGATGCCGAGACCGGCGAGATTGCGGTCGAGTCCAATAACGCCGGCGGCATCCTGGGCGGCATTTCCACGGGCGCACCCGTCATGTGGCGGATGGCCGTAAAGCCGACGCCCTCCATCGGTCGCGAGCAACAGACCGTGGACATGGACGCCATGGAAAATGCCGAGCTCTCGGTCCATGGCCGCCACGATCCCTGCATCGTCCCGCGCGCCGTCCCCGTAGCCGAAGCAGCCGCCGCCCTCGCCATCTGGGACGCCCTCCTCGAGGACGCCGCCCAGCTCTAAAAAATCTCCGGGGGGCCAACTCCGGCCCCCACGCCCATCCAGTGATTTTTCTGGGACGGGGATTAAAAAATCATTGTGTACCTAATGATTTTTTAATCCCCGTCCCAGAAAAATCACCAACACGTGAAAGGGGCCTCCATGGACCTTGCCGATATTCGCCAGGCCATCGATGGCATCGACACCACCCTGCTCAACAGCTTTGTCGAGCGTATGGACATTGCCACCGAAGTCGCCAAATCCAAGATCGAGATGGGCAAGGCCGTCTTTGACCCCGCCCGCGAACGCTCCAAGCTCAACAATCTCGCCAGCCGCGCACCCGAGCGCTATGAGGCCCAGACCATCACTCTGTTCCGCCTCCTCATGAGCATGAGCAAGGCCGAGCAGCAGCGCTACATCAACGAGCTCAAGGGCATCACGGTGTCGCAAAAGGCCCGCGCCACGGCCGCAGCCTTTGACACGCCCTTCCCCCAGACGGCCACTGTCGCCTGCCAAGGCGTCGAAGGGGCCTACAGCCAGATCGCCGCGTGCAAGCTCTTCGACGTGCCGGATATTGCGTTCTTTGAGACCTTCGAGGGCGTCATGCGCGCCGTGCGCGACGGCTTTTGCGAGTTTGGCGTGCTGCCCATCGAAAACTCCACTGCCGGCTCGGTCAACGCCGTCTACGACCTGCTCGCACAGTTCGACTTCCATATCGTGCGCTCGCTTCGTCTCAAGATCGATCACAACCTGCTCGTCAAACCCGGCACCAAACTCGCCGACGTGTGCGAGGTCTACAGCCACGGCCAGGCCATCGCCCAGTGCGCCGGCTTTATCGAGGCCCACGGCCTGCACGCCACCAAGTACCCCAATACCGCCATGTCGGCCGAGATGGTCGCCAACTCCGAACGCACCGACGTCGCCGCCATCGCCTCGCGCAGCTGTGCGGCGCTCTACGGCTTGGAGGTGCTGGAGCCCAACATCCAGGACTCGGACAACAACTACACGCGCTTTGTCGTCATCAGCCGCGAGCCGCGCGTCTACCCCGGCGCCAACCGTACCTCGCTTATGATCACCACGGCCAACGAGCCGGGCGCCCTCTATCGCGTACTCGAGCGTTTCTATGCACTCAACATCAACCTCATCAAGCTCGAGAGCCGCCCCATCCCCGGGCACGACTTTGAGTTTATGTTCTACTTTGACCTGGACTGTCCCTTTGGCAGCAAGGCCCTCGACGACCTGCTCGACTCGATCGACGACGTATGCGAGAGTTTCACCTACTTTGGCAGCTACACGGAGGTGCTCTAGATGACCGATACCGCCGCAACCCGCCCCTACGGCGTGCTGGGCCGCGTGCTGGGCCACAGCTACACCCCGACCATCTACAAGGAGCTCGCGGGGCTCGAGTACGTGCGATTTGAGCGCGAGCCCGAGGATCTCGAGGCTTTTATGACGGGCGACGAGTGGGAAGGTACCAACGTGACCATCCCCTACAAGCGCGCCGTCATGGAATACCTGGACGAGCTGAGCCCGCTGGCCGAGCGCATGGGCAACGTTAACACCATCACACGCCTGCCCGACGGCCGCCTGCGCGGTGACAACACTGACTATTTCGGTTTTCAGTGTCTGGTCGAGGAGTTGGGCGTTGAAGTTGCCGGCAAGAAGGCCCTCGTGCTCGGTGCCACCGGTGGCGCCGGCACTACAGCGAGCATGGTACTCGGCGACCTGGGCGCCGTCGTGGTGCCCGTGGGCCGCACGAGCGACGTCAACTACGGTAACATCGCGCAGCAATCCGATGCCGCGTTGCTCGTCAACTGCACGCCTGCCGGCATGTTCCCCCACTGCCCCGACGCTCCCTGCATGCTCGAAGGACTCGATGCGCTCGAGGGCGTCATCGACATTGTCTACAACCCCGCTCGCACGGGACTCATGCTCGAGGCCGAGCGCCGCGGCATCCCCTGCATCGGCGGCCTGCTCATGCTCGTGGCCCAAGCGGCACAGGCCGTCGAGCGCTACACCGGCGAGATTACACCGCACGAGCGCATCCTGGATGTGACGGAGCGGCTGTCCCACCGCGAGCAGAATATCGCACTGATTGGCATGCCGGGTTCGGGCAAGACCCGCGTGGGTGAACAGATCGCCCTGCTCACGGGCCGCGAGCACATCGACTTGGACGCCGCGCTTGAGAAGCGTCTGGGGATGCCCTGCGCCGACTATATCGTCGAACGCGGCGAGGCAGCCTTCCGCGAGCAGGAGACGGCGGCGCTAGCCGACATCTCCAAGCGCAGTGGCCTGGTGCTCTCCACCGGCGGCGGCGTGGTCACACGCGACGAAAACTATCCGCTGCTGCACCAGAACAGCCAGATCGTGATGCTCAACCGTAAGCTTGACGAACTCGCCCACAAGGGACGCCCCATCACTGCCCGCGATGGTATCGATAAGCTCGCCGAGCAGCGCATGCCGCGCTACCGCGCCTGGGCCGACTACATCATCGACTCACGCGACTGCGCCGCCAACACCGCCCGCGCCGTCCTCGACACCCTCCCACCCGCTCTCTAACAAAAACCACCACAAAGGGGACAGGCACCTTTGTGGTGGTTTTTCATTCCTCCTCTCCAAGTCGACCAACTCCAAAGGAATCAACCATGAAAGCACTCGTCATCAACGGCCCCAACCTCAACATGCTCGGTATTCGCGAGCCGGGCATCTACGGCAGCGACAACTACGACCGCCTGGTCCAGATCTGCCAGGAGGCGGGCGCTGCACAGGGTTTTGACGAAATCGAGGTGTTCCAGTCCAACCACGAGGGCAGCATCGTCGACAAGATCCAGGAGGCTTACGGCAAGGTCGACGGCATCGTCATCAACCCGGCGGCCTACACTCACACCAGCGTAGCCATCCTGGACGCGCTCAAAGCCGTCGCCATCCCCGCCGTTGAGGTCCACATCAGCGCCGTCGAGACGCGCGAGGACTTCCGCCAGGTAAGCTACGCCCGCCTGGCCTGCTTCGCCACCATCACCGGCGAGGGCCTGCAGGGCTACGCTCACGCGCTGGAGCTGGTGAGGGAGCGTCTGCTACACTAATCCCTGGGACGAACACATCAGGCATGTTTGCCCCAAATCTAAAGTAACTGTCCAATTGACATACAAAGGAGCATATCCATGTCCCAGTACGATTACCTCGTTGTCGGCGCCGGCCTTTCGGGCGCTGTCTTTGCCAATGCCGCCAAACGCGCCGGCAAGTCGGTCCTAGTCATCGATCGCCGCGACCACATTGCCGGCAACATCTACACCGAGAACGTTGAGGGCATCCAGGTCCACCGCTACGGCGCACATATCTTCCACACCTCTATGAAGGACGTCTGGGACTACGTCAACCGCTTCGCCGAGTTCAACAACTACGTCAACTCGCCGGTCGCCAACTTCCACGGCAACATGTACAACATGCCCTTCAACATGAACACCTTCGCCAAGATGTGGCCGGGCGTCGTCACGCCGGCGGACGCCAAGGCCAAGATCGCCGAGCAGGTGGCCGCCGAGAAAATCGGCGAGCCGCAGAACCTCGAGGAGCAGGCGCTGTCGCTCGTCGGCCGCGACATCTTCGAGACGCTCGTGAAGGGCTACACCGAGAAGCAGTGGGGCCGTGATTGCAAGGACCTGCCCGCGAGCATCATCAAGCGCCTCCCCTGCCGCTTTACCTACGACAACAACTACTTCAACGACCGCTACCAGGGCATCCCCATGGGCGGCTACACCAAAATGGTCGCCAACATGCTCGAGGGGATCGAGGTGCGCTGCGGCGTGGAGTACAAGGAGCTGATCGCCGCCGAGCCCGATATCGCCGCCAAAACGATCTACTGCGGCCCCATCGACGCGTTCTACGACTTCAAGCTGGGCACGCTGGAGTATCGCAGCCTGCGCTTTGAGACCGAGACGCTCGACGAGCAGGACCACCAGGGCGTGGCCGTGGTCAACTATACCGAGCGCGAGATCCCCTATACCCGCATTATCGAGCACAAGCACTTCGAGTTCGGCACGCAGGACAAAACCGTCATCACGCGCGAGTACCCGGCGGACTGGAAGCCCGGCGACGAGCCCTACTACCCCATCAACGACGCCAAGAATGAGGCCCTCTACAAGCAGTACGAGGAGCTGGCGGCGCAGGAGGGTGATGTGATCTTCGCCGGTCGCCTGGGTGGCTACAAGTACTACGACATGGACAAGGCCATCGCTGCGGCCTTCGAGCTCGTCCGCAACGAGCTGGGCGTGGAGCCCACGGAGGCGTAAGAGCCCAACAGCCAAAGGCTGATAGCCATTCTGGGATGTAGAAAGTCCGGTGCAGCATCGCTGCATCGGACTTATTGTTGAGGGAGCATTGCACGCGCACACGTCCCAAAAAGCAAAGACCCGGCACAATAACCGGGTCTTCAAAAACTCTCTGGTGCTCCATGGCGGATTCGAACCGTCGACCTTGGGATTAGAAGTCCCCTGCTCTATCCAACTGAGCTAATGGAGCATAAAGCCGGGCATCCAAGCGAGTGCAAGTTCACACGGCTAATAAATTATAGCCTACTTGAACTGGTCGTGGTACGCCTTGCAGACCTCATCCACGGGACCATCCATACGCAGGTCGCCCTTCTCGATCCAAACAGCACGCTGGCAAATGCGCTCAACCTGCTCCATGGAATGAGAAACGAACAAGACCGTGACGTCACCGCTCTCAATAAAATGCTGAATACGGCGCTCGCACTTCTGCTGGAAAAAGACATCACCAACAGAAAGCGTCTCATCAACGATCAAAATATCCGGCTCGGTAATCGTGGCGATAGCAAAGGCAATGCGCGCAACCATACCCGAAGAGAAGTTCTTCAGCGGCATGTCAACGAAGTCTTTAAGCTCAGCGAACTCAATGATCTCGTCAAAACTAGCGTCGATAAACTCCTTGGTGTATCCAAGCAGCGCACCGTTAAGGTAAATATTCTCTCGAGCGGTAAGCTCGGGATCGAAACCGGCGCCAAGCTCAATCAGCGGTGCAATATTGCCGTGGACCTTAACCTCGCCTTCGCTGGGCTCCAAAACGCCAGCGATGATCTTGAGCATCGTAGACTTACCGGAACCGTTAGTACCAACAAGACCAACGACCTCGCCGCGATGCACATCAAACGAAATGTGCTTAAGCGCACGGAATTCTTCAAAGAACAGCTCGTGCTTTGCGAGCTTAATAAAGTACTCCTTGAGGTTTGTAAGCGACTCAGACGCCATATTAAAGATCATGGTGACGTCTTTGACCTCAACAGCAAGGGGCTGCTTGCTGTAATCAATAGCAGATTCAGTCATGAACAGCACTCCTTAGATGTAGAGAATAAACTTGTGCTCGGTCTTATGAAATACGGTATAGCCAATAGCAAGAGCAAGAATAGCCCAGGCAACACATAAGCCGAACGTAAGCGCAGAAGGCACGGTATTGAACAGGAAGATATCACGCATAAACTGGAGATAGTTGTACATGGGATTCACAACCACCAGCACCTGGATCCAATGTGCCATTTGGCTAATGTAATCGGTCGTCCAGAAAATAGGCGTCAGATACATCCAGGCCGTGATAACAACGGTCCACAGGTGCATAACGTCGCGGAAAAAGACCGCCAGCGCCGACAGCATCATGCCCAAGCCCATGCAGAAACACATAAGCAACAGCAAGCAAACCGGCAGCAGAATTAAATGCCAGGTAGGGACAACACGGAAAAAGAGCATAACAAGGGCGACGGCAACCAAAGAGAAGGAAAAGTTGACAAGAGAAAACAGCACCTTCTGCACCGGAAACACCCAACGATGGACCTTAACCTTCTTAAGCAGAGAAGACGCCCAAATGATGGACATGAGCGCCTGGTTCGTCGACTCGGACATGACGGAGAACGTAATGTTACCGACAATCAGATACAACGGATACATTTCAGGCGTAATTGATCCATTGCGGCTCTGACCAAAAATCGTCGAAAACACAATCGACATAACAACCATCATCAGCAGTGGGTTAAGCACAGACCATGCCACGCCCAAAACACTGCGACGATATTTAATTTTAAAATCTTTGGTGACAAGCTGCTTAAGAATGAACTTGTCCTTTTCAAAATCATTTTTAGCGTGAGAGGCCGGTTTAGCCACCGCTTTCTGACTCTCTACATTGTCAGCCACGGACCATCTCCTTGTCTCGTAAAACATAACATTGGAAAGTATAGCCCTCCCACGTTAACGATAACCCACCGCAACAAATCTGGAAAACTAACCCATATCTAATCAAAGGGGCAGGCGATAGGTATACTTTCGACCAGATGAGTCATTAAAGGAGGTCCTACATGGACTATTCGAATACCGCCGTCATAATCCCCTGTTACAACGAAGCACTGACGATTGGCAAAGTTGTCGACGATTTTCATCGAGAGCTGCCCGGCGCAGTTGTCTATGTCTACGACAACAACTCTTCCGATGACACTTCGCATATCGCTAAGCAGCACGGGGCTACGGTGCGCCACGAGCCCAGGCAGGGCAAAGGCAACGTGTGCCGCCAAATGTTCCGTGATGTCGATGCCGAATGCTACTTGATGGTCGACGGCGACGATACCTACCCCGCCGAAGCTGCCAAGTCACTCTGCAATCCCATCCTTAACGGCGAAGCGGATATGACCGTTGGCGATCGCCTGTCAAACGGCACCTATGCCGAAGAGAACAAACGAGCCTTTCACGGCTTTGGCAACAACCTTGTTCGCGCCATGATTAAATGGATATACGGTTACAGCTTTGACGACGTGATGACCGGCTATAGAGCCATGAGCAAACCCTTCGTCAAGACGTTCCCCGTCTTGAGCGAGGGCTTTCAGATCGAAACCGAGCTCTCCATCCATGCCGTCGACCACCGCTGGCGCATTCAAGACGTGCCGGTAGAGTATCGAGATCGACCTGCCGGCTCTGAATCCAAACTCAACACGGTCAGCGACGGCATCAAGGTCATCGCAATGATTGGAACGCTCTTTAAAGACTATCGTCCGCTCAAGTTCTTTAGTCTTATCGCGATCATCTTTGCCATCATAGGGCTCGCCCTCGGTATACCAATCATCGCAGAGTACATCCAGACCGGATTAGTCCCTCGCTTCCCCACCGCAATGCTCGCCGCCTCGTTTATGTTCCTATGCGGGCTAAGCCTGGCAACGGGGCTTATCCTCGACTCGGTTGCGAAGGTTGAACGAAAGCAATGGGAGCTACAAGCCTATAAAACCTATTCAAAATAAGAAGAGGTCCGGACTTAAGCCGGACCTCTTCTTATTTAAGACCTAAATACTGTTCCCAGAACTCTCGCGAAGTCATATAAGGCATAGCATCTTTCCATGCCCCCCTGACGCTCTTGCCTTCTTTACGATATCGCGCCATCAATTCGTGCTCTCGGCTACGAATACTCTTGAACCGCGCTCGATCCATTGTGCGGACCGATCCCTTCTCGCGGGTCGGATCAAGAAAGACCAGCGTCTTGCAACGCGTCGAGTTGCCTTCAAGCGTACAACTGCCATTCTTAACCACATAGCCGGGCTTTCCACGCAACAGCGCATCGGGAAGATAGTGCTTGTCGTAAGGAATAGATCTCCAGTACTTCATAAACTTCGAAGGATGGAATTCCAGACTAGCATTGGCGAGTACTTGCTCCGTAACCCCGGCATTACGAAGAAGATTTGGATCCATTTGGGAAACAGGAATCAGCTTTTCGTTTAACTTACCCTTGCCGATCATCGTCGCGGCACCATCAAGCTTCTGGAGATACACAGGGCCACGCAGATAGTCCTCAAAGCCATCGAGAATAAACTCGGCAGCCTGATAGTCCATATCCCGCAAGTTCTGACGCACCCCTCGCTGAATACGAAGGACAAACATCTTCTCATCAGCACAATCATCGAGAGCAATCATGGCAAAGAAGTTGCGGAAGTACTGGTAGCAATCCACTGAAGCCCTAAAACGTCCCTCGAAACTTGCATGCCACACGCAAATGCAATTCATAGTCATATAGACAGGCTTATTGCGCATGCCAAACTCAACATCGTCGCAGCGGATGAAGAAGGGCATGGGAAGGCCGTTCCTTTCGATAGCCTTCACAGGAATACAGCTATACCACCAGGCTCCATAAGCCTGATCAACCTCGACGTTTGTACGTTCGTTTTCGAGGATATCAGGCAATTTGCCAACATTCAGATCCCCTTTTACGCGACGATAAGCACCGGTAGTCGCGACATACGAGACATCCTCAAACTGACGAGTGGGATCCTCCATCGAAAGCATGGCGCCGTTAATAAAGGCATCCTTATATTTGCCCCTAGCAAGAGAGAGCAGGTTGAACGTACGAATCAAACTCTCGGGCATGATAGAGACATCGTCATCCATCAAAATGATATGGGTGAACTGACCAGGAGTTTCGGTAGCCGCCATCATTCCACGTGCAAATCCTCCCGAACCGCCCGTATTGGGATTCGGAAGCACGGTGACTAGCTCATCGGAAAGTGATGCAGAATCGAGCGTCTGGCCATTGTCGACGACAAACATGTGAAAGTGGTCGCGAATCGGACCGACCTCTTTGGAGATGCCTGCTTTAACGAGTTCAATATTCGGAAGAATGTACTGCTCATTCTTAAATGTAGTAGTAGAAAGAGCAAGATTGATCTGGTTAATTGAGTCCTCAGGAACATCAGTCAGATAAGAGGCGTTCAAGAGGTCTACGGAATAGCCCTCATCACTCTCAATCCTAAAACCAATCAAGTCGTAGCCGGTTGTATCGATATCAATATCGAGAACGCAAGGATCAACTTCATCGCCATCAAAAGGATTCGATTTAAGCTCAACAGGATTCAGCTCGCCAGACCTCACTCCATGAACGACAACCCGGCCCCTGCCAAATAAAGCCATATGCAAGACGACGCCGTCAACAGACGCATACTGATGCCATTTGCCAGCAGATAAGCCATTTACATACGTCAGAAAGCCAACGTTTCCATTGATATGAAGTGAATGAATGTCGTCATCATACGAAGCCTCACCGGAGAGCACGCGATAGTAGAGTTCGGGAAAATCCTTTGCATGCTTTTCAACTTTAAGTACAACATTCGCAAGTTTAAACTGCATTTTAAATACCTTAATCAAAGCCGTTGTAACTACTAATTACATTCGTCGACAAACCTTGCCATCGCGGAGCGAACATCGGGATCAGACAAAACATCCTTTGCAAAATGATCATGCCCGCAGATGTCCATAGGCATGTAAGGCCATCCAGGATAGCAATCTTCAGCAACCTTTTCCGCTTTCGCGGGAACCAAAAAAGAGAAGCCGTCAAACGGATGCTTTCTTACGGGAAGGATATCGTTGCAGTCCCAAATTATTTTACGTTTAGGGGCATCAAAAACGTTATCAATCGCATATGCAAAATCACCGCGAGATTCATCGGCCAACAAACCAAGATCATGAGCCTTTTCATTAAACGAATCGAATACGCTCTGGACAAGATCAATCTCCGCAGAAGAAACAACTGCTTTCTGAGCTTCCAAGTCAACATCCCCGCACTGCACGCTAAGACCACTGTCGGGATGAACCATCCAAGGAATATTCTCATGCATAGCATGCAACGATCGGAATGAGCTAGGAAGGGTCTTTTTAATAGTAGAAAGCAAGGACATGGCTTAACCTTCCCAACGACAAACAATAAATGAAGCACAATTAGTCATATGATACAAAAGAATGAGTGGGTCCCACTTTGAAACCCACTCACATGAAGACTACTCCGACGCCTCTTTCAAATATCGTTTCCAGAAATCAATCGAAGTAAAGACATCTCTATACGAAGCGTATTCGGCATAAATCTTATCTTTGTTACGCTTGAAGTCCTTCTCGGCTTTACGGAAACGAGTCCAAACCTCTTTGAATCGCTTCTTATCCATATGTCTAATGGCGCCCTTCTTATTTGGCATATCTACCACAATAAGCGTGTCAACATCCCTGATTTTACCGGCGGGATAAACCCATCCCGCGGCATCGATGACAGCAACTTTACCCCTACGCTTAGCAGAGTCGTTAACAAAACGGTGGCCATTAATGGTCAGGTGATCCTTAAGTGCCTGCAGCCTAGACCTGTCCCCTTCGAGACTCAAATTGCCAAATGTCAGCTGCATCAAGTCGACACCAAATTCTAGTGCCTGAGGGATGAGCTGCTCGATGGGAACCAATTGTTCCCTTTCACGATTTGCCGCCATAAAGCGTGCTTCAGCAACCGGATGAGAAATCCACTCAGGACCTCTTAAAAAATCCTCCAGGCCCTTTACGGCGAGGAGCGCGTCATCGTAGTCAAATTTCTTCAAGTCGAGTTCGACTTCACGACGAATCTCATAAAGAAAATCAGCAAGGGGCGCAACGCCGGTCGTCGCTTGGCTAATCAGTGTATTTCGGCTTACCTGATAACGCTCCACAGCAGCGCTGTATTTAAACTTAAAAGAATTATGCCAAACGCATATGCCATTCATTGACATGAATCTGGGTTTGCAACGAAGCGCATACTCGGCGTCGTCCGAACGAACAAATAAAGGCAAAGGTAATCCCTTGCGTTCGATCGTTGAGGTAGGTATAACGCAATACCACCAGCCAGCATACTGTTGAGTAGTATCTTCATAAAGGCCAGTTGGGGCCTTATATATCTCGGTCTCAACCACATCATGAAGTGAACTCATATAGCCTTCAGGCTTAAGGGGAGAAAAAGTTCCCTTAGAAGTAAAGAATCCCAAATCCTCGGTGCGCAAATTGGGCTCTTCCAGGCTCATCATAGCGCCCGACAAAAAGGCATCAACATATTCTTCTTTGAGAAGAGAAAGCAGGTTAAACGTGCGGATAAAGCTCTCAGGAAGAACCTCAACATCGTCATCCATCAGGAGAACATGAGTCGCTTTAGGATTCTGCTCCAGCGCCTCAATCATGCCACGAGCAAACCCACCGGAACCGCCGACATTTGGATTAGGATGAATCGAAATAAGATCCGATCCAGAGTTGCAGTCTAACGATCTGCCGTTGTCGACAACATGGACATGAAAATGTTCCGAAATTGGCTCTTTACCAGAAAGAACCCCCTCTTTAATGAGATTCAGATTGTTAAGGACATACTGTTCTTTTTTAAATGTCGTAATAGCAAGAGCTAATTCGATTGGATGAATGCAGCAAGGATCAACATCCGCATAATAATAGGCATCATCAAGCGTCAAATCGCCGGCACTTTCAATGCTGAAGGAATGTAGTGTTTCACAAGTCTGCTCGGTAATTTCGATATCAACAGAAGCCCAAACATCAGAAGAAGAGAAGCTGCGATTGGAGTCCGGAACAACACGGGAGCTCCAATCAAGATTTCCAACGGTCCTCTCCTGAAGATCGAAACCAGCACCCCGATATTTGAAATGAAGATAAAAGGAGCCAGCATTTGAGTACTCTTTCCACTTCATTATAGAAAGAGAATTAAAATAAGTAGAAAAATCAATCCAAGAAGAACCCAATAATCTAAGTGAAGATGGGGAATCAGAAATCGCCCTACCGGCTAGTTCTCTAAAAGAGAGAGTCGGGAATTGATCAAGCGCCTGATTGCCACTGAAGATGAGATTCGCCAACTTAAACTGCATGAGGCTCCAATTTCAATTGATACTAAAACAATAATTACTCTAAATCGATGCGATACAGCCTAGAATGCCCCGATTTTTTTAATAGTGTAAACCCAGGAGTCTTATCGTTAATCTCCTCGATACCATCCCAGTCATCCGGGTTATACGTAAAAACATGACCTCTTGATTTACACTTATCGGAATCGAGTAATAGCACATAACGGGCACCAGACGCTTTAACGGCCTCCTGTATCTCCAAATTCGTACCGAACTTATAGAGTCCATGCCTTATGACCCTACTGGCAGTCGACTCGTTAGGGTCATTCTCGGGAGAGCTGTTTAAAGAGCGATAGTACACCTGAATATCAGAAGACCCGTAAAGAAAAGCTGATCCGTCGTAGGGCGAATTTAAAACAACGGAATCACCCACGATCTCCTTTACAGACGATGCAAACTCCAGCTCTTTCGCGTTTAGTTCCTCTGGGTTGTACATGTCATAGTCTTGTTTAATCACATTCCTTGTTTTGCCAAAAACCATTTCAACGTTAAGCAAGCCCGGAATCTGAAATGAGGGATAGAAAACAGCCGTAACAAAAAGCACGACAAATATAGCGGGATAAAGTCGATTGAACGATCCGGCAGACATATGCTTACCGTCAAGAAATCTCTTTCTTAGCTCATCGAAAACAATCGAAGCACCAAAGACCGCCAACGGAAACGCAGCAAGCGTGCACAACGTAGCTGTTCTATATGGATCAGCATACCAAAATCCAGCAAACCACGGTTTAAATACTGCCTCTGTAGCACCTGTGGAGAAATGGATGGCTAACGCAAGAAAATAAGAAACAGACATCCAGCGAAGCTCAACGCACTGCAGAGCATAAAACAATCCCACAATGACGAATAAACCAAGGACCAGATTACTGGGAGAATCCGGAGAGTACGACTGGCAGAGGAAATTGACCAACATTTGCGAAGCCGACGTATAGTGATTCCAGCTAACGCTAACAACCCCTTGTATCATGGGTAAATTATACGCAACGATCCAAGCGACAACAAAGCAAACAACTAGGCCAACCGCAGCTGAAAACGACTTAAGCGGAGTGAGATTTTTCGCAATACAAAAGTTATACAACCTTGCAGCAGCGTATGGAAGCAGCAAAACGCCAACAGAGAAAACCCCATTAGGTTGAAGCAAAAATAGGTCGAACAACCCGAAAAAAAATAAAAAGGCCAACAAGACTCTGTTTTGGATAGACAGGTCTTCGCCCTTAGTTAGGCTTATGAATACGGAACAAACTGAGCATATAAGACAAAAAGCGGCAAGATTTGAATATAGGACGCCGAAGGTAAGCAGCCTCCACGGGAACGCATATGCAGAAATGCAAATTAAAGCTCCCAGTGCGAGACAAGTCTTTTTTTCAGTAATGGCACTCATCAACGCAAAGCAGCCCATCGGAAATACGAACGCAACGAACGAAAAATTCACTGCATTAATAGCAACAGCAGCACTAACAGAAAGAACGTTGCATACCAGTGCACAAATTACGTGCCATGCGGCAGGATAAAACCCAGCCTCGGCGGAACCGTATCCAGAAACGGTTGGGTAAACACCTATTCCCATAGGAGAATAGCAGCCGGTGCTGGCAAGCGCATGGATCTCATTGAGATGGTACGAGTTGTCAATCGAAACTGAAAAAAACTCAGGCGAACCGAGAACGGAAACAAAGACATAAATAGCAGCAATAAAACCGACGACTAGGTACAAGGCTTGATGGAAATCAGCGTCTTTAGTATTCAAATAACCAGAACAGGATCCCGCGGACATCCGAACAGATCCCGCACAGCGCCAAACAAAAGATGCAACCAAAACAAAAACCGGAATCACTAGTTCAAGGCAGATAAAAACCCATACGCTAATAGATTGAAATAACGTCGAAGTAATAACTCCGGTCACACAAGTAATGAAAATAGAAACGATTGGAGCAATTGCCAATTTTGGCAACCGAATGCTCCTAAAAGAGAAAAGTATAAGGTATCCAGGAAAAAACAGCAGAAAAGTAGCTACTGCAATCGCACAAATAAATGAAATCCAAACGCTCATAAACAATCCAATTACCAAAAAGGTGCTATTTATCTAAAGCGACCGCTTGAACAAGAGAGTTCAAGCGTTCCTCCAACTTAGCCAAGCGTAGTGAATTGCAGAAATCACGCACAACGAGAACGGCAATCACATACAAAAACACTAAGTTTGAAGGTGAAACAAAACCAAATAGCGCCGAACAAACGATTGCTATTTCAGGAAAAATGCCGAGCATCACAAAGCTCAAGCTAAACAACAGCCAAAAAAACGAATCCAGAGCTTGCATCTGGGACTTCTTAAGCTTTCGGACTACAAATAACAAAACAACGGCAGCGCTGACAATTAGCAACACGCGAAGTGATATAGACATAACCATCACCTAAACCACTGAACAATAAGAAGCGTTACGAATACCCGGAGCATATACTGCATAGATTTGACCGGATTTAAGTAGCTCTCTCCACCTTGACGTTCGCGCATCGAAACCTGAACTTCGGAGACCGAGTATCCTTGTTTTAAAAACAAAGCAAGTGACTCTGGCTCGGGATTAAGAGTGTTGTCGTAATAGTATCTGTCGAGTACAGGACGACTAAACAGCCTGAAGCCAGATGTGGGATCACTAATGCGATGACCGGTCAACATCTTAATCAATACAGTAATCATGCGTGAACCAACCATGCGCATCGATTTATCTTTACGGACAGCCAGAAACCTAGAACCGATAACGATGTCGGAACCAGTATTTACCGATTTCTCAACAAGAGAAGACAAATACTCCGGACGATGCTGCCCGTCAGCATCAAATTGGATCATATAGTCATATCCATGGTCAACTGCGTATCGAGCCGCAGTCTGGAAACCAACTGTAAGGCCACAGTTAATTGGCATGTTAATAATATTACAGCCGATATGCTCACAGATAGAAAGCGTGCTGTCATGAGATCCGTCATTAATAACTACAAAATCGAACTTAGGCGCGACTTGCCTAAGTTCGAATATGGTGTTTTCTATGCACTCCTCCTCGTTATATGCCGGAATGGCAACAAGGGTTCTTGGACTGTAGGACACTCAATTTCATTCTCAAAATCTAAATTTAACATACCAATTTTACTGTAAGAAATCAAAGTCGATATACATTCCGCGAATAATCATTTGCATAAGGTCTTCGTAAATCATTCAAACTAGATTTTGTTTTCGAAATAGTAGCTTCAACGTCGCCCGACAATAGCGCCAAAACTGTTGACAGATAGCCGATCCGAAATGATCGGTCATACGCCAAAAGACCAAAACGCTATAGTATCTGCGCACTAAATCAAACTGGTTAAGTATTTCAATATAGATGTTTCCCAGTCAGGTAAGCGAAAGCCGACCGACTCGAGCTTGGACAGGTCGAGAGCGGAGTGGACCGGGCGCGGGGCGATGGGGCCGACGGCGCTCGCGTAGTAGTCGGCGGTGCTGACGGGGACCACCTTGTCGCCGTTGCCGTTGGCGGCCTCGAAGACGGCGCGGGCGATGTCGGCCCAGGACCTGACCGCGCCGGAGCCGGTGCAGTTGTAGGTGCCGTAGGGGGCCTGCGTCCCCAGCAAGTGGAAGATGGCCTCCGCCATGTCGCGCGTGAAGGTCAGGCGGCCCAGCTGGTCGTCGACCACGGTGACCCGCTCGAGCTTGTCCTCGGGGTCGGCGACGCGATCGGACAGGCCCTTCATCGTCTTGACGAAGTTGTGCCCCTCGCCGATGACCCAGGAGCTGCGCATGATGTAGTGGCGCGGGCAGCCGGCCACGGCGATGTCGCCGGCGGCCTTGGTCTGGCCGTAGACGGACAGCGGGGAGAAGGGCTCGTCCTCTGTGTGCACCTCCGCGGTGCCGTCGAAGACGTAGTCGGAGGACACGTGGACCAGGGTGATGCCGTGCCCGGCGCAGGTGCGGGCGAGCAGGGCCGGGCCGGTCGCGTTGGCCTTCCAGGCGGCCACGCGGCCCTCGGGGGTCTCCGCTTTATCCACGGCCGTGTAGGCGCCGCAGTTGATCACGGTGCCGTAGAGCGACCAGTCGTACTGTGCGTAGGCGTCCGGGTCGGACATGTCGAAGGTGTCGATGTCGCAGAAGTCGAAGTCCTTGGCGATCCCGCGCTCCTCCGCCAGTTTGCGGACCGCATGGCCCAGCTGGCCGTTGCAGCCGGTGACGAGGGTGCGCCTGGGCGCCATGGGGACGACGTCCTTGAGCATCGGGTGGTTTTTGTCCGCCTCGGAGACGGTGGCCTGGTCCAGCGGGATCGGCCACTCGATGGCGAGCTCGGGGTCGGCGAGGTTCACGAAGGTGTACGTCTTCTTGAGCTCCAGGGACCAGTGGGCGTCCACCAGGTAGGTGTAGGCGGTGCCGTCCTCGAGCGCCTGGAAGGAGTTGCCCACGCCGCGCGGGACGTAGATGGCCTTGGAGGGGTCCAGCACGGTCGTGTAGACCTTGCCGAAGGTGGCGCTGCCCTCGCGCAGGTCCACCCAGGCGCCGAATACGCTGCCGCGGGCGACGGAGATGAACTTGTCCCAGGGCTCGGCGTGGATGCCGCGGGTGACGCCCCTCTTCTCGTTGTAGGAGACGTTGTTCTGGACGACGCGGAAGTCGGGGATGCCGAGGGCGGTCATCTTGGCGCGCTGCCAGTTCTCCTTGAACCAGCCGCGCGAGTCGCCGTGCACGGCCAGGTCGACGACCTTCAGGCCCCCGATGCCGGTCTCGGTGGCGGAGAGGTCCTTCTCGAATGCGATGTCTGCCATGTCTCTCTCCCCTCTCCTACTGGCCCTGTGCGCGGTAGCGGGCCTCGGTGGCCTCCTTGGCGGGGCGCCACCAGGACTCGTTGGCCACGTACCAGTCGATCGTCTGCTTGAGCCCCTCGGCGAAGTCGGTGTGGGCCGGCCTCCAGCCCAGCTCGCGCCGGAGCTTCGTGCTGTCGATGGCGTAGCGGCGGTCGTGGCCGGGGCGGTCGGCGACCCAGTCGAAGTCCTCGGGGTCGCGGCCCATGGCCGTGAGGATCATGCGCAGCGCGGTGATGTTGTTCCTCTCCCCGTCGGCGCCGATGAGGTAGGTCTCCCCCGTGCGGCCCTTCGTGAGGATGTCCCAGACGGCCGAGGAGTGGTCCTCGGTGTGGATCCAGTCGCGGACGTTCTCGCCCTTTCCGTAGAGCTTGGGGCGGACGCCGTCGATGATGTTGGTGATCTGGCGCGGGATGAACTTCTCCACGTGCTGGTAGGGGCCGTAGTTGTTGGAGCAGTTGGAGATCGTGGTGCGCAGGCCGTAGGTGCGGGTCCAGGCGCGCACGAGCATGTCGGAGGACGCCTTGGTGGAGCTGTAGGGGCTCGAGGGCCTATACGGCGTCTCCTCGGTGAACTTGGCGGGGTCGTCGAGCGCCAGGTCGCCGTAGACCTCGTCGGTGGAGACGTGGTGGTAGCGGACGCCGTACTTACGGACGGCCTCCAGCAGGCGGAAGGTGCCCTCCACGTTGGTGCGGAGGAACGGCTCGGGGTCGGCGATGGAGTTGTCGTTGTGGCTCTCGGCGGCGTAGTGGACGATCGCGTCGTGGCCGGGGACCAGCCTGTCCAGCAGCTCCGCGTCGCAGATGTCGCCCACGACGAGCTCCACGCGGTCGGCGGGCAGCCCGGCGATGTTCTCGGGGTTGCCGGCGTAGGTCAGCTTGTCCAGGACGGTGACGTGGACGTCCGGGTGGTTGTCCACCACGTAGTGGACGAAGTTGCTGCCGATGAAGCCGCAGCCGCCCGTGACGATGATGTTCCTGGGCTCGAAGAGCTCTTCAGACATGTTTCTATCTCCCATTGGGTCGGATTAGTACTCGCGCGGGCTGTTGACGATCTCGCCGGCGGCGACCTTCTTGAGGTGCTGCCCGTAGACCGACTTGCCGTAGGCCTCGGCGGCCTCCTCCAGCCCCTCGGTCGTGATCCAGCCGTTCTCCCAGGCGATCTCCTCGGGCACGGACACGGGAAGGTCCTGGGAGTGCTCCACGGCGCGGACGAACTCAGCGGCCTCGTGCAGGCTCTCCATGGTGCCGGTATCGAGCCACGCGTAGCCGCGGCCCAGCGTCACCACGGACAGCGTCCCCTCCCCCAGGTACATCCGGTTGAGGTCGGTGATCTCCAGCTCGCCGCGCGCGGAGGGCTCCACCCTATGCGCCTTGGCGGCCACGTCGCCCGGGTAGAAGTAGAGGCCGGTGACGGCGTAGGAGCTCTTGGGGCGCTCGGGCTTCTCCTCGATGGAGACGGCCCTCCCCCGCGCATCGAACTCCACGACGCCGAAGCGCTCGGGGTCGTCCACGTGGTAGCCGAAGACCGTGGCGCGGCCCGACTCGGCGTTCTGGGCGGCGCGCGTCAGGTGGCGGGACAGGCCGTTGCCGTAGAAGATGTTGTCGCCGAGCACCAGGGCGCACGGCTCGCCGGCGATGAAGTCCTCGCCGATGGTGAAGGCCTGCGCCAGGCCGTCGGGGCTCGGCTGATCGGCGTAGGACAGGTTCACGCCGTAGCGCGAGCCGTCCCCGAGAAGGCGCTCGAAGTTGGGGAGGTCGGTCGGCGTGGAGATGACCAGGATGTCCCGGATGCCCGCCAGCATGAGGGTGCTAAGCGGGTAGTAGATCATGGGCTTGTCGTAGACCGGCAGCAGCTGCTTAGACGTGACGAGCGTGAGCGGGTAGAGGCGAGTGCCGGAGCCCCCGGCGAGGATAATGCCTTTCATGAATTAGCCTCTTTTCGAATGGCTCTCGTCGTTGTGATGACGTTCAAACTTTTCTATCGCCAACTGCTGAGTAAGCTCGCGAAGTTTCGTATCGAGCTGAGAAAGACGAACGCTCAGCCTAAAGCAGACAATGAGCAAGACAAAGATGAAGAACAGGAACACAAAGTTCGAAGGCGACATGGTGCCAACGAGATTCGAAAGCCAGAAAAACACCTGAGGAAAAATACTGGCAAGCAGCAGCAGGGCCGAAAAGCAAAACCAGAACAAAGAGTCTTCAAGGCGCATTTTTGAATCGCGAATCTTAATGGTCATATAACCAAACGTGAGCAAGGACGTTGCAAACAGCGTAATACGAAGCGGCAGCGTCATGCAGCATCGCCCTCCAAGCTTTTACGGAAGAACTGGATAAACAGAATAGATAAAGTCATGCGAAGCATATACTTGACGGACGACTTCCAGTTAAAGTAGCTCTCCCCCGCCTCGCGCTCGGCCATCTGAACCGGCACTTCGACAACTTTGGCATGGGCGGCACGAATAAGGTATGAAACAGTATCAGGCTCGGGACCCATGTTGAGCCCAAGTGCGAGAAGCTTAATCATGCGCTTGTTAAAAGCACGCATACCCGACGTGGGGTCGTGAATAACCTGACCAGTCGTGAGCTTAATGGCGCCCTGGATGATATTGCTGCCAAACATGCGCAGTGAGCTGCCCTTAGACTGATCGACGAATCGCGAACCGATCGCGATATCACATGTCTGGAGCGCTTGCACAAGATCATGGATATACTGCGGCAAATGCTGGCCATCAGCATCAAACTGAATAGCGCAATCATAGCCATGACGATAAGCGTATTTAATGCCCGCCTGAAATGCGCCGGCAAGTCCAAGGTTGCAGGGCAGATCCAAAAACGGATAGCCGTTATCGCGGCAAATTTGAACAGTTCCATCGCTGGAACCGTCGTTAACGACCAAGTAGTCAACATCGGGAACGGCAGCGGTCAACTTGGCAACCGTAATACCCAGAGATGCCTCCTCGTTGTAGGCAGGAATAATGATTAGCGTCTTCAAAACTAGCTCTCACAATATTTGTCTAATAATGTATCCATGATAGCGAATATTTAATGACTATACCTTAGCCAGCTTAAATGTGGCAATTTCTCCAGTTTAAGGATAAGAAACGTAAGGAGCCACGATGCGATAAGCACAACTACAAACATCGTGGTTTGAGTAACGCGACACCCAAAGTAACTTATCAAAATGAACTGCAGGTTTGCATGTAAACAAAATGTCACCGTGCTCGCACAGCGTAAAAACCTCGTATGCTCAATTTGAGCATCACAACTAAGCAGCAGTAGAAATACAGGAATGCAGAAAAACGGCAGCGTAAAATAACAGTCGTCTGCAACAGCCCAGCCCCTTGACATAATTAGATATTGCTCACAATAGAGCAAGACAATGCCAAAGGCACTTAATATAACGAGTTCTTTGGGTTTCGGAACCTTATCAGGCGGAAGTTCTGCAAGCATTTTCCCAACTACAACCCAAAACAGAGCAACCCAAAAATTGTTATAGTCGAACCCATATGATTGGGAAAATACGCCAATATGAGCCTGCATAAATGCAGTATTACCGTAACCGCTCATAAGGCAGCATGCACCAAAAGGTATCAAAGACAATAGAAGCATCGTGGTATTCGAAAGATATCGCGAGAGGACAGTTACCAAAACTGTTGCAATAACGGCTGCCATAATAAACCATGAAGCAATAAAGGTACTGCCCACAAAAAACGACCTAATCCACAAAGCAAACCCATTAAGCACACCATTCGCAAACCACTGTCTATACCTAATGGTAGGAATCAGAAATACTGTCATCCAAAACAGATATAAACGTAGATTTCGAGAAACATGACGCTCTATATGGGCGACCTTTTCATCCAGACAAGACAGGCCCTTATGCCGGACGAAGAAAAAATAAGACGTGATTAGAAAAAAGAGCGGAACAGCCGTTCTGAGGACAGGACGGAAATATGCTGAATATGCGTCAAATGGTCGAACATGAATTGCGACGACAAAGATGCTCAAAACAAATTTTGCCAGATCAATTGAATCGTAGTTTCTACGTATCGCAGAAGGCATTAACACACCAACCAATCTTTTAACTTATTAAATAGCATATGAATACGATAGAGATAGACCCCCTATCGGCGTACATAGCAACCAAGTGCGGCGAAGCCTATAATAAACATTGCCCAAGCGGTCATTCAAGACTCACAAGCACTGCAAGTTCAAGCGTCAAAGAGAGCATTATGCCTAACATCTCTGTCATTATGTCGACCTATAAAGAAAATGCTGCCCTCGTAGAGGCATCTATTGACTCAGTTCTTCACCAAACCTACTGCGATTTTGAATTTCTAATTATTATCGACTGCCCAGATAATCAGCCGGTAAAAGACCTCGCATACCGAAAACAAATCGAGGATAATAGGATTACAGTAATTGAAAATGAATATAACCTAGGTCTCGTTAAATCTCTAAACAAGGCACTCGGCATAGCAAAAGGAAATTATATTTGCCGAATGGACGCTGACGATATTTCGGAGCCCAATCGAATCGAATCACAGCTGTCGTTCCTAACATCGAACGAACTAGATCTTGTTGGCGGCCGAATGAGCATTATCGACGAGAGCGGCGCCTACCTTTACGACATTCCCCAGCCGCCTATAACACCAAATGCCGTCAATAGAGCCTTGCGCTGGAATAACTGTGTCCCACATCCCACCTGGCTTGGCAAAGTCTCCGCTTTCGCCCAGGGCTACAGAGAGATCCCCCTCTGCGAAGACTACGACTTTTTACTCCGCGCATCCATGGCAGGACTTAAGATTGGAAACTGCAACCAAGAGATACTTAAATACCGAATGACTTCAGAAAGCATCTCAAGGTCATCGCTCTTTCGACAATATCTCTATCAGCGCTACATTACAAAAGAGTTCAGAAAAAATCGGGCAGCAGACCCTCGAGAAGCCAATATATATGTTGATGCTGCCTACTCAGAAGCAAAAGCCATTCGCTACTCAAAGGCAAACGATATCTTCAACAACGCTTTGGCGTCCTTGGGCAAACGCAGATATTTTAAAGCCTCCGCCTACTCAGCAGAACTTCTATTCTGTTCAATCAATTATCTCAACAAGATGCTCAGGCTTGCCCTAGCGGCCCTGGCTTCCTAGCGGCTGCCTTCATTTAGACATTATCACATTAGCCTACCTTGCTATTATCCAATAAAAGCGGAAGGGTGGCCCCAATACGGGCCACCCCAAACTATGATAAAGCGAAATTGCTATCTTAAATGTAATACGCCTCATATGAATGACGGACTCTATCTTCCTCCGGAGGCAGCTGCATATAATCGCCGAATTGACAGGTAAGCACATCATCGAACCGCTTGGGCACGTAGAAAGATTTCCCGCAAAATGAGAGCTCGGCGACCTCATCCCAAAGCGAGGCGTCGAAATAGTGTTCATCGTGATCAGCCCAAGTGATATCCATAAGCTTATCGCCAGAGTCTGGCATCAACTTTTCAATCTCGAGCATCTTGTACGTGAGATTTGGACAGGCAGCGCCAAATAGAGATATAATTCCTTTTACCATCGTCAGCAAAGGTGACAGTGCTTTGTATAGCGGTGTAGAAAAATCACCAGCAACAGCAATCTTATTCAGGTTACGCAATTTCATTATGTGGTGATACTTATCGATGGTCTTAGAAAAGTCGGCATCACAATGTGAAAGGCGGAACACATCAAGCCAAAGGCCGATGGCATACTGATGGTCAATGTCCTTTTCATAAACAATGGTATGAGTATCAACGACCTTTATAAAAGGATAAAAATTCGGAAGCTCCGCAGGTAAAAGAAACCTATAACGTCCAGTTGAATCGAGGTTGGGATCATCTTTTGCAAGCGCAATGAGTTTATCGTATTCAGAGTCAACCATCGAGACATCAGCGTCATCATCCCAAGGAATAAAACCCTTGTGCCTAACAGCTCCCAGCAAGGTGCCGTCCGATAAAAAATAAATCAAATTGTGTCGAACGCAATAATTGTGAAACGCCGAGAGGATGTCTAGAAGAAGTGGTTGGACATCAGCCTGCTCGATTGCCTGCATTATTTCAACACCTCATCATATTTGCCAAAATCAAGCTCTTTAGGGAAATGATTAGTTCGCTTTTCAAGCGGCGGAAGCTGCATATAGTCCGGACCCATATGCCTACTAACCTGTCTCTCGTACTCACGAACAAGCTTGACACTCGTATTCTCGAACGGCATATCAACAAGAGGAAACATCTCATCTTTGTCGACATACATATAGGTCATGCCGTAATCGGTGAGAGCTGAATATCTTTCGGTCTTGCCACGATATTTCTTTGAAAGGGCGTCGTATCCCCTCCAGATTCGCACTTCGCACCCAGGAATTGCACGAAGAAAGCTTCCGATAAGAAAACTAACGATATACTTTGCCTTCCCCAGAAAAGTACTTTGTGTATCCAAAAGCTTTTCAAAGTGAACATGATATGCAAACCAGAGAACGGTATAAATCTTGCACTGCCGATGATACTTTGCGAGTTCGTTTGGATCGGTCGGAATATTATCGTAAATAAACAGGTCAAGGAAGAAACCAGGTCTATACCCGGAAGACCATGCCTCATTAGTAACAAACGTTGTATCCTTCAAGACTAAATGAGGCTTGAGGTTATAGTACTTGTGATCAAACTCGGGACCCATCAAATAATATTTATCAGATAGTTCCGTCTCGGCATATTTAACGAACCGCTCGTAATCGCCACGCAGCATAGCGATGTCGATATCATCATCCCAAGGAATAAACCCCTTGTGACGCAAGGCCCCAATGACAGTTCCGGAAATAGCAAAGTAGTTGATATTATGACGTGCGCAAAGATCGGCAAAATCTTGATAAATCAAGAGGTTTATCTTATGGACCTTTTCAAGGGTATCACTATCGTAAGGCTTAAATAACAATTTCGCTCCAAATTGAACGGTCAATTACAGCTATTCACTATAGCGTTAATAAATATGGCTCGTAAAATCAGCGCAAGCGAAATGTTCAAATACACGTGCAATTGCAATGGAATCCTCAGCTGTGATTCCCGATGCAGCAACTCCGTGCTCGATTGCGCGAGAAAAAGCCGCAAGCTGGTTTCGAATCCCCTCGCCATCAAGCTGATAAAAATAGCGTTTGTTGCAATCAGAATTCTCATGGCGAACCTCAAAATAATCAGTTTTCCACCATGGAGCCGGAACGTAGATGTAGCCCTTTGTTCCAGATACAACAAGCTCTCCTTCGGTTTTTACCGAACGGCCGACTTTAAAAGAAGCCACTGCATCGGCAAATACATAGGAAGCACGAGTAAACGCATCTGAACCGGCAATAGAACTATCCCCAAACGCTACATAGCGCTCCTCAACAAAGGAATCGCCAAGAAGCTGAAGAACAGGCAATATAGCCGTTGGCGCCCAATAATCCATTGAACCCTGAATGGTGTCAGCATTGGCTGCGCCAACATCTAAGCCGCTCATTCCCGTGCAGTTGGCGTCAACTGAAACAATCCGGCCAATTGCCCCGGTCTTTGCAAGCAAAAGAAGCCGCGAGTATGCTGTTGCATGCGCAGTTTTAATTGCATCCATTAGAATCAAGCCACGATCGCGTGCGATAAGCTGAAGCTTTCGAGCTTGCATCTCTGTTTTGGCAATCGGAGACTCGCACAAAACATGAACGCCCTTATCAAGAGCCGCTGCGATTTCTTCAAAATGGCCATCGGGATGAGTAGCAAAAAAGACGGCATCGCTCCGAGAAAGAAGCTCGTCGAATTCACCTTTCGGAGCATTCACAGCCCTTGATACGACTAACCGCCCTTCCTCTTGCATTCCATTAACAAAGGAACTCTCGGCGATATATTTGTCAAGCACAGGCCCAGAGCCGATAAAGGACATCCTTATCGACTGCCTTTTGCTCCTTATTTCAGTACTAGAAATGCCTTCCGTACGATCGAGGTAGACAACTTTGCAATAATCATTCAAATAATCGAAATGCCCACGCCAATCAGAACCAACAGTAAAAATATCAACGTCATACCGCTGAATATCATCGATTTTTTGGCCTTCATACTCTTCAACAATAATCTCGTCAGCAAGGCCAGTGGCTCGTACGCCCTCCATACGCTCGGCAAGAGATTGCTCAACATTAATCTTTCCTCGCGAACGATCAAAATCGTCAGCAGTGACGCCGACGATTAAATAATCACCAAGCTCACGGGCTCGCTTTAATAATCGAATATGACCATAGTGGAGCATATCGTACGTTCCGTATGTAATAACTTTCACCATGTAATCCAGCCCAATGTCTACAGAAGACCCTTAGATAGCATATCTTCGAACGCATTGATCAGCTGAGTATTGTCTTCAATCGTAAGACAACCTATATGACCGACGCGAAACACTCTGTCAGCAAGCTCACCGCCGTTGGGGCAAACCCAAATACTATAACGGTCCTTTAGGGTTGCAAAAACACTGCGCGCGGAGACGTGCGTCGGATGAAGAATGGTAACCGCATTCGACGGAGCTGGTGAAACTTGCTCAAAAGGCAGATCAACAATGCGCGACCTAAAATCACGCGCCAATGCGGCGACACGTTCAATCTCTACAGAAGGCCCGCCATTTTCCAATATCAAATTAAGACGCTTGTTTATCTGGAGCAGCGTGCCGACGGCGGGAGTGAACGGAGTCTGACCGCGTTCAGCATTTTTTAGCGCAGAACGAAGATCAAGATACATACAGCCGGGATCATTTGATAGCACTCGACCGACAGCCCTACTCGAAAGCGCAATAAGAGAGACACCCGGAGGGCACGCAAGCGCCTTCTGCGACCCTGTAATAAAAACGTCAACACCTAGCTCTGCCATGCTCAAAGGATCGGCCAGGAAGGCGCTGATTGCGTCCATGATGAACAGCATGTTGTTACGTCTGCAAAAACGCGACAACATTGATGCATCATAAAGAACGCCCGTTGAGGTCTCATGAATATTAACCAAAAGGACGGTATAACCCTTTTGGTCATATTGGCCCAAGATTTCAGGAGTCAACGTACTACCAAAGGGAAGCTCAATATCATCATGAGGAATCCCATGAATATCACACAGCTGCGAAAAGCGCTTGCCAAAACTTCCACCAACAACAACGAGAGCTTTGTCCGTCGGAGACAAAACGTTTGCAACCGAGGCCTCAAGAGATGCTGTTCCCGACCCCGTGATAAATACTGCACGGGATCCCTCCGATGCATCAACGAATTGAAGGAACAGCCTCTCGTTCTGAAGCATTACCTCAGAAAACTCAGGCGTCCTGAAATACGGCACCTGTTCGGACCCGATAGCAAGGACCTCGGAATCGGACATAACCGGACCAACGGTAAAATTAAGCATCAGAGTTCACACCAATCAATAAACAAAAGGTTAGATTGCACCAATCAATATTTATTAAGGATCATTTTAATGGGGTACATAGCATTTTCCACAGGATAGGGAGATTTAAATCTAGGATCAAATGCCAGTCTCAATCGCGTGAAGAAGGATTTTTCTGCGCGAATAAAAGTTTCGCATATAGTCAGACAGTCTGCATCCATCACATCAGAGTAACCTCTGCAAAGCTCCGAGGCAGCTCTCACGGCCCAATGATGATTTTTTCCCTTAGAAAACAAATAGACCGGCATCATAACAATTCGTTTTAAATGCAAAGAACCTAGCCTGCGCTCGCCTACCTGATTATGGCCAGAAATACGACGTTTGATGCAAGCGTGATCAAGATCAGGAACCTGAGCATTTAACACTCGGGCGACCAAATGAACCCATCCATCATGAATACGTGGCCACTCCTGCGGTACATATCGTTGAAGGACAGACGCAAAAGCCGTATTGAATACCATTGTGCAACCAGAGGCCCAGTTCACCGTCAGCAATAACCCAAAAGAATTCGCATAAGGAGCGAAGGCAGCATACTCCCTGGATCCGCCATTAAGATGTTCATCGACATTACACACATCACTATAATAGAGACGGGGACCTTCGCCAGCCGAAGTAATAGCCCCGATCGCTCTTTCTAGCTTATTGGGCATCCAATAGTCATCTTGATCCGAGAACGCGAAATAGTCATAAGACATTGCATTAGTGCCGTAAAGCATGTCCATAAAGTTTCTGGCGAGACCCTTGTTATTCTTATTTACTGCAAAATGGACGTTGTTCGTATTTTGAGCATAACGAGCGCAAATCTGCGAAGTGGCATCTGTGGAGCAGTCATCCGAAATCGTGAGCGTAACATCCACGCCCTCCTGAGCAAGGATACTATCGATCTGTTCAGCAACATATTTCTCGCCGTTATATGTAGCCATCATCACAAGGACGGATGGCTTCTGCGCTATCACGTTAGTCATGAACGCTCCAGCAATCAATCATGGCTCGGTACATATCAGAGAGCGAATCGTTGGGCTCCCAGCCCAACGCCTTGAGCTTAGATGAATCGAGCATGAGGTCAGAGGCCTTCCTGAACGTCGCCTCGCGCTCGGGGTCAAACTCTCTACGGACCTGCGTACCCTCAGCGCCAAACTGGTCGAGAACCAGCTGCGCCATTTCCCTAATGCTGCAATACGCATCCTCGTTAACAGCGTTATACGCTTCACCCGATTGACCATTAACCAATGCAACTAAAATAGCGCGCACAGAGTCATCGACCGAAAGGTAACCGTTGCGCTTAAGGCCATCGCTTAACAAGACGATGTCCTTGCCTTCGATGGCATGACGACCAAAATCCGCAAACACTCGCATGTCGTCGGGATGGACACCCTCGCCAAACGTCTGTGCCAAACGAATAACAACCGAAGGGACACCATGCTCAGTGGCATACGAAGCACACAGGCACTCGACAAGACGTTTGGCCTCGGGATAGCTATTGCGAACGACCATGGGGTCCAGTTTACCAAGGTTATCCTCAGTAGCCACACCTTCGACCTCGCCGTAAACCTCCATGGTAGAGAGGAACAGCACCTTCTTCGCATCTACAGAGCAAGCGTACCTCAGTACAGCCTCCCCACCATGAACAATCTGCATAATCGTCGTGGCGGGAGTCTCGAGGAAGCTCTTGCTTGATGTTCCGCAGGCAGCATGGACTACATAATCCACGTGCTCGGAACCCACAAGCTCATCGCCAAGCGACCACTCCAGAACGGAAACGTCACTTCGGTCGCCAAACAGAGCCTGTGCTTTTTTTATATTTCGAACGGGCAGAACCACGCTGATGCCGGCATCAACGCAATCGTTTCTAGAGAGCAGAGTCCTCACGATCTGAGAGCCTATGAGACCCGTTGATCCTGTCACCAAAACGGTCCTACCGTCCAACTCGGCCCAGGGCAGATTGGCCTGAGTGGCAATCTGCGCAGCACGGTCAAACAAAAATTCATCTACAGCGGCCATAGCTGCTCCATTTCCTTGTAATCAACAAACCCCTTAAAGGCAAAGAAATCGCGCTGCGTGGTCACCTTAATATTATCCGCAGGCCCCTCAACCGTATGGGCTTTGTGTCCATAGTGCGCCATAAGCGAGATTGAATCGATGAAATCATGTCTGCCCTCCTTGCGTGCGCGAAGGTGCTCGGCATAAATATCATTAAACTTGAAGCCCTGGGGAGCACGCGCGAGCTTGCAACGCGAACGGTCGACGACACGTTCCACCAGGCCATTCTCCTCCTCGATAATCGTTTCAGGAGAAGGAGCAACCGTTGCGGTGGGACCATACTGGCAAACAGAATCGACACACGCGGTGATAGTCTGCTCGTCAATAAGCGGTCGAACACCGTCATGAATCAAAACAATAGAGTCCTCATCCGTAACGCCAAGCCGTTTAAGCTCAGAAAGACCATTAAAGATGGAATCCTGACCCGTCTCGCCACCTGGAACAATCGACAAGACCTTGGAGTAGTGAGCGGCCTCGACTATTTCACGCATATGGTCCATACCCGAGGCAACACACACGACAACGACGCCGGCAACAATGGGATGCTTTTCGAAATGGTCGATGGTGTGAGCAATAATGGGCTTTCCGCCCAGCTCCAAAAACTGCTTGGGCACTTTTGCGCCGCGCATACGTGACCCAACGCCGCCGGCAAAAATGACCACAAACACATTTTTAGCTGTGCGCACAATTACCTCCGTGTAATTAATCTTCACGCCCGCTTTCAACCATGCGGTCACGGGCAGACAAATGGGCTGAATTTTTGCATCTCTCCAATTATATTCATTTCGTTCAAAACGATTAAAGCGCATGTCAAAACAGTCCATGAAAGCCATGCTATGTATATCAATAGTTCATATAAGTAGCATCGATAAGAATGACGTTTTAACCAACGCTGCTACAATTACAAGGCAAACCACGCCATGACTTACATGTAAGCGAGACTCATGAATCTAAATAAGGTACTCAAAGACATCGCCTTGGCCTTTTTGTCCCAAGGAATCAGCACGCTCTCGTCCATCGTGCTATCACTCGTGCTTCCCAAGTTATTGGGCGTACGCGAATATGGCTACTGGCAGCTACTCATCTTCTACATGAGCTATGCAGGTTTTATGCACTTTGGTCTCAATGATGGCCTATACCTGGAAAAAGGAGGTCAAACACGCGGAAAGATCGACAAAAAATCAGTCAACTCACAGTTTATGGTCAGCCTGCTGTTTCAGGGCATCATAGCTATCGGTGTATTCATTTTCGCTTTGGTAGGACCTTTCGAAGAGGAACGTGCCTTCGTACTTACAATCTTTAGCGTAACGTTCCTACTGGCCAATGCATCAACTCTACTTGGATTTGTTTTCCAGGCAATGAACGAAACGCCCCTCTTTTCACTTTCATGCGTCATTGAAACAGTCTCGCTATTTACCTTATTTATTGCGTTAATGGTTACGGGCATAAATGTAGTTGAACCGTATCTCGTGGCATATCTTATCTCCAAGATTTTTCGCCTTGGCTACTGCATCTTCCACGCCATGGATTTCATAAAAGCCGGAATCTATGCTCCCAAAGAATGTCTAACCCTCTCGTTGCATAGCATCAACATCGGTATAAAACTTATGATTTCTAATATCATGAGTCAGCTCATCCTGGGTTGTGTACGCTTTTTCATTGATGCCAACTGGGGCATTGAAGTTTTCTCTATAGTCTCCTTCTCCATCTCAATCGCGTCGCTCTTCCTAACTTTCCTGTCTCAAGTCAGTATGGTGTTCTTCCCCAACCTTAAACAAGCATCGGATGCCAGCCTCAAGAAGATCTTCGTTGTAATGCGTGACGGCCTGGACATGATGCTTCCGTGCATCTATATCTTATTTGGACCCATCGTTGTCATTCTTAACGCATGGGTGCCACAGTACGCAAAGAGCCTGGAACTGTTCTCTATTTTGTTTCCCATATGCGTATTCGACGGAAAGATGGATATTGTAGGAACGACATTCTTTAAAGTATTAAGAAAAGAAAAGTGTCTTCTCAAAATAAATATGACTGCTTTTATCGCTAGTGCACTGATCACCATTATTGGGACATATGTTTTTCACTCAGTTGAATTTACACTCACCGGCGTTATGTTAATCTTGGGTGCTCGCAGCACTTATTCAGAACTAAAAATATCTAAGTTCCTAGACGCAGAAGCTAATTATCTCGGATTTATGACGCTGGCGCTGAGCTTAGCATTTGTCTTTATTGCACAAGTTGCAGAGCCTCTTCCCGCGAGTCTTATCTTCTGCTCCATTTACCTGGCATATCTAACCATTAACAAGAATACCCTTCATACGATTCTAACGACGGTCAAAGCACTGAAGAAGTCGTCGCAACAGGCTTCGCATTAACAGACCGGCGCGCACTGTTGCCTGTAAGCAAAAGAAATTCGGCGAACCAATTCTTGAAAGGAAAGGTGTTTTTTTGCACAACGCGCAGAGTGGAACAACGAAAGCAAATGGTATCGAAGCAGAACGCTCACTCATAATCGAAAACATTGATTGTTACATAAGCAAGCACCACAGCCTGTATCTATATGGGTTAGCAGCAATTGCTATGGTCTATCACCATCTATTTTGTATCCCCGATCGACTCAATGGTCTCTGGGTGCCAATGCCCATGCTATTTGGAGTCAATATTGAACTAACCATCGCATGGTATTGCAAACTGTGCGTTGCAATTTTTGCATTCCTATCTGGTTACGGTTTTGTCCATTATGCCGATAGAAAATGGGGGAACGCTATAAATACTAAAGCGGTTATCTCATTTTGGTTCAGCAGGCTTCGCAAGTTTTATCCGCGCTTTTGGTTCATAGCAACCATTTTTCTGACCTACGGATTTCTTTCAAGAGCCATATCCTTAAGCCTCGCAAATCTAATTACCACCGCACTTGGCATCTCAACTCAATTCAATGGCGAATGGTGGTACATCAAACAATATTTAGTTCTCGTAGCGTTGTTTCCCGCACTGTACATGCTTTTTCAGGGGACAAGAGATAATCGACACTTATCCTTAAAATTGATCTTATCAGTAATAATTACATATGCAGTATCGCGGCTTTTGCATGCACAGTTCACCTATTGTCTGATATTCATTGAAGGAGTCATGGTTGCTCGATATCGTATATTTGATAGGGTGAATTTACATTTTGAGAACACGAGGCACGCGGGCGCAATCGCTGTTGCCATCATAATGGCCACCTTTATAATTCGAACAGCTCTTGCAAGTGAGGCAGCTAGCTCATTTCCAGATGTAATTATTATTGCGCCATTCATTTATTCAGTCATATCTCTCTTGGGTTCGAAAAAGCACCGTATTCTCGCTTCATTCGGAAAACACTCGACATCCCTTTGGCTATCCCATACGTTTTTAATTTATTATTATTTTCAGCCAATTATCCTAATGCCGAAGTATTCCGTGCTTATTTTTTTCTGGGCATTATTCTTATCGTTATTAGTAGCGATACTGCTTGATGCCTCTTATGCAAGGCTGTCGGCATTTATCTCCAAAATTATTTTTAATGATAGGTAACCTGGAGAGAAAGCAAGCCTATGCGCGCCAAGGCGGTTTATAGGACAAAATGCGTGTCCACGTTGGGGGCATCGGCGCAGGTTGATGCCCTTTTTTCAGCCGTTTAAATTCCGTGCCCGCTTTTAACCACTCGGACAGAATGTGTGTCCGGTTGTCTATCGTTCCCCCGGTAGATTACCTTTTCCGGAACCGTTAAATACCCTTATCGGAAGAGGTGCCCATGAAGGCCGTTTATTGCCCCTACTGCGGCGGTCGGACCAAGCGCAACGGCAGGGCATGATCGAGGGGGGGGGCGAACTCGCGGCCGGGGGCCGTCCCGCGCAACCGCCGGGGGCTGACGTCGGCCAAGCGCGCGAAGGCGGTGTTCTGGTGGTGCCACGCTCATTCGGGGGACGCGAGGACGGCGCGCGAGAAGCTCGCCACGATGCCGACCGACGCGGACATCGACTTCCTGTTCAGCGTCTACTCCGCCTCGCCGTCGCGCGAGGACGGGGGGCCGGAGTGGGGCGACAGGGCCGCGTGGGAGGACCTCCACCGCAGGGACCCGTACCCGTTCTGGCTGGATTAATGGATTGAAGCGGATGTTCTATCGGGACACACATTTTGTCCTATAAGCCATTAATGGCCTATATGGACACCTCTTCCCGAGGGGTTTAACGGTCCCGAAAAAGGTTATCTACCGGCGGGAACGATAGGCAACCGGACACAAATTCCGTCCGAATGGTTAAACGCAGGTTTGGGATTTAACGACAAAGAAGAGGCATCGGCCTGAGCCGATGCCCCAAAAGTGAACACGCTTTTTTCTTATAAGACAACAATACTATCTACATGGATAGAACATCAGAGACTATTGCATTTAGGCTTTCTCCATAACCCTTGCCCGGAACGGCCCAGCGACCGTTTAGGTCGATCGTCTTAGGAGCACACCCGCGGGAAACGTAAGAAAAACGAGGGTCAACGCATGCATTATTTAAAGGCTCAGTGGTAGCATACGCTTTTAAGTGCTGAGCTTGCACCCTAAGGCCTTCCCTAACCGAAGAAAAAGTATAACCAGGATGACCCGGCCCAGTAGCGCCGACACCGCCAAAATTGCATTGCTCCGCTTTTACCAGATTGCCATACCTGAGATACCCAGTCTCCTTCATTACCTGAGCATATAAGACCTCAGGACAAACCCCCTCAAAAGAAGCCTCTTCATAAAGGATCTTGCAGAACTCCTTAACTGTGGCAGCCCCTTTGTTTTTATAAACAGATTTCGGATAGGCCTGCTCCCCAACAGTTCTTAGATAGTGGGCCGCAGCATCTTCATATGAAGAGAAGGCAGGGGACATAATGTAGCCCTCGAAACCGTTCATACTCGACCCATCGCGCCGCTCTTTTAATCCATATTTGAGATAATGCGTATAGTAAGCCTTCAAATTATTACCAAAAGCCTTGCGAAGATCTAAATAGCGAGTTTTATAACCGTAAACGTCGAACGACTCGGATCCGCGGCGGCCCTCGGCCATTCCGTGGTTGATGAAGTGGCGCAGGACGGCAGAGTCGTCGAGCATCGTCACGCCGCCGTAGGTCGTCTTGGTGTAGGCCTTCTCGACGTCGTCGTTGTGGGAG
>JAXKGN010000018.1:0-81390 GCA_036550355.1 Collinsella sp.
GATGCCCAGCGTGCCGTCGATGCCGCAAAGGCCGACACCGGCGTTGCCGCCGACAGGCTTACCGGCTCCCAGACCGATCTCGAGGACGCACAGTCGAACCTCGACATCCTTACCGGCCTTGCCGCGAAGCTCGCAGAGGCACAGCAGCGCGAGCAGGATGCAGTAAAGGCCGTCAATGACACCAAGGCCGCGCTCGATGCCGCGAAGGCGGATGCCATCGCCGCCGAGTCCCTGGTCTCTGCCGCCGAGCAGACAAAGGCGCAGGCAGACGCCAAGCTGTCGAAGCTGAACTCCATCGATGCCGGCGCGGCGATCGCTTCCGGCCATGATGTGAACGCGGATGACGCCCTCAACGCGCTTTTCGCCGCAGCAGTCGAGGCACGTGCCAAGGTCGCGCCCGCCAAGGCCATCCTGGACGAGAAACGGGCCTCGGTGGACGGGCTCCAGCCCGGCTACGATGCGGCACGCGCCGCCTACGAGTCGGCGAAGTCCGACCGCATCGCAGCGGAGCAGAAGCTTTCCGATGAGATCGCACGACAGAAGGCGGAGGAGGCTACAAAGCAGGAGGCCGCAAAGGAGCAGGCGGCATACAGCCCGAAGCATCTCGCCGGCACGGATACCGCCCAGCCCGGCAGCCTCGCCCAGACCGGTGACCGCGCGGGACTCATCGGCGAGACGTTCGCCATCGGCGGTACCGTCCTCGTGGCGGCCGGCGTCTTTCTCGATCAAAAGAAGCGCCGCGAGCAGATGTAAAAGCGAGCCGGGCGTTGGATATCGGCTAGTGTCCAACGCCCGGTTTCATGGACAGGGAGATCGGCGTGAGAACAAAGGCTATTATCGTTGCGCTTCTGGTGTGCCTTTCGGCACCTCAACTTGGATGTGCCAGCGTTGCAAAGCAAGGAAGCGGCCCTACGGAAAAGGCCGCCACAGCGGTAAAGAATAAAGACAAAAAGAAGCCGAGCGAAGAAAAGGCGGCGCAAACCTCTGGAACCAAGACCGAGGAGAAGAAAGAATCCGACGACAAGGACCAGAAGTCCGATGACTCCAAGAAAGAGGATAACAAGTCTTCCGACTCGTCGAAGTCTGACAGCAAGGGAAACTCCTCCGACTCCAAGCAGAATTCCGGCAATTCGCAGAGTTCCGGCAGCAACAATTCCTCTTCCAACGGCGGTAGCCAGAAGAAGTGGGTTGCCGAGCAGGGACACTGGGAGACAGATTACAGCCAGGTCTGGGTGCCGAATGTAGTGTATACGCGCCATCCTCGTTTCTGGGTCAACCATGGTGGTACTATGGTAGGGCCCTTCGATTCCGAAGATGCCGCCTATTCGTGGGTTCATAATGATATGGACAACGGCGGTATCGGAGGATCTGTCGTAAACGATTCGTATACCACATCTGAGGACCAGGGACATTATGAACAGCAGGCTACGGGACAGCATTGGGTTGTCGACGTCGCCGGTCACTGGGAGTAATGTGCATCGTTCCTCTCCTCTTACATTCGGTAAATAAATATTTATTTGCGGGCGGCCGGTTTCGGCCGCCTTTTTTAGACGCCTAGTCTGGGAGCAAACGATAGGAAAGCAATCAAACGAGAGGCCGTTCCAAAAGAATCCGGCGGTGCAGGATGCTTCGGGCAAAACCGTTCGCAAATCGGTAAGGTCTTCCATCAACTTGCTCCAGCCCTCGCCCGGAGTCCGCTGCGCGGTAATGCAAAAACTCGGCATCCCTCGCATTCGCATTACCGCTCCGCTCTCGCTACAGCGAATTTCTAACACTCAGCATCCTTCGCGTTAAAAATTCGCTTCCGCTCACGGTCTCCGCTGACACTACGACACCGCGAAGCCTTTCGCTCGAAACGAGGCCTCTCATTTCGTGTCTACGCTACGCTCCGCCCAATCGCCGTTCCGGTGATTGCAAGATTGGTGTTGGGCTAGATAAATGGGGCCATACTCGCCCCCTTTATCTGCCAACACATCTTGTTTATCACCTCTCACGGCGATAAAGTTAGAAATGAAGTTCGCCTTCATTTCTAAGGGAAGCGACGGCGTCACTTCAAAAAACGGCGCGACGTCAGTCGCTCCTAAAAAGGAAAGCAATCTCATATCGGTTTTTGAATCGGTGGCCTCACCGATTCGCTCTGCTTTCCTGGGGGGCATATGAGTTGCAAGCGTCCACACACCGTTAAGGCGACACTCACTTCTGAAGAATATGAAACGTTTTCCGCTTTGGCGGAAAAGGCAGGCATGACGAAAGCCGAACTCATTCGTTATAACTTGATCCATCGGAGTGAATCACTCGATAATCTAGTTTCCAAAAATGATGACGATGGCCGCAGCAAAAAGCTGCAACCCGTTTCAGGTGATTCGGACGAAAAGCGCTCGAAGGTCATTTACGTTAAGGTCACCGATGGCGAGCACGAGGCGATCCGCAAACGGGCGGATATACTCGGTGCGACCGTCAGTGCGTATGCCCGCCGCGTGATGCTTGCCGGTAAAATCAAGAAGATCGATTTCGATAAAAGCCAAGTCGCGAAAATCTATCACGAGCTGTATCGCGAGGGAACGAACCTCAATCAGCTGATGTATTTTGTGAACGCCCAAGGGCTTCCCGCGTACAACGAGAAAGCTGTTTTTCGTACGCTTGAAAAGGTTTACCAGAACGCCCGCAAAGTCACTCTTTTCATAAGAGAGCTCGAGCGGCGCTATTTCACCGACGGCGGTGATCTCAATGACCGTTATTAAGCAGAAAGGTATTTCATCCGAACGCTACGCGAAGAACGTGCGCAAGTACATCAACGGAAAGCGTGCTTTGGCCCGCGGCGGCTGGAACCTCGCGAACGGAAAGTACTGGTTTTCCGAGATGGCTATGACGCGGAAGATGTTTCATCACGACAGGTCCGCGCGTGCCGGCGCGAAGAACATAACGATGCTTCATCAGATTCTCGCGTTTCTGCCCGAGGAGTGCAGCTGCAACGGAGGCAAGATGACCCCAGATGCGTGTATGGCCTACGCGGAGCAATGGCTTGCGAAGCACTATCCGCATCAACAAGTGATTGTCGCGTTGCATGAGGAAAGTGATAAGGCGGGAAAACGCTACGCAGTGCACATGGCGATTAACCGTACCGATTTGTTAACCGGCAAACGTTGCGAGACGGGTGGGCGACGCGGAAAGTACGAACGCGCTGCGTGGGTCCGTGAAATGGACGAGGCTTGGAATCTTACTCAACTTGAAAAGGGAAAGAAAAATTCGAAGATTCGTGATCGCCAGCCGCGCGACACAGAAAAGGAGATTATCGGTCGCGGTGAGTACAGTTATAAAAACAATCTGCGCGAGCTGATCCATCTTGCAATCAATGAAGGTCACCCAAAGAATATGGAGCAGTTCAAAAAACTACTTGCCTCATGGGGCGTAGACATTTTCATCAAGAACAATCGAGTCTATGCGACAGATCTCGATATCAAGGAGGCCGGCAATCCGAAGTGCACTTTCAATCTGACTCGACTCGACGGACGTTTCGCGGTCAAACAACTTGAAGCGGCGTTCGAAAAGAACATGTTGGAAGCCGAGCGAGCGTTGCCGTACGAGAAGCGCTGTGAGATTTACATTCAACGTCTTAAGAAGGCGTACTCGGCGTGGGTCGAACAAGCGAAAGCGAGCAAGGGCGTCGCCTACAATTCATTCCCCAAATTCATCGCACCGAAGTGCGATGAGGACCTGCTCGAAGATCCGGCGGTTCGCGATGAGCTTCTTGCGCGTCGCGGTTACGCAAGGGAGATTCGCAACCGCTATGCCGGCGCCGTTCCCGATGCCGGCGATGATCGCGTTCGCGCCGCAGGTCGAGCCCATGGTGGTAACGTTGACATCTCGCCGCAGGTCGATCGCGCGGTCGACCGAGGCGATTACGCTCGCGGAGACACGCCTCGCTAGTTTTGGAAAGCCTATCGTCGGTGCCCTAGCGCACTGCCATCCAGTGCCGATTCTGCCATACTCGCAATTCGGCGAGGATGAGGAGTATGAATTGATCGGGGCTTGTAGGACAAAATGTGTGTCTGCTTTAGGGGCATCGACCTGCGCCGATGCCCCTAAAGCAGACACACATTTTGTCCTATAAGCCCCAAGGATGACGATTCCAATACGGACGACACCAAAACCGGCATCGACGGCTCCATGGACGATTCGGATTCCAAATAGGCCCTGTTAGTTGAGCTGCTTCTTTGCCGGATTCGTATGCGAAACCGCTATACCTGTGGCAATTGCCATGAGGCAGCTTGCGACGAGTCCGTACTCATACTTCAAAATGTTTGTTGCGGTCAGGGCGATAATTAACACTGTCAGAATTTGCAGAACTATCGTTATTGCGAAGAGATTTATTCCTTGTTTGGCCGAAGTCGCTGAATGAGTCTGGCTTCGTTGATTCAGGTTGAAGCAGACAACAAAAGCGACCAGTTCGCTTGATAAGGGGCCGACTACATAGAAAAAGATTGCGTCAATGAAGCCTATAGTGTTGTAAGTGTTGTAAGTTGTTTCGCCGGAAAACACAGCGTATAAAGCATATCCAAATCTTGGTTGATTCACGTATGAGTAGGAGAAGACCAAGAGCGTTACCAGTGCTACTGCCATAAGTACATTCAAGACGATTCTTCTACCGCTCATCGGTCACTCCTTTCGAGTGCTGATACAAATATATTAATATAATAACAGTCTTATCCAATAGGATTGGAGGAGTCATGGCAGTAAAATCCGTTATTCGTAAGTTAATGTTATTTTCAGCATCAACTGTCCTTTTATCAGCTTTTTTTGCTGTAACTCCATCTTTTGGTCTGACAGCAAATCACAGTATGTCTACCAGCGCGTCTTATACACAAGCTTCCTTGTTTGATGAGCTCTCTATAGCAAGGCGCGCTATGCAAGAAGACGTTCTTGATACCTATTGTTCTTTTTACTGTTTTAATAACGTTGGTCATAATATTCCTTTAAAGGACCCAACTTATAAGCGACTAACCTTCAAGAATAGCTACAGCCGTATTTATCCGGATACGTGTCGAACGAGTTTTATTTATACTTGTCCCACGTGCAAGGCTGACGGCGTGATGAAAGTATTTCAGTGCAACTATCAAACACGTTGATTTGATTGTAGGTGGCTTATATGCTTAGCACGAAGATCAAAGTAATTGTAGGTCCTTTCTTCCTTTTTGTTTGCTTGTGCTTTCCGGCTGCAGGCTTTGCGGACGGGATTGTTTACAATATGAGAAACGATGTTCAGCCGGTTGCTTCTCTATCTAATGATCTCTCATATGCTTCTGGCACCACTGCTCGCCGTGCGAACAGCGAAAGGGTCTTGAATGTATATTGGACTTTTACGGGACTATTGAATGGTCGAGAAGTGAAAGATCGAATTGTATATAGGGATTACAAGTCGCTATCTTTTCCTAATTCCTATAGTACTCTAGCGCCAACTTGGGTTAATACTCGCGCCACCGGTTCTAACGGTGAATATTTTTCTCAGGTTCAAGCTACTGGGGTTGGATCCGTGGAAACATGGCGTTGCAACTATCAAATTAGATAATTTGATATAAGCGTCACATCTAAATAACGTGCACTTTCGCTGGAGGGTCGCTGTTTGGCGGCCCTCTTTTTTGCACAGGCGCGGTGGGATGGTAATATCGGGCGGGAGTCAGCCGCTCTGATAGAATCGTCCTTGCTGTCGGCAGCCCTCGTGCCGGGCAGAGCCCTCCATTTGATGGGAGGTGATGCCCATGACCGATTTCACCGAGCTCGTGAAGCTCCTGACCGCTACGGTCTCGCTCCTCACGGCCCTTGTCGGCCTTTCCAAGGCACTCAAGCAGGGCTCGAAGCCCAAAAAGAAAGGCCACCGTCGCTAAGACGATGACCCAACTTCATTAAGCAACGGCTCTGCCCAGCTCTCTACAACTTGGGCTGCCGTCGGCACCATTTTACCCTCCTGACGAGGAATTCGTCCATATTTCAAAAATCAAATCCTGTTCGTGCGTGGGCGTAAACTTTTAGTTGGGCAAATCCGGCAGATTGGAGCTTGAAACATGAGGGATATGCACCTCATGTCGCTCATAAAACGTCTCCTGACCTCGAAGGAGAACGTTTTTTAGCGACAGAAGGAGACATAAATATGATCTGGTTTACTAGCGACACTCACTTCGGGCATGAGAACGTGCTGAAGTTCACCGACCGCCCGTGGGAGACGATTTGGCAGATGAACGACGCCATCGTCGACAACATCAACGGCAGGGTTGCCGTGGACGACGAACTCTACATCCTGGGGGATTTCTCATTCAAGATGACCGCCCAGGACGCCTATGCCCTGCGCAAGCGGATCGCCTGCAGACGCATCCACCTCGTCCCGGGAAACCACGACAAGGACTGGACCCAGCCGGCGGTCGCTGGCGCCTTCACCGTGGAGCCGCCGATCTGCGTGCTCAAGATCGACGGGCAGAAGATCGTCCTGTGCCATTACCCCATGGCCGACTGGCAGGGCATGAGCCATGGATCGTGGCACCTCCACGGACACATCCACAGCAGCGGCGGCGCGTACAACGAGTTCAACCGCAAGCAGGGCCTTCTGCGCTACGACGTCGGTTGCGATGCTAACGGGCACTCCCCGGTGAGCCTCGACGAGCTGAGGAAATGGTTCGCCGGAGTCGACGAGCCATGCGGCCGGGTGAAATGGCCCTGGTGGGTCAACGAGACCGGCGACAGGCAGGTCGAGCGCGAGCTGGCGGCGTACAAGAGGGAAGAGGTGATTCGATGACGGTCTATGTGACGGGCGACATCCACAGTGGGCTCGACATGCAAAAGCTCCGCGACTGGGAGCTTGGCGACAGTCTTACCAGCGACGACTATCTCATCGTCGCCGGCGACTTTGGCTTTCCGTGGGATTTCTCTGCCGAGGAATGCGCCGACATCGCCTGGCTGGAGTCGCGCCCCTACACGGTACTGTTCGTCGACGGCAACCACGAGCGCTTCGATCACTGGGCGGAGCGACCCATGGAACTGTGGCACGGTGGGCTGACGCAACGCCTGTCGGATACTTCGTCTATCCGCCGCCTCATGCGCGGGGAGGTCTTCGAGCTCGACGGCTCGACGGTCTTCACCATGGGCGGTGCCACGAGCGTGGACAGGGAATACCGCGTGCCGTATTCCAGCTGGTGGCCTCAGGAGCTCCCGGACGAGCGCGAATTCGATACCGCGCGGGCCAAGCTCGACGAGGTCGGCTGGAAGGTCGACTGCGTCATCACCCATACCTGCTCGACGCGCATGCTCTCGCCGACGCTCTACCCGGACCCAGGCTGGGAACGCCCTGATGTGGACCGGCTGACCGGATTTCTTGACGAGCTCGAGGACCGCCTGGACTATAAGCACTGGTATTACGGCCATTTTCACCGAGACGGCAACCCGGACGAACGGCACACGGTGCTGTACGACCGGATCGTGAGGCTCGGAGACAAACTCCTGCCGTGGGGTGCGTACTGATGACGGTCTATGTGACAGGCGACGTGCACGGCAGGGCCGAGTACGGGTCAAGCCGGTTTGCATTCAAAAATTGGCCGCTGGGCCGGACCCTGACGCGCGATGACGCGGTGATCGTGGCCGGCGACTTCGGCTTTGTCTGGGATGGATCCAACGCCGAGAAATACTGGCTCGACTGGTTCGAGTCGAAGCCGTGGACCACGTGTTTCGTAGACGGCAACCATGAGAACCACCACGCCCTGGCAGAACTGCCGGTGCGGGAGTGGAGCGGCGGTCTCGTCCATGAGGTACGACCGCACGTGCTGCACCTGATGCGCGGAGAGGTGTTCGATATCGACGGACTCACAGTCCTTGCCATGGGCGGCGCCGCGAGCAACGACAGACAGTATCGCAGGGAGGGGAGGAGCTGGTGGCCCGAGGAGATGCCGAGCGAGGAGGAGATGGGCCAATGCCGCTCCGCACTCGCCCGCGTGGGCTGGAGGGTCGACTACGTGGTGAGTCACGAGGCGCCGGCCGTCCTTGCTGAGGGACTGTGCCGCGAGTGCGGACGCGAGTATCGGGGCGACCGGCTGCAACGATTCCTTGGCGAGCTCGACGGACGGCTCGGCTACCGAACCTGGTTCTTCGGGCATTACCACGGCGACGAATGGCGCGACGCCAAGCATCGCCTGATCTACCGAGACATCGTGCCGATCGAAGATGCTGCGCCCGGTTCTAGGAACCTTCTGGAAGCGCTCTAGAAGATTCCTAGAAATCAGCCGCCTGATAGGAGAAGCGCGGGGCTACTCGCCCTTCATCTGGGTCATGACCTCGACCTTGGCCTCGGCCACGGCCGCCCGCTGCTCGGAGGCGGCGAGACGGTCCTTGAGGGCGGCGATCTCGGCCATCAGGTCGCGCTGGGCCAGGAGTGTGTCGGCTTGGGCTTTCAGTGCAGTGTCACGCTCGCCGCGCAGCCGCTCGATCTCATCGACCATGGCCTCAGCCTCGGCATGGAGTTGGACAACCTGCCTGCCGAGTTCCTTGGCACGGGAGAGGTACCTGATGCTTGCGGCGTGGAGCTCGTTGTTCTCGAGTTCGAGGTTCGCGGTATCGAGTTCGAACTTCTCCTCTATAAAGGCAATCCGCTCATTGCAGTCGGCCTCAATCTTTTCATTCCGATCCGTCGCCTCGGCGAGCTTGCGGCTGAATTCATCTACCTGGGCCATGAGCAGTGCGTTCTCGGTCCTGAGGTCGGCGGTCTCGCGCAGCAGCTTCTCCCGCCACCTCGCCTCGATTCGCTCGGCGGCCTCATCGAGGACGGACTTCATGCCGTAACCGTAGATCTTCCTGATTTTTCTCTCGTCTGTCATCGTGCGACATTCCAATCAACAATGGGCATGGCTCCGCCACGCCGTACGGCTGGGAACAAATACGCGGCCGCTGTTGATTTGTAGTCGTCCTGCGATCGGTGAGTTCTAAAAAGGCGTCTCAAGTCATGCGTTCACGCAGGTTTTCGATTGGAGAAATACCGCACGTTTTCATGATATCACGTGCCTTAAAGACCATGAATGGACGGCCATATCGATTCGTTGAAAATGGCACCAACGACGTGTTGGTGGCGGGGGAGTGATGGCGTTAAAGATGTCGAGAATGATTATAGGATTGTTTTAGATGCGGGCATGAAAAAGGGTCGAATCGAAGTGTCTGGCCGGACGCCAATTGTCCGGGAACTGTTTCGATTCGACCGTGTTTCATTTTACATCCGCGGCATGCTCTTATAGACGCCCGGCGATTACCGACCTTCACGACCTCGATAGTCGGGCTATGGACTTAAGATTTCTTGGGCTCCCAGCCGTTTTCGATTGCGGCGGGGTAGACTGCGGCGTAATTAAGCATCCAGCTGCCATCGCCCGCTTTTTGAATAAACCCCTTATCCGTCAAAGAGGTATAGGCCCGGGAGATCGTGTTCTTACTTAGGTGGTAGCGCTCCTCAATCCATTTGCTTTTTGCGTAAAAGCCCATGGCTCGTTTGTTTTTGGAAGGATTTCCAAGCTTCCATACTAGGCCGAGGATGAGGCGCTCGGCAGCGACAGTGGTGGCACAACACGCCCAGTCGGGCACCGAAATAAAATTCGCGTTATCCATTTTCCTTCTAATCTCTCGTTGCTCATTAACATCATCGCGATATTTGTCAGAAATTGACGGTAGCTCGCTCATGCTTACCGCCTAGTCAAGGTGGGCGGTACGACCTTCAAGCTGTTTGAAAAGTTCGTAGAATGAGCTTTCAAACATGTAATTAGAGCGATGGACCTGGATGAGCTTGCCGGACTCGCGCATGAATTTGCGTGCAGTGTTCTCGCTCCAGCCAGTGATTTCGCGGATATCGTTAACGCGGAGCAACCGATCGCACTGAGCGGCACCAGTAGGGAAAGTCGGTGTGGACGCCTGGGTGCTAATCTTTGGAGTAGCCATGATGAGCTATCCTTTCAATGAGGGCCCTCCCTGTGCTTGTAAGACGTACCAGGTTCATAAGCACTTGGGGGGCCGGTTTCTATGACTACATGCGTAGTCATCTGACAGCTTTAGCATGTATTAAAACTCATTAGATGTCAATCAAATAAAGCATCTACCTGCGGAAACGGTATTATAGTACCGTAATATTATGAAAAAAACGATGAATGAAAAACATGCTATTTCTCGCTTCTCTGTATATAGGCGTTGATGAAGTCTTCGTAGCCTTTAACTGCTTTTATTTCTGATTGTTGAACGAGGCTTGTATACGTTTTGAGCGTGATATTGGGGTCCGCGTGGCCAAGAATACCTTGCACGCTTCTAACGTCCGATCCGTTCGCCAGCATAAAAGTGCTTACACAATGCCTGAGCTGATGCGGGCAGATGCCCTTATATAGTTTTCCGCCAGTCGAATTGTTCGGCTCATAGATTCCAAGATTGCAGCTAACTGCGAAATCGCGAAACCAATGGTTGAAGATGTAGTTTTTCATGTGACAGACCGTAGGGACCCCTTGCTCGACAGCAATATCGCTAATGATGGGAGTGCTGCCAGTCTGGGACAGCCCCAGAGAGGCCAGGAGCTCTTTTTGTATGGCTGACCATGATTGAAGACGTTCGGCCAAGGTTTCTCCAACGGGGATTTTGCGTTGGCTTTCTTGTGACTTGGGTGCCCTCAGTTCATGATCGTTGGTGTACTGCCTGTCAATTTTCAAGGTTTTATTGGCAGGGTCCCAATCGCGCCATTCGAGGCCCAGCATCTCGCCTTTTCGCATACCCGTATACACTAGTACTAGCGTACCAACAGCTTCGGCGGTGAGCTCAATGTGTTGAAGATGTGTGCATAGGGTAGCTACTTGGTCGATTGTAAGTGATTCTCTTTTGTTGCGTGGTCTGCGAACATGAACGGTAGCGCAGGGGTTTCGGTCAATTATTCTCTTTGCGACTGCATTCGACAGAATCTGACGCAGTTTCGCATTGATTCGTACAAGCTCTGATGGTTTGTATTTTCCCGTACGACGAGCTTCGGCATATGTTTCTTCGATTAGATCGGGAGTTAGCCCCTCAATTGTCTGAAACGCACCGAATAGGTCTTCGATATGCCTGCAATCGTACGCTTCTCTTTCATAGCTCGTTGGCGCAAGCTCGGTGTCCCTATTTTCATGAAAGGCCCAGCAGTAGGACGCAAGCAAAGTGGGCTTTTTAGTTTTAGTGATCGTGCCAGAGGAGTTGATTTCAGCCAGCTTGGCCTGCATTGCAGCCTTAGCTTCTGTTTTAGTCTTGCAACGAACCGTATAAGTTGGGGATCGTTTGTAACGCCCTGTCTTAGGGTCCTTGACCCCAAGGGAAAAATAATAGCGATAGGTGTTAGGTGATCTCTTGTCTTTCCAACACGTGCCTCTTCCGCTAATGAGTGGCTGTTCTGACATCTTTGCACTCCGTTTCTTTGAATAGTTTTCAACAATTCAATGAGTGCAGTTTAGCTAAAGCTGTTAGTAATATGTTTGTAAAAGCGTAGGCGCAGCTACCGGATGCAAAAGACACAAACTGCTATGTTTATCTGCGGTTATATGATGTTCAATGATGCTTGATGAATGGTAGGGGGTAGCATTAAATCATATCTCCTAAAGCGGGTGTCGACGGTTCGAATCCGCCCGGGGGCACCAGGGAATATGACGGCGTCGCGGGAGCGGCGCCGTTTCTGGTTTGCGGGGGCCGCCGTGCTGCTCGCCCGTGGGGGACTGGCATCTGTTTCCTAGAGTGCGCTGCGGTAAATCTTTCTCGCGTTGTCCAGCGTGAGCTTCCTGAAGCTGCCGAAGAGCTCTCCGCGGTTGATCTTGAGGCCCGGAATCATCTTTTCGATATCGTCCTCGGTGACTCCGAACTCCGATAGCGCGCGCGGCATTCCCAGCGAGACGAAGAAATCCTGCAGCTCGTCGATGGTCGCTTCGACCGCGTACTCGATTGCCTGCTCGGGGGTTACCTCCACATCGAGCTCGTCCGCGTCCGAATCGATGGGTTCGATGCCAAGGGCCTGGGCGCTGAACTCCAGGAAGCGCTCAGGGTGCTCTCGCCATACGTAGCGCATCCAGGCGGGGAAGATGACGGCGAGGCCGGCGCCGTGCGTGATCTTGGTGTCCAGTGCGGATAGCTCGTGCTCAAGGCCGCGGCAGGTCCAATCGCCGTCGCGCAGGGCGTTATGGGCGAGCGTACCCACCCACATGATCTCGGCGCGGGCGTCGTAGTCATCGGGGTTCTCCATCACCTTGGGCGCCGCCTCCCTCGCGGCGCGCACTAGCCCGCAGGCGATGTTGTCGGTTACGCCCACGGCGGGCTCGCCGGAGAAGAGTCGCTCCATGATATGGGCGATCATGTCGGTCACTCCCGCGGCGGTCTGGCAGGCGGGCAGGCTGAAGGTCAGCTCCGGGTCGAGGAAGGCGATGGCCGGGCGGTTGAGGTCCGTGTTAATGCTGCATTTGAGGTGCTCCTCGTCGTTGCTGATAACGCAGGAGTTAGAGGCCTCGGAACCGGATGCGGGGATGGTCACCACGCAGGCGACGTCGATGCGGTCGGCGGGAACGGCGCGCTTGCGGAAGAAGTCCCATACGTCGCCGTCGTATACCGCCCCAGTGCGATGGCCTTCGCGCAGTCCATGACGGAGCCGCCGCCCACGGGCAGGATGATGTCGGCGTCGTTTGCCCGTGCGAGCTCGACGCCTTCTCGTGCCAAGCCTATTTCGGGGTTTGGACGCACCCCTCCAAGCCCGATGTGCTCCACGCCCGCGGCATCGAGCGATGCCCTCACGCGGACGAGCGTTCCGCAGCGAACTGCGGAACCCCTGCCGTAGACAATGAGCGCTCAGCGGTAGCCGGAGGCGGACAGAGTCCCCCAACCTTGTCGGTCGCTTTTCGCCCAAAGACAAAGCGGGTGGGGGAGTAGAAGGAGAAATCGTTCATGGAGCTCCAATCTGGCGTTTCGCCCTACATGCGCGGAGGAGTTTTTCGGGCGCATCGCCTGCGTTCGCGTCGCAATCTCGGCGGCGCGGTGCGGTCCGTGGATTCCATCGTATCGCCCGCGGCACCCCTTACCGACGATTGAGGCGAGTCTGCATTTCGCGGCGCGACGTCCACCTGGCGGACGATATCCGTTCGCGACACGTGGCCGTCCCGGTCGCAATAGCGTATGCGCACCGGGTTGCCGAGATGGGCCTGCGACCCCTTCTCCTGATGCGAGCGCGCGAGACGGGCGAGCAGCGGCGCGAGCACCTGCTCGACCGTCTCCTCCCGATACCACGCCGCCACGGGCAACCCGTTCACGTCAAACCCGTACGTTCGCCATGCCATTCGCCTCGCCGCCTTCGCCGAACGAAACCGCGTATCCAGACCGCCGGTCCCCCACCCAGCACTTCGACGAGCCTTCGCGCTCACTTCTGCGGTCGGGATGCGCCCGCGAGGCGCTCGGCAGGCAGCGCCATTTCCGCTCGCTGTGTCGAGCGCGAGTGTCGAGAAGTCGCCATATGCCACTCAGATGTAGCATGGAGTGCCGAAGTGCACGCGCCCGTGACGAAACACTGGCGCCAACCCGTTCCGCGCACCACCCCGCCCGTAAGGTGTGTGGCGAAAGGAGGACCAGCCGCATGAACATCCCCGAGACACAGAGCCTACCTCGATCGCATTCCGCACGAGCTTCTCTGACATTTCCGCCCATTACCACGTGGAGGTCCCCGTCGCGGAGATCGCCTACGCATACGACTACATCAATTCCCGGCATGCCCCGCGCAGGCAGGCCACGCTGAACGACGGGTCCGCGGCCCGGTAGGACGAATGACGCGCTTCGGCACAGGCCATGCCGAAACGCGTCACGCAAGCAAAGGAAGGAAGCCAACATCACATGAGCATCATCGCAGCACGCATCGACAACCGCCTGCTACACGGCATAGTGGCAACCCAGTGGGTACCCGAGTTCCGTCCGCAGCGTCTCATGGTCATCGATGACATCGTCGCCAACGACCCGACCAAGAAGGCCGCCATGCGGATGGCAAAGCCCTCGGGAGTCGCCCTCTCCATTATCAACAAGGAGACGGCTCTCACGAACTATCGGGCGGGCAAGTACGACGACCACACGGTCTTCATCGTGGCGCGAGACCCCCAGACCATCCTCGACGTCATACAGACGGGCCAGGTTGTTCCCACACTCGTGGTCGGAGGCACAGTCTTTCCCGAAGAGGGGTCAGACGCCGTCCAGGTGAGCAGTCGCGCCTACGTCACCAAAGACGAGCTGCCCGCATATCGAGCGATTGCTGGCACCGGCTGCGACATCACCGTTCGCTATGTGCCGGCCGACAAGCCCGTAGAGCTCTCCAGCATCATCACGCTTTAGCAAGGGAGTGAACTTATGACACCATCCATCATCCAGATAGCCGTCGTTACACTCATCGCCTTCATCTACGGAGCCGAGAAGAACGCGGGACAAATTCTCACGAACATGTCCGTCACGCCAGCATGGTTCGTCGGACTTGCGCTCGGCGACCCCGTAACCGGCCTCGCCGTCGGCGCCATCGTCCAACTCATGAGCCTGGGCGTGGCGGCCATGGGAGGAGCCTCCGTCCCCGACTATCCCACTGCCGCCATCATTGGCGCCGTCGTTGCCATCACCTCGGGTCAGGAGGCGAGCGTCGGCGTTGCCGCCGGAATCGCAGTCGGCATGCTCGGCCTTCAGCTCGACGTCATCGCCAAGACGGCAAACGGCTTCCTCGGGCGTACCTCGCAGCGCTTTGCCGAAGAGGGCAAGTACTCGCAGATGAAGAGCGTACTTTTCCTCGGTCCGGTCTTCTATGGCCTTACGGCGGCCATCCCCACGTTTGCCGTACTGCTCTTTGGCGCCGATGCCGTCAACGCTTTCCTCTCCGTCATGCCCTCCTGGTTCACGACCGGCCTCTCCATCGCCGCCGGTATCCTCCCCGTCGTCGGCCTTGCGATGCTTCTGTCCTTCATGCCAATGAAGAAATTCATCGCCTACGCCATCGTTGGCTTCGTTCTGGCCGCCTACCTGCAGATAAGCATTCTCCCCATTGCCCTGCTCGGTGCCGCCGCGGCCATCGAGTACTACAAGTCGCACAGCAATCCGTCCGTAAACGCCCTCGACGCTGGAGGTCTGGAAGATGAGTAACGAAGTTAACGCCACCAAGGCAAACGAAGCGCCAACCCGCCTGGCAGACGGAACGTACCAGCCAGTCCTCACCGTTTCCGATCTCGACCGTTGCGGCCGCCGCTGGATGCTCGGCGCGTCCATCTATAACTATGAGTCCCAGTGTGCCCCGGCGGTCATGTTCGCAACCGAACCCGCCCTGCGCAAGATCTATGCAGGAGACGAGGAGGGCTACCGCAGGTCACTTCTGAGCACCTATCGCTATTACAATGCGACTCCCCAGGTAAGCGGCCTGCTCCTCGGCGCCGGCCTAGCCTTGGAGGACAAGGGGCACAATGACGCCATCGACGCGGTCCAAGACCTTAAGATTGGCCTCATGGGCTCCCTCTCAGGAGTCGGCGATACGATCTTCGCCATCCTCATTCCCACCATCTTCGGCTCCATCGCCGCCTACATGGGACAGGCGGGAAACCCCGTCGGCGTGCTTCTCTGGCTCGCCGTCGCCATCGCCATCTTCGTATGGAAGCTCTTTGACTGGCGCATAGGCTATAAGTTCGGCGACAAGCTCTTCACGACCCTTGCCGAGAAGATGTCCGTTTTCACCGAGTCGACGTCGGCACTTGGCATGATGGTCGTCGGTGCGCTCATCCCCACCGTCATCAAGGTCTCGTGTGGTCTCACGTTCACCATGGGTGACGTCACGCTCGACGTCCAGACGGGCATCCTCGACCAAATCATGGTCGGCATGCTGCCCGTAATAGCCACAGCCATCGTCTACGCCCTCGTCAAGCGCAAGGTCAGCATCAACAAGATTGTCCTCGGCATCCTCATCATCTCGTGGGTGTGCGCGGCTTTCGGCATTCTTGCTGCCTAGCCTAGGGCTAGACCAACCCACAAAGGACGCATTATGAGGCACATCATCATTGCATCGCACTACGGCCTGGCAGCCGGACTCGGAGACACGCTCAAGGCCATCATAGGACCGGGGCACGACATCAGGGTTGTCTGCGCGTTTACAGACGAAACCCCGCTCGAGGAGAAGCTCGCCAGCGCATTCGAGGGCATCGCCGAAGATGACGAGACCCTCGTTCTCACCGACATCCTTCAGGGCAGCGTAAACCAGCTCGTAGCCTGCTCGGCTCCGCGAGGCGCGTTCATAGTGACCGGCGTAAACCTTCCCGTGGCCCTCGAGCTCTCGCTCCACGCCGGACAGCTTACTCCCGATGTGGTGAGGCATGTCGTCACCCAAGCCAAAGAGCAGCTCGTCTACCTCGGAGATCTTACTCCGGACGTTGACGAAGAAGACGAATAGGAAAGACGCGACAGTAAGGAGGACGAGACATGCGCAAAGTCCCGACCAATAACCAGCACCTGTTCTACCAACCGAAGGACGTGTGGGTGGGAGACGTCATGCCCTTCGGCAAGGACGGCACGTTCTATCTATACCACCAGCGTGACACGCGCGACCCCGCTCCGCTTGCCGAAGGACAGCCCTTTGGGTGGTCGCTCGCGACCACCCAGGACTTCGTGACGTACCAGGAACACGGAACGGCGATCCCCCACGGCGGAGAAGACGACCAAGACCAGTTCATCTACGCCGGAACCGTTTACGAGGCAAAAGGGGAGGTACGCGCTTTCTATACCGGGTTCAACCGCAACTACCTGCGAGAAGGCAAAACGTCCCAGGTGCTCATGCAGGCGAAGGCCTGCTCGGATGATTATGCGACGTGGAAAAAGACGGGCGTTGCAGTAGAGCTCACGCCTCAGCCAGGATACGATGGGCGCAACTGGCGCGACCCTTTCGTAATATGGGATGACGACCGGAAGGAATACCTCCTCGTACTGGGCACGCGTAAGGGAGACGACCCCTCCAAAACCCTCCAAACTGGCAGGCTCGTTCACTTTACGTCGAAGGACCTCGAGCACTGGCAGTTCAAGGGCGACTTCTGGGCCCCCGGCCTCTACACCATGTTCGAAATGCCAGACATTTTTAAAATTGGCGATTGGTGGTACCTGGTCTACTCTGAGTACAGCGACGAGAACAAGATCGTCTACCGCATGAGCCGCGATCTCTACGGTCCGTGGGAGAAGCCGAGAGATGACGCCTTCGACGGGAGGGCGTATTACGCCGGACGGACCGCCTTCGACGGATCGCGCAGGATTCTGTCCGGCTGGGTCCCCACGCGCGAGAACGACGATGACCGGGCCAACTGGCTTTGGGGTGGCTCGTTTATGCCCCATGAGGTGTACCAGCGCCCCAATGGCACCCTCGGCGTTCGCCCTCCCCAAAGCATAAAGGATGCGTTCGAGTGCCCTGATGCCGTCCCGGATATCGAGCTTCGCGGAGACCACGAACGAACGGAGTGCGTAATCACCGAAAACGCAGGCGAGATCTTCTGCTTCGAGGCAGACGTGACGTTCAGGGACGCTTGCGACTTCTCAATTCGAGCCTACAAGAATCTCGAGACCGACGAGTCGTACGAATACCGCTTCGACCTCGACGCGAATCGGCTCTCGTTCGACAAGAGCCCCTGTTACAAGTGGTTCCGCGTAATGGATAAGGGGCTTTGGAGGCCAGTCTGGCTCGAGTCCGGGCGTTCTTACCACCTGCAGCTCATCGTTGACGACAACATCCTCGTCCTCTACCTCGACGGTACCGCACTCACGACACGCGTCTGCGAGAAGTTCGGCCACTCGCTTGCTGTTACGGTAACGAATGGCGAACTCAAACTGTCCAACATAGCCTTGGCGAAGGGGCTGCGCGAACAGGAAAAGTAAGCCAGTGAACCTCGTCGCCACAGCGACTCCCCCAGCAAAACACGCGAACAACGGGTCCGGCCGCATTCCGGCGACCGGACTCGTCCTGTGCCCTGATGGCACATGGCCCCGGGCTGCCGACAGCGAGGCGGCCTTAGGGGCCTCGCCTACAGATTCCTGAGTGCGTCGACGAGGGAGACCTTGCCCGCGGTGACCTCGTCGGCCTGCTTGATGACCTTTGCGGGCACGACGGCCACCACAGCGCCGGCGGCAGAGTCGATTCGAGCGATGTGGTCAGAGACGGAGCGAACGGCGAGCCGCTTGCCGACAGGGAGGCAGTCAAAGGTGGCAAAGCGCACTCCTACGGTTGGGATACGCCCGTGAGGCGCTCGGCGGACAGCGCTGTTGCCGCTCGCTGTGTCGAGCGCAGGTGTCGAGAAGTCGCCATATGCCACTACAGATGTATCATGGAGTGCCGAAGTTCACGTGCCCGTGACAAAACGCGGGCGCCAACCCGTCCCGAGCACCACCCCGCCCGTAAGGTGTGGGACGAAAGGAGGACCAGCCGCATGAACATCCCCGAGACACAGAAAGACCTGCTTGCCTACCTCGATCGCATCACGCGCGAGCTTGGCAGCACGCGGGGCGGGCGCATCCAGAACCGTCTCGACCACTTCACCACGGCATCTATAACCGACTCGCTCGCCATCTCGCGCAGCCTGGCAAGTCAGTATCTCAACGAGCTCGTGCGCGCTGGCCTCGTGGTGAAAGCAGGGGCACGACCGGTGTGCTACTTCCACCGCCGCTCCCTCGAACGCTTCTTCCAGTCTCGCATTGAGCGTAGCACCTACCCTTCGGTCGAGCAGCTCTTCGCCACGCTCGGAAACGGCGAGCGACTCGACTTCGACCGCGCAATCGGTCACGAGCTGAGCCTTGCGCCCTGCATCAGCCAGCTCTGCGCCGCGCTCAAGTACCCGCCAGCTGGCCTGCCCATCCTGCTCTGTGGCGCCTCGGGAACCGGCAAGGGTCTACTCGCCGAACTTGCCCTCGAATACGGCAAGAACGTCGGCGTCCTGCAGCAGGAAGCCAAGCTTGTGAGCATCGACTGCTCGCATTACGCAGACGATGCCCGCGCGCTCACTCACGACCTGTGCGCAGATGGCGGGCCTGCAGATCGGGCGAGCGGCGGCATCGTTTATCTCAAGGACGTCGACGCCCTCTCACCCGCTGCCCAGGACGCGCTCTTGGAGTGGGCCTCCGCACAGGCGGGCGCCATTGTGCCAGCCCCTGCTGTGCGCCTTATCTTTGCCACCTCAAACGAGGCAGACAGTACCGAGTGCCGCAGCCTCACGCGTCGCATCCCCATGTCCGCCCAGGTGCCGTCTCTGCGCGAGCGCACCCAGGAGGAGCGTGAGGAACTGACTCTCCACTTCCTCAAGGAGGAGGGCCGACGCATAGGACGCGACATCCTCATAAGTCGCGGAGCCTTCCGAGCCCTCGCCGGCACCAACTTCGAGGAGAACGTACGCGGCCTGCGCGACTGCATCACCAACTGTTGCGCCGAGGCCTATCTAGACACGAAGGGTGACAGCCTGGAGATTCGCACCTACCAGCTTCCCTCCGCAATCCTTGCCGGCTCCGCACTCGAGCGCAGCGAGAACGACATGCAGCTCATCGACACCACCCGGAGCATCCAAAGCCAGGCGGACGACCGCGCACGGCATGTACTCGACGCCATGCTGGAGCCATACGAGAGCTATCGCGAAGGCACGCTTGATGGGGGCGCGTGCAGCGCTCAGCTGGTGGAGCGAGCCCGCGACCTCGAGGACTACCTGGCGTTCGGGCAAAACCCGGGCCGCTCGAAGTCCGACGCATACGAGCAGATCGCCGACAGCGTCGTCACTTCCGTGAACGAACTCTACTCGATCGATTTGTCCCGAAAGAGCTCGCATCTAATCGCCCAGGGCATCTGCCTCCAGCTGTGGCCGCCCGCAAGCCTCTCGCGTTGGAAGAGCTCCCATGCAAGCGAGCTTTCCGGCATGCGCGGCGTCGTGGCCCAGCGCAACCGCTTTGCCGTTACTGTCTGCGCCTGCATCGCTGATGAACTCAAGGCCACGCTCGGCATCGCACTCGACGATCTCACGTGTCTGCTCGTCCTTGCGCATGCGGCACTCGCACTCGACCCGTCTAAGCGTCGTCGGAGCGTCGGTATCGTCCTCAGTCATGGCTACTCGACCGCCACGAGCATCGCCGACGCCGCCAATCGGATTCTTGACACGAGGGTCTTCGAGGCCATCGACATGCCCTACGACCAGAAGGTTACGGACGTCGCTGTTCCTCTTCAGCAAATCATCGACCGCTTCTCCTACGCAGACGAGGTCGTCATCCTCGTGGACATGGGATCGCTCCAGGATATTTATAAGAGTCTGGAATCCACCTCCGGCATGACGCTCGGCATCATAAACAACGCCTCTACCGGCCTTGCGGTGGAGGTTGGCGCCGGACTTATCGCGGGTCGCTCCGTGCGAGAGGTTCTCGACGATGCTGCGGCAGCTTGCACCTGTAATTATCACATCGTGGCGCGCAACGCCCGACCGGACGCGATTGTCTTCTGCTCCGAAGGCGGACTTGACGCAGCTGCGCGGATCCGCGATCTCGTGGCGCAGAGCCTGCCTGGCGAGTCCCCCGCGCGGCTTGTCGCCGTTGACTGGCGGCAGCTCGCCAATAACGGATCTGAGGATGCCGCCTTCTCCCAGTACAACGTGCGCTCGGTCATCGGCACGGACAATCCGCACGCCGACGGAGTCCCGTTCATTTCGCTCGAGGAACTCATCGCCGGCGAAGGAACGGCCCAGATAGACCGCGCCTTCGCACGCTTGCTCGACGCTGACAGCTTGCGCACGTTCCACCAGAATCTCGTCAAGAACATGACCCTCAGGAACGTGGTCGAGTCCATCACAATCCTTAACCCCAACAAGCTCTTCGGCGAAATCGAGAGTGCCGCAGAGCGGCTCCAGCAGCTCACCGGAGACGTGATTGGCGCTCGTGTGAGCATGGGGCTCTACGTGCACCTGTGTTGTCTCGTGGAGCGCCTCGTGACCAGAAGTCCCATCGAGAACTACGCAGACGAGCAGCGCTTCGCCAATGAACACAACGATTTCGTCGAGGCATTCCGCACGAGCTTCTCTGACATTTCCGCCCATTACCACGTGGAGGTCCCCGTCACGGAGATCGCCTACGCATACGACTACATCAATTCCCGGCATGCCCCGCGCAGGCAGGCCACGCCGAACGATGGGCCCGCGGCTCAGCAGGACGAGTGACGCGCCTCGCAAGCAAAGGAAGGAAGCCAACATCACACGAGCATCATCGATCGCTGCGTGCAAGGCGGCGGGCCTCACCGTGTTCGCCAAGCGCGAGGAGCGTTTTGGTTTTTCGCAAGCAAATGCGGACGAAATCAGCGACCAGATTCCCGATACGCTCAAACATGCAGGGCCCCTATGTGTTTAACCTCATTTTTCCGTGTGCGGTAGAATGGAGTCGTTGAGATCGCGAACGCCTTAAAGGGAGAGTTTTTGTGGATGCGCATCTGGATGGGGGCTCTTCCGCCCCGCTGTATCAACAGGTGCTCGATTTGCTTAAGAGCGATATCGAACAGGGGACATATCCCGTTGACTCGCAGATTCCAACGGAACTTGAGCTTTCTAAGATGTACGGCGTGGGAAGGGTCACGGTTCGCCGCGCAATAGAGGAGCTTGTGGGCGAGGGGTATCTCACCAAGCGGCAGGGGCGTGGTACGTTTGTGACCGCGACAAAGATAATTCGCAAGGTGCATCAGAAGGACGATGTTCAGAGTTTTACCCAAGCATGCGCTGAAAACGGCATGAAGGCGGGCGCTCGCGTCGTTGCCCGCAAGACCGTTGCCGCCGATCGCGACCTCGCTTCTTTCTTTGGCTTGGATGAAGGCTCTGACCTCATCTTGGTCTCACGCGTGCGTACCGCAGACGGCGTGCCGGTCCTGTTCGAGAACAACTACTATCCTGTCGATGGATTCGAATTTCTCAAAGATATCGGTCTCTCCAATTGTTCGATATTCGAGGCCGTGGGGGAGCGTACGGGTAGGTATCCCTGCTCGTCCGATCCCTGCAGGCTGGAGATCGCCCGTGCGGGAATTGATGCCGCCCGCGAGCTCAAGGTCCCAGTAGGGGAGCCGCTGTTCTTCATGAACGCGGGCTTTCTCGATTCCAACGGAGAGCGCTTCTGCTATGGCAGACAGTACTACGTGGGTTCGCGCTACAGCTTCGATATCTAGCGGCTCTGTCTCACACAGCGCTGTTCTCGTATTGCCGCGGCAGGTCCGTTTAGCGCGTAAAAGTTACCACTTATAGAACAACCTAATATGTTTCTTGACCGACGCCTTCATGCAGGTTATACATAGAACAACCTAAGATGTTTGCCTATACGTGAAGGATTTTTGGCAAGCATCGTTGCTCTGGCAGGAGGTTAAGAATGCCGGATGCCAAACAGGAGAAGCCCAAGCGCAGATTCCATCTCCAGCTTCCCCATGTGTACACCATCGCGTTCATGCTGATCGTGTTCTTCGCGGTGCTCACATGGATCGTCCCATCGGGTCAGTTCGACCGCCAGACCATTCAGACGGCCGCGGGCGAGCGAGAAGTCGCCGTAGCCGGAACGTACCAAGAGGTCGACAAGGTCTACACCGATTCGGAGACGGGGGAGACCGTCGATCTGCGACAGGGCATCGATGCCGTCCTGCAGGCTCCCGCCAAGGGCATTCAGGCTGCGGCCGATGTCGTCGCGTTCGTCCTGCTGATCGGCGGATCGTTCGCCATCGTCACCAAGACCAACGCCCTAAACGCCGGCATGAGCCGCGTGATCAAGAAGCTGAAGAACAAGGACATCTTGATCATCCCCATCTCCATGATCCTGCTCTCGATCTGCGGCACCACGTTCGGCATGTCCGAGGAGGCGCTGCCGTTCTACGCGATCTTCATCCCCATCATGCTGAGCATCGGGTATGACTCCATGACCGCGTTCATCATCTGCTTCCTCGGCCCCAACCTTGGTTACTGCGCATCCACTATTGATCCTTTCAACGTGCTGATCGCCCAGGGCGTTATCGGCATCGAGGGAAATCCCCAGCTTTGGCTCCGCGCCATCCTGTGGGTCATCTTCACCGCCGCGGGCATTTTCTGGGCCATGCGCTACGCGCGCCGCGTCAAGCTCGATCCCAAGTCCTCCATCACCTATGAGGACGATAAGCAGAAGCGCATCGAGTTCTCTGTCACCGATGCCTCTATCGAAGAGGAGTTCACGCTTCGCCACAAGCTCGTCCTCATTGATTTCGCGGTCGGCATGGGCGTTATCGTGTGGGGCCTCGTTACCCAGGGCTGGTATATGGACGAGATCTCCATGGTGTTCCTGGCCATGGGCCTTCTTGCCGGCATACTCGGCGGCCTGGACGAGAAGACCATTGCGGAGGAGTTCGTCCGCGGAATCGCCGACTTCGCCTACGCAGCCTGCATCATCGGCATCGCCCGCGGCATCCTGGTCGTCGCAGAGGGCGGAATGATCATCGACTCTATTCTTAACTGGCTCGTCGGACTCCTTGCGGGCGCTCCGTCCTTCATCTATACCACCTTCATGTACATCGTCCTCGGCCTGCTTTCGCTGCTGGTTCCTTCCAGCTCCGGCCTCGCTGCACTCACCATGCCCGTCATGGGCCCGCTGACCGAGCTTATGGGCCTCAATCCCGGGGCTGCCGTCACCGCTCTGCAGTTCGCGAACCAGACCGTCAACACCATCAGCCCCGTTGCGGGCATGACCGTCGCGGGTCTTGCCGTGGCGAAGATCTCCTTCGGGCAATGGTGGAAGACCATCTGGAAGTTCTTTATCTTCATGGTTCTGTTCGGATTGGTCGCGACTGTGATCTCCGGCCTACTGCCGATGTAGGAGGTGCCCAGCATGGATTTAAGCGCTTCCACACCCCGTCTGCGTCGCGAGCAGGTCGCCGGCATGAACATTCACTACATCATGTGGTCGCTCGATTACTTCCTTGATGCTCAGCAGCGCCTTGGCTTCAAAACCATCGAGCTTTGGGCGGCCGAGCCGCACGTGACGCTGGACCACACGGGGTATTTCGAGGCCGACGAGCTTCGCCGCAAGATCGAGTCCCGCGGACTCTCCGTGAGCTCCCTGTGTCCGGAGAACGTAGTGTATCCGTGGCAGTACGCTGCCAGAAAGCCCCTCCACGCGCAGCGGAGCCTCGCTTACTTTAAGCACGGCATCGAGCTCGCCGAGGTGCTCGGCGCCCCGTATATGTCCATCAACTCCGGTTGGGGCGATTGGGACGAGGACCGCGAGGAGGCTTGGAAGCGCTCTGCCGAGCACTTGGCGATTCTTGCGGACTATGCCGGCGAGCACGGCGTGACCCTCTGCATGGAGAGCCTGAGGCCGGAAGAGAGCAACTTGGTGGTTACACTCGCGGACGCCAGGCGCATGCTTGACCAAGTAGCCAGCCCGCACCTTACTCCAATGGTGGACACTACCGCTATGGGAGTCGCCGGCGAGAGCCTTGAAGAGTGGTTTGCCGAGTTTGGCGATGGTGCCATAAGGAACATGCGCTTCATTGATGGCGACCCATATGGCCATCTGGTTTGGGGCGATGGAAAGCACAGTATGGACGATTTCGTACGCGTCCTCAACGCGCATGGGTTCGAGGGCTATCTTGGTCAGGAGATCACCGATGGAAGGTATTTCGATGATCCCGCAGCAGCGGACCGGCACAACATGGACGCCTTCGAGAGGTATTTTGTCGACTAGCGCGTAGCTCCCATTCGCGTGGGGAAGTCAACACGCTTGACGAGAAGACTCGCAGTAAACGTTGGCGGATTCGTCCGCCGTATCGAAAGGAAGAATAACAATGAACGCACATGATCTTATCGCCGACGCAATCGCTGAAAAGGGCGGTTTCGATAGCGTCTTCTGGGTTGCCTGCGGCGGCTCCCTCATCGACCTGCTGCCCGCCCACGAGCTGCTCAAGCGCGAGGCGACTACGTTTGCCAGCGAGGCGTATACCGCCCGCGAGTTCGATATCATGCGTCCCAAGCGCCTGGGCGAAAAGTCCCTTGTCATCGCTTGCAGCCACTCCGGCAACACCCCCGAGGTAATCGATGCGTGCTCGATCGCCAAGGCGGCGGGCGCGACCGTTATCGTGCAGACGGACAACGCGGGTTCCGGCATCGATAACGGTGAGTGGACGTGCTGGGTATATCCGTGGGGCGAGGGAGTTCCGCAGGCGGAGGTGCCCGCCGGCATCTCTTTGGCTCTCGCTTCCGAGCTCCTGGATCAGCAGGAAGGTTATGCCGACCTTGCCGACATGTACGAAGGCATCGCCAAGATGGACCAGATCCTGCCTGCAGCTCGCGAGAAGGTCAACGCCGAACTCTGCGACCGTTTTGCCGCCCTGTGCCAGGACCACAAGTTCCTGTATATCTTGGGGTCCGGTCCCGTGTTTAGCCAGGCCTATGGCTTCGCTATCTGCTCGCTTATGGAGATGCAGTGGCAGAGCTGCGCCTATATCCACTCCGGCGAGTACTTCCACGGCCCCTTCGAGGTGACCGAGCCCGGAGTCTTCTACTTCCTGCAGATGTCTTCTAGTGAGTGCCGAGCCATGGATGAGCGCGCCCTCGCATTCCTCGAGACCCATACCGACACTCTTATGGTGCTCGACGCCATGGAGTACGGCATGGACCAAGTACCGGCGAGCGTTCGCGCGTTCCTTGATCCAATCCTGTTCTACGCGATGAACTGTGAGCTGCGCTCCGCTCGCGGCAAGGTGTTCGACCATCACCCGGACGTGCGTCGTTACATGGGCATCGAGAAGTACTAGCGATTTTAAAACGGGGCGCGAGGCGCGTTGAGACGTGCGAATCCCTCGCGCCCCGTCTGCTCGCCGTAACCACGGCGGTTTACCTGAATGGAGATAACCATGGCAGCCTATCCTATAAGCGTGCTTGGCTTTGGAGACAACGTTGTCGATAAGTACGAGCACATCAAGACCATGTATCCCGGCGGCAATGCAGTTAACTTCGCCGTCTTCGCCAAGAAGCTCGGCGTCGATCGCAGCGCCTACATGGGAATCTTCGGATCAGATGAGGAGGCCGAGCACGTTATAGCATCGCTCGAGGACGAGGGCGTCGAGCTTCTTCGCTGCCAGCAGGTCCTGGGCGTCAACGGCGCCGCTCGCGTGACCGTTGACGAGACCGGGGACCGTATCTTCCTGGGCTCCAATGAAGGCGGTATACGTGGCGACATGCGCTACGTGATAGACCGCTTCGCCGCCGAGTACGTCAGCGGCTTCGATTTGGTGCACAGCGGCAACTACTGCTTCACCGAGCGCGAGCTCCCCAAGATCAAGGCTGCCGGCGTGCCTATCAGCTTCGACTTCTCCGATGACTCCACCGACGAGTACTTCGGGCAGATTGCGCCATTTGTGACGTACGCCTTTATGTCCATGGGCGACGCTTCCCTGGAGGATATCAAGGCGAAGCTCGAGTGGGTGAAGGCCCTTGGCCCTCAAATCGTATGCGCATCGCGCGGGAGCAAGGGCTCCGTCGCCTATGACGGCGAAAACTTCTACGAGCAGGGCATCAAGCCCGTGGCGCCCGAGGAGCTCAAAGACGCTATGGCGGCCGGCGATTCACTGCTGACGGCGTTTTTGGTCACCTATCTTTCCAAGAAGAAGGCCGGCGAGTGCGGCGAGGCCGCGATTCGCGAGAGCTTGGACTTCGCTGCCGGTTTTGCGGCGGAGACCTGCAAGATCGAGGGCAGTTGGGGCCACCCGCTGGTCTACGAGAACTAGTTTTTTGTCGTGGCGGGGTGTCTTGGGGCGCCCCGCATTGCGTTAGGAGTCAAGATGTCCGTTCGTGCCTGCGCGGCAGGATTTTGCTGCGCCGATGTCTACCAGAATCTGGATCCCCTGGGTTGCATCCAAGGGGGCCTCTCAGGAGCGCTTCGAGGGGTGCTTCTTGAGTATATGAAGGCAAAAGGGATATGCAATCTTCATATACGGCCTTCTTTTAGAGGGCGTTGTCCTTACTCTTTCATCTCCTTGCCTATGGACATTTTGTCCATAGGCAAGAGTCCATGGTCGAGATCATGGTGAAGTTCTGCGGCCAGTAATTACTGCATTACATATTCTGTTGTCACCTGGGAGGCTCGCTTTTGCGGGCCTCTTTGCGTTGCTAAGGGGTCATGGTCTGTCGATAAATAAAGCGCCCGCTTGCGGGGGAGCAAGCGGGCGCCGTTGAGCGAATATGTTTGCGGCCCTAGCCGCTGCGGGTGATGGGTCCTCGACTAGTTAGTCGTGCCGGAATCGTCGCCCGAATCGGAGCCAGAAAGCGAAACCGTCAACGTGATCGTGCTGTCGGTGGACTGCTTGCCGGTGGGGGAGACGCCCGTGACGGTGGCGTTTTCGTTGCCGCTCACGGGGTTGCCGTTCTGGTCGCAGAACGCGATGTTGTAGAAGCCGGCATTGTTGAGCGCGGTGACGGCGGCGGAGATGCTCTTGCCGTACAGGTTGCCCGGAACGCTGGCCTTGCCGGACTTCTTGGCGATGACGACGGTGATCGTGGCGCCGGGCTTCTGCTTGCCGCTGGGGTTCCAGCTAATGACGGTGCCCTCGGTGACGGAATCGTTCTCCTGGTAGCTCACGTTGACGCCAAAACCGGCCATGTCGAGAGCGTTGCGTGCCTGTGCCTCGGTCATGTCGGTCAGATCGGGGACGGAGGTGGTGTCAGGACCGCTGGAGACCTTATACGAGATGGTCGTGCCCTTCTCGACTTCCTTGCCGGCATCAGTGCCCTGCTCAAAGACCTGGCCTTCGTCGGCCTCGTTGGCCTCCTCGGTTGCGTTGCCCTTCAGGCCCACGCTTGCCAGCGCGGCCTCGGCCTGGTCCTTGGTTAGGCCGACGAGCTGCGGAACCTCAACTTTCTCGGAGGGCTTGGGGCCCTTGGAGATCACCAGGTTAACCTTGGAGCCCTTGGGCTTCTTAGTGTTGCCGTTGGGGGTCTGCTCGGCAACCTTGCCCTCGTCGACATCGTCGTTATAGCTCTGGTCGACAGTTCCGACCTCAAGGCCGGCCTCCTTGATCAGCTCGATAGCGGTCTGCTGGTTCTTGTTAAGCACATCGGGCACCGTAACCTGCTCGCCCCCAAAGAGCCCGGTGGCGAAGGCCACCACAACGCCAACCACGGCGATTGCGGCGACTACGGCGGCGATAATCTTGTTCTTGTTGGACTTGGGCTGATCGACCTCGTAGGAACCGGTGGAACCCGAGACGGCGCTGCGGGGGTTGGTCTGTCCGCTTACGCCCGATACGGGGCGAACCATAGCGCGCGTGGAGTCAGACAGCTCACGGGTCTTGGTGGCGCCCAGGTCGCCCGCGGCACCGATGATGCGCGTGGGCTCGGAGACGTTGACGGCGCGACCGGACAGGTAGTTGTTGAGCACCTGGCGCAGCTCGTCTGCCGTCTGGAAGCGGTTCGACGGGTCCTTTTCCATGCACTTGAGGATGATGCGCTCCAGATCGGCATCGACGCCGGAGTTGACTTGGCTCGGCGGAACCGGCAGTTCGTTTACCTGCTTGAGCGCAACCGAGATGGCGTCGTCGCCGTCAAAGGGGACGCGACCGGTGGCGCACTCGTACATCACGACGCCCAGGGAGTAGATATCCGAAGTGGGACCGAGGTCCTGGCCGCGCGTTTGCTCGGGGCTTACGTAGTGGGCGGTGCCCAGTACATTGTTGTCCTGCGTGAGGTGGCTGTTCTTTGCGCGCGCGATGCCAAAGTCCATGACCTTGATGTTGCCGTCGGGCAGCACCATGATGTTTTGCGGCTTAATGTCGCGGTGGATGATCTCGTGCTTGTGGGCGACCGAAAGCGCGGAGCTGATCTGCGAGCCGATCTGTGCGACCTTCTTTGGATCGAGGGCGCCGTGGCTCTTGATGCCACTCTTAAGGTCGGTACCGCGCAGGTACTCCATGACGATGTAGTAGGTATCGCCATCCTTGCCCCAATCGTAGACGCCCACGATATAGGGGGAGGAGAGACCTGCTGCTGCCTGGGCCTCCTGCTTAAAGCGGGCGGCGAAGGTGGCGTCGCCGGCATACTGCGGCAGCATGATCTTGACGGCAACCGTGCGGTCGAGGACCTGATCTTGCGCACGGAAGACGGTCGCCATGCCGCCCGTTCCCACCTTATCCTTGAGGAGGTATCTTCCCCCGAGGACCCTCTGTTCCATTCCTGCTCCTAACTAACTTATTCGCTCAACGATGTGTGTAGTACCAAATCTATGGCCGCTGGGGCCGCGTGGCGCCTTGCCGCTAGCTCATCGGCCGCGGCGCGCCCCAAGTATCCGCTTCGATCACAGGCATCACGCTCCTTGGGCGGCAAGTGCCGCGGTCAGGACGATGCCGGCGATCTTGGCTGCCTTGACGTCGTGTTTGTCGTAATCCTCCAAGGCCACCGAGATGGCGACCGTGGGTGAATCGTAAGGTGCGAAGCCGACGAACATCGAGTTGACGTTGGTACCGCCGGTCTCGGCCGATCCAGTCTTGCCGGCGACCTTGACGCCCGGAATCTGGGCATCGGTGCCGGTGCCGGACTGGACAACCGCGAGCATGGCCTGCTTGACCTGATCGGCCGTGGTGGCGCTGACGGCCTGGCCGAGCGAGCGGGATTGCGTGGTCTTGACCACGGTTCCGTCGGGGGCGAGCACCTGGGCCACGAAGAACGGGTCCATGACCACGCCGCTGTTGGCGATGGCCGCAGCTATCACGCAGTTTTGCATGACGGTGGTCTGCGGACCTGGCGTGTGGTCCATGCCGACAGGCTGGCCGGCGCCTGCCCAGGCGGTCTCCCACTCGGTCATGAGCGAGGGGTCGGCCATGATGGAGGCCGCGGTGGTCAGGTCCTGACCGAGCTTTTGGCCGTAACCAAAGGCGTTGGCAAACTGGACGAGCGAGCTGGCGCCGATCTCGTTGGCCACCTGGCCAAAGACGACGTTGGACGACACGGCAAAGGCCTGTTGCAGGCTGATGGTACCGTAGCTCTCGTTGGCGTAATTGGTGACCGGCGCGTTGCCGATATCCATGGAGCCGGGCGCCTGGTACGTGCTGGTAAGGCTGGCGGTGCCGGTTTCGAGCGCCGCGGAGAGTGTGACGACCTTAAAGGTCGAGCCCGGGGTATAGAGAGCGTCCATGGCGCGGTCGTACATGGAGCCGTCCTCGCCACCGCCCGACTGCATCAGGGCATCGATGTTGGTGTTGTCATAGGTGGGCGAGCTTGCGCATGCGAGGACCGCGCCGGTGCGCGGATCCATAACCACCACGGCACCCTTAAAGCCCTTGAGTGCCTGCTCGGCAGCCGTCTGGATGCGCGAGTCGATGGTGAGCTTGGCGGTGTTGCCCGGTTGGTTTTGGCCCGCGAGCGACGCGAGGGCGTTGTCCCAGCTGGAGTAATCCTTGGAGCCGGTGAGCGTTTCGTTCATGACGCTCTCGACACCAGCGGTGCCGTACTGCTGGCTTACATAGCCCACCACGTGAGCGGCCATGTTTCCATTGGGGTAGGAGCGGGCGTAGGTGCCGTCTTCCTGTTGCAGCGACTCGGCCAGCGTCACGCCGTCGGACGTGATGATGGAGCCGCGTTGGATGTACTTGGAGCGGGCGATGGTGTGGTTGTTGGTCGGCATGTCCTGATAGTCCTTGGCCTTGATGACCTGGACATAGGTGAGGTTGCCGATAAGGATGGCGAATAGTGCCGTAAAGGCGAGCACGGCGCGGGTCAGTCGATTGGCGAGCGCCACGCGGCCGAGCACACCGGATTCGGGCGTGTCGAGCAGGCGACGACGCATGCGCGAGCCGGCGGAGTGGCTGCCGCGGGCATACGAAGACGAAGTGGCGAAGCGCGTGCCGGCCGGGGAGGACGCCGAGGCGACCTGGTCGTCGGTGATGGCGGCCATGGTGCCGGTGCCGGTGAGCTCGGCCTCGCGACCGGTTGCCTCGTCACCGGCGCGCAGCAGCAGCGCGACGATGATAAAGCTTGCCAGCAGCGAGGAGCCACCCTGGCTCATAAAGGGCAGGGTGACGCCGGTCAGCGGGATCAGGCGGGTAACGCCGCCAACGATCAAGAACGCTTGGAAGCTGATAGCGGCCGTAAGACCGGTGGCGCTAAAGGCGGCAAGGTCGGACTTGGCACGGGCTGCCGTGGTCAGGCCACGTACGGCAAAGAGCATAAACAGGATAAGAACGGCGCCACAGCCCAAAAGGCCCATCTCCTCGCCGATAGCCGAGAAGATAAAGTCGGACTCGACGACGGGGATGTTGTTGGCCATGCCGTTGCCAATGCCGACGCCAACAAGGCCGCCGTCGGCCAGCGAGAAGAGGGACTGGACAATCTGGTAGCCCTGGCCCTGTGCATCCTTAAAGGGATCGGCCCAGATCTGGAAACGAACCTGGACGTGCGACAGGAACTTGTAAGCGCCCACGGCCCCCACGGCCAAGAGCACAAGGCCGATGATGACATACGAGAAGCGACCCGTGGCAACGTAGAGCATCAGCAAGAAGATGGTGTAGAACAGCAAGGCCGAGCCCAGGTCACGTTCGAAGACAACGACGAGCAGGCATACGCCCCAGACTGCGAACAGCGGCAGCAGCAGACGCAGACGCGGAATCTTAAGACCCAAGATCTTGCGGTTGGAGATAGAGAGCAGTTCGCGGTTCTCGGCCAGGTAACCGGCTAGGAACAGCACGATAAAGACCTTGGCGAACTCGCCGGGCTGAATGGTAAAGCCGGCGATGCGAATCCACAGTTTAGAGCCCGAGATCGTGGTGCCGATAAAGATGGGCAGCATCAGCAAGATGATGCCGACGATGCCAAAGGTGTACTTGTAGCGCATGACCACGTCGAGGTTTTTGACCAGCGCAAGCGTACCTACCATCAACGCCACCGAGATAAACAGGATGACGAGCTGCGAGATGGCGAGCGTGGGCGCCAAGCGCGTCACAAACGTGATGCCAATGCCCGAAAGAACAAAGACGATGGGCAGGATGGCCGGGTCGGCGCCGGGTGCCAGAATGCGCACGGCGATATGCGCCGCGGCGAAGGCGGCAAAGAGACCGATCGGAACGGCAAGTGTCTCAAACGAGATGGCGGCGCCTGCGGTGAGCACGTACATCGCATACAGCAGGATGACGGGGAACGCCGAGGCGATGAGTAAGAGCAGTTCGGTATTACGGCGACTCATAAGCGGCACTCCCTTTCTAATTCTTATCGGAGGCTTCGGCCTCGGCGGACTGTTCGGCGGTATTCTCGGAATCCGATTCGGAGGTCGAACCCTGGTCGGTGTTATTACGGATCGTTTGCGCGTCGATCACCTGACGGGTCTGCTCCTCGTCGATCTGATGGCGGTACTTGGAGATGGTGTCCTGTGCGTCGTCGATGCTCGTCTGCTGAATACCTGCCTTAAGGCGATTTTGTGTGTCTTCGGGCAGGTCGGACAGTTTGATGGTGGTCGTGCTGTCGAGCCAGTGCAGCTTAAGGCCGAGCGGCTTGCCGGGAATGCCCCGGTAGACCGCGACGGTGTCCTTGTAGGTGCCCAGGTAGTACGAGCCGGTGATGCCTGCGTAGGCCCAGATGGCTGCCGCCAGCACAAAAGCGATGCCCAGTACGGTGGCAATGGTGATGTTGCGGCGGCGGACGCGCTTTGCCTCGCGCATGACGCCATCGTCGACCAGGTCAACGACAAGCACGGTGACGTTGTCATGCCCGCCGGCGACCAGTGCCGCGTCAACAAGGTTGTCGACGCAAATCTGCGCGGTTGAGGACTGAGTGGCGATGTTCTCGATATCACTATCGGGAATCATGCTCGAAAGGCCGTCGGAGCACAGGATCAGGCGGTCGCCTTCCTCGATATGCAGAGTGAAGTGGTCGGCATACATTGCGGGATCCGAGCCCAGCGCGCGGGTGATGACCGAGCGGTTGGGGTGGACGCGAGCCTCGTCTGCCGTAATCTCGCCGGCGTCCACGAGCTCCTCCACATAGGAGTGGTCGCGGGTCACGCGGATGAGCGTGCCCTCGTGGAGCAGATAGGCGCGCGAGTCGCCCACGTGGGCGATAGCGAGCATGTCGTTTTCGATATAGGCGCAGGTTGCCGTGCAGCCCATGCCAGGCTTGCCAAGCCCGTTGAGCGCAGCCTCGATGACCGCGGCGTTTGCAGCTTCGACGGCGGCCGCCAGTCGTGCGGCGTCGGCTGCCTGCGGCGCTGTCTTGGCAATGGTCTCGACGGCGATGGAGGAGGCTACCTCACCGGCGGCGTGGCCGCCCATGCCGTCGCATACGCAAAAGAGCGGCGATTGCACCAGATAGGAGTCTTCGTTATGCGGGCGCACACAGCCAACATCGGAGCGGGCGCCCCACATGAGCTGCGTGGTCGTGCCGGCGTCGTAGGTCGAGTCAGTCTCGACGCGCTCGTCGGTCAGCGGCTCAAAACTCATGGTCGAGCCGGGGTCCTTAAGCTTGGCCTCCACGGCGGCAACGTCAATCTCGGCCGTATCGCCGGGCGAGACGGTGTCGGCATCGTTGCTCGGGTCGTTGACGTTGGGCGTGGCGGGCTCTTCGGTTGTACGGTCGACAGGCTCGTCGTCTTGCGGGGCGACGGCTGCAGACTCGGGCGTCGCGAAGTGCGCGGGCGCGGGCGTGCCGTGGGATTGGGAGACATCCTCCGTCGTTGCTGCGGGTACGTCTTCGGTTACAGACTGCATGGCTTCGGGCGCCGCCGCGGGTTCCGGTGCAGATGCGGACTCGGGTGCTGCGGCGGGTGCCGGCGCTACGGGAAACACCGGTGCCGCGGGCTCGGGAGCCGCAAATACCGCGGAGCTCTCGGTAATCGCCGTGGCGACGGGTTCGGCAAAGTGAGCCGGCGCGGGCATGTCTTGCGGGACCGCGGGCTGCTCGGTAGCGGCGTGCACGCCGATGGGGGTGTTACCGCCGTCAGCGTTGTCCTCGGTATCCTCGTCGTCGGTCAGCGTCGGATATTCTTGCGTTACATGCGAAAGAGGCAGGGAGAACACAGTGTCCTCGGGCTCCACGGGCGCATGGCCCGCCGGGGCGGCATGAACCGGCGCGGTCGCGGGGGCGGCCGACGTCTCTGGCATGGTTGCGGACTTGTTCTCCTCGTCGATCATCGACGGTTCACCTTCATGACCACGTCGCCAATCTGGACTTCGTCGCCCTCGCGCAGCGTTGCGGGTTCCACCAGCTGGCGGCCGTTGACGAGCGTGCCGTTAAGCGAGTTGAGGTCCTCGATAATAAGTGCCGGACCCTGCAGCGAAAAACGCGCATGCGAGGCCGAGACAAACGGTTCGTTGATGCAGATGTCCGACGACGGCGAACGGCCGACGATGACGGGGCCGAGCATATCCACGTGGATGCCGCGGATGCCGCGCGGGCCCTTGTCCACATCGATCGTCCAGATGGCCGAGTCGCGGCGCTGGCCGCGGACGAGCCCCACGCCGGTCTTCATGACGGCAAACAGGAAGATATAAAGCAGGACGACCAGGACGATGCGGCCTGCAAACAGGACGATATCGATGTTCATAAGCGACTATCCCCTAAATTCGAACGTGCTCAGGCCAAACGTCAGCAGGTCGCCGTTGCGCAGCGGGCAGCGCGTGATGCGACGGTTGTTGACGAGCGTGCCGTTGGTGGAGTTGAGGTCCTCGATCGACCAGTCCGAGCCGGTAAAGGTGAGCTGGGCATGACGGCGCGACACGTTGGGGTCGCGCAGGGCGATGTCGGAAACCGAGCGCTCGCGACCGATGGTCACCTGTGCGGAGGTGATGGCGTGGCTCTCGCCGCTCACGACGTCGACGAGCTGGGCGAGCGGACGCTGCGGGGCGCGAGAGCTTGCTATGTTGGAGGCGATGCTGGCTGCGGCGCCAAGGCCAGCGGCGGCGCCGGTCGCGGCGGCTCCGCCCATGCCGGCAAGCGCGTCGCGCGAGACGGTTTGGGGCACGGGGATGGGTGCGGCGGCGGGATCGGGCATATTGGGCGCAAAGGGGTCGGCCACGGCAAGCGGGTCGGGAGTGGCAGCACGAGGTGCCGGCTGCTGCTGCGGCATAGCAGCGGGGTGTTGCTGCGGGGCGGCAAACTGCTGCTGGCCGGCGCGCGGGGCGCTGGCGGCACGGCTCGCGGCTGAGTTGTTCTGGCCCAGGCCGTTTTGGTAGGCGCGCTCTTCCTCGTACAGGCGACCGAGCGTGGGGGCATCGACGTTCTCGGCAAAGACCGAGAACTTGCCGCCGCGCAGCTGCGGGTCGATCATAAAGCGAACGAGGGGCTCGCCGACAAAGACGTAGCGGCGCTTTTCGGCCTGCGCTTTCACAAACTCGCGGACCTCGCGCGAAAGCTCGGGATAGAACGGGGCGAGCATGGGATCGTCGTCGGCGGCAATCAGGATGGTATAGAGCGCCGGCGCGGTGTTGACGCCGTTGATCACCAGAGTCTGATCCTCCATGTCGCGAGCGGCCTGCTTGGCAAGCTTCTTAAAGGAGAACGGGGCACGGGTGGCACCGAAGATGCCGGCCACGTGGTCCTCGAAGATGTTCAGGAAGTTCACGAAAGATCACTCTCCGTATAGGTTCTTTGGTATCCGAGCAAATAAAGGCATATCCCGACGATTATAGAGGATAGGATTCCCGTAACCGCCGCCTTGGCGACGACCGGGCCCGCAAGGCTGGCAATTTCCATATGGTGTGCAAGACAAAACGATACGGCCGAGCCGATGCCGGCGACGGCAATTGCGACGATGGCGGCAAGGTTCGATCCCTGCTCGGCGCGCTTGGCATGAGCATTGAGCAGCAGCGATGTTGCCGCGGCTATTGCTGCAACCAGCACGATTGCAGCGAGAAGGAGCGCGTCTCCCAGCGCTGCGACGACATTGCTAAGCCCCAGTACGCCTCCCGCAGAGAGAGCCGCTGCGGCAAGGCGGGCAAAGAGTGCGCCCATGCCCGTGGCCGCCGCTGCGCTTGCCGGGCCGAGCCAAAACGCCGCGATGCTCGTGGCGGCTCCGGCGGCAAGGAGGGCGTCGCCGGTTAGGCAACCCAGCGCAAGCGCGCAGGTGAGCGTCGCGCTCGCAGCCGCCTCGGTGCGTCCCCAAGCAATCCACCAACCGGACATGGCAGCGGCAAAAATGACCGCGACCGGCAGCATCGACAGGATGCCCTGCGCCTGCATGGTGGCGTTGGCCATGAGCACCAAAAAGCCCACGGCCGAGATGGCCGAGCCAATCTGGGGGGCCAGGCCAGCCGCCGCTCCGATCGCGATAGCCGCAATGACCAGGCCGGGAAGCGCCGCGACTCCGGCCGTTTGCATCAGCAAAAAGCTAAAGGTGCCGCACGCTAGCGCCGAGATAGCGCGCATGGTGTAGTCGCGCGCATGGCTCCAGCGCGTGCCCGCCCAGCCGAGTGCGGGGTCGACCTCGATGGCGTCGTCCTCGTAGTGCGACGGCTCGATATCGTCGAGCTCCTGCTCGTCATCCGAAAGCTCGCCAACCATTTGTTCCAGGCTGCGACGGCCCTCGCGTACGCTGCCCAGACCGGCAAGGAGCTGGTCGCAAAATGCCTCGATGCTGCTGGGGCGGTCCTGCGGCATGGGGGAGAGCGCGCTCATGAGCGCGGCCTCGGCTCCCGGGGGGAAGTGTGGTATCAGCTCGCTGGGATAGGTGGCGCCGCCGATGATGCGGTCGAGCGAGTCGGCGGGCGTGGCCGCCATAAAGGGAGCGCTGCCGCACAGGCCCTCGTAGATCACACAGGCGAGGGCAAAGACATCGGCGCGCTCGTCGACCGTGCCGGTCTCGATATCGAGCTGCTCGGGCGGCATGTAGCCGATGGTGCCGCCGCGCGAGCCGCCAAAGCCACCGGCGGACGACAGTCGCGCCATGCCAAAGTCGGTGAGCTTTACATTGCCCGAGTGGTCAATGAGCACGTTGGCGGGCTTAATGTCCAGGTGGAGTACGCCATTACTATGGGCGAAGGTGAGCGCCTGGCCCAGGGCGTCGGCAATGGCCGCGGCCTCGTCAAAGGTAAGTGAGTGGCCGTCCACGCGATGCAAAAACTCGGCCAGCGACATGCCATCGACATATTCCATAACCAGGTAGGCATAGGCTGTGTCGTGCGTAAAGTCGATGACCTGCACGATGTTGGGATGTTGAAGCATAGCGGCAGTGTGCGCCTCGCGCAGGACATCCATGATGTCGCTGGCGGGCATGCCAGCGCCGTTGATAAGGGGGATGCGCTTAATGGCCACGCGACGGCGCAGGTGCGTGTCGCGGCAGATCTCGATGGAGCCAAAACCGCCGGTCGCAAGCGTCTCGAGCGGCTGGTACCGCTTGAGCAGCTCGCGAGAGCTAGTGCCCTCCAAGGGAACGTCCGGCGAGAACCGGGCGGTATGTTGCGAGAAAAGCGGCATGGCCAACCCTCGTGCGTTTAAAGTTCGTTTGCGAGCGGCGGGCGCGGGGCCGAGCCGTTCGCGGTGGCATAGATGCTGCTAGTGTAGCACGCTCGGGTGCATGGGGAGGATAGCGGGATGCGAGGCTGCCTGTCTGGCTTGGCCTTAGCGCTTCTTCTTGTTCTTCTTCTGCTTGCGCTTGGTCTCCTGGGGCTTGTCGCCCTGCTTGGCCTCGGCGGCGGCCTTCTCGGCCTTCATTTTCTTCTTCTTGGTCTCGATGCGGAGTTTTTTGTTGATGCGCGCCTTAAGGAAGGGACCGAACTGCTCGGCATCGCCGCGGACAAAGGTGTCCTTAGGGATCGTCACGCCCTGGTCGGCGAACATGGCCACAAAGATGCGCTCGCCGTCGAGCACGTGGTCGAGCTTTTCAAACGGGAAGAACTGTGACTTGCCGCTCTTGCCCCAAACCATCAGGCCGTCCTCGTTGGCGGCGACGCGGCGGTAGCGTCCGCCCATGGACTCGTCGGCCTCGACGGCATCGATAAAGTCGCGGGCGAGCGTGTGGTGCAGGTTTTTGCTCCACCATGCCAAAAAGGCGCCGAATACGATCAAGACAACGCCGAACTTGATCCAGTTGCCGCCGGCAACCAGCATGCCAATGCCGAGCAGCGCGGCAATTACCGCGGCGACATACAGCGAGCCGCGACGCCTGGGCGAGGCGACCAGGCGGGCGAAGTCGGTGACCAGATCGTTTTCGTACTGGTACTCGTTGAGGTACAGGATGCCGTCGTCGGCTGCCGCCTGCTTCTCGAGCGCGACCTCGACCTGGTCGGCTGCTTCGGAGGGAACGAGGTTGCTCTCTGCGTCTGCCATACTCTTTGGACTCCTATCGCGGTGGGCTCGCCGTACGGGTTATTATGAGTGCGGTATGCCGTGCGACCGCATGGCCGCCGCGGCAACAAGACTCAGTATACCCGGGGGAGCACCCATGGAATCGTTGTACCGAAAGTATCGCCCGCTCACCTTCGACTCCGTGGTGGGCCAGCAGCATATCGTCTCGACGCTCGAGCACGCCATTACCGAGGGGCGCCTGTCCCACGCCTACCTGTTCTGCGGTCCGCGCGGCACGGGCAAGACCACCATGGCGCGCATTCTGGCCAAGGCGCTGCTGTGCCGCAATGCCGAGGCGGCGCGCGCCGAGGGTGCGAGCGGCTGCATGCCCGATGGCACTTGCGAGGAGTGCGAGCTCATCGCCGAAGGCAACCACCCCGATGTCTACGAGCTCGATGCCGCAAGCCGCACCGGCGTGGACAATGTGCGCGAGGAGATCATCAACTCCGTCAACTTTGCCCCGGTGCGTGGCAAGTACAAGATCTATATCATCGACGAGGTCCACATGCTCACGACGGCGGCGTTTAACGCGCTGCTCAAGACGCTCGAGGAGCCACCGGCGCACGTGATCTTTGTGCTGTGCACCACCGACCCGCAAAAGATTCTGGAGACAATCCTCTCGCGCTGCCAGCGCTTCGATTTCCACCGCATCGGTAACGAGGATATCGAGCGCCGCCTGGCATACGTGTGCGAGCAGGAGGGCTTCGACTACGACGACGAGGCGCTTGCCATCGTGGCGCGCCACGCCAAGGGCGGTATGCGCGACGCGCTCTCCACGCTGGAGCAGCTGAGCGTCTTCGGCAACGGCACCGTGCATGCGGACGATGCCCGCTCGCTTTTGGGCGAAGTTTCGGACCAGATTCTGGGCGAGTTTGCTCGCGCCATCGCCGAGCGCGATATTGCCGAGCTCTATGGGCTCATTCGCGCGCAGGTCGAGGAAGGCAATGACCTGCTGGAGCTGACGCGCGATCTGGTGGCGCACGTGCGCGACGTGTACGTGGCCTGCGTTGCCGGCGCCCGCGCCGAGCTGTTTGAGGGCGGCTCCGAGCAGGCCGAGGCGCTTGCTGCCGAGGCCGCTGCCTTTGGCGAGCATCCTGCCGATCGTTTGGCTCGCGTGCTGACGGTGCTCGACGATGCCGCCTTGGAGATGAGGGGTGCGAGCGACGTGCGCCTGGTGCTCGAGATCGCCTGCACCCGCCTGGCGCGTCCCGAGGCCGATTTAACGATTGAAGCTTTGGCTGAGCGCGTGGCTCGCTTGGAGGCTATGGTTGCCAACGTCGCCGTTCCGGCGAGCGTGGCTGCTGCTCAAGCGAGTGCGCCTGCTGCATCCGCACCCGCTGTCCAGCAGCCGACGCTGATCTCGGGTGCCCGAGCTGCTACTCCTGCGGTGACCGCCGTCCCCACTGCTACGTCTGCGCATCAGGGTGGCATGCCTTGGGACCGCGGCGCTGCTGTTCCGGCTGCCCAGCCTGCGCCCAAGTCCGCGGCTCCGGCTCCCGCGCCCAAACCTGTAACGCCTGCACCTCAACCCGTTGCGGCTCCGGCTCCCGCGCCTGCTGCATCGACCGTGCCGGTGTCCAAGCCCAACACTGCCGCCCAGGTTGCCGCCGCCGGTGCTGCCGAGACCCCCGCGGTCGAGGACGTCGGCGAGCTCCAGCGCAAATGGGCCGAGGTCGTCGAGCGCGTCAAGGCTCGTCAGGCTTCCTATGCAGGCCTTTTGCTCAACGCCCGCGCCACGGCCGACGACGGCTCCAAGCTCACGGTCTCGTTCCCCGCGGGCTCGACCTTTGCCATCAAGATGCTCGGTCGCGCCGACACGCAATCGGTGGTCCTGCCGACGGTCTGCGCGGTCTTCGGTCGTCGCACCGTCGACTACGTCCTGGATGGAGGTGACACGCCGGCTCCTCAACATGAGGAGCATTCTCCATCTGCACGGGCTGCGGTATCTGCGGACCCGCAACCCGTGTCCTCGGCGGCCCCTGTATTCTCGAACGCCAGCGCTCCGCAGCGGCAAGCGACGCCGGTGATGGCACCGACCCCGTCGGCGCCTAAGCCCGCGGCGCCCAAACCGGCTGCTCCGGCTCCCGCGCCCAAGCCCGCTGCTGCGCCCGCGCCCAAGTCATCCGACCTGGCCAAGGCCCCCTGGCTGCGCTCCGACAACCCTGCCGGCGCTCCTGCCACGGGCAAGCTCCCGACCGAGCCCGCGCCCCGTGCGCCCGAGCGCTCTGCCGCTCCCAAGGCTCAGCCTGCCGCGCAGTCCGCTCCGTGGGAATCCGAGCAGGTGCCCTACGACGACGCCATGGTCGGCGGCTTTGCCGGCGATGCGGGCGGGGACGATCTGCCCCCGTTCGACGTTCCGGGTGCGGCGTCCGCGCCCAAGCCCGCTGCAGCTGCCCCCAAAGAGGAGGACGCCCCCGCTGCCCCTTGGGAGTCCAACCCCGGCGCGGGCAGCCCCTTCGGCCATCAGGGCGCAGCCCCGAGCATCCCGCAGACCGAGGACGAGGCCAAGGCCCTCATCCGCAGCGTCTTTGGCCAGGCCACCATCTTCAAGCCGGTGGAGTAGCTGCGCAGGCGGGTATACTGCTCAAGAAGAGGACCCCTTGTCCGGGCGCATCTGTATTTCGGACATGTGTAGCGTGGTGCCGCGTATGTCGCATTTGAGCAGACAGGTGCGTGACGGTCGGCCTAGGATGCTGAGGTCGATACGATACGTCGCATGGCTGTCCGTGTACTCGACTTGCTCGGCGTTAATGGTTGCTCCGATTGCCAAATAAACGCCTAGCTCGGCATCGACAATCTTGAAGTCCTTTATCTTGACCTTGAACTCTTGATAGAGGGACGGGCTGTTGTAGTAGACGGTTCGGGTTCCGTCGGTGCACTCATCGGTCGTCTCCCATTTGACGACGGGCTGGTCCGAGCTGGCTATCAGCAGTTCTGCTCCAAAAGCTATGGCATGGGTGATGACAACCAGCAATGCCCAGCCGACAAAGAGATAGAGAACCACATATGCAACGGGGTGTTTTGAGCGGATGTTTTGGAGCGCGTTGGGGGCATTCATGGGGCACCTCCAAATTACTATCTATGGCAATCAAATTATACCCTGCCGCCATGTGCGCCGCCTCGAGCAGCGGTTCGGCATTTAGCTATTTAGTGGCGCACATGAAATGCCGGATTCGGCTCTACTAGATTGAGTGTGCGATATTATGCAACCTTGCATAATTCGACCTTGCATAATCTTTGAGTGCGGTTTGTATTGGAGGACATGTATATCGACTGAGGTAACACGTCCGCCCCGCTCTCTCGCCGCGCGCCGTGGTACGATTTTTGAGTTTGAAAGTCCCGCCGTGCTCCGGCTGCCCTTGCAGCTCGGCGTGCGGCCGCACGTAAAGGAGCCATCATGGCCGGTATGAACATGCAGCAGATGATGAAGCAGGCTCGCAAGATGCAGGAGCAGCTTGCCGCCGCGCAGGAGAACCTCAAGTCCCAGACCGTCGACGCCTCTGCCGGCGGCGGCATGGTCAAGGTGACCGTTAACGGCGAGATGGAGCTCGTCAACCTCACCATCGATCCCGATGCGCTCGATCCCGAGGACGTCGATATGCTGCAGGATATGATCATGGCTGCCGTCAACGAGGCCGTCCGCGGCGTCAACGAGCTCGCCAACAAGCAGATGGGCGCCATCACCGGCGGCCTCAACATCCCGGGCATGCCGTTCTAAGACACGCATATATATGAGTGCCAACCACAGTCTGCAAAAACTGCTCGATGAGCTGGGCCGTCTGCCGGGCATTGGTCCCAAGTCGGCCCAGCGCATCGCCTATTACCTGTTGGAGGCCGACGCCGAGGAGGCGCGCCGCCTGGCCGAGGCCATCCTGGAGGTCAAGCAGGAGGTCCACTTTTGCAGCCGCTGCTTTAACTACGCCACGGCCGACGAGTGCTCCATCTGCCAGGACCCGATGCGCGATACCACTCGCATTTGCGTGGTGGGCGAGCCGCGCGATGTCCAGGCGATCGAGCGCACGGGCAGCTACCACGGCCTCTACCACGTATTGGGCGGCGTGATCAGTCCCATGGACAAGATTGGCCCCGAGCAGCTGCACATTCGAGAGCTGCTGGCACGCTTGGGCCACGAGGACATCCACGAGGTCATCATCGCCACCAACCCCAATATTGAGGGCGAGACCACGGCGAGCTATCTGGCCCGTACCATCAAGCCGTTGGGCGTCGAGGTGTCGCGTCTGGCAAGCGGCCTTCCCGTGGGCGGCGACTTGGAGTATGCCGACGAGCTTACGCTTGGCCGCGCCATCGAGGCCCGCCGCGCGATTTAGGTGGCGAGCCTGCTCCTGCCGTATGTTTTCCTCGCGACGCACGGGGTAGTCATAATTTCCCCGTGCGACTGTGAGTTTGTTGTGCAACAAAGATGCTTCGTATCCGCTTATCGCATGGACGCTTCCGCTCGCATCCTTAATTTGTCCATTCGTTGCGCAACCTTTTTGGTTCGCTGATACACTCAAATATGGATTCGAATGAATGCGCCGCTCCCGAGCGGCGTGTTTTTGTTGGAGGAGAACGCATGCGGCCCGGTGGCACTCAGACAAAGCGCGGCGCCGCGGTGCGCATACGACGCCGACTGGGCTTGGCGCCGCGGGCGTACGCACTGCTATCGTGCTCGCTGGTGCTGGTCATAGCTGGCGTTTCTGCCTATGGCATGACCGTGCCGTCCATGATGCAGGCGCATGCCGCACGCGAACCGCGCGTGGGGCATGAGGTCAAAAGCGATCTGGGCACCACGACTGGATATGCTTGGGCAAGTGTGGTCGGGCATATTGTGTTTGGCACCGACGATGCGGACGGCGCCGAGGCCCCGGACAACGAAGTCACGCTTGCCAATGGCAAAACCATCGTGCTCACCAACACCAAGATCATCGATCGATTGTCCAACAATAGCGTGGCGGCAACGGTGAATAAGGTCGAGCAGCAAAAGGAGCAGGACGCCCAGCAGTCCGGAAAGCCCGGTAGCTCGGATACTTCTGGCTCCGGCTCGGATTCATCGAGTTCGGGCGGCGGCTCTGGGTCGGGTTCCTCTACCGGAGGGCCTGGAAACGGCGGCTCGACGGGCGGCAACACTGACAACGATGCAAACTCCGGCGGCCTTTCCGCTGCTGAGGAAGAGAGCATTCACAGTTGGCTTGTGACCAAGTACAACATGCTCGACGGCTATGTTTCTCGTGCCAATGACGTGGTCTCGACCTATAACTCTACGGGAGATCCCAGGCCGTGCGACAGCCTGGTCGGGGAGATGTTTGTCATTCGAGCCGAGTTCGGTCGTCAGACATTCTCGCCCCGGTCAAGGTGGTATCAGCAGTATGCCAATCTGTGGGGCTGTTACACCAACCTATGTCAATGGGTCGGCCATTACGGCGATGATGACGTCGCGCTCGGTAACTTCAACAATAACGTGGCGGCGCTTGCCCTATGATGACCGATCTTGCATCCACCACACCACAATCGCTCGGTCGCGATCCCATGGTCGGCCTGCGCCTGGCGCGTGTCGACGGGTTTGAGCCGGCCATTGCGCTCGGTCAGGACGAACTGCCTACCTATCTGCGTCGTTTTACGATGCTGTTTGCCGACGATGCCACCATGCGCCGTGGCGGTATCGGCCGCGTGACGCGTGCCGTCAACGCCCAAGGCGAGGCAGTGGCACTCAAGCAGCTCATCTTGCCGACGCGCGATGAGTTTGATGACGATGCCGCTCACGAGGCGCTGGTCGCCAAGTTCAAGGCGGCGTTTCGCGAGGAATACGAATGCCATCGCGCCCTTTCGGGCCTTAAGGGCTTTCCCCGCCTCTATGGCTGGGGCGAGGTCGACGGTGTGCCTGCAATTGTCATGGAATGGGTCGAGGGCGAGACACTTGCCCGCTTGCGTTCGCGACTCGCCGTGGACGATGCCGGACGCCTGTCGCCGCTTGTGGCGGCGCGTCTGGGTCGCGACCTGTTCGATCTGCTCTGCCGTATGAGCCTGGTGGGCGAGGGCTTTGTCCATCGCGATATCTCGCCCGCTAATATTATGGTGCGTACGGCGCGTCTACCGCTTGACCGGCAGCTTGCCGAGGGCACCTTTGACCTGTGCCTGATCGACTTTGGCTCGTCGCTGGCGCTCGAGCCTGCGTCGGCCGTGGCCGGTACCGGCGGCAAGGCGTCGTTTACGGAGCGTTATGCCACGCTGCGTCGCGCGACGGTTGCCTATGCCCCGCCCGAGATGCTCACCGACGATATTCCCGACCTGCGCGCTTTGCGTATGTCGCCGGCGATTGACGTTTATGCCGCGGCAAGCACGGTTTACGAGCTCATTGCCGGCGTCGTGCCATACGAAGCCGCGCCGAGCACTTCGGGCACCTCGGGTTCGCGCAAAAAGACGCGCGACATCGCGAGCCCCTACCGTCTCAAGATGGACACGCGGCCCGACTATCCCATTGGTGCCCATGCGCCCGGTTGTGATTTGACTCAGCTGCTTCGTCGTGAGCCCATGTGGCGCTCGCCGCGGCCGAGCAGGCCCAGCAGCTAGGGCTTGAGCCGGATTCCGAAGAGCTACGCGATGCGCTGGCGTTTGTCGATGCCCAGCTGTTCGACGTGGTGATGGCCTGTCTGTCCAGCCATCAAAAAGATCGTCCCGAGCCGGCGGCGGTCGAGGCGGCGCTCTCGGCGTTTTGTGACCACTATGCGCAAAATGTCGGTCGTTCGCTCCGCGGCGAGCCGCTCACGCCGTGCCCCATGGATGCGTCTGGCCGCGCGGTTCGTCGCGCGACGATGATCGGTGCGGCGGTCGTTTGCAGCGTGGTTTGGGCTGTGGTCGTGGTCTCGGCCACGCTGCTGGCGTCGGGCGCCCGCGTGACGGCGACTTTGGGATCGCTCGTGTGGTCTGGGTCGCTACCGGGTATTATTGCCGCACTGGCGTTGGCGCTGCCAGGCATAGCCGGCGTTACCGCGGGGGCACTTGCGCGCAATCGGCGCTCGGGCTTCCTGCAGGGTGTGCTTGCGCTTTCTGCCTGCGAGGTTCCGGTGCTGGTTGTGGCTGCATGTAGCGTATTTTCCCAACGCGCCGTGATGGGCGGCCTTGTTGCCGCTCTGGTTGCAACCTATACGCTTACGTGGTTTTTGCTTGCGATGGGCTTTGCCTTTGAACTTCCCGTTTCGGCACCGCGACGCACAAAAGCCCAGATGGCGACTCCGCTTGCCGGTGGAGCCGCAGCTGCCCGTACTTTTGGCGGACCTGTCGAAGTATCGTCCGATTCTATTTCTACGACCAAGGAGGCCTAGGTCATGGCATCTCAAGTTGAGCTCACCCCATGCGGGGCCATGTTTGACATCTTTAAGCGCGCGGCGCATCTGAGCCATATCGAGCTGTGCGGCTTGGTGCTTTCGTCCCGTCCGCTCGCCGACGGCCGCAGCCCGCAGAGCCGAGCCGCCGATCGCTCTTGGGTTTCCCGCTTTATCGTTCGCGCGCCGGTCGGCACGCTTCAGCAGCGCTACTTTGCCGAATACGGTACCTCGGCTGCGCGTATTATGTCGCAACTGGCCCTGCGCCAGCGCAATCCCATGGACTCCACGGCTGTGATCAATATGGTGTGCGGTCCTGCAGGTGAACTGATGGTACGCGCGCTCGAAGAGTGCCACCAGGACACGAATCTCTATCGCAACGCGCTCGATCGCCTGTCCCAGGCGGCGGAACTCATGCCCGCCGAGCGCGCCGAGGCCGTGCTGGTGCTGTTTGTCGCCGTCGGTTGTTCGGCGGATGTGCGGTCCTCGGTGAACTATGCCATCGACTACGCGCACGCGACCTGTGGCGGAGGCACCTCCACGCCGCGTTCGCTTGGCATGTCGATGACCGCGGGCGAACGCGAACCCGCCCCGGCGCACCCCTTGGGCTTGCTGCGCGTACAAAACAGTTTTGTCGTGAGCGCCCCGCGCTGGATTCAGCCGAGTGAGCAGGGTGTTGAGATTGGCGCGCTGGCCACTGGTGAGGGCGATATTACCGACGTCGGCGACGATGTCTCGGCCCGCCATGCCCATATCTGGTGCGATGCTCAAAATATCTGGCACGTCGAGGACTTGTCGTCCACCAACGGAACCGTGGTGGTAAACGGGGCCACGCGCGTCTGCATTCAGGTCGAGCCCGGCCGTTCCGCCCAACTCAATCCCGGCGACGAGCTCAAGCTCGGCGAATCCACTACCTACGCCATCCTCTTCGGTGCTCTCTAGCCGGCAGATGGGGACGTTTCTTTTCTGCCGGCACTTGGGGACACTCCTCGGCGCGCCAGAGCCAGTCGCCTGGGGATGGAGAGGCCATTTTGGCCCTTGGCGGTCAGTCGGGGCGAAACTAGAAGATCTTTCCGATTCGCGGCTGTTCATGCTTGTAGAGCATCTAAAACAATAGGATGTTATTCTGGAATATGCCGGGTGCGTGAACTTGCCTGTCTTAGCCTTAATAAGGTATAGGGGAGTTTGGCTCAGGGGTTCCGTCTTGTTCTTCAGCGCAGTATTGTGGGACAGATTTGCTGAGATTGGCGCCTTACACCGCAGAGCGCACGGAAGGCTCTCGATTTGTGTTCTGGCCCCAGAATACAGGGCCTGATACTTACCAACTGTGGCATGGATGTAACATCTGTAGAAATCAACCCTTTTGTTGTCGACCTTTGTAAGAAAAACACTGCCATCAACTCTTTGGATGACGAAACTAGGGTGCTTGAGGGGAGCCTTTACTCCCCTCTGAGAGATGACTCATGTTTTTCGCTTGTCGTTGTGAATCCTCCGTTACTGCCGATTCCGGATGAGATTCCTTATCCCTTCGTTTGAGATGGAGGACAATCGGGTCTGGATAAAACACTTCGTATTCTTAAGGGTGGCGATACGCATTTAGAGAAAAACGGTAAATACTGCTAATAGGGGTGACGACGATGGTGCAGGGGCGACCCGCGATGCTCTCATCAATACGTCGGATACTTGGGAAATCAGGTCTAGATGCATGTATGATGATGCTGTGTGGCTATTCAATTAATCCGCGTTCCGAATGGGTGCAGGATATAGCTGCGACATCGTATGCTTTTGACCCGGCGCGATACTCAGATATTTCTGAGGCGGTTGACGAAGTTTATACGCACTATGCCGCGCAAGGCGTTTCGGAAGTTTGCACATCTACGTTACGGGCTTAGGTTTCTTCAAGCGAGCAGGCCGGTTGCGTTATTTCGAGCGATTTTTCTAGTCTAGACGACAAAAGGCAAAGGATTTGATGGGTATAAAACGCGGACGTTTGTGGGCGGATGCTCAAATCTATTGTGGCAATCGGGCGGTTGAAAAAGATATTTCAACCGCCCGATTGCCAGGTTCGTCGGAGGAGATGTCCGATTCCGACTCTCTTGTAGGAAGAGCTTGAGATCGTATTGGCCCAAGGCAATCTTAAAGCAGTCTCATTGGCAAATCTTCGCTCCTGTTGTGTTGAGGTGTAAGGTATCAGTGATTGATGTTTTGTGGCGGGTAGATTGGGGCCTTCCTTGATTCGATGCGTTCTCTCGAGGTTCATCAGAGCAAAAGGGGCTTTCGTCTTCATTGCTATCACGGTGATTGGAACCGCTCTCTCCTATGCCATGCCATACGTGAACGGGAAATTCTTAGATTTTCTTCTCGGTAACCGCAGCGAAAGAGACGCCGTACTCTTCGCGCTCCTGGTTGCGTCAATAGGAGTTTTCTCCACCCTCTTTACTTATTTTGCAGGAACACTTTCCATTCGCATAACCACGAGACTTTCCTTTGATCTTCTCAGGGAGGCCGTCTTGCGTTTTGAAAGAGACGATTACTTGGTGAGTCGGACCATCGATCCAGCCTATACAACGCAACGGATTATTTCCGACTCCAGCGTGGTCTCATCCTTCGTTTTGGCGAATTTTATCAGTGCGCCGCTGTCCATTGTAGCCATTCCCATCGTATTGCTTATCATATGGTCAATTGATTCAACTCTCGCGGTGTTTTCCATCATTCTCCTCATCGTGTATTTCTGTGTAATTACTGGGTTGAGGAAACTCTTGTATAGGGTCACGTATGAGAAGAAAGAGGCGGACAGCGCCTTTTACGCCGCAATTGCATCGCAGCTTAATCAGATTCTCAACATTCAACTGACATCTTCGTACGGCAAGAGCGAACAAGCGCTCGACGCTGGGTTTAAGAGCTATTTTCCCAAAGTTTTGCGCTCCGGAAAGCTATCATATTCTCTGACATCGCTCGATGGTCTTTTCGCAGCGTTGTTTCAAGCGGTGATACTTGTTGTTTCCGGAGTACGAATCATTAACGGAACTATGTCAATAGGCGAGTACACTATCATCGGTACATACTTCGCGGTTCTCTTTAAGACTTTGAAAAGTATGATGTCATTGTTCAAATCCTATCAAGATGCCAAAGCATCATGGGATAGGACGGCTATCGCGACGAGAGAAAAGGAGAGATCGGGGTGGAATCGGACCGATTTAGCTAAACTCGATGAAATAAATGACATTTCGGTATCTGATTTGGAATTCTCGGTTGCCCTTCCAGACGGATCTGTCCGAGAGGTCCTCGGCGGGTTTTCTTTCAAGTTTTCCGGTCCTGGTACATATTGCATAGTTGGGGAAAACGGAAGAGGCAAGACGTCACTTCTTTACTTGATGCTCGGGCTATACTCATCGAAAGGCAAAGTAAAATACAACGGCGTGCCAATCGAAGAATGCGACTTGGATTACATACGTGCGAGAGAGATATCGTGCTGCCCACAGTCGTGCTTCGCGCCGGACGAAACGGTGAAAGAGCTGTTAGAGTATTTCGACACGCCCTTTTCTTCCTATCACCGGGGTGTAGATGGCCTACTTTCGCTGGAAAACAGCGTGAAGGAGTTGCTCGGGAAACGTTGCTCCGCGCTTTCGGGCGGTGAGCTGCGCCGAGTGTACTTATGGTCGGCGATTTCACGCAAGTCGTCAGTTTTGGTACTCGACGAGCCCACGACTGGGTTAGACGCTGTAAGCCGCGCCGAGCTTGCGGCCTATGTTAAGCGCAACAAGCAAAGCCAGCTGATCATCGTTGTCTCTCACGATGACGAGATGGTCGGCGCGGTAGAAGGGGTAGTGGATTTAGGCAGCATGTACCAGGGTAAATGATGACAAGTGTAGTGCTACTCAACTGGCAGAGATAACAAAAAGGCGATGCAGATGCACGTAGCATTCAGGCGGTTCGGACTCGGTGCCTTCACGCCATCGCAACGCTTTCAGATATGGTTCTCGTTCTCTTACTAAAGGAGACTTTAGTCTACGTCATCTTGTCGAGACAGAGGTGAAGCGAAGTGTTGTCGCGACGTATCTTATTCCAGGTGGCTCAGTATCAGCGTGAGAATCGCACCAAAGTGTACTTACGATTCTCGTGTCCCACGGACAACATGGGCTGAGCATTGAGGTTCCACCCTTTGCTGCAACTACACGGGGTTGGACGGCAATGAATATGCCGGGCCGCATACCACGCGCAGCGGGGGTCCATGTCCCAGTATGTTGCCTACAGCAGCCTCGATGTCCACGCACACATCATCTCTGCCTTCGCGTTCAATCCATTTGCCGGAGAGTGCGAGGGTTGCCAGGCCGTAGAATTCGAGCCGAACAAATGAAATGCGGTATCAGCGCATAGGATTAAACTGACGATTGCTTTGCACTGAGAATACGCTTGGAAAGCCGCTATGGGTGGCGGCCCGGGTTAAATAGAGAAGCCCGTCCGATCACTTTCATGTGGCGAACGGTCGGGCTTCTTATTCCACTTGCCAATGCTCGGCTCATATTGGAAGAAAGCTACGCTAATGTTTGCGTGACACTCCTATTTTCTCCGAAGAAAGAGTCGGATAATGAAGAATAGAATTAAAAAAGGTGCCAGATATAACGCAAGTATAAAGGCTAATCCAACGAGACCTTGCAATAATGGCATAACTCCTCCCAGACACGAGATTTTGGTATTTGTTCCCATCTTATTCTGAATTGGACCAAATAGTTCCTAGCCACAAAACTACTCGTCAACTGGATCGCACCAATCTGCTGGCAAAACACAGCTTGATTCTTTATCGACATAGCACCAATCCGCAACAGGGCACTCGGCGATGTCGTAAAAATTGCATATATCAACTCCAAGACAACAAGGCTCAACGGGAGGATGTTCATTTGAACCAACAGGATGGATATGCTTCATAACAGCTCCTCACCTTAATCCAATTAGAGACTACGTTTGATCAATGCCACAGTGATCTACAACGCAGATGCTGCCGCCATCCATGTCATAGTCGCAGTAATCGTATGCACCACAGCCATCTGCTTTATCATAAACAGTACAGATGTCAGTAATGCCCAAGAGGCAGTCAAAAGACATCGGCTTCACGCCTGCCTCGTCGCCACTTCCTGGATTAATCGGATGAATATGCTTCACGACTACCTCCCTTTGAGTGCAGAAAAACCTCAATATTGTGTATAACAAACCAAGATGTCTAGTTCACCATATTTCTAGAATGGTTTCGGCGAACGTAGCAATAAGCTTCGCAGACGGTAATCAGAAGAACGAACACCTCCACAATGGTGACAGCAATGCGCTGAACCGCTTATTCCGATACAGTAGCTTCTCGTTGATTTTTCTCCTGCGAAGATGAGTGGCGGGAAATAAGGTCAAAAGCCATCTCGTAGCACATTTTTCTATATTCACATGATGCAGGGTGTAGACTCTTGGGCAAGTAGCCGTGCTCGTCTGCAGCCTCCCAGCTACAGCCCCCACCACAGAAAGACCGAGCCCAACAGTCCGTACAGTCATTTCTTTTTTCGACACCCTGACTCCAGTTTTCAATATACCTAGTTTCGTCAATTCCGGTGACGATGTTGCCCATTTTGAATCGCATCATCCCGACAAACCTGTGACAGGGGTATACGTCCCCTTCGGGAGTCACGGAAATAAAACGCCTGCCAGCCCCGCATCCGACAAAGGCGATCCTGTTGCTCATAATCAAATCAACTGCAGTTTTCAATGTTCTAAACAAGGGCTTTTCCCCTTGATCAATCTGTTTGAGATATTGATCCGCCAAATCTATTAGGCCCGCCCTGATTTTGTTTAATGAGTGTTCGTCGAGTTTGATATTCTCATCGAATGAGCTCACGGGCGAGAAGTAAATCCTTCTGAAGCCCATCTCTTTAAACTGAAGATAGTCTTCAACAAGGTTACAGTTATTATTTGTTAAGGTCGCTCTTGCGCCGAAGGGGAACGACTCGGAAAAACGACGAACGTTTTTGTCGATATCGGAGAAAGAGCCGCCTCCCGTCTTGTACGGGCGCGATGCATCGTGCTTGCATCCTGTACCATCGAGACTAATCAGAACAGAAAACCCGTGCTCCTTGAAAGAATTCACAGCAGTGTCATTCAAAAGCGTTCCGTTGGTCGTAATAGAATAGGTAAAGTTTCTATTGGGGTATATTCTTTTTGAATAGTCGACCGTTTTCCATATCAGCGGCTCGTTAATCATGGGTTCCCCACCAAAAAAGACGATCGCAAGCGTTTCGTTTTCCGATGAACTTGCGACGAGGTAGTCGACCGCCTTGAAGGCTATCTCGTCTGTCATCAGCAGAGGAGACGTTCCATAATCTCCTTTACCGGCAAAACAGTAACTACAACCAAGGTTGCATGCATGTGAAACGTGGAGTTCGATGGATCTAAGTTTTCGAGGCGTGTCTTTTGTTAAGAAAGTCCGCTCAGACAATCGTTGATACTCATCAATGTCGTCTTCAAGTTCTGCTATGGTCGTTTGGTCGTAGCCTTTCGCAGCAAGTGACTTTGTTAGCAACTTCGAGTTGACCGTTCTTCCCGATGCTTCAAATATGCGAAGCGCATCTTCTGATGCTTGGTCAACCTGAAAGCAATTGCGAGTGACCTCATCGAAGCAGTAACGACGATCACTTACTGAGAAAAAATGCATACGTTCCTCAATTTCATGCTGGACTGGCACTAACCTTGTTTATTGTTGCGCAGCTATAAAAACCACCAGCGGGGATTCGGTGTGCGGCCCAATCGGACTCCCAAAAGGTTCTATTTGAGACTGGCAAGCTTTGTGTTGTTGGCACTTCGACAGCGCTCTTTATTCCAACATGGAGCCTCGCAGTTTGAGTCGACTTGCCTCTGGAAGGTCCGATCTTAACTTGATTTAGGATGAAAACAGATTACAGGCGCGCTCCTCTAGAAAGAAAGGAAACCAATCGCCGCCTTTCACCAGGAAAGTTTTTATAGCCCACCTCGAGCAAAATGAAAGATGCGAGAGCGATTGGGGAACAACGCGAATCTCCCCTTTTGGGTGGGAGCGAGCCTTCAGCCACCGGCGAACGACTCGCCCTGGTCAGAATCTGGAAGTGGTGCCGGGCCGCTTGGGCCTCCCCGGTGACTTCGTGGGGCTTACCTGCCTGACGTCGAGGAGTACATCCGCAAGATTCGTTCCCTATGCCGTTTGCTCTCACGCCCGCCTTAGTTCCAAGTCGGGCGAGCCGCCGCGCTCATGCGACCCGTGGCGGCGACACGTCGACGCCGCGCTCGCTGAGCACATCTTCGGTCGCGGGCGAGCACGAGGTCGCGCCGGCGCATCCGCTGGGACTGCTGTGCGTGCAAAACGGCTACGTGGTGAGCGTCCCGCGCTGGATTCAGCCGAGTGAGGAAGGCGTTGAGATCGGCGCGCTGGCAACGGGGGAGGGCGGCATCACCGACGACGTCTCGGCCCGCCATGCCCATATCTGGTGCGACGAGTCTGGCGCATGGTTTGTCGAGGACCTGTCGTCCACTAACGGCACCGTGGTGGTAAACGGGGTCACGAGTGTGTGTATTCAAGTAGAGCCCGGCCGCTCCGCCCAGCTCAACCCCGGCGACGAGCTCAAACTCGGCGAATCCACCACCTACGCCATCCTGCTCGGCGCCCTCTAGCCGGCAGTTAGGGACGTTCCTTTCCTGCCGGTACTTGGGGACACTCCTTGGCGCGTCAGAGCCAGTCGTCCGGGGATGGAGGGACCATTCTGGCCTTTGGCGGTCACCCGAGGTAAACCTTTACCGCCCGCCTATATTTGTCGAAATTACACTTAACGGCGGGGTACAATAAACCCGCATGCGGATTTCCGTTGCGGGCGCTTCCCATCGCCGGGGCGTGCCCGGGAGCATCCGGCATGCGGCCTTTGCGGCGCTCGGTCATGTGCAAGACGGGCGGTCGGGTCTGTGGGGCGCATCAGCTGCCCCTCGCCTTGGCATGCCTTCTCTCCATGCCATGTACCTGCTGCTCAGTCTGCCTGCCAGATGATTGGAAGCAACAGCGAAAATCCCATCACGCCAACATCCCGGCGATCGCCGGGGCCTGTATACCTATATGAGAGGAGAGGGGTATATGGCGCGTAAGTTTAAGTCTATGGACGGCAACGAGGCGGCCGCATATGTTTCGTATGCGTACACCGAGGTAGCGGGAATTTATCCCATTACGCCGTCCAGCCCGATGGCCGACCATGTCGACCAGTGGGCGGCCCAGGGTCGCAAGAACATCTTCGGCACCCCGGTCAAGGTCGTCGAGATGGAGTCCGAGGCAGGTGCAGCCGGTACCGTTCACGGTTCGCTGGGCGCCGGTGCTCTGACCACCACCTACACGGCTTCTCAGGGCCTGCTCCTGATGATCCCGAACATGTACAAGATCGCGGGCGAGCAACTCCCGGGCGTCTTCCACGTCTCCGCGCGTTGCGTCGCTTCGCACGCCCTGAACATCTTCGGTGATCACTCCGACGTCATGGCCTGCCGCCAGACCGGTTTCGCCATGCTCGCCGAGGGCAACGTCCAGGAGGTCATGGACCTCTCGCCGGTGGCTCACCTTGCCGCCATCGAGGGTAAGACCCCGTTCCTTAACTTCTTCGACGGCTTCCGCACCAGCCACGAGATCCAGAAGGTCGCCATGTGGGACTACAAGGATCTTGCCGAGATGTGCGACATGGACGCCGTCCAGGCTTTCCGCGATCACGCGCTCAACCCTGAGCACCCGCACACCCGCGGTAGCCACGAGAACGGCGACATCTTCTTCCAGAACCGCGAGGCCTGCAACAAGGTCTACGACGAGCTTCCCGCCGTCGTCGAGGGCTACATGAAGAAGATCAACGAGAAGCTCGGCACCGATTACGGCCTGTTCAACTACTACGGCGCTCCCGATGCTGATCGCGTCGTCGTGTGCATGGGCTCCTTCTGCGACGTGCTCGAGGAAGTCATCGACTACCTCAACGCTCACGGCGAGAAGGTCGGCCTGGTCAAGGTTCGCCTGTTCCGTCCGTTCTCCATCAAGCACTTCGTCGACGTTCTCCCCGAGACCGTCAAGAAGATTGCCGTCATGGACCGCACCAAGGAGCCGGGTTCCATCGGCGAGCCGCTCTACCAGGACGTCGTCTCCGCTCTCTACGAGGCCGGCAAGACGGGCATCAAGGTCGTCGGCGGCCGTTATGGCCTGGGCAGCAAGGACACGCCTCCCGCGTCCGCGTTCGCTGTCTTCGAGGAGCTTAAGAAGGACGAGCCCAAGCGCGAGTTCACCATCGGCATCGTCGATGACGTGACCAACCTGAGCCTGCCCGAGGCCGAGGATGCGCCCAACACCGCAGCCCCCGGCACCATTGAGTGCAAGTTCTGGGGTCTGGGTGGCGACGGTACCGTCGGCGCCAACAAGAACTCGATCAAGATCATCGGCGACCACACCGACAAGTACGTCCAGGCCTACTTCCAGTACGACTCCAAGAAGACCGGCGGCGTCACCGTCTCGCACCTGCGCTTTGGTGATTCCCCGATCCGTTCGCCGTACTACGTGACCAAGGCCGACTTTGTCGCTTGCCACAACCCCAGCTACATCGTTAAGGGCTTCAAGATGGTCCGCGACGTCAAGCCGGGTGGCACCTTCCTGGTCAACTGCCAGTGGAGCGACGAGGAGTTCGCCGAGCACATGCCCGCCGTGGCCAAGCGCTACATCGCGAACAACAACGTCAACGTCTACCTGATCGACGCTATCGACCTGGCCGCCAAGGTCGGCATGGGCAAGCGCACCAACACGGTGCTCCAGTCCGCCTTCTTCGCGCTGGCCAAGGTCCTGCCCGCCGAGGACGCCCTGCAGTACATGAAGGACGCGGCTACCAAGTCCTACATGAAGAAGGGCCAGGCCATCGTCGACGCCAACCATAAGGCCATCGATGCCGGCGCTACCGCCTTCCGTAAGTTCGAGGTTCCGGCCGACTGGGCAACCGCCGAGGATGCCGCTCCCGTCGAGCTCTCCGAGGAGACCAAGTCTGCCATCGCCCAGCAGGTCAAGAACCTGCTCGAGCCCATCGATCGCATGGATGGCGACAGCCTGCCCGTTTCCGCCTTCGTTGGTTGCGCCGACGGCCAGTTTGAGCTGGGCGCCTCCGCATACGAGAAGCGCGGCGTCGCCGTGGTCGTTCCTCACTGGGACGAGACCAAGTGCATCCAGTGCAACCAGTGCGCCTATGTGTGCCCGCATGCCACCATCCGTCCGTTCGCGATGACCGAGGACGAGGCTGCCGCCGCGCCCGAGGCTACCCGCACGCTCGACGCCATGGGCCCCAAGGCCAAGGGCATGAAGTTCACCATGGCCGTGTCCCCGCTCGACTGCATGGGCTGCACCAACTGCGTCAAGGTCTGCCCCAAGGGCGCCCTCGAGATGGTTCCCACTGAGCAGGAGATGGACCAGCAGCCCGTTTGGGACTACATGGTCGAGAACGTCTCCGAGAAGAAGGAGCTCATCGCGGCCAACGTCAAGGGTAGCCAGTTTAAGCAGCCCTACCTGGAGTTCTCCGGCTCCTGCGCCGGCTGCGCCGAGACCGCCTATGCACGTCTGGTGACCCAGGTCGCCGGCGACCGCATGTTCATCTCCAACGCCACCGGCTGCTCCTCCATTTGGGGCAACCCCGCCGCCACCGCTCCTTACTGCAAGGACAAGGACGGTCACGGCCCGGCGTGGAACAACTCCCTGTTCGAGGACAATGCCGAGCACGGTCTGGGCATGGCCGTCGGTTACGAGGCCGTCCAGAACAAGCTGATCGCCGCCACCCAGGACATCATCGCTGCCGATGGTCCGTCCGATGAGCTCAAGGCCGCCGGCCAGGCTTGGATTGACTCCGTCAACGACGCCGAGGCCTCCAAGACCGCTGCCGCTGCCTACGTTGCCGAGCTCGAGAAGTGCGGCTGCGACGCTTCCAAGGCGATCCTCGCCGACAAGGCTTACCTCACCAAGAAGTCCTTCTGGATCTTCGGCGGCGACGGTTGGGCCTACGACATCGGCTTCGGTGGCCTTGACCACGTCCTGGCTTCCGGCCACAACGTCAACGTCTTCGTCTTCGACACCGAGGTTTACTCCAACACCGGTGGTCAGGCCTCCAAGGCCTCGAACCTGGGCCAGGTCGCTCAGTTCGCCGCTGCCGGTAAGGTGACCAAGAAGAAGTCCCTGGCCGAGATTGCCATGAGCTATGGCTACGTCTACGTGGCGCAGGTCGCCATGGGCGCCAACCCGGCTCAGACCCTCAAGGCCATCCACGAGGCCGAGGCCTACGACGGCCCGTCCCTCATCATCGGCTACAGCCCCTGCGAGATGCACTCCATCAAGAAGGGCGGCATGCAGAACTGCCAGGCCGAGATGAAGAAGGCTGTCGAGTGCGGTTACTGGAACCTCTTCCGCTTCAACCCCGAGGCTGCTGCCGGCAAGAAGTTCTCGCTCGATTCCAAGGAGCCCGCGGGCGGTTATCAGGAGTTCCTGATGAACGAGGCCCGTTACGCTTCGCTGACGCGTTCCTTCCCCGAGCGCGCCGAGGAGCTCTTCAAGGAGAACGAGCAGGCCGCTATGGACCGCTACGCTCACCTACTGAAGCTCAAGACGGTGTACAACGAGGCCTAGGTCTCTCACCGCAGGATCTGAGGGCTGACCTTCGCGGACGTCCTCGGACATGAAAGAACCCCCGCTGCGCACTACGTGTGGCGGGGGTTCTTTCGTCCTGCGGAGTGTCCGCGAAGGTCAGCCCTCAGATCCTGCTACGACTACGTCCTCGGATTGTGTGGCTGAATGAAGGACGTGGTTGGTGGGGCCTTTTGTCCCCTTCGCTGTTTCGCGGCTTTGCCGCGAAAGCTCGCGCCACTTTGGGGATGGATGGAGGGCGTGGCTGGATTGCAGATTCAAATGGCTAGAGAGATATGGGCGCGAACGAGAAATCGTTATTGGGGTCATCCTTTTCCATAAACTCATCGAGACAAAACGTCATGTAGATTGGAACGTACAGAACCTTGCCCTCTTTGCTGAGATTCTCGTGGCTTAGTACAACGGCCTCGGGAATTTTGTACTCGCCCACACTCATCAGACGATCGAGGGCCGCGTGCGCTCGAACTTTCTTGCCCGATTTGACCTCGATTGGGACAACATGACCGTGGACGCCTTCGATCACAAAGTCAACTTCACCGACCTCACGCGTTTGGTAGTACCATGCATCCGCCCCGAGGGCAACGAGTTCCTGCGCGACCACGTTCTCATAGAGACCACCAAGGTTGGGAGTTTTCATATCAAGATAGACAGCGCGTGCAGTGCTGCCGGGGTATCGCGATGCGAGCATGCCTGTATCAGACTCGTATAGTTTGAAGGCTGTCGTTTTCTCCGTCCTCTCGAGAGGACTCCGTGGCTCCGTCACCCTGGCGACCATCAATCCAACACCTGCGTTAACAAGCCACAGGAAATCCTGCTCATATTTTTTAAGGCGAGCTCCCTCACCCAGAGACGAAACAACAAAGCGATGAGACTCCGCCTCAAGCTGAACGGGAATTTGCTCAAAAATCGACCGAACGTTAAACGCTCGAGCCGATGCATATTTTGAGATATCGCTTTTGTACTGATCGACCAGCTGAGTTTGAAGCTCACGTGTGCTCACGAGCGAATAACCCGAATCAATATAATTCTGAACGACCTCCGGCATGCCGCCGCAAACGATATAAGCTCTATAGTTCTTGAGCATCGCCTCATGAATATAGTTTTCGACAGGATGTTTCTCGACAAGGCAGCTGCGAATGCCCGCAAGCACATTCTCGCTAACGCTGTTTGCCCAACAAAACTCTTCAAAATCCATCGGGCGCATAACAATGTGCTCTACATACCCCACCGGAAAAGAAGAGATCCCCTTAAACTCAGTCCCAAGCATAGACCCCGAGAAGACATAGCTAAAGCGACCATCCTCGACCAACGCCTTCATGAGTGTAACGATCTGCGGATACTCCTGAATCTCATCGACAAAGACAAGCGTATCGCCCTCAACAAGCGGCGCATCCGCAAGAAGGGCTACACGGTTGATGAAGTCAATGGAGTTCTTTGCGCCAATAAGCACATTCTTTGCCTCGACATCGAGTAGTAAATTGACCTCAAAATACGAAGCGTAGTTGCTTTTTCCGAACGCGCGAATCGCATAGCTCTTGCCAATCTGACGCGCACCAGTAACAAGTAATGCCTTATTGGAGTTATTCTTCCAGCTCAAAAGCCCATCAGTGACCTTACGGCGTAACATAAAACCCCCAAATGACAAAAATTGGCAGATAGAATTGCCTAAAATCATACAAAAATTTGCGGATAATATCGTGCGTAATTATACAAAAATTGGAAGATAGCAAAGGTCCGATAAGGTCTCAAAGCCACTGAAACGGCGCCCTACTTTGCGAAGGGGCCGGAGACGCTGCTGCGTGCGTCTCCAGCCCTCTGATTCTTACTTTGGATTCCGATGGTGGGGTGTTGTCGGTGCTACTTGCTTGGTTACCTTGTCTCGCCGGACTCCGTGCGTAGGCGGTAGCCGTGGACGAGGTCGCTAATAGCCGGCCAGGGAATCTGGCGGTCGACCCAAAATTGGAGCTGGACCAGATAGCGCTCGGTGGCGCGGGTGAGGGCCGCGAACTGTTCGTGAGTCTCAACCTGGGCGTAGAGGTCGCGGCTGTGGGCGAGGATTGCCGTGGTGTCATCCATTTTGCCGGTGACGTCGAAGGCGCCCGAGAACCAGTCGCACAGGCGCGCGGCGCTGTTGTTGATCGTTGCGAGGTCGGCGGTGCCGTCGTTGGCGTTTTCGTTGGCCTGGGCTCGCAGGAGGGAGAGGGCGTCGGCGGCGTTCATACAGTAGCCGACGGTGAAGTTCCAGACGGCGAATTCGCGGCCGGTGTCGAGTTTGCGGCGGCGCATGTAGTCGATGTCACGCGGTTCCTCGAGCATCATTTGATCGGCGAGGGCCTCAAGTGCAGTGGTGTACTCGGCAAGGTCGAGCGTGAGCAGATTGTTGATATCCATCATCTTTAGGCCTCCGTTTCGATCTCGACGATTTCGTTTTTAATGTACATGCCCTGGTTGTCCCAGACATTGCGGCAGGCGGCGGCAAAACGCTCGCGGTCGGCTTCGCAGATGCGGGCGAACATGTTGCAGGTGCCAAAGGGCTCGCACACGTCAAAGAAGATGCAGATTGACGACCATCCGCCATACCAGCTCACGGCGCCCGCTGGCTCGTGAAAGACGGGGTTCTCGATGTGCTCGTAATTGGCGATGGGGCCCGAGACAGGATAGGTTACCTCGGCATCGCAGATCTTGGCCGAAAAGATACGTGACTCGACTGGACAGGATGATTCGAACAGCTTGCATGCCTCGGGAGCCTTGTCCCAGAGCATGTCGGCGAGAAACGTCTCGCCATTCAGCGTGATCTTGAGCAATTTTGTCATAGTAAGGACCTCCTCAATCCGTCGCTCAAGGGGTTCGCTGGCGGATAAGGAGAAGACAGCAGCGGGGTCGCCGAACCCAAACTTCACGACAGATCTCTGTCGCCCCAGCCCGCGCTGTTCTTCGCTAAAGTACCATGCCGTAATTGCGCGTGCAATATCAGTTTTTGATTTTCTGGAAGCGGCAATCGACGAGACGGCTCGCCGGCTGCCGGCCGACGCGCGGTATGAGCACTTGTCTATTCCTTAAGTTGGATGAAAAACGCCATGTTATTGCAGGGCTGCATACTCGTCCAATAAGTGCATAGAATCTCGTATAGTGCGAGTAAGACTTTGCGCTGTCTGTTTTATGTTTAGCAAAGATACAGTTTGCATAATCTGGTCTAATCCCTGCTCTATTAAAATAAAGTTGCACGTAAATGACGTAGATATGCTTGAGCTGGGTTTCTTTACGCTGAGCGGGTAAAAGCGACCGTTCACCGTTCAACTATTTTCAAAATGAATAAAATGAGCGATAAAGAGAATATAAACCTTAATAAACTCGCGTATCGCACGGGCGCGGGTTATTAATGGGTTGTAGGCCTTTTACAGAAAGGATTCCAGCAATGTCTAAGCCTCTTGGCAAGCCCGATCGTATCGTCGTCGCCCTTGGCGGCAACGCCCTCGGCAACAACCCCGTTGAGCAGATCGAGGCCGTGAGCAACACCGCTCACGCTCTCCTCGGCCTGATCGAGCAGGGCAACGAGATCATCATCACCCACGGCAACGGCCCGCAGGTTGGCATGATTCAGAACGCCTTCGCCGCTGCCCACGACGCCATCGGCACCCCCGAGATGCCGCTGCCCGAGTGCGGCGCCATGTCCCAGGGCTACATCGGCTATCACCTGCAGCAGGGCATTGGCCGCGAGATGCACAAGCGCTATAAGCGTTGGCACGCCGCCACCGTCGTCACCCAGATCGAGTGCGACCCGGACGATCCCGCGTTCAAGAACCCGACCAAGCCGATCGGCCCCTTCTACACCGAGGAGCAGGCCAAGGAGTTCATGGCCGAGGATCCTTCCAAGGTTTTCGTCGAGGATTCCGGTCGCGGCTGGCGTCGCGTCGTCGCTTCCCCCGATCCCAAGAAGATCGTCGAGGCTGACTCCATCCTCAACCTGCTCGACAACGAGTTCATCGTCATCGCCTGCGGTGGCGGCGGCATCCCCGTCGTCCGCGACTACGAGAACAAGGGCTGCTACAAGGGCGTTCCCGCCGTCATCGACAAGGACCTGGGCGGCGAGCTGCTGGCCGAGGACTGCGACGCCGACGTTCTGTTCCTGCTGACCGCCGTTGAGCATGTCGCCATCAACTTTGGCAAGCCCAACCAGGAGGAGCTCGAGGACATTACCGCCGACGAGGCCGAGCGCCTGGCCGACGAGGGCCAGTTCGGCAAGGGTTCCATGGAGCCCAAGGTCCGCGCCGCCATCAAGTTCGCCCGTTCCCGCAAGGGCCGCACCTGCATCATCGGCGCCCTGGACAAGGCCGCCGAGACCATGGCCGGCCTCTCCGGTACCCGCATCCACGAGTAGCCTCTGCTCCATTGCCTCTCTCGTGGGCGCCAGGCAAGGCGCCCACAAACTAGCCTCTCTTCATGAGCCCCGCAGTCCGCTCCGACTGCGGGGCTTTTGCTATTCACCTAGTCCCCGATGGGTGGGTAGTCATTGGGGACGTTCTTAAACGACTAGTCAAACAAGAACGTCCTCAATGACTACTAATTTAAATCTGTCCCCAATGACTGCGGAAAGCGCATTTCACACCGACGCATTGCTTTCGGGCCCTCTCTCCGTGCTCCCTATAAGTTCAGCTGGACTCCCCGCAACCTGTTCCGCGTTGGCGGAACGAGCGCGACGTGGAGTGTCATTCTTTACCGCGTTAGACTAGACGCAGGGAAAGGAGGAGGACATGGATGCTCGCGTTAAGCAGCTTGTAAATATGATCGAGGACGATCAGCCTGTCGCTGTCGCGGTGCTTGCCAAGCGTCTCGAGGTAAGCGAGCGCGCCGTGAGAAACTATATCCATCGCGCAAACGACAAGCTTGCGGGGGTTGCACGCATCGTTGGCAGCAAAGGGCAATATCGTATCGATGTTGCACATGCAGATGAGCTTGCTCGCTTGCTAGACGGTGCGGCTCTGGCCCATCCGGGCATTCCTGATACGCGCGACGGCCGTGTGTCCTTCCTTCTTAACGACCTTCTCATGCGGTCCCAGTGGGTGACGATTGAGGAGTATGCGGATTTACTCTACGTTTCGGCGCGAACTCTGTCCAATGACATGCGTCTGGTAGAGCAGAAACTCGCCCAATTTGACTTGATGCTCGAAAAGCGCCCTCGCTACGGAATCCGCGTTGCGGGTGGGGAGTCGCAACGGCGTCTGTGTCTGGCCTCACTGGTGAGGCCCGTGTTGCCCGACACCGACGATGCAGAGCTCGCCGAGCGCCTGCGGGCCATCGCCGCATGTGTGGACGATGCCCTGACTGCCTCGCCCGTCACGGTGAGCTCGCTGGCATCCCGCAATCTCATCATGCATCTTTACATCGCTCTTGGCCGCATCGAGCAGGGCTGCTATGTCCCGGCTGCAGAATCGGACGTTTTAAAGCTGGAGGGAACGCGCGAATACGCTGCGGCTTTCCAGATTGCCGCAAACATCAAGGATGCCCTGGGCGTGAGCATGCCCCGAGAAGAGGTTGCCTTTATCGCAATCCATTTACTCGGCAGGGGCACGGGCGTGCCCGAGAAGGGCTCGGCCGTTATCTCGGACGAGATGTGGGAGATCGCTTCCGAGATGGTATGTGCGGTCAACGATGAGTTTAGGTTTGACTTTAGCAGCGATCTTGAACTTCGCATGAACCTTGCTCGGCATATTGGCCCTCTGGGTTATCGCCTTGAATATCACATGCATATGGATAACCCCATGCTGCCCGATATCAAGACGAGGTTTCCGTTGGCCTATTCGATGGCGGCCGGCACCTCGCAGGTACTCGAGCGTCATTTTGGCAGCCAGCCCTCTGATGAGGAGCTCGGCTACATCGCCATGGCATTTGCCCTGGCCCTCGAGCAGCAAGCCGACCAGCCGCGTCGCAAACGCATCCTGATCGTGTGCGCCTCGGGAGCGGGAAGCGCCCGTATGCTCGAGCACCAGTACCGCAAGCAGTTTGGTATGTATATCGAGTCGATTGAGACATGCGACGTCGCCCGCGTGGGAACGCTCGACTTTTCGCACATCGACTACGTGTTCACAACGGTGCCGCTCAACGTCAAGTTGCCTGTGCCCGTCCGCGAGGCCGATTTCTTCTTGGAGACGAGCGATGTCAACGCTATCCGCAAGGTGCTGAGTGATGACGCTGCGCAATCGGACTCCCTGAGCGCTTTCTTTAGCCGTGCCCTGTTCTTCAACCGCGTTGAGGCGTCGTCGAAGCAGGCCGTTCTCCGATATCTCTCCGAGCGCGCCGTCGAGAGCGGCCGTGTCGATGCCCAGTTTGCCCAAGAGGTTGCCGAGCGCGAGAGCGCGAGTGCCACCTCGTTTGGCAATGGGGTGGCCATGCCCCATGGGATGCATCCTTTGAGCGCCGAGGCCTTTGTTACCGTGGGCCTGCTCGAACATCCCATTCTTTGGGACGAATACGGCCATGAGGTCGATATCGTCTTTATGGTGTCGTTTGCCCGGTCGGGCGGCGATGAGACGCGGATCTTGAGCTCGCTGCTCGCTGAGATCTTTATGGACCGCCAGGGGGTCGAGCGCTTACGCGAGCGCCGGTCCTGGCATGAGCTGATGGCGCTTGTGCAAGCGCATACGGCTTAAGGCTTCTTTTGTCGAAAACCTTGCCTGCCTGCAATAAACCTCGAGGATTGCGGGTGGGAGATAGGCGTTTCGAATATTCAAGTACAAACCAAACATCACGGGAGAGGAGACCGTTATGGACGATCAGGGAACCGAGATGGTTTCGTTTCAGCTGGTCGCTGCAGCGGGAGAGGCGCGCAGCCTTGCCTTCGAAGCCCTTGAAAAGGCAAAGGCGGGGGATTTTGACGCTGCCGCCAAACTCATGAAGCAGTCAAAGGATGTGGGAATCAAGGCTCACCACATCCAAACGCAGCTGCTTTCGACCGAGGCGGCGGGCGAGCATCTGTCGGTGGATGTGTTGCTGGTCCATGCTCAGGACCACCTCATGTGCTCCATGCTTGCTCAGGAGCTCGTGCAGGAGCTGATCTGCCTGTATGAGCGCACTGCAGCCAAGAACGCCTAACGGCGTGCGGCGACTATCCAACCAATCAATGCGAAGGGAATCCCTTATGAAGATCCTTCTTGTTTGCGCAGCTGGCCTGTCTACAAGCATTCTGATGAAGAAACTCGAGAAATACGCGGAGCAAAACGGCATCGAGCTCGATATCGATGCGGTGGGTATCGGCGAGTATCAGGAGACCTGCGCCGATTATGACGTGCTGCTCTTGGGGCCGCAGGTGTCCTACCAGCTCAACACCGTCAAACAGGGGAGCGGTAAGCCGACCGCGGTCATCCCCGCACAGGACTACGGCATGGGCAACGCCGCCAACGTGCTGGCACTCGCCCAGTCGCTGTTGGGCTAGGAGGCGACCATGGAAAAGTTCATGACCCTGCTTCAGGAAAAACTGACCCCTATTGCCAATTTCTGCGGCACCGAGCGCCACTTTGCCTCCATGCAAAAGGGCTTTATGAGCGCGATCAGCTTCATCTTGGTCTCTGCCGTCTTTATGATCATCGCCAACCCGCCGGTCACGGCCGACCTGGTGGCGCAGGGCGGGTTCTGGTCCGTCTTTGGCCCTTGGCTCGATTTTGCCACGGCCAATAAGCTCACGCTGCTCATCCCGTTCAACATGACGATGGGCATACTGTCGGTGATCGTGACGTTCGCAATCGCCTATAACCTGGCGGGCACCTACAAGATGCCCAAGCTTAACGCCGGTATGACCTCGCTGGTGATGTTCCTGATCGCCGCGGCGCCGTCGTCCTACTACCAGCTTGCTGATGAGTCCGTGCTCCAGGCGGTCCCCTGCACCTATCTGGGTGCGCAGGGCCTGTTTACTGCCATCATCGTTGCCCTGGTCTCCGTCGAGGTCACGCGCTTCTGCCAGACCAAGGGCATCACCATCAAGATGCCCGATGGCGTGCCGCCGTTTTTGTCCGAAACCTTTGGCGCCATCGTGCCTATGCTCGCCAACATCCTCATCTTCTTTGGTGGCAACCTGCTGATCCAGATGATCGATCCCACGCTGTCCATCCCCTCGGTTATCGAGAAGCTGCTCGCTGCCCCGCTTTCCGTCGCAGTTGACTCTGTGCCCGGCGCACTGCTTATCTGCTTCATGACGCTGCTGTTTTGGTGCTTTGGCGTCCACGGCAACATGATCGTGATGCCCATCACCGCCCCGGTCACGCTTGCCGCCTTTGCTGCCAACGCCTCACTCTACGCTGCTGGGCAGCCGCTTGAGTTCCACCCGGTACTCATGTCGATGGTCATCAACCTCATCGGCGGCACGGGCAATACGTTCTCTTTTGTGGCGCTCTGCGCGTTTAGGGCAAAGTCGCAGCAGCTCAAGGCATTTGGCAAGGCATCGATCGTGCCGAGCTTCTTCCGTATCTCCGAGCCCGCGATCTTTGGCGCACCCATCATCTTCAACCCGATCCTCATGATTCCGTTTGTGCTGGGCGGTATGATTTCGGCCCTGCTGTATTGGGGTGCAATCTCACTGGGTCTTGTCTCTAACTTCTACATCTTGGTGAGCGGCATGTTCCCCATCTTCGTTCAGGGCTTTATCCAGTGCCTCGACCCGCGCATCTGGGTATTTACGATCGTTTTGATCGTGGTCATGGCTGTGGTCTGGTACCCGTTCTTTAAGGTGTACGACAACCAGCTCCTGGCACAGGAGCAGGAGAACGCCGCGGCAGCTTCTGCCAAGGATACTGAGTAGCATGGGTTACTTTGACAGAACGTCTGCTGCCGGTATGCCCGAGGGCTTTTTGTGGGGCGGCGCGCTCGCTGCCAACCAGGCCGAAGGGGGCTGGAACGAGGGCGGCCGCGGTATGTCGCACTCCGACCTGATTCCACAGGGTCCCGACCGCTGGGATGTGATGTTTGGCAGGCAAAAGCCCGTGGATGATCCGGACAGGCTGTATCCATGCCGTTGGGGCAACGACTTCTTCCATCATTGGCGCGAGGACGTCGAGCTCTTTGCCGAGATGGGCTTTAAGTGCCTGCGTCTTTCAATTTGTTGGAGCCGTATTTTTCCCACAGGGATGGAGGCCGAGCCCAACGGTGAGGGCTTGGAGTTTTACCGTCAGGTATTCGAGGCGCTGCGCGAGCACGGAATCGAGCCGCTCGTGACGCTGTCGCACTACGACTATCCGTTGGCTCTGGTCGAGCGTTATGGTGGATGGCAAAGCCGAGAGATGATCGAGCGGTATGCGCACTACGTCGAGACCGTCGGACGTGCGTACCAGGGCCTCGTGCGTTATTGGCTCACCTTCAACGAGATCAACAGCGTGGCGCTGTCCTATCTCAACGCGGGCGTCACGCTCGAGGATGAGCGTGACCGTGCAGCCGTGACCGCGGCGTTCTCGCACCATATGTTTATGGCGAGCGCTTGCGCTGTCGAGATCCTGCACAAGATCGATCCCGCAAACAAGGTGGGTTGCATGATCGCTGCCGGTGCGACCTATCCGTACCGTTGTGCGCCCGAGGACGTATGGCTTGCGTATGAGGAGGACCGCGGCCGCTACTTCTACACTGACGTGATGGCTGCGGGCGCCTATCCTACTTGGAAGCTGCGTGCGCTCGAGAAAGAGGGTGTTCACGTGCCCTTTGAGCCGGGCGATACGGAGTATCTGGCCGAGCATACCGTCGACTTCATCTCGTTCTCGTACTATTGCTCGCGCTTGGTGTGCGCCGATGACCAGGTGATCGCTGAGAAGGCGGAGGGCAACGTGTTCCCGACGCTGCGCAATCCGTACCTCAAGGATAAAGAGACTGCCTGGAAATGGCAGATCGATGCGCTGGGTTTGCGCGTGACGCTTGCCGGCTACCACGATCGTTACCATCTTCCGCTCTTTATCGCTGAGAACGGTGTGGGCGGACTCGATGCGCTGGAAGACGGCAAAGTCCACGATGCGTATCATATTGATTACCTGCGCAGGCATATTCTTGCGCTACGCGATGCAATTGTCGAGGACGGTGTTGACCTGATGGGATACACGCCGTGGGGCTGTATCGATCTGGTATCGGCCTCGACGGGGCAGATGAAGAAGCGCTATGGCTTTGTTTATGTCGATGCCGATGATACGGGCAAAGGCACGTTCGATCGCTACCGAAAGGACAGCTTCTGCTGGTATCAAAAGGTCATTGCATCAAATGGCGAGGACTTGAGTTAACCCTTGCAAGCCTGCTGCCCCCGCGGCCCGTTTCGGCCGCGGGGGCTTTTGCTATTTACCTAGTCCCCGATGAGACCCTCATTCTGTGGGTAGTCATTGGGGACGTTCTTAAAAGACTAGTCATTTAAGTCTGTCCCCAATGACTGCGGAAACCCGGCACTTGGGGACGTTCCTTTTCTGCTGGCAGCTTGGAACAGTCCTTAAAGCCCGCATCAATCAACTGCGGAAAGCGCATCCCAGAATGAGCGTCCAACATGGGACATAGTTTCCCTTGAGGGCCTCAACCGGAAAATGCATCCCGGAATGTTGCCGGAAAGTGGAACGTAGTTTCCCAAACGGGCCGCTAACGGAAAGTGCATCCCGCTATTGAGCTCCAAAATGGGATGCGCTTTCCGTGTCGGCAGTTCCTGGCAGCCTGGGGCTACTCATTTAAGTCTGTCCCCAATGATTATCCCCAATGACTAGTAGTAGGCCCACATGGCTTCGGCTTCATTGAGGACCTCTACGGCGCCCCAGCGGCGGACGCTGCGGCTGGCCGAGTTGGGGTCGTAGACGCCAATCTGGTCGGCGTCGTCAATACCGTAAAGCACAATGTAGTGGCCCACGTTGGTAAAGGTGCCCGGCCGAACGGCGGCGATGATGGGCGCTCCCGAACGCAGCGCCTGAGTCATCGAGTCGCGATCGATATGGAGCTCCGTTCCGTTAAGTCCCAACTGCCACGCGCCGCTCGTCATAAACGACCATTCGGTTGCGCCGGTGGGGGCGTAATTGCCCGCCTCGGAAAGCGCGCACATATCGACGGGGGTCATATTGGTGCGTCCCGTCTTAAAGATGTAGACCATGGTGAGGCACGTGGGCCCGCAGGCATTTTGGCGGATGGTGCCGCCGGCGTAAGGCAGCTCCGACCACGCAGGGTCGATCTGATAGATATGGGGCATCGTGCCGGCTTGCCATTGCGAGCGTGGGGTCGAAAAGGCGAAAGAATAACCGGGCGCGACGGGGGCCTTGAGCAGCTTGTCCTCGGCGGTGGGCTCGAGACCGGCCGACCCGTGGGACATACAGGAGCTCATAAGCACAAAGACCAGACAGGTAAGGATAGAGCACAGTGCGAGGCGAAGTCGACGAGCCGGCAGGGCGGGGGCATTCGCGTGCGATGTCGAGCGGTAGGGCTTGCCGTCGCGTCCGCCTTGGGGATGCGAAAAGAAGCGGTTGATATGGATGCCGGGCTGACGTGCGCCGTTACGGCGCAGTTGCGGAACCTCGGCCTGACGCTGTCGAGTGCGCGCGCCCAAGCGGCTATCTTGCTGCGCGCTTGTGCCCGTGCTCAGACGGCCACTCTGCCGTGTTCTGCTTGCCTGCTGCCGAGACGAAGGCCTGGGTTGCTCTTGAGGACGTTGCGGATTGCTGCTCGTGGCACTTCTGGGCGTCGGCGTGGTACGGCCAGCAAGGCGAACGCTTTGTCGCCGTTGATCACCGTCGTTGTATCCGTATGCCATTCGTACCGCCTTGTCTCATGTATAACCTGTCCATCCTACAAAAAAGATGTGCAACAAATGGGCCTGTGCGTCAAAAGCTCGGTAAACGGTACGAAAGGCGCAAAACACACGGCCTCAAAAACATCTCTATATGCGTCCGATGAGCGTACGCCCGTCGGACGGGCGGCAACAATGAGCGGCAAACCGTGCCGTTCGTCCCAAAAACGGCGCCGCTCGTTTTGCAGTTCTGCCTTCGGTCGAGCTACAAGCGGAGCTGCTGCGCCAAGGCCGTATCTTAAAGCCACGAAATAAAAGAGCGCGGCAAAACAGACCGCGCAAGGGGTGACGTCAAGGGGCGTCAAAAAGGAAAGGAGGGGAACAATGGCGGACAAGAACGCAGAAGTTGCAGTTGAGGATAACGGCGGCATGAAGAAAACGCTTTCGCTCTGGAACTTCTTCACCATCGGTTTCGGTGCCATCATCGGTACCGGTTGGGTTCTGCAGGTCGGCGACTGGATGGTCGTGGGCGGCGGTCCCGTTCCCGCTATGATCGCATTCCTCTTGGGTGCAATCTTCCTCGTGCCCGTCGGAGCTGTTTTCGGTGAGCTCACGGCTGCTATCCCCATCTCGGGCGGCATCGTCGAGTATGTCGATCGTAGCTTTGGCCGTACGCTGAGCTACATCACCGGTTGGCTTTTGGCCCTGGGCAACGGTATCCTGTGCCCGTGGGAGGCCATCGCCATTTCGACCCTCGTGTCCGAGATGTTCGGCAGCCTGCCCGGTCTTGAGTGGCTGCGCGCCGTCAAGCTCTACACCATCCTGGGCGCCGACGTTTACCTGTTCCCGACGCTGATCGCGCTCGGCTTCGCAGCCTACGTCATCTTCCTCAACTTCCGCGGCGCCAGCTCGGCCGCCAAGCTCCAGGCCTTCCTGACCAAGGCTCTGCTCTGCGGCATGCTGCTCGCCATGGGCGTCTCGCTGTTCACCGGCTCGCCGGACAATGCCATGCCCGTGTTCTCCCAGGTCACCGGCGCTGGCGGCGGCAAGGCCGCTACCGAGGGTGCCAGCCTGTTCGCCGGCATCGTGTCGGTCCTGGTTCTGACCCCGTTCTTCTACGCCGGTTTCGACACCATTCCTCAGCAGGCTGAGGAAGCAGCCGAGGGCCTCAACTGGAACAAGTTCGGCAAGATCATCTCCCTGGCCCTGCTGGCCGCCGGCGGCTTCTACATGGTCTGCATCTACTCGTTCGGCACCATCCTCGACTGGCATGAGTTTGTTAAGAGCCCGGTTCCCGCGCTTGCCTGCCTCAAGGGTATCAACATGCTCCTGTACCTGGCCATGCTCGTCATCGCCACGCTTGGACCCATGGGCCCGATGAACTCCTTCTACGGCGCCACGAGCCGCATCATGCTCGCCATGGGCCGTAAGGGCCAGCTGCCCGAGAAGTTCGCCGAGGTCGACCCCAAGTCCGGCGCTCCCAAGCTCGCCTGCGTCGTTCTGGGCGTCATCACCGTCATCGGTCCGTTCCTGGGCAAGAACATGCTCATCCCTCTGACCAACGTGTCGGCTCTCGCCTTCATCTTCTCCTGCGGTATGGTCGCCCTCGCCTGCCTGCGCATGCGCTTCACCGAGCCCGACCTGCCTCGTCCCTACGAGGTGCCCGGCGGCAAGTTTGGCATCGGTCTCGCTATCGCTGCCTGCGCCATCATCATCGGCCTGCTCGTGATTCCGTTCTCTCCCGCCTCCCTCAACATGGTGGAGTGGAGCATCGTGATCGGCTGGTTGGCTATTGGCCTGGCCCTCATGGCTTTCACCAATTCCCGCAAAAAGTAACGCCTAGCCGGGGCGGATCGGGTGCGCGGGGCCCTCTCTCCCGCGTACCGAACCCGGCACCACTTGGGTAGCTTTGTGAGGCCTTAACCCAACACGGCCTCGCCCACTATATGGATCCATAAGGAGGAACCATGTCCACTAAGTATGCAATCGTTGGCGGCAAGCTCATCGACGGTACCGGTGTCGAGCCGGTCGAGAACTCCCTCGTTCTCGTCGACGACAACGGCAAGATCGAGTACGCCGGCGCTATGCAGGACCTTCCCGAGGGCGTTGAGGTCATCGACGCCGCCGGCAAGACCGTCCTTCCCGGCCTGATCGACACCCACCTGCACTTCTCGGGCAACCTGACCGACGATGACACCGATTGGGTCATGCAGCCGCTCCTCGAGAAGCAGGCCGTCGCCGTCAAGCAGGCCTACGACTGCCTCACCCACGGCCTCACCACCGTCTGCGAAATCGGCCGCTTTGGTATCCAGATCCGTGACTGCATCGACAAGGGCGTCTTCAAGGGCCCGCGCGTTCTGGCCACCGGCCTCGGCTTCTGCCGCGTTGCCGGCCACGGTGACTCCCACCACTGCACCCAGGAGCTCAACAAGGAATCCCATCCCTGGGGCGACCAGGTCGACGGTCCTTGGGATCTGCGCAAGGCCGTCCGTCGTCGCCTGCGCGAGAACCCCGATGCCATCAAGATCTGGGCTACCGGTGGCGGCATCTGGCGCTGGGACTCCGGTCGCGACCAGCACTATTGCTCCGAGGAGATCCAGGCCGTAGTCGAAGAGGCAAAGATGGTCGGCATCCCCGTGTGGAGCCACTGCTACAACAACCACGCCGCTGCCTACGATTCCGTTCGCTTTGGCTGCGAGCAGCTGATTCACGGCTTCGATATCGATGAGCGCACCATGGACCTCATGGCCGAGCAGGGCACCTTCTTCACCCCGACGATCGCCTTCCTGCCCACCTGGTACGCCACCTATCCGCCCGTCTACGTCCCCGAGCTGCACGACAAGTACGAGGGCACCCTGGTCGAGAAGGAGCTGCAGCGCAACTACGACTGCCTGCGCGAGGCCAAGAAGCGCGGCGTCGTCATGACGATCGGCTCCGACTCCTTCTCCTTCGTCACCCCGTACGGCACCTGCTCCATCGAGGAGATGTACGAGTTCGTCGACAAGATCGGCTTCACCCCGGTCGAGACCATCACCTGCGCCACCCTCAACGGTGCCAAGATGTGCCACATCGAGGACGAGACCGGTTCCATCGAGGCCGGCAAGTGCGCCGACCTGCTGGTCGTCAACGGTGACGTCGCCGCCGACATCCACGTGCTCAACACCGACAACATGGACGTCATCATGAAGGATGGCTGGATCGTCGAGGCTGGCACCTTTGGCGAGGCCAACAAATACAGCGCCTAAGATACCGTTTGTCGATGGCTGGATGTAAAACACAGTTTTTGATTGCATAATGCAATGGAGAGGGTCGCTTGCGGCCCTCTTTATTGCTATGGGTGCGATAGAAAAAAGGGGATGACGGTGGATTTAAACAGGCTGATTCTGGGCAAGAGCTACAACTCTACCAAGGTCTTTCGCACGGCCCAGCATGTGGTCCAGGCCATCCTGCTCGGTATTGTCGTTCCGGCGCTTATCTTGCTGCTTATCTGGGATTTAACCGATAATCCCAATCCCGTTCCGGGCGTTGTCGTTATTGCCGGCATGGTCATGCTGTGCTTCTTTTTCTCGTATGTCTTTGTGGTCCCCGACGACCTCACATCGAGCGCAACCGACCGTACGCTCGCCATCGCATCAAAAATATTCGCCTACACGTCGCGCGGCCTTACGCCCGAAGCGGCCCTGGGCGCCTCTAAAATCATCCTGTCCGAGACCATCGCCTCTGCCATCTGCTTTACCGACGGCAAGCAGGTGTTGGCAAGCTGGGGCGAGGACTCGGCAAAGTGCCCCGCCGGCACCCCGGTCGTGCTCAAGACCACGCTCAGTGTGATTGAGACGGGCGAGCAGAGCGTGTTTTCGCGTGACACCTCCAATGAGACGGGCGGCTATTTTCCCCGCCTGCGCGCCGGCATCGTCGCGCCGCTTACCGTGCGCGGGCATTGCGTGGGCACACTCGAGCTGTATTACCCTCGCCTGAGCAGCATCGATATGCGCCAGACGGCCCTTGCCTCGGGTTTTGCCGACCTAATTTCCACGCAGCTCGCCAGCTTTGAGCTCGAGCGCCAGGACGAGCTCACAGCCCGCGTTGAGCTTCGCGCCCTGCAGTCGCAGGTCGATCCGCATTTTCTATTCAATACCATTAGCACGATCGTGTCGCTCGTTCGAACCGAGCCCGACAAGGCGCGATCGTTACTCATCGATTTTTCCAATTATTACCGTCAGACGCTTTCTGACTCCGATACGCTCACCACGCTCGAGCACGAGGTGGAGCAGGGCACTCGTTATATCAATCTTATGCAGGCCCGGTATGGCGACGGCCGTCTGCGCGTTTCGGTCGACATCGACTTTGAGGTGCGCGACAGCCTGGTACCGCCGTTTATCTTGCAGCCGCTGCTCGAAAACTGCATCAAGCATGCGCAGCGCGAGATCGAGCCGCTTTCTATTCGTGTTAGGGCTTTTGAGACCGATGACGGCTTGGAGATTATCGTCGAAGATGACGGCATCGGGATGAGCGAAGAAGTCTGCGCGCATCTGTTTGAGCAGCATCGCCGAGAGGAGCCCGAGAGCATTACCGCCGACGGCTCCGTCAAGCGAGGTTGCGGCCTGGCGCTCTTCAACGTGCTTCAGCGCATCCATTTCTTTTACGGAGAAGATTCTGGCATGCGCGTGAAGTCCCAGGAGGGCGTGGGAACGCAGGTCATCGTTGAGTTGAACGGCGAGCCGCATGAGCCGGCGCCGCTAACGGTGTAGCACGCGGTTGGATCGAGAGAAAAAGAGGGGAGGCGCATATGTCCGAAGGCTGGAACATACTGGTGGTTGATGACGAGCCTCCAATTAGGGCTGAGCTACGCTATCTGTTGGAAAAGGATACGCGTGTGGGTCAGATTGCCGAGGCGGGCAATGTCACCGAAGCCGTGGAGTCGATTCTGTCGAACAAGCCCGACGTGCTGTTTTTAGACATTACCATGCCCGGTCGCTCGGGAATTGAGCTTGCCGAGACGTTGCAGAACCTAAAGACGCCGCCGGTCGTGGTGTTTGTGACGGCATTTGCCGAGTATGCGGCCGATGCCTATAACCTCGATGCGGTCGATTACATCGTCAAACCGGTCGAGGATGCCCGCCTGTCAAAGGCGCTCGACAAGATCGAGACTGCCCTGGGCGCTCGCCGTGTCGTCCATGCTCCGCGTCAGCCTTTGCGCCTGACGGTGGATCGCGGGGGCAAAAAGGTGTTCATTCCCGTGGCGGATGTCTGCTACTTTGAGGCGCGCGCCGATTTTTGCAATGCCGTCTGCGCCGAGGGAACATATCTGATCAATGAGTCGATTTCCTCGCTCGAGCGGCGCCTGGCCTCCGAGGGCTTTATCCGTGTCCACCGCAGCTATCTGGTTAATTTGGAAGACGTGCACAATGTCGAGATCGGCTCCACGGGCCTGATGGAGCTCAGGCTCGATCGCGTAACCTCGACGGTGCCCGTGTCCCGCCGTCGCGCTGCCGAGGTCAAATCGCACTTGGGGCTTGCGTAGGGGTCGGTGTGCCATCGTTTGCCGTTACAGGTTTGGCATGACTGTGCGGTGGGCATAATGGATTGCATCGAATGAAATCGAAAGGATTATTATGCCCGCGCTCATTACGCATCATCTGTTTGGCGAGGAAAGCATCGACCGTCTTCCGCAGGGCGTTATCACGTCCGACGAGGAGCGCATCGCCTTTATCCTGGGAAACCAAGGTCCCGACCCGTTCTTCTTTCACATGCTCACGCCGCGCATTTCCGACTGCATGTCGCTTGCTCAGGTCATGCACCGCTCGCGCATGTCGCGCCAGTTCTCGTGCCTGCGCGACGGCGTGTCGTACCTGCAGCCGCGCGATGCCAATCTGGGTCGCGCCTTTGCGCTGGGCCTGTTGTCGCACTATGTGCTCGATCGCAATGCCCATCCCTTTGTCTACGAGCAGCAGTTTGGCATTGTCGAGTCCGATCCCGAGCTCGAGGCTTCGGGCAGTCAAGTTCATGCCGTGCTCGAAAGCGACCTGGACGTGCTGATGCTGCAGCTCAAGCGCGATGGGGCTACGGTCGAGGATTATCCGCCGGCGGGCGAGATCGTCACCACCGACCGCATCAACCGTGTGGCCGGCGTGCTGATGAGCTACATCGCCGGGCGCGTGTACGGTATCGACATCCCGGCGGGGGAGTACGCCGGCGCCGTCTCGGACATGCAGATGCTCTATCGCACCATTGAGCCTGCCGGCTCGGTAAAGACGCGCGCGATTGTCCTGGTTGAGGGCTTGGTGCATGACTACTCGCTGCTCGACGGCCTTGCTCATCGCGTGACGACAGAGCTGCCCGAGCGCACCGGTAACCTGGGTCACCTGACATGGAAGAACCCCTTTACCGATGAGGTCTCGACCGAGAGCTTCCCCGAGGTCTTTGAGCGCGCGCTGACCGATTACGAGCTCACCGTTGCCCGCTTTATCGAGACCGGTGACATGGATGCCGTGACCGGCCATATCAACTATAGCGGCCGCGTACTCGACGCCGACGAGGAGTTCGACCGAGAGGAATAACAAACCGTTTCAATAAGTTGCGGTGGAATAGTTCCTGAATGAAGCCCCCGGAGGGCTAAGCGGGAACTATTTCACCGCAACTGCGTTGATGGGATGGCGTTTCGCCCTGCGTGTCCGTATGACCGCTCCTGTTCCTTTGCCGAATCCTTACCAGCGCTTCTGTGCAATTGGGGTACGATGAACTAACTGCATATTGGGCGAATACGAAGGGGCCCTGTCCATGAAATACACCAAGCTCGAGCGTAACTGGGTTATGTACGATGTGGGCAATTCGGCCCTCGTGTTGCTCAATACCTCGGTGGTGCCCATCTACTTTAACGCCATCAATACCGGTGCTTCCTCGGCAGACCTGGTGGTCGCCTGGGGCAACGCGCAGACGATCGCCTCGCTGGTCATCGCTATGCTCATGCCCATTCTGGGCGCGCTTGCCGATTACGCCGGCAACAAGATCAAGTTCTTCTTGGGCTTCTTCCTCACGGGCCTGGTGCTTTGCCTGGCGCAGGCTATCCCAATGTCCGCCATGGCATTTTTGACCGTGTACGTGCTGTGCACCATCGGCCTTAACTCTTCTATGACGTTCTACGACGCCATGCTGCCCGACATTACCACCGACGAGCGCATGGACGCCGTGTCTAGCTCGGGCTATGCCTGGGGCTACATCGGTTCCACCGTGCCGTTCATCATCTGCCTGGCGCTCATCATGGGTGGCCCCGCTCTTGGCGTCCCCACCATGCTGGCAACGCGTCTGTCGTTTATCATCACTGGTGCCTGGTGGCTCATCTTTACCCTGCCGCTCATTCGCACCTATAAGCAAAAGTACGGTCGCGAGCGCGGTCCCGAGGACACCATCGGCCACATCGTGGGCGGTGTGTTCTCCGAGGTCGGACACACCATGCGCGAGATCGCCCACAACAAGACCGTGCTGGTCTACATGATCGCGTTCTTCTTCTATATCGATGGCGTCCACACGGTCATTTCCATGGCTACCAGCTACGGCTCGGCTTTAGGCATCGACTCGACCCAGCTGGTGCTGGCGCTGCTCGTTACGCAGTTCGTGGCCTTTCCGTCCGCCATCATCTACGGCAAGCTCGCCGGACGCGTGGGCACGCTCAATATGATCCTGGTGGCGGTCGCCGCCTACATGGGCATTGTGCTGTTCGCCGCGTTCTTCCTAAAGACCGCCTTCGAATTCTGGGTGCTTGCCATTATGGTCGGCCTGTTCCAGGGCGGCGTGCAAGCGCTCAGCCGTAGCTACTTTGGCCGCATTATCCCCAAGGAAAAGTCCAACGAGTACTACGGCTTCTTTGACATCTTTGGTCGTTATGCAAGCGTCATGGGCACTTTCCTGGTGTCGGTCGTCACCTCGCTGACCGGCAACCCGTCGCTGGGCGTCCTTTCCATTGGCGTGCTGCTGATCGTTGGCTTTATGCTGCTGGTTCGCCTGTCCCGCATGACTCAGGCGGCAGAGCAGACCGCATAGGAGCGAGCGGCTATTGGGCCTGTCCGCGGTTACTCTTTTGGGGTTATCCGCAATAAACATTGCGACTTGCGAGCAATGATTTGCCCAAGTGGGTATGATGGAACCAGCTAGGTCGCGGGGCGTCGCCTGTGTTTGGCGGCGCCCCGTTTTTGTGTTGCAGGGAGGGAAGGCATGAACCCCACGGTTGTGATTCCAACATATTGGGCAGACGACGAGGCCCATGCAAACGCTCCCGGCGTCTATGACCACTCGACGAAGCTCAACGCCACCAATCCCGAGCTCGACCGCTGCCTGGCCTCGCTCGAGCAGGTGCGCGACATTCCGAGGATTATCCTTTTGGTGGTCTGTCCCATCTCGGCCACGGCTGATGTGTCGAAGCGTGTCCACGAAATCGTCGACGCGCACCCTACGCTCAAGGTCACCGTGGTTACCAACACCCAGGCATCGCGTATCGCCGACCGTGTGGCGCAGATTGCTCCCAAGGGCTCGGGCGAGTGCGTGAGTCTGCGCGGATACGGCGCCATTCGCAATATGGGGCTTGCCTGCGCTGCGGTGCTCGGCCACGATGCCGTTGTCTTTTTGGATGACGACGAGACCGTTATCGATGCCGACTTTATGAAGCGCGCGACCTATGCACTGGGCCAGCAGACGCGTCAAGGCCTGCCGATTTTGGTTAAGAGCGGTTACTTTTACGATCGAGACGGATCGCCGTTGGCGCCCACAGACAAGGTGGGCATTTGCCATCGTTGGTGGACCAAACGCATCGAGTTTAATCGCTGGATGAAAAAGGCGCTCTCGGGCACCCGTATTTCGCGTTCAAACTACGTGTGCGGCGGCCTTGTGGCGCTTCATGCCCGCGCCTTTACCCGTGTGGCGTTTGACCCGTTTATCACCCGCGGCGAGGACTTGGATTACCTCTTTAATATGCGCATGTTTGGCTACGACGTGTGGTTTGACAACGAGTGGGTCGTTCGTCACCTGCCGCCCGAGTCCGAGAAGCGCTCGCCGCGCTTTATGCAGGATGTGTACCGTTGGTACTACGAGCGTGCCAAGCTGACGTTTGCCGCGCACCAGCAGGAGCTCGTTCCCGTCACGGCCGCGTCGCTCATGCCCTATCCGGGCCCGTGGATTTCGCGCGAGCTCGACGACCGCGTGCGCAAAACCGCCATGGTCCGCAGCATGTTTACCCGCGAGCACGAGGGATACCTGCGCATTTGGCGTCACGGTATTGACGAAGCCAAGACCTACGCGCGCCAAAACGCCGCAAGCTACCTGCGTTTCCAGAGCTTCTGGCCCAAGATCATGGACGGGCTCTGGCGCGACGCACAACTGACCAGCATCCTGGAGGGGACTGAATGATCGACCGCCGCGCCCAGCGCGATAATTCAATATCAATCTTTCGCGTGATTGCCGTTGTCTGCGCCATTTGCGTGCTGGTGTACTTTATTTTTGCCCTGGCGACTGGAATCGAGCCGATCGCGACCGTGGTCGCCTGCGCACTGCTGTGCATCTTTCTGTGCATTTTTATCTATTTGACGCTCAATCCCGATTCGGTGCGTTCGCAGTACACCGAAGAGACGCTTTCGGTGGCCTCTGCCATGCTCGAGGACATCAAAGGCGGTCTGACGCAGGAGTCGGCGCGTCTGGTGTGCCAGCGCATTTTGCCCGAGACGCGTGCCATGACGGTTGCCATCACCGACGAGAGCAACGTGCTGGCCTGCGCGGGCGAGTTTGAGGAAAAGCTGCTGCCCGATTCGCCCATCCACACACTTGCCACGCGCTACGTCATCGAGCACGGTATCGTCCAGTCGTTCAACCGTGTGGTGGACGTGGTGGGTTCGGATGGCTCGCACAACTATGTTCCTGCCGGTATCATCGCTCCTATCAAGGTGGGCGACCGCACCGTCGGTACGCTCAAGTTCTACTACAAGACCCCGCGTGCCGTCGACCGCACTCAGTACGCGCTTGCCTCGGGTTTTGCCGAGATCCTGTCCACGCAGCTCGCCATCCACGAGCTCGAGGTGCAAAAGGAGCTCACGGCCCGTGCCGAGGTGCGTGCCCTGCAGGCGCAGATCAACCCGCATTTTCTGTTCAACACGCTCAACACCATCGCGTCGTTTACGCGTACCGATCCGCTGCGCGCCCGCGAGCTGCTGCGCGAGTTCTCCTCGTTCTATCGCGCTACACTCGACAATTCGGGCTCGCTCATTCCCGTGTCGCGCGAGGTCGCGCAGACCAAGCGCTACCTGACGTTTGAGAAGGCGCGCTTTGGCGAGGATCGCGTGCTGGCGACCTTCGACGTGTCCGAGGACGTCGAGGACACGCTGGTGCCGGCATTTGTAATTCAGCCAATCGTCGAGAATGCCGTGCGCCACGGTATGGGCGACGACGATGCACTGAGGATCGACGTGTCGGTCCACAGGGATGGCGAAGATGCGATTTTGATTGTGGTCGCCGATAACGGCGTGGGCATGGACGAAGGCACCGCTGCCAGACTGTTTGACGAACGCTCCGCCCGTCCCGACGCCAGCTCCCCGCAGGGCGGCGGCGCCGGTGTGGCCATGCACAATATTTCGGAGCGCATCCATCGCTTTTATGGACCGCACTCCTATACGCGCGTCGAATCGGCCCCGGGCAAGGGCACTAAAGTGCTCCTGCATCTCGATTTGTCGGAGAGCCTCTTCGACATTCAAGAGTAGAATGATAGGTTGCGGGTTTAACGCTAGTTGGCGGATGCCCGACGTAGTTAGTTGACGAAAGGTTTTATCCCTATGCTGCGTGCGATGATTGTGGATGATGAGGCCCCGGCCCGTTCGGAACTTCGCTTCTTGCTCGAGCAGACGGGCAAGATCGGCACGATCACAGAAGCGTCGAGCGTTCGCTCCGCCATCGAGATGCTTATGGAGAGCCGCGTCGATGTTGTGTTCCTCGATATCTCGATGCCTGGCGCTTCGGGTCTGCAACTTGCCGAGGCACTGCATAAGCTCAAGAATCCGCCGGCGATCGTATTCGTAACCGCGTACAGCGATCATGCGGTCGAGGCGTTTGATGTGGATGCCGTCGACTATCTGATGAAGCCGGTCGAGGAGGCTCGCCTGGATCGAGCGATCGATAAGGTTATGCAACGCGCCAAGCCTGTCACGGACAGCAAGGTGACCATCGAGCGCATCCCGGTGGAAAAGGGCGGCCGCAAGGTCCTCATCCCCGTGGACGACATTCGCTTTATCATGGCCAAGGATGATTACTCCTGTATTTATACGGTCGACGACCGCTTTTTGTCGACGACCTCGCTGGCGCAGTTCGAGGCCAAGCTCTGTGACTTTGGCTTCTTCCGCGTTCACCGCCGCTATATCGTCAACTTGGCGTGTGTCACCGACGTCGAGACGGTTCCCTCGGGCGCTATCCAGCTGGGCATTACGGGCGTCGACGAACGCGTACCGGTTTCGCGCCGTCGCGTCGTACCGCTCAAAAAGGCCCTGAGCCTCTAGTACACCGGCCCCGCAGCCCTGTAGACCAAAATCGTCTGCGGAGCCGTGGGGCTTTTTGCATGAATGCACCAAATCTTTTTGCGGAAGGGATCCCATGAACAGTGCAAGCGCCAAGCGTATCGACATTATCTCGGACACCCACGGCTATCTTTCGCCTGCGCTCTTGGACGAGCTTAAGGGTGCGGATCTGATTATCCACGCCGGTGACCTTACGTCGGAGATGGACTACGAGCACCTGCGCACCATCGCCCCCGTGCGAGCGGTGCTGGGTAATAACGACTACTACCGCGACTACGGCCCCGATGTGGACCGCTTGGCGCTCTTTACCTACGAAGGCCTCAAGTTCGCCGTAGCCCACTACCGTGAAGACCTCCCGGTGGGATCCGCGGACGTAGCTATCAACGGTCACACCCACGTAACCAAAGAAGCCCAAGTGGGTCGCTGCCTGGTCCTCAACCCAGGCAGTGCCAGCTATCCAAGAGGCACCCGAGGCCCCACCATGGCCAGAATGCTTGTCAAGGACGGCAAGATTCTGAGCATCAAATTTATTGACCTAGAGTAGGTGGAACAAAAACGGGGGATGCAGATCGCATCTCCCGTTTTTCTTTGAGCCAAAGGCCGAAGTTCAACAACAATCTTAGACAACCCCGCCGAGGAGAACGGGGACCTCGAGCCGCGGAAGCGGCGAGGAACAAAGTCTTTGAAGCAAGTGACGGCAGGGAGGGTCTCCGGGGCCGGCTGGCGCGGGTTGAGTTTGTCGCGAGTTCCGCACGCAAAGGAAAGCACTTAATGTGCTTTCCGTCTTGCGCAGGACTGTAGAGCAGCAAACTCAACC
>JAXKGN010000019.1:0-2159 GCA_036550355.1 Collinsella sp.
GGACGGTGCAGGCAGACCTTCCTGAGCTTGCCGATCTCGGAAGGCACGTGCAGACCTTTCGTCATGGCCTCCTACCTTTCTTTCGGGCCTCTGTCAGGGCCGATTCGTTAGCGCCCCTCCGTGTGAGGCGTTATTGCTGACGACATATTTATATCCAAAATCAGTTCATACTTCCACCTCGCCCCCGAACGGTTTTATATGAGGGGTGAACGGCATACACATATACTTCACGCATGGCACACTTTGATTTAATAAAGTTTATTTACGTGCTTAAACGCGTTTTCAATCCAGATAGCAAATGGAACTAAACTTTATTAAACCACCCTCAAATTGCATATTTCCAATAAAGCTATGAATAGAATTAGCGATTCATACCGCGTCTCAACCATTTTCATTTTTATTCAGAAAAAAGTTTGTCCTATTCATTTCTGGTAACAAATTACCGTTTACCAGACGCTTGATACCGTTCACCGGAAGCTCAGTATAAGGCCCATCGGATACCGGCTCGCCTTACGGCCTCATTTGTAACAACTTGACTTCTCGGTATAGAAAAACAGACCCGCTCCCCTCTTGGGAAACGGGTCAGTTATCGATAATCGTAGACAGATTTGAGCGGCTTTGAGAGCCGTCGGAATCCTAGCGATCGAACACCGCCAGTGCCTCGCCCAGAAGCCTCAGACCCTCGCGCAGAACGTCCTCGCTCGCGCAGTAGCCCAGGCGTGCGCCGCAGGGAAGCTCGAAGCGGCTGCCGGGAACCAACAGCACTCCCCTCTCGGACAGCAGGCGCTTGCAGAACTCCTCGTCATCCTCGGGAATATCAAGCTGGATAAACGAGGTGGACACGCCCTGCGGGGCCGTCCAGGAAACGCGATGCTGCGTATCGATCCAAGCCTGCGCGATATCGCGGTTTCCAAACACGATCTTGCGGTTGCGCTCGAGGATCTTGTCCTTGTGCTCGAGCACATAGGTCGCCAGGGCGTCGTTGAACACGCCGCCGCAAATCATGGTGTAGTCGCGGTACGTGCGAATGCGGTTGGACACCTCTTCGTCTGCCACAACCCAGCCCACGCGGGCCGCAGGCGTCGAATAGGTCTTGGACACCGAGTTGGTGACTATGGCCCTCTCGTACACATCGGCCATCGACAAAAAGTCCTCGGTGTTCTCGAGCGGCAGGTACACCTCGTCGCACAGCACATAGGCGCCCACCGAGCGGGCGATCTCGGCAATCTGGCCGAGCGTATCGGCATCAAGCACCGTACCGATGGGGTTCGATGCGTTATTGATGCAGATGAGCTTCGTGTTGGGACGAACGATGCGCTTGAGCTCCTCGATATCGGGTTTCCATCCGAGCTCCTCGCGAAGCTCCCAATACTCGACCTCGGCGCCGAGCGTACGCGGGATCTCATAGAGCGGCGCATAGGTGGGCCACTCGGCAATCACGTGATCGCTGGGCCCGACAACGGCCATGAAGGCGTTGAGGTTGGCGCCCGTGCAGCCGTTGGTCTGCAGGATGTGGTCGGGATTGACCTCACGACGATACAGCTTGGCGACCTCGGCCTTAAAGTCGGGCGAACCCTCGATCCAGCCGTAGTTCATCTTCTCGCGATCCAGGCGCTCGTAGAACGTGGCACCATCTTGATCGTCGAGCGCGCGCAGCTCGCCCATGGTAAGCGACGAAATCGTCGACTGGGCGATATCCCACGTAGCGCTCTTCTCCCAAACGTTAAGCCATTCCTCAACGCCGATTGCCTTGATATCCATGACTAAGCTCCAATCGCTAGAACACGGGGATGATGCCGGCAAAGGTCATGGGAATCGAGATGATGCCCAAAAGACAAAGAAGCCGACACCGTTGGGGTATCAACGTGACCGCCTCTAGACATAATGGACACCTTATCTGATGCTAATTTAACTTATTAGACAAGAATGGGGCGGTGCGAAAAACCCGCACCGCCCCATTGGGAGACATCTAATGGCAGCTAGATGTTTGTATTAAGACCCGTACGGTCTATGAAAACCTTAGAGGTCCTCGCGCCAGAAGGGCATGCTCATGCAGCGCGGGCCGCCGCGGCCGCGGGAGAGCTCGGCGGAGGGCACGACGAGAAGGTCCAGGCCCTCCTTGTACAGCACGTCGTTGGTGACGGTGTTGCGGGCGTAGA
>JAXKGN010000020.1:0-132557 GCA_036550355.1 Collinsella sp.
AGAGGGGACAAAGGGAGCTCAAGCCCATAAGGAGGGCCTACGAGGCATGGGTCGAGGCCGGACTTCCGCTCGATTGGGACAGGCAGGCCTTCGAGGCCGAGCGCAAAAAGGATTCTAAAAAACACCTTGCCAAATAGGAGCCTCTTTGCATGTCCGAGGACGTTCCGGAGAGAAACCCCCGTCACGCCCCCGGATTCCCGGTGGGAGTTCTAGACCTTGTCGGCCTTAGTACATACCGCCGCCCTGCTGACCAGCGGTGGCAGCAGCGATAGCGTCCTCAAGCTGAGTATTCTTGGGCACATCGGAGACGGTAGCCTCGGTGATGAGGATCAGGCTGGCGACGGAAGCAGCGTTCTGCAGGGTGACGCGGCTGACCTTGACGGGGTCGAGGACGCCCATCTCGATCATGTCGCCCCACTCGCCGTTGGCAGAGTTGAGACCCTGGCCGGCGGGCAGCTCGGCAACCTTGTCGACCACGACAGCGCCCTCAAAGCCAGCGTTCTTGGCGATGGTGGCGACCGGAGCGGTCAGAGCCTTCTTGACGATATCGACGCCGATCTTCTCCTCGGGGTCGTCAATCTCGACAGCGTCGAGCGCAGGAGCAGCGTCCATGAAGGCGACGCCGCCGCCAGCGACAATGCCCTCCTCGACAGCAGCGCGGGTAGCCTGCAGGGCGTCCTCGACGCGATGCTTGATCTCCTTGAGCTCGGACTCGGTAGCAGCGCCAACCTTGATGACGGCAACGCCACCGGAGAGCTTGGCCAGGCGCTCCTGGAGCTTCTCGCGGTCGAAGTCAGAGGTGGTGTTCTCCATCTCGCCCTTGATCTGAGCGATGCGGGCGTCGATGGCCTCCTTGGAACCAGCGCCGCCAACGACGACGGTGTTGTCCTTGGAGATGGTGACGGACTTAGCGGTACCGAGCATATCGGCGGTGATGTCAGCGACCTTCACGCCCAGCTCGTCCAGAGCGGCCTGGCCACCGGTAAGGACGGCGATGTCCTCGAGGATGCGCTTGCGGCGATCGCCGTAGCCCGGAGCCTTGACGGCGCAGACGTTGAGAGCGCCACGGATCTTGTTGAGGACCAGGGTGGGCAGGGCCTCGCCGTCGATGTCCTCAGCGATGATGAGCAGGCCACGGCCGGCGCGCTGGACAGCCTCGAGAACAGGCATGATGTCCTGAACGCTGGAGATCTTCTGGTCGGTGATGAGGATGTACGGATCCTTCATCACGGCCTCCATGCGGTCGTTATCCGTGACGAAGTAAGCGGAGACATAGCCCTTGTCGAACTGCATGCCCTCGACGGTGTCGATGGTGATGTCGAACGTCTGGGAATCCTCGACGGTGATGACGCCGTCCTTGCCCACGACCTCCATGGCCTCGGCGATCTTCTCGCCGACCTCGGGGTCACCGGCAGAGATGGTGCCGACGGAAGCAATCTGCTCCTTGGTCTCGACCGGCTTAGCCTGCTTCTTCATCTCGGCGACGGCGGCGTTGACGGCCTTGTCGATGCCGCGACGGATGGCCAGCGGGTTGGCGCCAGCGGCGACGTTGCGCAGACCGTCGTTGACGATGGCCTGAGCGAGCAGAGTTGCGGTGGTGGTGCCGTCACCCACGGTGTCGTTGGTCTTGGTGGCGACCTCCTTCACCAGCTGAGCGCCCATGTTCTCGATGTTGTCCTCGAGCTCGATTTCCTTGGCGACGGAAACGCCGTCGTTGGTGATGGTCGGGGCACCGAACGTGCGCTGCAGCGCAACGTAGCGACCCTTGGGGCCCATGGTGACGGTAACGGCGTCGGCCAGAGTGTTGACGCCCTTGGCGAGCTTAGCGCGGGCATCGGTGTTGAACGTAATGTTCTTTGCCATGGTAGGTAATCCTCCAAAAGAAATGTGACTCGCGTCGCCGCTTCCGAGTCCTATGCGGCGGACGCGTTCAAAGACGAATCAGAGATTCTGACGAGACTAGGCCTCGACGACAGCGTAGATGTCGTCGGCGCGCATCAGCAGATACTTCTCGCCGTCGACCTTGACCTCGTTGCCACCGAACTTACCGTAGATGACAACGTCACCGACCTTGACGTCCATGGGGATGCGCTCACCCTTGTCGTTGACCTTGCCGGCGCCCACGGCAACGATGGTGCCGCGCTGCGGCTTCTCCTGAGCGTTGCTGGCGATATACAGACCAGAAGCGGTCTTCTGCTCGGCCTCGTCGGGCTTGACCAGAACACGATCTGCAAGCGGCTTCAAAGACGACATGCTTGTCTCCTCCTTTTTGGGCCGCGCGGTTATACCACGCGAATTAACCCTTTTTGTTTGCGTACGCGTTGAATGGTACCCACGAATGGCGGGTTATACAACACGGAGTCAAAAAATCTTATTTTTTGGCACTTAGATTTTCTGAATGCCGGGGGATAACTTAGCGGTGGCTCCCGTGTGGCTCCGGAGGGGCGGGGCATAAGGTTTCCTGCTCGGGCAGTCCTGCTCGCACGAAGGCCACATTAAGCGGCTTTCGGCTCGTGCGGAACTCGCGATAAACCTTATGCCCCGCCCCTCCGGAGCCACACGGGAGGCAGGTTAACTAATTCGAGCCCGGCATTCAGAAAAGTCAGTGCAGCAAAATGGCGATGCGGATAGCGACATGGGCATGGTTTTCGTTGCGTGCACGGGTCCCCTGGGGAGCACCGTGCATTTTTGGGAGTATTCAGCAAGCCAGGACGGCTGCATACACGCCGGACACACCATATTGGTCCCAAGGACGCCTTCGACCGGCGATTTGAGTCGGCAGGCAAACCCCGCCAGGACAAAAAGGCATGCTTCGCGCCGTACCGGAGCCCAAAATGACGTCAATCTCCGCAACGTTACTCAGCCGCAGCGGCACCGGCAGAGCTCGCGGTGCTGAATACTCCGTTTTTTGCACGGCACGGGCGGGGGTACATCAGGATCAGGAAGGACATCCCAGCCTTTTTATGCAATCTGTAATGGGAAGTATGCAAAACACCAAGAGATAGCATTGCTGGTGTCCAAATTGAGCGCGGGGCAGCAGCACCTCCGCCCCGCACCCAAATCCAACAGAGCAGGGACGCTCATGGCGGATCCCCACCAAAACGCAAACGCGGCTCGAGCGCTATCCCAAAAAGGCTGCCCGAGCCGCGCTTAACGGTACGGCATGAATACTTAGCGCTCGTAAATCAAGTTACCTGCCAGGTAGGTGGTCTGAACCTTGGTAGCCTGGAGCTCTTGGGGGTCGATGGTGAGCGGGTTTTGGTCCAGGACTACCAGGTCGGCATACTTGCCGGGCTCCAAGCTGCCGAGGTTTTGCTCGTCGCCCGCTGCATAGGCGCTGCCCAGGGTGTAGTTGCGCAGGGCTGTTGCTGCATCGATGCGCTCGCTCGGTAACCAGCCGCCCTCGGGCCAGTGGCTTTTGGGATCCTGGCGCGTGATAGCCGTGTAGAGCACGTTCATGCTTGTAACAGCTGTGATGGGGCTATCGGTGCCGAAGGCTTGGCGGATGCCGCGCTGCTTATAGGTCGCAAACGGCCACATGATGCGGCTGCGTTCCAGGCCCAGATCGCGCTCGGGGCCGCCCGGGTCGAGTGTAATGTGACAGGGCTGGCTCGAGGCAACGACGTTAAGCTTGCGTAGACGATCGATGTCCTCGGGCAAGAGGTTCTCCAGGTGCTCGAGCGTGTTATGGCCGTGCTGGGGCAGGCCGTACAGGTCGGCGGCCTCCTCGAAGATATCCAGCGCGGCATGAATCGCACCGTCGCCGATGACGTGGATGCGCACGGTATGGCCGCGCTCCGCGGCCGCCAGAACCAGCTTGCGCATGCGCTCGGCAGGAACCGTCAGGCGACCTTGATCGCCCGGGAAGCGCGGGTTGGTATAGGGCTCGGTGAGATAGGCCGTGTGTTCGCTCGACACGCCGTCGAAGAACTGCTTAAAGCCTGGCGCCGAAAGCAGCGCGTTGTTCGCGTAACGTACCTGCAGCTCTTCCAAGCGCGATTGGTCATCCAGCAGCGTGGGAAACAAATGGGCTCGGATGCCCAACTTGCCGGCTGCCTGCAGTTTGTCGTAGACGTCGTCGCGGATAAAATCGCAGCCCGGCATGGGCATGAGCGACATATCGCAGATCGAAGTAATACCCTGCTCGGCCATGCGCCTCATTTGATCGGCGTAAGCGCTTGCGATGCGACCTTCGTCCAGCCACTCAAGGCAGCGCGGCAGCAGCTGCATGGCAGCCGCTTCGTGCGCAATGCCCGTGAGCTCGCCGCTTGCGTCCTTGTCGTAACTGCCGCCCGCTGGCGGCTCGCTGTCGCGCGTGACGCCGAGCGCCTCGAGTGCGCGGCTGTTGAGCCAAAGCGTGTGCCCGTCGCCCGAATACATAACGCAGGGACGATCGGGGAATGCTGCATCGAGCGACGCCTTGGTAGGATGCTCGGGCGGGTCCCAACGGTAGTCGCGCCAGCCCTGCGTCACAACCCAGGCGTCGTCGGGCAGGTCCTGGGAAAACTCGAGCGCGTGCTGCACCAGTGCCGCCTCGGACGTGCCCATATCCATGAGCATGTACGGCGAGGAACCGACCGAGGTATGGAAGAAGTGCAGATGAGCGTCATGGAAACCGGGGCAGACAAACTGCTCGCCGTAGTCGAGAACCGGCGTGGCGGCAGGCGCGGCGGCGATCACGTCATCGGGCGCACCGACTGCGACGATACGGTCGCCTGCGATGGCAATCGCCAGCTCGCGGGCGGTATCGATGCCGTCTTGCGCGGTAAAGACGTTCTTGGAGCGGATAATCCGATCGATATGTTGCATGGGCATCCCCATCTCTGGCAGGAAATTCAACACCCCCGAGTGTACTCCCCCGCCCTTGCAACAAAACCCCAAGCGGCAAACGGCAACTTTACCAGCCCTAGCGGCAGGTGGCATACTGGAGAGAGCCTGTACGATTTTGCGATCAACCCAGCAAGGAGCAAATCGACCATGACGAAGACCAAGGCACAGCAGATTATGGCGGCGACCGAGGCTCGCGCGGCAGACGATGTCACCGCGGCCATCCGAGATATCGCCGCCGAGTTTGAACCCTACATCATTAAGCAGCGCCGGCACTTCCATAAGCACCCGGAGCTGAGCCTCGCCGAAGAGCGCACGACTTCCGACATCGCCAACCAGCTCGACGCCATGAATATCCCCTACGAGCGTCCCCTTAAGACGGGCCTGGTGGCGACCCTTCGCGGCACCGCGCCCGACGCCTATCGCGAGGACGGCACGCCGCGCCGCCGCATCCTGCTGCGTGCGGATATCGACGCCCTGCCCGTCACCGAGCAGACCGGCGAGGATTTCTCCAGCGTCAACGAGGGCTGCATGCACGCCTGCGGCCACGACTGCCACATCGCCATGATGCTCGGCACGCTGCAGATCCTGCGCCACATGACCGACGACATCCACGGCGAGGTCCGCATCGTCTTCCAGCCCAGTGAGGAAAACGGCCAAGGCGCCAAACTCATGATCGGCACGGGCGTGCTCGACGGCGTCGATGGTGCCTACGCCGCGCACATCTGGAGCGAGGTCGACGCCGGCACCGTAAGCTGCGAGCCCGGCCCGCGCATGGCCAATACCGACTGGTTCCGCATCGATGTCCGCGGTACCTCGTGCCACGGCGCCATGCCCCAGCGCGGCCACGACGCCGTTATGGTTGCCGCCGAGATTGTCAACGCCCTGCAGACCATCGTCTCGCGCGAGATCAGCCCCTACGAGCCGGCCGTCATCACCGTCGGCGAGCTGCACGGCGGCACCGCGCGCAACGTTATCGCCGGCACGGCCTACCTCGCCGGCACGGTGCGCACCTACGGCGATTCAACCCACGAGGAAATGCCGGAGCTTATGCGCCGCATCGTGGAGCATACCGCGGCGGCCTTGGGCGCCGAGGCAGAGCTCACCGACTACACCATCGCCAACTACAAGGTCGAAAACGACGCGGCCTCGAGCGAGCGCTGCCGTCAGGCCGTAATTAAGTGTCTGGGTCCCGCCGGCCAAGGCCATTATCGCGGCACACTTTCGGGCGAGGATTTTTCGGAGTACCTGCGCCGTGTGCCGGGCGTGCTCGCCTTTGTAGGTACGCGTAACCCCAAAATTGGCGCCACGTACGCCCAACATTCCTGCTTCTACAAGATCGACGAGACCGTGCTGGCAAAGGGCTCCATGGTGGCCGCCCAGTATGCTATCGACTTTTTGTCCGAGCCCACGCAAGAGGAGCTCGACGGCCCCGCGATCACCGCGGTCGCCGAAACCAACCCCGATCTGGCCGCCAAGTTGCGCTCTGCCAAGGCGACGACCGCCGAGGCTCGTGACGCCATCCACGACGCCCGCACGGCTCGCCATGCCGCAATCAAGGGCATCCACGAAGCCCGCGCCGCCGCTCGCCGCGAGGAGAAACACGACGAGTAGTCGTCACACCCATCCATAACAGCCTGGCTAAAGCAAAGCAGGGGCGGACGCGTCGAAACGTCCGCCCCCGCTCATCTGTCAAGCGTTATTTCTACCATTTCTACCCCGTCCCCAAATGGCAGGCGGCATGCTACTCGTCCTGAGGGTCCTCGTCGGAACTTGACTCGGGCGCCGGCTCAGGTGCAGGCGCCGGCTCAGGTGCAGGTGCCGACTCGGGCGCCGGCTCGGGCTCAGGCGCAGGCGCAGGCGCAGGCGCAGGCGCAGGCTCAGGCACGGGCGCCGGCTCGGGCGCGGGCTTGGGCTCAGGCGCGATATCCGGAGCACTGTAACCCGAGGGAGTGGACTTCTTCTCGAAGGGCAATACAAAGGTCAGGACGTCATCCTTGTCCTCGTCGGCCCACTCGCTTGCATAACGCGCGACCCAATAGCCAACGGCACGGTGCTTGAGCATCTTGCCAAAGACCGTAAGAAATACGGTGACAAAAGCGACCAGCACCAGGAACAGCACGAGTGTGATGCCACCGCCGGCAACAATCGCCTCAATACCCGTAGGACGATAGTAGTAGCTATACATACCGACAGAGGCAACGGCGCCAAAGACGACCGTCAAGATCCATGTGACAACGTTGGCGACCAGGCCCGTCAAAAACTCGGGAAGGAACGAAGCGCAGAACAGCTTGGTCTTATTGTTCTCAAAGGCTGCCCAAACCTTATCGAGCGAAAACGCGCTCTCGACGCGACCGGTCACCGCAAAGTGCATCACGGCAATGTCGGCGAACATCTTAAAGAAGACCCCCAGGACCGCCGTGGCAATCATAGCCAGGACAAGCAGGCCAAGCGAGCCAAACAGCGCAGCCTCGAGCGCATAAGAGCCGTAATAAGAATACGAGCCCGCGGCGCCAATTACCACGCCCTCCACCAGCGAAAGCACTACACCGATAATGGGAATGGCAGCGATAAACTCGAGTACGACCGAAATAACGCTCGAAAAGATTCCGAGACCAAACGACGTGGAACGCATCAACGGACGACCCATGCCGTCATCGATCTTAAGCGACAGGTCGCGACCCCACTCGATACCAAAGCCCGAACCGCACACGCTCGCCACGTAGGCAGCCAAAAAGCCGATGGCAGCCGCAATACCGCCGATAACGGGGATGAACAGCACGAGTACCGACACGACACAGATAAGCGCCGGCAAAAAGGCAATCTGGCACACGCGCTGCAGCACGCCCGGAGTCTTGGTCATATCCTCAAACGCCTGAGCCGTGCAGCCCTTGGACGCGTTCGCGACAGGTTGAGGAACAAACTGCTGAGGCTGAGGCTGACCCTGAGGGGTGGAAGCTGCAGCACCGACATTGGGGGCACCACACACGCCGCAGAACTTGTCGTTATCGCCCATGGGGGCGCCACACTGCGAACAGAACATCGAAATCATCCCTTCGTATCTAGAGCGAATCACCTGGATCGCAAACGATGTCTTTGGCATCATTATCACCCAATGTGAGGACAAATACTCTTAGATGACGTATTTGCAACGCGCGAGGCGCTTTTCGATTGTTTGATGAGTGTGTCCGCGCTAGTTCGTGCCGCGGAAACCCTTGCCGACGATCTCGGAGCTGTCGACAATCGTGATAAAGGCACCCGGATCGACCTCGCGCGCATAGCGGCGCAGTTGCACGGCCTCGCGACGGCTCAGCACGCTCATGATCACCGTCACGCACTTGCCCGAAAAGGCACCGTAGCCGCGGCTGATAGTCGCCGTACGGTTGAGATGTTTGACGATAAACTCCTCAACTTTGCGCGGCTCGGAGCAAATGATCGTGCAGACTTTGCGCAGGTGAATGCTCTCGATGGCCTTGTCGACCACAAGCGTCTTGGCAAACAGGCCGAGCACGCAGTACAGACCGACGCGCGGACCGTACAAGAAGGCCGCGATGGTCACGATGCCGATATCGACCAGCAACAGCGCGCGGCCAATCTCGAGCGTGGTGCGTCGCTTGAGGATCATGGCGAGGATATCCGTGCCGCCCGTCGAGGCGCCGATATCAAAGACGATGGCGCTGCCGAGCGCCGGCAAGATGACGGCAAAACACAGGTCGAGCCACATATCGCCTGTCATCGAGACATCGGTCGGGATAAAGAGCTCGAACAGCGAAACATAGGCAGACAGCGCAAACGAGGCGAAGACGCTCCACAGGATTGTCTTGCGCTCCAAAAAGATAAAGCCCAAAACGACGAGAACCGCGTTGATAATCCACATAAAGACGCCGACGGGCAGGGTCGGGAACAGCGTGGACAGAATAACCGACACGCCCGAGGTGCCGCCAAAAGCAAAGTGATTAGGGGTTTTAAACGCAACGATGGCAAAAGCCGTAAGAATCAGGCCCAGATTGAGCTCGGCGAAAAAGCGCGGGAAGCCTGGCTCCTGGCTACGCTTTTGGCCGGCACGCTCGCCGCGCTCGATATCGGTGCGATCAACCACGCGCTCCATCGGCACCACGGGAGGACGATGTACCTCCTCGGCAGCTCGCGATGCCGCCTCTGCCGCGGCAGCCTCAATCGCCCATGCCTGGCTTTCTGTTTCGTGCTCGTCAGCCATTACGGCAACCCCTCGTTAACAATTTGGAAACAATGCGCCCATTAGGGTAACGCGGAACACGACGATTGCAACCCCTAGTTAGACGAGCGGTATGCCTACATCGGGGACATACAAATAACGGCCGGCCGCACATACATCCGTGCGGCCGGCCGTTTGACGTTTTCGCAGATAAAACCTGCCAAAATAAACATCCCTTTTTGGTAGGTTACTCGTGCTGGTTGGTGCGGTGCTCGTACTCCTCGGGGGTGATGACATCCTCGATGCGCAGGTTGACGCCTGCCACCTCAAGGCCGGTCATCGCAGCCAGACGCTCGGTCACGCGCGCCTTAACGTCGTCGAAAATCGCGGGCGCGTAGGCGCCGTACTCGATAATGACGGAAATGTTGACGACCACGCGGTTGTCATCGGTGACCTCGACCGTCACGCCCTTGGTCAGATTCTCGGCACCGAACTGCTCCTGCACAAAGTGCATGAGGTTGCCCTTCATGCCCAGGACGTGCGGCACCTCGCGGGTGGCCATGGCGACGATCTTCTCGATCACACCGTTGGAATAGGTCAGCGAATCCTCAGACTCGTCTGTTTCCTCATCGTCCTCGTCCGCATCGTCGGCGGGTTCGGCCTCGACGAGCGCCTCGTCCTCGAGCGTTACGTCCTCGGCCTCGGCAGCGACGGTCTCGTCCGCCTCGAGCTCGGTATCGGCCACATCGACCTTCGTGTTAAAAGCCATGGTTCCTCCTTATGCCCACCGCACACGCGGCGGTCGAATACATGCTAGCGGCCGCTAAACAGACGACCGAAGAAGTTGACGATCCCGTTCTCGCCGTCTCGAATCTGGCCAATCACGGCGCCGATCAGCACAAAGAATGCGATGACGAGCGTATCCCACAGGCCGAGCGTGAGAACCAGCACAGCGAGCACAAAACCAGCGACGGCTCCGAGCGTGGTATTGGGATGACGGACGGCATAGCTCCAGATAGCCGCCCCCGTACCCTTGATGAGACCCATGGCCTCATCAAAATCGTCGGCGACCGCGTCATGCGACTCGGCACCCTCTACCTTGGAATCGACGACCTCGCCTGCCGGCGCAGCACTCTGATCGATGGTCAGGCGCGGGGTGCGAACGGTCTTGTCTTGATTGGTATCACTCACCGGAAACCTCCACGGTCTGGACGGTAGTCTTGGACGGCAAAAAACGAACGCGTGCGGTCGTGCCCGGCGTGCCGAGCATGGTGTCGCAGGCCTCCTCGATACGTTGCTGCATCGCGGCTGCAAGGGAGGCCACATCCCGGTCGTCGAGCGCGATGGCGTCGACCTTAAAACGGACGCGCGATTCGTCGGAGCCCTGCACGCGTGCCTCGACATGCTCGACCATCACGCGGTCGTCGTGCTCTGCCGCAGTGCGAGCGCACGAGGAGAGGGCCGCGAGTGTGACCTCGATATTACGCTCCCCCGCCGGATGCACGCAGGACGGCTCGCGACGAGCAAACATCAGGCGGAAGAAACCCACGAGTACGCCGAGCGCCACGACACCGCCGCACGCCGTAACAACGATGCGAGGCAGCGGATCGCGCATCAGCAGCATAAAGCGATAGGTATATGGTCCCCAAAACTGGCAGACTAATGTGCCCAGCGCCACGACGGCGGCGGCAAGATACACGATCGCCAGGGCTCGTTTGAGCACGCGCATGCGGCGCTCCCTTCAAATCTCGATCCTCAGAATGCAAAACGATTCGCATCATTATAAAAGAGCCGGGTCCGGTGCCTCATGCACGCGGATCCGGCTCATCTATTCCACGAGGCTTGCATGCTCGCTTCATTATGCCCAGATATGCACGGCTCAATCCGTGCTGGCGCTACTCCTCCTCGAGGGCAGCGATGACCTCGTCGGTCATGTCCATGGTGCTGTAGACGTCCTGGACGTCGTCGAGCTCCTCAAGACGGTCGATGAGGCGCTGAACCTTCTTGGCGTCAGCACCGGAGACCTCGGTCGGGGTGGTCGGGACCATGGTGGTCTCGGAGCCCTTGACCTGGATGCCCTGCTCCTCGAGCGCCTTGGAGACAGCCATGACGTCGTTGGCAGCGGTCCAGACGATCCACTCCTCGCCGGCGTCCTCGTAGTCCTCGCCACCGGCCTCGGCGATGGCCATCATGAACTCATCCTCGTCACCGGCAGCACCGTTGGCGATCACGGTCTCCTTCTTGGCGTTCTCGTCCAGGACCTCCTTGGCAACGACGATCTGGCCCTTGCGCTCAAACTGGAAGGCGACGGAACCGGAGGTGCCCAGGTTGCCACCAGCGTGGGAGAAGGCGGAACGGACGTCGGCAGCAGTGCGGTTGCGGTTGTCGGTCAGGCAGTCGACGTAGACGGCGACACCGGCGGGACCGTAGCCCTCGTACACGATGTTCTCGTAGACGGCGGCATCGGCACCCGAACCAAAGGCCTTATCGATAGCGGACTTGATCTTGTCCTTAGGCATGGACTGAGCCTTGGCCTTAGCGACGGCAGCGGCAAGGCTGGCGTTGTTCTCGGGCAGCGGGTCGCCGCCGAGACGGGCAGCAACGGTGATGTTGCGGCTGAGCTTGGAGAAGAGGGCGGAACGCTTGGCGTCCTGCGCGCCCTTACGATGCTTGGTTGTGGCCCACTTAGAGTGTCCGGACATACGTGTCTCCTATCGGTTTCGACCTAAAGCCCAGCGTGGATGCTCGGGCAATATAAACAAACGTCGTTATGATATACCTACCGGCCTGCAAGATAAACCCCAAAATGAAGGCGTCGTGATGATGCAGCCCCTTGGCGCAAAGCAACCTGTCCCCGATATGCCAATCTTGGGCTAGGCCCAGAGGAGGTCGCTGCGGGTGATCGTGGCACCGATGGCGAAGGGCATGCATGCAATGACTGGGTACAGGTAGCGCATGTAGGTCGATCCGTTACATGGACCGATCAGGCACACGGCGAGCACACCCAGCAGCGGTATCCAGATGGCCAGCGCGCGCCACGAATGGCGACGCAACAGGTAGACCACCACGGCGATCATAATCCACACGTAAGTGGCCGAGCTCATGGTGAGCGAGATAAACGGGATGCGCTGCACCGCCACGCGGTACAGGTTAATCAGGTGGTCGCACCAGCGCACGGCTTTGCTATCGACCGGATGGAAGTCAAAGTACTTGAGGTTATCGGGCTTCGCCATGATCTCGGCACTGCGCGCGGTGCTGTAGACCCACGCATCGCGAGCACTTGGATAGAAGTACCCGTAATAGTTATTGATGAGCGCCGAGATATAGCACTCGGGGTCCTTTTTGAACATCTGGGCCCACACCTTAAAATAGGCCTTGATGTCCTCCTGCGAGGCGTACTCATTGAAGCAGTTTTTGACGGCATCCGATTTGTCGGGGTTGTAGCGACGACCCAGGTTCTCGTACTTAAGCACGCGATCAATCACAGCGTGCTCCTCATCGGTCACCAAGCCGTCGCAGGGAGCTTCCTCAATCGTGCCATCGTCTTTGACCTTGGGGTTAACGCCCGAATTAAGGCCGTCGTGCTTTTGGACGAAGCGCGCCGTCTGCTGAAACGGAATCGAGAGGATCTCGCGCTTGGAGCCCGGCGTGATATCGTGCGCCGGCATAAAGACCTTGGTGAAATACATGTTGGAGACAAGGCAGAGCGCAAGCACTGCGAGCACGCCGACCCAGCGGAAGCGTGGCGTGGCGTACGAGGGCGTGACGCCAGACTGTTTGGCCACGCGACGGGCCACATGCGCGTCCCAAGCGCAAAACGCCGCCGCAATCACGCAGGCCGCCAACGGAAAGACCAGGCCGCCATTGCGCAAAAACGTGGAACCCATGGCACCCAGCACGAGCAACAGCCAGTCGTGGCGTGCAAAGAGCACAGGCGCCTGTTCGCCCGCGCGCTTGGCATTGGCATCGCGACGGGGCAGGCCACATGCCACGAGCTTGACGGTCTGAACGAGCAGCACCAAAAACGCATCGGCAAACAGTACGTCTTTGGTCAGCAGCGCCGCGTAGTTGGAGAACATCGGCATAAACGCAAAGAACAGCAAGATGACGCCACGGACCGGCAGGCTCACGCCCAGCTTGCGCAGCGAAGATATGGAATAGGCCATGCAGGCGGCCGTGATGACAAATTGGGCACAGGTGTAGATGGCAAGGCCCGCATTGGCGCTGCTGAATAGCGAAAGCCCCAGTTGCACACATGAGCCGATGATGGCCGTGTGCACCACCGGATGATGGCCGTTGAGCAGCACGTTAGGGTTAAGCAGACGCAGGTAGTCACTCGTGCCGTTGGGGTAGTTGAACCACTGGCGAATCTGCGCACCCGTATCTCCCATAAAAAGGCCGGGCAGCGAGGCGATAAGCGTGGGCGCCCAGACAATCATGAGCACAAGAAACGGCCCGACAAAGGGATGGACCGAGAGCAAGGCGTGGGCAACACGCCACACGCGACCAAAGTGGGTCTCCGAAAACGGAATGCGGCGGGAGCTCAACCAATCCAAAAACTCAAAAGCCAGATAGAAGGCCACAATCGCCAAAAGCATCCAGCCCGCGCCGCCAATCCAGGCGCAGATAACGCGTGCCTTGTCGCCCAGCACAATCTCTGCCGAATCGGTAAGGTCGTAGCTACGGCCGAACACCATGCAAACGGCAAAGAACAGCGATGGCAGCACGACCGACGGGCGCCAAGCGTCACCGCGGCCAAAGAACACATAGCGAAACGGCAGCGTGAGCAAGCAGGCAAGCGCGAGCAGCATCACTGCGTCGGTATGGCCGGCAAACGAGAGAAGTACCTCGTAGCACACGTAGAGCGTGCCCGTCGCCTTGGGGTCGATCGCCAGGACCGCATTGCTCGACACCGGGGCGGGATCGATGGAAAACGCCGTAGTCGCCAGCAGGGCGAGCAAAAATGCGATGAGCGTCTGCTTGGCGGGATAGCGCTTAAACCAAACGATGCGGGCGGCGTCGCGCGCAGCCGTTGCGGAGAGGTCGGAATCCTTCACAGTCCGAATAGCCTTTCTAGAAACCTGCCAAAAAGGGACAGGTTTATTTTGGCAGGTTTTATCTGGGGAAACGTTACGGTTCTGTCATCGTTGCCCGACAAAACCACCACAAAGGTGCCTGTCCCCCTTGTGGTGGTATGTGGTGGCTAGGCGTCGAGGTAGATGCGCTGGGGACGGTTGCGGCGGAGGGCAAAGATGACAAGCGCCAGGCCCGCAATCACGAGTGGCAGACTCAACAGCTGACCCATGGTGATGACGCCGCCCAGCAGATAGCCCAGCTGGGCATCGGGCACGCGCACAAACTCAATGAGGAAGCGGACGATGCCGTAACCCATCACAAACACGCCCATAAACGTGCCCTGGGGCAGCAGCGGTTTTTTGCGGCTGAGCACCTGCAAGATGCAAAAGAGCACAATGCCCTCTAGGAATGCCTCGTAGAGCTGGGAGGGATGGCGCGGCATATCGCCCGCGGCGCCGCCGAAGATCACGCCCCAGGGCAAATCGGTCGGCTTGCCCCACAGCTCGCCGTTGACAAAGTTGGCGCAGCGCCCCAGGCACAGGGCCAGCGGAGCACCGATAACGGCAAGGTCGGCGATAGTCCAGGCATCGAGCTTGTACATACGGCACACGAGCACGCCACCGATGATGCCGCCCGCCAGGCCGCCATGAAAACTCATGCCGCCCTCGTTGGTGGCAAAGATCTCGAGCGGATGCGCCCAGTAGTAGCCGTCACCGTAAAAGATGACGTAGAACAGACGGGCGCCAATGATAAGGCCAAAGACCGCACCGACCACGACACTCGTCAGGTCGTCAACCGTAATGTCGAAACCCCAGCGACGCTGCGTGCGATACATGACGACCGCCGTGAGCAGAGCTCCGACCACATAGGCCAAGCCGTACCAGTAGATGGTGATGGGCCCCGCCGAAATGGCGACGGGATCAAGCATATGGTAGAAGTCGTTGAGCATGTCGACCCTCCTACTCCCTACATACAAATGCGGCCGCGGGCCTTTCGCTCGCAGCCGCATATTTGGGCGTAACGTCTATGCGGAGTACGCCGTCCGCAGCTTTCGCATCTTAGAACGGCGCGTACTCGTCGTACAGGTCCTCGGTCTCGCCGGAGGCATTGACCTGCTCGACACGGGTAACGCCGGGCACATGCTCCTTCAGAATGCGCTCGATGCCCATGGACAGGGTCAGTGCGCTCATAGGGCAGCCGGCGCAGGCACCCTGAAGCTCAAGCTGGACGACGCCCTCATCGTCGACGCCCACATACTCCATATCGCCGCCGTCAGCCTGCAGGTTGGGGCGGATCTCCTCAAGAACCTTCTTAAGCAGCTCTTCGTTAACAGCCACAGGGGCTCCTTTCTCACAATAACGCGGGCGCGCCCGCGGACAGAGCTATGTTACTACAGCCATGTACCCGCTCACGAGCCGTCCATGCGCGCGGACACGACTTTCACGAGCAGTCAATTTGGGACGGGGCTTTTTTAGCTGCTTTTGCCGACGCCCGGCGCTAGCACACGCTGCCGCTACTGCTGAGTTTGTTCCCCGGTGCCGATGTGGACATCGACGATAACCTGGCGGTAGCTAATGCCGCAGGAGTCGAGAATGCGACGGCTGATGCGGCCGTCGTCGGTGTCGGCGTACTTATTGTCCAGGTAGACAACCTCGCCCACGCCCACCTGCGCCAAGATCTTGGCGCAGTCATGACACGGGAACAGCGTGACGTAGACCGTGGAACCCTCAAGGTCTTTGAGCGAGCCGCGGTAGTTGAGCACGGCGTTGGCTTCGGCATGGACTACGTAGTTATGCTTGTCCTGCAGCGGGTCATCGCTCGTGCCCCACGGAAAAAAGTCGTCGTTGAGTGCCGAGGGCGTACCGTTGTAGCCCACCGAAAGGATGCGGTGGTTGGTGCTGGCGATGCACGCGCCCACCTGCGTATTGGGATCTTTGCTGCGGCGCTGCGCGGCGATGGCCACGCTCATAAAGAACTCGTCCCAGCTAATAACGTCGCGGCGCTTGCCCGACGCAGTTTGATGAAGATCGTCCGACATGGCAGACACCTCCGAAATCGCAATAGTTTGACCCATTGTAGCAGGTGAAAGGTGGGGCTGTTTCCTCTCCCGTCGACGTCCTCGACTTTATGCGCGGCGAGGCTTTTGGTTGATGCGGTACAGCTCGGCGAGACCCCGCAGCGTCAGTGCGTCGTCTACCGTCAGGCTGTGGCCGACCAACGCCGCGAGCGCCTCGGCATCGTCGCCGGTGATGACGATGGGCACGCTGCCCTCGCCCGCTGCCTTGGTCGAGCGCATCTCGGCAAGCACCATGTCGAGCATGCCGTCGATGCGGGCCACCTCGCCCAAGACCACGCCCGAGCGCATGGCCTCGCGTGTGTTGCGACCGATCACATGCGTGGGTGCCGAGGGCTCGACCTGCGGCAGGCGCGCCGCAGCGGCCGAAAGCGAGCGGGCGCCAAGCGCCAGACCCGGCGCGATAACGCCGCCGACAAAGGTTCCGCGCGCATCGATGACCTCGATATTGGTCGTAGTGCCCAGGTCGATCACGATGCACGGAGAGCCGTAGACGGCACGGGCCGCCACGGCGTCGGCGATGCGGTCGGGGCCGATCTCGGCCGGATCGTCGTAGTGCACGGGCATGCCGGTCTTGAGGCCCGGCCCCACGGTGAGCACGCGCCCCGTGCAGGTGCGGGAAAGCGCCGCCTTCCACGGGCGCTCGAGCGCCGGCACCACACAACTCAGCACGGCCGCCGCGGGAACGAGCACACCCGGCATGCCCGCATCGATTGCTAGCGCGCCCATGACCTGTACGAGCCTCATACGCGCCTCGTCGGCCGTGATGCTCGGCGGCGTCGTGATCTCGCACGTCGCAAGCGGGCATTCCTGCGCCGCGGCCGAATCCTCGGCAAACAGGCCAAAGCGAATGAATGTGTTGCCCACGTCGACCGTCAATATATATGCGCAGCCATTAAGCATCGTCGGCACTCCTTTCGTCTGCCCAGCAGTATATCCCGATGATTATTCTGGGACGGGGATTTAAAAATCATTAGGTACGCAATGGTTTTTAAATCCCCGTCCCAGAATAATCATCCTTCGGCTTCGCCTGAGGTAGCTAAAAAAGCCCCGTTCCAAATTGACTACCTTGCGGCTATACTGATGCGCGGTCGTGCGCGAGCTCACGCGGCGGCCCTTGGTAACCCGACTTCCCGCGCCGTATCCGTAGCGGCGCTTGCGGGGGAAGCGGATATACGCAAAGGAGTTCTATATGAGCAATCCCTCGAACCGCACCTCGATGCGCGGTCAACTCACGCTGCGCGGCGTCGTCATCGGCGTCCTTGGCTGCGTGATTATCACGGCAAGCTCGGCCTATACCGCCCTCAAGATGGGTGCGCTCCCCTGGCCGATCATTTTCGCTGCCGTCATTTCGCTGTTCTTCCTGAAGCTCATGGGCAACGCCAGCCTCAACGAGGCCAACGTCACCCACACCATCATGTCCGCGGGCGCCATGGTCGCCGGCGGCTTGGCGTTTACCATCCCGGGCGCCTGGATGCTGGGCTATGCCGACCAGATCAGCTGGCTCGACATGTTCATCGTGGCGCTCGCCGGCACCATCTTGGGCCTTCTGGCAACAGCGCTCATCCACCGTCACTTTATCGTGGACGCCGCGCTGGAGTTCCCCACCGGCAACGCCGCAGCTCAGACCCTGCGCGCCACCGAGGCCGGCGGCAAGACCGGCAAGCAGCTCTTTGGCTCCATGGCCATTGCAGGCATCTACAGCGTGTTGCGCGACGCCCTGGGCGTGGTGCCCAGCATGCTGTGCACGCTCAATATCCCCGGCGTGACCTTTGCCATCTACAACTCGCCCATGTTGCTGTCCATCGGCTTTTTGGTGGGCTTTGCCCCCGTCGCCTTCTGGTTTGCCGGCGCGCTGCTGGGCAACTTTGGCATCATCGTTGGCGGCAACGCTGCCGGCCTGTTCGATATTGTGACCGCGCAGGGTATCGTCAAGTCCCTCGGTATGGGCCTTATGATGGGCTTTGGCGTCGCCGTTGTCCTTAAGGACATCCTGCCGCAGGTCGCCGGCATCGTCCGTGGCCTCGCCGCCGACAGCTCCACCGACACCGACGAGCAGTCGCTCATCTCGGGCTCGCTTAAGCTCGACGCCGGCATCATCGGCCTGGGCACCGCAGCAATCGCCGTGATCGTTGCCATCGCGCTCGACCTCGGTCCCGTCCCGGCCGTCATCGTCACGCTGTTCACCTTTGTCGCCACCATCATGAGCGCTCAGAGCTGCGGCCAGACGGGTATCGACCCTATGGAGATCTTTGGCCTCATCGTCATGCTCATCGTGGCAGCCTTCGCGCAGCTCGCACAGGTCAAGCTGTTCTTTATCGCCGGCATCGTGGCCGTGGCGTGCGGCCTTGCGGGCGACGTCATGAACGACTTTAAGGCCGGAGCCGTACTGGGTACCAACCCGCGTGCACAGTGGGTCGGCCAGGCCATTGGCGGCATCGTGGGCGCCCTGGTCGCTGCCGCCGTCATGGTCGCGCTCGTCACCGCCTATGGTCCGGACGCCTTCGGCCCCGACAAGAGCTTTGTGGCCGCGCAGGCAAGCGTGGTCGCCACCATGGTCTCGGGCATCCCGAGCGTGCCGTGGTTTGCGGGCGGCTTTATCGCCGGCATCGTCATGTACTGGCTCGGCGTTCCGGCCATGATGATCGGTCTGGGCGTGTACCTGCCGTTCTACATGTCGCTCACGGCCTTCTTGGGCTCCTGCGTCAAGCTCGCCTACGACAAGTGGGCCGCACACCGCGACGCCGAGGCAGGCCTTTCGGACGAGGAGAAGGCTGCCAAGGATGCCGCCTTCCAGGAGCAGGGCCTGGTCGTTGCCAGCGGCCTGCTGGGCGGCGAGTCCATCGTCGGCGTTATCCTGGCGTTTGTCTCCGTGGGATTGAGTCTGCTGGGCTAAACCCAACAACAACGTACCCGTGCAGAGCGCGGGGTCGGAGACCATCCGGCCCCGCGCTTTTTTTGTATCTGCCGAAACCCTCGGCTTCAACCTCATTTGACGCGCCCCCTTTACCTACTCGTCTAAGTTTCACGTCAAGATGACCACCCCGCCTGCCGCGGTGTAGAGTAGAGACAGCGGGCGCGATGCATAGCCCGCGGCGAAGCGAGGTGAACATGAAACTCGATAACCAGCAGCTCAAGCGACTGCGCGAGCGCCATCACCGGCGCCACGGCATCCGCCCTGCCTATAGCGAGGTCATGGAGAACGCCGGCCGCTTCCTGAGGCGCGCATTCAACATTCGCGAGGGTCGCGCCCCCTATCACGTAATTCGTAAGCGCTTTGTAAACGGGGCGCGCCTAACCGGCTCGCACCTGTGCATCCTCATTATCGCCATGCTGATCGCGAGTGTCGGCCTCGATATCGATTCGGACATCGCCATTGTGGGCGCCATGCTCATCTGCCCGCTCATGGGCTCGGTCCTTGCCATGGCATACGGCATCGCCACGCTCGACCGTGAGATTACCCTCGAGGCAATTGCCGGCCTCGCGCTGCAGATGGTCCTTTGCCTGATCACTTCCACGCTGTATTTTAAGCTCTCGCCCCTTGGCACCACCACGGCCGCCATCATCGATAACTCGACACCCACCGTATGGGACCTTGCCGTCGCGCTCGCGGGCGGCTTTGCGGGCGGGCTGGGCAACTCGCGCGACCAGGAGCCTTCGACGCTCATTGCCGGCGTAGCCGTGGCGACCGCACTCATGCCGCCCCTGTGCGCGGCGGGTTACGGCATTGCCATCGCGAGCGGGTCGCTGTTCCTCTCGGCCCTCTACGAGTTTGGCATCAATGTCGTCTTTATCGCACTGGCTGCCGAAGCCGTATTGCTTCTTTTACGTGTACCGCTCAAGCGCGACCTCAACGGCGACGGCATTGTGACCGCTGAGGAAAATGCCGAGGTCGATGAGCTGTCGCACAAGGTGCGCCGCCGCATCATCGTGGGTACGGTGATCTTTGCCATCCCCTGCATCGTTATGACCGCGGGGCCCATTGGCTCGGCGCAGGCCGGCGTGCAGGACGGCTACGGCGTCACCGAAACCACGCGCGAACTTGCCGCGGTGCTGCCGGGCTTTAAGGATTACACCGTCGCCGTCGAGACTTCGGCTACCGAAGGCGAGGAAGAGGGCCTTGTCGAGCGCGAGGTTGTCGCTCACGTGACGACAAGCGAGGCACTCGGGGCGCACGACCGCCGCATTGCCCGCAAGCTCATCGACCTCAATGTGCCCGAACTCGGTCGCGTGGAGTTTGACGTGGAGTGATGCCGGCGCGGGATGTTGCAAAGCGCACATAGCAGCTCAGGGTATCGGCGCCAAAGGGGTCGACTTTGACAAACGGGGCAGTTTCGTCGCAGCCGTCTTCGCTACTCGATCCCATGTCGTCACCATCGAAGAATTCCATCGCTGCCGCTTCCTTCATATTCCAGGGCACTTGCCAAGCTCTGTCCAATTATGACTCGAAGCTTAACAAACGCCTCTTAAGGCTAGCTTAGGCTCGAGGCAGCCGGAGCTGTTAGCCGCAAGATGCACAGGGGACGCAGGAATGCGATGATCCGTTTTCCTCCGTCCCCGAGGGATCATTTTTTAGTACTTGAAGAAGCCCTCGCCCGAGCTTTCGCCCAGCTTGTCTTCGTCGAGCATCTGCTTGAGGACGGATGCCATGGCCTTAAAGTTGTAGGGCATCATCATCTTTTTGAGCAACGGGCTCACCAGGCCCGGCACCTTCTGGTACTGCATAACGATGTTGTAAGCCGTCTGGATACCAACCGTGTCGAACACGCGGAACGGACCTTTGGGCGCGCCAGTGCCGCGCGTCCATGCGAGGTCGATGCTCTTGGGGTCACTCACGCCCGAGACATACAGGTCAAGGCCCGAAAGCAGCCACGGCACCAGCATGGAATTGAGCAGGTAGCCGTTCTTTTCCTTGTTGACGGGCAGGGCAAGCATGCGAATGTCGTTGGCGAAGTCGACGAGCTCGTCGAAGTAGCGCTTGTCGGTTTGGTCCTGCGCCATGACCTCGGTCATGTTGTTCTTCCAAATGGAGTTGGCAAAGTGCAGCGACAGGTACTTCTCGGGGCGACCAGTGTACTTGGCAAAGGTGCTCGGCAGCAGCGTAGAGGAGTTCGTCACGACGACGGTCTTTTGCGGGAGAACCGGGGCGAGCTTTTTGTAGAAGTCGATCTTTGCCTGGGTGTCCTCGGCCATAGACTCGATGACCAAGTCGGCATCGGCTACGGCCTTGGCAAGATCGAGCTCCAGCTTGAGCGTGGAGTAGGCACGCTCGACGGCGGCGAGTGCCGCCTCCTTGTCGAAGGGCTGGCCGCTATCGGCGATACCGGCGCACCACTCGCCTGTGCCATCCGCCATGCCCTCGATTGCCGCGATGTACTCCTCGCGCACATGATCGATCTTGGGCTGGGTGCGGCCGATGCTGCCCTCGCTGCGCAGCCAAATCGTCACATCAAAGCCGCAGTAGGCAGCCTGAAAGGCAATCTGGCTTCCCAACACGCCGCCACCGGCAACACAAACGGTCTTGTAGCTCATGGAACGGTCCTCTCTTACGTAATTCCATAGATGTGTATTTATTCAACCGTAAGAGGGCTGCACACTGGGGGTGGGTTCTATAAACGGACGGTAATTTGCGGCGAACGGCTACACCTGTTCATTATTTCAAGGCTCCGAGGGCGATTTTTGGTGCCGCAGAAACGTCGTTTTCGGAAGTATGCGGCAAATTCTAGAACTCTCGAGCGCACCCCAGTTTTTCGCCAATAAAACCGCAGGTACAGAGCTTGGACATATCCGGTGTGCTCGGCCTATTCAGATTTTGCCGCATACTTCCGAAATCTAAGTTCGCAAAGGGTGATAGTCGGGGCGTTTACGCAACATATGTCCAGCAAAAACGGGTGATAGCCGGTACGGCCACCACCCGTTTGTCTCATATCCAGCCCATAGCAGACCGTCTACTTCTTAATGCCGCGTCCCAGACGCTTGGCGACCGATGCAACGGCCTCCTCGCTGGCCGGTCCGCAGCTCACGCAGCCGTCATGGGCACGCATCTGGCCGGTGACCTCGTCCATCGCGAGCGGCGCCACCTTCTCGAGCTTAAAGCCCTTACCGGCGCGCATGTTTTCCTTGGCCACGCTGATCATAAGCTTAATGCGGTTGAGCTGGTTGACCTCAGATGCACCGGGGTCGTAGTCCACCGCAACGATGTTGCTCTCGGGATGCTGACGGCGCAGCTCCTTGATCACGGCCTTGCCCACTACGTGATTGGGCAGGCACGCGAAGGGCTGCGTGCAGATGATGTTGGGCGCGCCATGGTCGATTAGGTCGAGCATCTCGGCCGTGAGCAGCCAGCCCTCGCCCATGTTGTTGCACACCGAAAGCACCGTGCGGGCCTTGTCGGCCATGGTGCCGATGCGCTCGGGCGCCTCAAAGCGGCGGGACTTTTCGAGCATCTCTTCCACCGGCGTGCGCATCCAGTCCACCAGCTTAATGAGCGCCTGCATACCAGCGCGCGTAGTGGCAGAGCTTCCCAACTCGTCCTTCTGCAACTCAGCGTTGCTCATGGAGTACAGGAAGAAGTCGAGCAGGCCCGGTACTACGGCCTCGCAGCCCTCACGCTCGATGACATCGACCACGTGGTTGTTGGCCGTAGGGTGGAACTTGACCAGGATCTCGCCGACCACGCCCACGCGCGGCTTGGTGCCCTCGCCCACGAGCGGCATGGTGTCGAACGCGTGGATGGCCTCGCGGCACAGCTTGGTGTAGTTGTGGCGGTTGAACTTGGGCGCCAACTTGCGGGCGCGCGCCATATACTCCTCGTAGAGCGCATTGGCGGCACCGGGCGTGGCCTCGTACGGGCGGCAGCGATAGAGCATCTGCATCATCACGTCGCCAAAGAGCACCGCGTAGACCGCCTGTTTGAGCAGCGCCGGCGTAATCTTAAAGCCAGGGTTGTCCTCGCCGAGCGCCACGGCCGAAAGCGAGATCACCGGAATCTCGGGGTGGCCGCTCTCGCGCAGCGCCTTGCGGATGAGTGCGATGTAGTTGGTGGCACGGCAGCCGCCGCCGGTCTGGCTGATAACCACGGCCGTCTTGGACAGGTCGTACCGGCCGCTCTCGATGGCCTCCATAATCTGGCCCGTTACCAGAATCGACGGGTAGCAAATGTCATTGTTCACGTAGCGCAGGCCAGCCTCGACGGCATCGTGGTCGGTCGAGGGCAGCAGCTCCAAGTTGTAGCCGGCACCGCGGAACACCTCTTTGACCAGGTCAAAGTGAATCGGCGCCATCTGCGGGCACAGGATGGTGTAGCCCTCCTCGCGCATCTGCTCGGTAAAGGGCACCTTGGGCCACGCGGTCGAAGCACTCTCACGCTGCGCCTCAAACGTGTACTTGCGGCTCGCGAACGCGGGGGCATCCGTGGAGGGCGCCACCGGCGCGGCATCGCCTTGCTCGTAGGCCTCGCCCGCGGCCGTGGCATCGGCCAGGCGCTCGGCCTCCTGGTCCTTGAGCGCTGCCATGAGCGAGCGGATGCGGATGCGCGCGGCACCCAGGTTAGACACCTCGTCGATCTTAAGCACGGTGTAGATCTTGCCGCTGGCTTCCAGAATCTCCTGCACCTGATCGGTGGTCAGAGCGTCCAGGCCGCAGCCGAAGGAATTGAGCTGGATCAGGTCCAGGTCGTTGCGCATCGTCACAAAACGGGCGACGGCGTACAGGCGGCTGTGGTACATCCACTGGTCGACGACGCGAATCGGACGCTCGGGCTTTACCAGATGCGCAAGCGAATCCTCGGTAAAGACCGCAAAGCCAAAGCTCGAGATAAGTTCGGGCAGGGCGTGGTTGATCTCGGGGTCGTTATGGTAGGGACGACCGGCGAGCACGATGCCGTGACCGCCATGGTCCTCGACCCACTTAAGAGCCTCCTCGCCCATGGTCTGGATATCCTCGTGGAAACGCGCATCGGCCTCAAAAGCAGCGTTGACGGCGGCATCGACCTCGGAGCGTGTGATCTTGGGACCGCGCACGCGACCGCGACCGGCTTGCGCATCGGCCACGCGGTCGACGGCGAGCACCTGGTACAGGCGGCGTTTGAGCTCGGTCTTGTCGTGATAGGGCACAAACGGATACAGGAACTCGATGTTCTGCTCGCGGATCTCGTCGATATTGAGCGCCAGCGCCGTGGGGTAGCTCATGACGATGGGGCAGTTATAGCAGTTGCCAGCCGTCGGGTCCTCCTTGCGCTCCCAGCGCACGCACGGCATCCAGATAAAGTCGACGTCACGGTCGATAAGGTTCATAACATGGCCGTGGCTCATCTTGGCCGGATAGCACACGCTCTCGGACGGCATGGACTCGATGCCCGCCTGGTAGGTCTTCTTGCTCGACTGGTCGGACAGCTGCACGCTAAAGCCCAGGCGCGTAAAGAACGCGTGCCAGAAGGGGTAGTTCTCGTACATGTTGAGCGCACGGGGGATGCCGACGGTGCCGCGCGGGGCCTCGTCGGGACTCAGCACCTCGCGGTTAAAGAGCAGCTCGTTTTTCTTTTTGAAGAGGTTGGGGGCCTCGGTCTTTTGCTTTTTGTGGCCGGCGCCCTTCTCGCAGCGGTTGCCGGTAATGAAGCGCCTGCCGCCGCCAAAGTCGTTGACGGTAAGCTGGCAGTTGTTAGAACAACGGCCGCAGCGGACATGCTTTTGCGTCACGGTGAGGTGCGCGATGTCCTCGGCCGAAAGGATGGTCGAGGTGCCGTCGGCGCCGGCGCGATCGCGGGCGAGCAGGGCCGCACCGTAGGCGCCCATGCAGCCGGCGATGTCGGGGCGTACGGCATGAACGCCCGTGAGCTGCTCAAACGCGCGCAGTGTGGCATCGGACATAAAGGTGCCGCCCTGGACGATCACCTGGTTGCCGATCTCCTTGGGGTCGCGCAGCTTAATGACCTTGAACAGGGCATTCTTGATGACGGAATAGGACAGGCCGGCCGCGATGTCGCCCACCGTGGCGCCTTCCTTTTGCGCCTGCTTGACGCGCGAGTTCATAAAGACCGTGCAGCGGCTGCCCAGGTCGACGGGAGCCTTAGCATGGATGGCGGCATCGGCGAACGCGCGCACGTCCATGTTCATAGACACGGCGAAGCTCTCGATAAAGCTGCCGCAGCCCGACGAGCAAGCCTCGTTGAGCATGATGTGCTCGATGACGCCGTCCTTGACGCGCAGGCACTTCATGTCCTGGCCGCCAATGTCTAGGATGAACTCGACGCCGGGCAGGAATGCCTTGGCGCCACGCAGGTGCGCAACGGTCTCGATCTCGCCGGAATCGGCCTTGAGGGCCTCGATGAGCAGCGCCTCGCCGTAGCCCGTGGTGGTCACGTGGCCGATGGTGCAGCCGGCGGGGATGTGGTTGTAGAAATCGGCCATGATGACCTTGGCCGTGCCCAGGATGTCACCGTTGTTGTTGCCGTACCAGGTGTGCAGCAGCTGACCGTCCTCGCCCACGAGTGCGGCCTTCATGGTGGTGGAACCGGCGTCGATGCCGATGAACACGCGGCCGGTGTAGCCGTCGAGCTTGCCCTTGGGAACGACTTCCTGGTCGTGGCGGGTTTTGAACTCGGCAAAGTCCTCGTCGGTGGCAAAGAGCGGATCCAGGCGCTCGACCTCGGCGCCTTGTGTGTCACCCAGGGCATCGATAGCCTCGATGAGCTGCGGGAACGTGCTGAGCTTGTTGGACTCGTGCGCCATGGCGGCGCCGCTCGCCACAAACAGGTGGGCATTTTGGGGCACGATACGGTGCTCCTCATCCAGGTTGAGCGTGAGGTAGAAGCGGTGGCGCAGCTCGGAGAGATACTGCAGCGGGCCGCCCAGGAAGGCGACGTTGCCGCGGATGGGACGGCCACATGCCAGGCCCGAGATGGTCTGGGTCACGACGGCCTGGAAGATGGAGGCAGCCACGTCCTCGGGGCGGGCGCCCTCGTTGAGCAGCGGCTGCACGTCGGTCTTGGCAAAGACGCCGCAGCGGCTAGCAATGGGATAGATGGTGGTGGCGTTGGCAGCGAGCTCGTTGAGGCCGCTGGCGTCGGTGTGCAGCAGGGCTGCCATCTGATCGATGAACGCGCCCGTACCGCCGGCGCAGGTACCGTTCATGCGCTGCTCGATGCCGTTGTCGAAATAGATGATCTTGGCGTCCTCGCCGCCCAGCTCGATGGCGACATCGGTGGCTGGGATGAGGGTCTCGACGGCGCGCTTGCTGGCGATGACCTCCTGGACAAACTCCAGATCGAGCCACTGGGACAGCAGTAGGCCGCCCGAGCCGGTAATGGCGCAGGTCATCTGGGCCGTCGGCAGCACGGTCGCAGCGCCCTCGAACAGGTCGCGGGCGCAGGCACGGACGTCGGTGTGGTGGCGCTGGTACTTGGCGTAAACGATCTGGTTGTCGTCGTTGAGCACGGCGAGCTTAACGGTGGTGGAGCCCACGTCAATGCCCAGGTGCAAGTTGCCACGAGCGTTCTCGGGGTTGAAGATCGCGCCTTCGGGGGCCCGGCCGGCGGCTACGGGCTCGGTGGCGGTGGCGGACTCGCTAGCGACGGACGTCTTTCCTGCCGCGTTCTTGGCATCGGCAACTGCCTCAGCAACTTTCTCGGCAGCCGCGGTCGCGGCCTTCTGCGCGGCGTCCACCACGGTGGGCGCGGCCTCGCGTGCGGCAGCGACCATACGGTCCTTAATGCCCTCGACGAGTTTGCTCATTGTCTCTCCTCTTAGTTGTTGGACTCGACGGTTGCGGCGGTGTCGGCCGCGTCCTCGAGCTGCAGGTTCAATAGCTTCATGCTGTATTCCGGCACGTTGATATCGATGGGTTGGCCATACAGGTCACCAGGGCGCACAAAAGCGAGCACCGTCATAATGCGCGCCATGGCCTCGGGCGATTCGGTGAGCCCACGCTCAAACCAGCGCTGAATCATGCCGACCTCGGCGCTCACGACGTAGGTGACGTAGTAGTCAAAGAACGTGCCCAGCGCCAGGCCCAAAATGCCCGTCTGCGCACGCGGCACCACGGCCTCACGAGCGGTGTCGATGATCCTTTTAATGAAGGCCTGGTCGCCGCCCGGACCCAGCAGCGCACCGATTAAGTCGCGGTTGGCCGCAAGATAACGCAGCAGCTCAACCGAACCGGGCGCCGGCTCGAGCTCATCGATGTTGTGATAGAGGTCGGGCAGCTGAGCTGCGGTGATGAGCTCAATGCGCTCACGGATCTCGGCCAGCAAGCCATCCTCGATTTGATTGATAAAGTCGGGAATATCGCGGTAGTGCGAATAGAACGTGCGGCGCGTAAGGCCGGCGCGCTCGGTGAGCGACGCGACATTAATGCGCGAAAGGTCGCCGCTTTCGGCAAGCTCGCTGGCAAGTGCCTGGCGAAGGGCACGCTGCGAGCGAAGGGACCGGCGATCGCATTTCTCGAGCTGGGACAAGCGTCCTCCTTGTTACTCAACCTGTGCGCTATTGCACAGTGCGAGTATTATTGCACACCGTGTGCATCAACACGTAAAGGCAATATTTTGGATGTGACAAAGGGACAGTCCCTTTGTCACAACCCACCTGGCTTTTGGAGCGGCATTACCGATTGTCCAAAATGTCATTCGTGGGTAGAATAATGTCGACGGCAGCCCAAGTTCTGCAAAGCTGGGCAGCGCCGTTGTTTGCATTAGGGGGTCAACGCCTTAGCGGCGGCGACCCCTTCTGTTGCGCTTCGAACGCTGCTTGAGTGCCTCGGAAAGGCCGACAAGCGCCGTGAAGAACGAGACCAAAGCGGTCAGAAGTCTCACGAAATCAATCAAATCGGTCATGGGCATCACCTCCCATCAGATGGAGGGCGTTGCCCGGCACATGGAACTGCCGCCAACAGTATCAATTCTATCAAAGCGCAGTTAGATATGCGAATGTTTGTTCGTATTTCAGAAGATCGGAGCTCGGGTACGGCGAAGGAACAGTTCCTTTGCCGTACCCGAGCTTGTCGCCGAACTGCCACCTACATTTTTCGAGTTATTCGGCCACGCTGCTAGTTCTGTATAAATGCACCGCCGGGATTATCTGAGGGTTTTTGTCCTTATTTGAGCGCATACATGCCCATTTGCGCACTTACGACACCGAATCAAACACCATTAGAGGTATGAATGTTCCCGAGAGGGCATCTTTAGCCATTTAACGACCTCCGACAGGCCGAATAACTCGAAATTTGTTGGTGGCGAAAGCGAGACAGTCCTATACGCCAAAAGCCGGCATCTCCCATGTGACAGAGGGGCTGTCCCTTTGTCACATTATTCGATGACGGTGCGGGAGTTTTGCTTGCGCATGGTGGCGAGCATGTGTTTGGGGACGGCGTGGACCATGCAGCTGCCGATGGTCGCGCTCGCGGCGGCCTTGGCTGCATCGCTTGCGTTTTTGGTCGCGTAGCTGTGACGAAAACGATTGAGCATGGCGATATCGTTGCCGCCGTCGCCGTAGACCGCGACCTCATCCTCGGCAATACCGTAGTAGCCCGCCAGCCAGGCCACGCTCTCGCCCTTGTTGCACGCCACGTCCGTGATCTCGAACATCACCGGATCGAACGGCGCGTTGACCACGCGGTCCGATCGCTCGGCCAAATATGCTTTAAGGTCACGCTCCAGCTCGGGCGAGGTCACGCGGCAGTTGATCTTGCACACATCGTGGCGCAGGATGTCACCGATCGACTGGTCGAAATATTGCTCCTCGTGATACCCGCCACGTGCACGCATGCCACGCATCACGATACGCTTGATAGGGCTGTCCTTTTTAAAGCCCGCCTGATGCATCTCGAACGAGCCGCTCGAGAACATGCCATCGGGCGTGGAGCAATCAAAGCAAATGTCCGGAAACTCCTTGAGCAGTTCCTCGGTGATCTGCGGGTCAATGGTCCAGGTTTTGAGCACCTCGCCATGACTGTCGCGCACGATGGATCCATTGGAGCAGCAGGCGTCAAGCGCCAGGCCCGTAAAGCCATGCTCGCCGATCGGCAGCGTCGAGCGTCCGGTCGCGGGAACCACATGCAGGCCAGCTTCGGTCAGCTCGCGAATGGCACGGCGGATGGTCCCATCCGCCTCATGCAGGGCGTTCAGCAGCGTTCCGTCTAAGTCACTCGCAAACATCTTGATCATGGGCGTGCCTCTCCTTCGTCTGCACGATATTGTAGACGAAGGAGAGGCACGCCCAAACAATGCCGTCACGACGCGACGTGCCACTGCCTTCACAAATTCACGGTGCCCCAGCGCGCTAAGACAATCGCCACAAGCGACTTTTCAGCCGATAAAACAGCGCCGTCGTCAACGTCAGCACCGCCAACATGCCTGCGAATACAATCGCCGGTGTCCATCGATCATATGCGAGCCCGTAAACCAATTGGCCAATAGGCGTTGCACAGGAAAGCGTCATATAAACGAGTGCCAGCACTTTTCCGCAGAGTTCCTTTGGCGCTGACCGCTGAACAAATGAAACGATTTCGACCGATGTAATGCTTGCCCACGCCATGACCCATGCCGAGCCGGCCGCAAGCGCGGCAAACGCTAATTCATCAGGACCGCTCAGTAGCGTGACAATAATCGGCACGACTCCAAAACAGATCATCGCAACATATCGACATATGCCCTTGAAGGAAAAACGATGTGGCCAAATACCGACCAAACCACTGCCGACAAGACCACCTAAGCCCATAGCCACCTCAATAATCCCAACGAAGGATGACTGCATTCCGAGATGCTTTGCAACAATAACGGGAGCACCAATCGTTAACCCAACTAACGCAAGGTTCAAAATAGCCGCAATCAAAAACACAACGAGCAATGACGAGTTTTGAGACAGGTACCGAATCAACTCCCGAAAATCGTTTCGGCGTGTCGTACGAGTCGCGCCGTCTCCCATCGTTTCAGATGAGGCATTTTGCTTGAGTGCGCCCCCGAACAGCAGGGCTGAAATCGTAAACGTCAACGCCGCGGTTTCGCATAGAGTATCGATACCAAAGCACCCATAGACTGCCGTCCCGACTACAGGCCCCAAGATATTGCTCATCATGATTATCTGCGAGACCAACGCAGTGGCACGCTCAACCTTTTCTTGGCCCGTCATGCGCACCGCCTCAATTTGAAGCATCGGTTTCAGCAGCGATTGGATGCCATATTGGACGCAAAGCATTGCTGCCACGACAACCGCAAGAGGCAGCGAACGCTTCATGGGGATAAACAGCAGTGATGCAGCCATCAGAACAATGCCGAGTACCACAAGAACCCCGCGATGTCTTCCCCGATCCGCCAAAATCCCGCCAACCGGAGTCGCGAGCACGCCCGGTATGAACGCTATCGCCGCGACGGCGCCATATAACGTTGAGGAGCCGCTGCAATCGAACAAGTAGAGCGGACACGCAAAGCACAGTGCCGACAGCATCGAATACGCACACAGCTGTGCAACAAGAAGACCAAATAGCCTGATAGATCGCACTGTTTTTGGCGCCAATGAAACGCTAATTCTTCGCATCCCAGCCATAAGCCTGCCCCCAAATACATACTGTCAGTATGTATTTAATGACTTGAAAAGGGCAGCCGTGGCTACCCTCACAAATCAATTACATACCGTTGGTATCTATATTACCACCCGGCACGGTTCCATACGTCCCAAATCTGGGCCGTTGTCTGGAGCACTTCATTACCCAAATCGAGCCCCACCGCTGCCGCCATCTGTGCCAAACATTGTGCGCGAGCGAGCATTCGCTCCTTGGGCTCGAGCGGACGGAACAATGGCAGCAGCCAAAGATTCGCTAACAACGATACGGCCTCCGCTGCTTCGCGCGGGCATTCGCACGCAATGGAGCCGTCGGCGATGCCCTCCTCGATTACTGGCAAGAGATTGCCATCGGCCGACTCGTCAAACGAACCTTGGTACTGCATCGCCAGCAGCCGCGAGCTTTTTACCGGATCTGCCGCAGGATGCATGCGAGCCCATAGCTCGATTTGCGGAACGACGGACTCGGGCGCATAAAGTCGTTTGAGCTTTTGAGCTCCCGTCATATTGCCAGCACCGAGTGTCGCGCGACGGTGTTCAGCAATCGGAGCCGTTGCCCGATCAAATGCGGCGTTGAAAATCTCCTCTTTGCTCTTAAAGTGATGATAGACAGCACCCTTGGTCATGCCATCGAGGCGGTCGACGATGTCTTGGATGCTCGTCCCCTCATAACCCTGTACGCAGAATAGCTCCAGCGCCGCGTCGAGAATCTTCGCGACAGTCTCCTCGGGATATTTATTACGACCCATAATCCGTCCATCCACAACGCAAGTCTTGTGCCTCATTGCAGCATTTTAACGTTGCGGATGGTAGACGGTCGATTCTACACCGCAGAAGGGCCGTGTTCGCCGGTACGGATGCGGATAACTTCCTCGACCGGCTCGACCCAGATCTTGCCGTCTCCAACGGCGCCGCAATCTTGGAAACGGCGCGGCAACGGACGCGAAACGAACGGGAAATACGCGAGCAAGGAAGCCGTGAGCGCGCCCGTCTCGGCTAGTGGCGGAACAGCTCGCGGGCTCGGTCGCGGAGATTAGTTGCTCGAATGACGCCTTCGTAGCGATTGATGCGCAGACGCGGGAAGGCGTTAAAGAAGCGTAGGTCGCGGCGGCTGAGCGACACGCTTGGCACCGGACGGCTTATGCGCTTGCCGGCAAGGCGACGGCTGAGCGACGGACGCGGCATGCTCGGCGCGGCATCGGCCACGCGGCGGGCAGCAAGTGCCAGGCCGCGAGCACCATCCGCGATAAATGTCGGCATTGAAGCCTTCTCGCGCAGGGCATCGAGCGCGGCGTCACCCAGCTCGGCCAGCCACGCGTTAACGGCACGGCTACGGATGTGCGTTTGTGCCACCGAGTCAATCGTCGATTCGGGAATGCGCTCGAGCATTGAGTCCGAGGCATCGGCAAGCGACTCGTTGATGCGGTCGGCAAGATCGGCGCGCACGCGCTCCAGCTGATCGGACAGACGCCGCCAGCTCGCCAGCGAGCACAACGCGTCGACCATCATCGCGACCGCGACGATAAAGGCGGACAACCGCACAATCAGCACCGGCAGATGGCCAAGCAGCCCCAGCAATGCCGGCTCCACTAAACGGCAAATACACAACGCACCCAAGCCAAACGCGCAAGCCCGGTACAGACAGATGCGTCCGTGCAAGTTAAACGGCAGGTGCGAGTAATCCCAAAAGCGAGCGCCCGTTGTTTTTTCCAACAGCACGCCCACGCTGTACTCAATCACGCTGCATACGAGCGCTGCAGCGACAAACTGGCTCGACGCGTCAGGAATTCCGCGCAACAGCAGCCAGCAGGCAATGCCGCCCGCGCCATAGATGGGGCAGCATGGCCCCAGCAAAAAGCCACTGTTGGCAAATCGTCCGTGATTGAGCATGGCGCATACTGTCGACTCCCATACCCAACCGCAAAACCCGTAAAAGGCAAACGAGAGCACCAGTGCCGAGAGTGGGCAGGCGGCAAGCGTCGCGCCGCCAAACGCCATATCAATCGCGGTCCCCACCGTCTACCCTCTCCTCTTTTCGCTCGATTCGCCACTCACGCCATCGTCTGCCTCGTCCTTGCGCGGCAGGCGGCCGGCGACCGTCTCGCGCAACGCGCACCATTTATCGGCAAGGCACACAATCCAGGCCTCACGACACGTCGGCGGCACTGGCACCAGCGGAAACATATGCCGCACGATAATATTCCGTTCGCGCGGCGTCAGCTCAAAATCTTCCTCGGCACGCGCCAGGGCAAAGAACGGATGCCGAAACCCGTGCAGCCGATGGCTCGGATCGGGATCATGCCAATCGTAGAGAAAGTAATCGTGCAGCAGGGCCCCGCGCAGCAGCGAAGCATGGTCGACCGAGATGCCGACACGACCCAGGCGCTCGGCAAAGGACAGACTTGCCCGCGCCACCGAGGTCACATGCGCATACACCGTCACATCGCCATGCTGGATAAACTCGCGCGTCAGGTCCAGACGGCCCGTCTGTGCCAGCTGACGGGCAGCATGGTCTACTTCGCACGCGATTTTCTCGGCACAAACGACATCGGACATGCTGCCTCCTTCCAGCGACTCACGACGACAAGCCACGGCCTGTGCACAATCGATAAAAACATCATGGAACACATCAGTATGGCATCGGACAAAACGTTTTGCCCCACCAGTTGGCGAATTACCGCGCCGCCGTCACATATCAAACGCCAAAATGTGCGAGACTGTCTTGTGCAATTGTGTCGGCCGAGGGAGCGCCGGCACTCGATTCGCATGGAGTAACCCACAACGATGCTGCTTACGCAAACGACAACGCCCGAGGACGTCAAGGCTCTTAATCGTGCCGAGCTCCCGCAGCTCTGCGACGAGATTCGCCACGCCATCCTCGAAAGCTCCGCCGCCGTCGGCGGGCACGTTGCCCCCAACCTGGGCGTCGTTGAGCTTACGGTCGCGCTCCATCGCGTGTTTAACTCCCCTATCGACAAGATTCTCTTTGACGTTTCGCACCAGACCTACGCCCACAAGGCGCTGACTGGGCGCGCGTACACTTATATCGATCCGAAGCGCTTTGGCGAGGCCTCTGGCTTTGCCAATCCCGACGAGTCCGAGCACGACCTGTTCGCCATGGGCCATACCTCCACGTCGGTGAGCCTGGGCTGCGGCCTGGCGCACGCTCGTGACCTGGCGGGCGATGCGTACAACGTCATCACCATCATTGGCGACGGCTCGCTTTCGGGCGGCCTGGCGTTTGAGGGCTTCAACAATGCCGCCGAACTCGACAGCAACCTGATCATCATCGTCAACGATAACGACCAGTCCATCGCCGAGAACCACGGTGGCCTCTATCGCAATCTGGCCGAGCTGCGCGCCAGCAACGGCACCTGTGAGCGCAACGTTTTCCGCGCGATGGGACTCGACTACCGTTATTTGGACGCCGGCAACGACGTGTTGGCCCTAGTCGACGCGCTGCAGGAACTGCGCAATATCGATCATCCCATCGTGCTGCACGTCTCCACCGCCAAGGGCAAGGGCTTTGAGCCAGCCCAAAACGACCCCGAGCGCTGGCACCACGTGGGTCCGTTTGACATGGCGACCGGGCGCAAGCTCTGCCCGGGCCATCCGAGCGAGCCTGCGCCGCGCACCTACGCCGACATTACGGGCGAGGCGCTCAGCGCCGCCATCGAGCGCGATCCGCAGGTCGTGGGCATCACGGCCGCCACACCCTACATCATGGGCTTTACGCCCGAGCTTCGCGCTGCCGCCGGCAAACAGTTCGTCGATGTGGGCATTGCCGAGGAGCACGCCGTGACCTTTGCCACCGCACTCGCCCGCTCGGGCGCCAAGCCGGTCTTTGGCGCATACGGCACGTTTTTGCAGCGCGCCTACGATGAACTGTGGCACGACCTGTGCCTCAACGACGCCCCCGCAACCATCCTGGTGTTTGGCGCTTCGGTCTTTGGCACAACGTCCGAGACGCACCTCTCGTTCTTTGATATTTCCATGCTGGGCGGACTTCCCAACATGCGCTACCTGGCACCGGCCTGCATGGAAGAATACCTGTCCATGCTGAGCTGGTCGCTCGACCACCGCGAGCATCCCGTGGCAATCCGCGTACCGGGCATCGGCCTGGTAAGCCGTCCCGATCTGGCGCCCACCGAGGGCGCCGATTATGGCATCGTGCGCTACGACGTCGCGCGTCAGGGCCGCGATGTAGCCGTGCTTGCGCTTGGCGACTTCTTTGAACTGGGCGAGCGCGTGGCAAACCGCTTGGCTGCCGAGTACGGCATCGAGGCCACGCTCGTCAACCCGCGCTTTGCAACCGAGCTTGACCGCAAGTTTCTCGACAGCCTTGCCGCCGAGCATCGCGTTGTCGTCACCCTCGAGGACGGCATCTTGGACGGTGGGTGGGGCGAGCGTGTCGCGTGCTACTTGGCCTGCACGCCTGTGCGCACGCGCACCTTTGGCATCGCCAAGGGCTTCCCCGACCGCTACGACCCCAACGAGCTGCTCGCGCAGAACGGCATGACGGTCGAGAACATGGCCGCCGAAGCCGTAAGGCTACTCAACGAGTAAATAACCTCCGCAAGGGAAGCACCCCTGCGGAGGTTTTTATTTTCGCGACGCGATTATCTCAATCTGTAACATCTAGGGCCCGAATTCCCGTCTAACTGTTACAGATCTAGACAAGACGTCTTAGTCCCTGGCCTTTGTCTCAATCTGTAACAGATTGAGACCTTTTGTCCGTCCAGATGTTACAGATCGAGACATTCGAATTCCCCTGAAAAGAAAAACTCAATCTGTAACAGTTAGAACCCATTTCCTCGTCTACCTGTTACTGATTGAGACAAAACAGCGAGGCGGGCCGTCCGAAAAGCACTATCTCGGCTGCAATAACTGACGTTTGCCCAGATAAAACCTGCCAAAATAAACCTGTCCCTTTTTGGTAGGTAGAATTACCCATAAGACAAGTATGTTTCTGAGTTATTTCGTGTTGACCCATTTGAGCGGGATAGGGTATAACTCTACTCAACCGCTAGGGATTTTATTGAGAAAGGTGTTCTACCATGAGCAAGAACCTCTCCCAGCAGGTCGTTCTCGACCGCCGCGGCTTCGTTGCCGCCACCTTCGCAACCCTCGCCGGCCTTGGTCTTGCCGGCTGCTCCGACACCAGCGCCGAGGCCGACAAGGGTTCTGCCGCCGGCTCCTCCAAGAGCTCCAAGGATACCGAAGTTTCCGCCACGCTCGACGCTAAGGCATTCGACAAGCTCGTCGACAACGGCCCCAAGGCCGATGACGACGCCATCGCCGCCAGCACCTGGGCCACGGCCGTCAAGGACGCCGGCGTCTTTAAGATCGGTGGCGTTCAGACCTCCACGCTCTTCTCCCTCCTCAACGAGAAAGACGGTCAGACCCGCGGCTTCGACGCCGGTATCGCACAGCTCCTGTCCAACTACATTCTTGGCGAGAACAAGGTCGAGATCACCCAGGTGACCTCGGACACGCGCGAGTCCGTCCTGCAGAACGGCCAGGTCGACGCTGTCTTTGCCACCTACACCATCACTGACGAGCGCAAGAAGCTCGTATCCTTTGCCGGTCCCTACTACTACACCCAGCAGGCCATCCTGGTGCTCGCCGATAACGACGACATCAAGAGCGTCGACGACCTGGCCGACAAGAACGTCGCCGTCCAGTCCGGCTCCAACGGCCCCGCCATCCTGGAGGAGTTCGCCCCCAAGGCCAGCCAGCAGGAGTTCAAGACCGACGAGGAGGCCCGTCAAGCACTCCAGCAGGGCCGCGTTGACGCCTACGTCATCGATAACAACATGCAGCAGAGCGCCCTGGTCCGCGAGCCCGGCAAGTACAAGATCGCCGGCAAGCCCTTCGGCAGCAAGGAGCCCTATGGCATTGGCCTGCCGCTCGAATCCGACGGTGTCGCCTTTGTCAACGACTTCCTTAAGAAGATTGAGGACGATGGCACCTGGACCGAGCTGTGGCAGATCTGCATCGGCGACCGTACGGGCGACACCAATGTTCCCGAGCTGCCCGAGATCGGCGCCTAGGCAGCGAGCCTGGTAACGGCCGCAACGAAACCATACGGAAACGCATGATGCGCTTTATTGCGGTAAACTGTTTCCTCACTGAGTTGTCGGGGCTTCCGTACACACGGGAGCCCCTTTCCTTATCGGCGGGAGGTCCGCATGAGTCTCTCCGAACTCTGGTCGCTCTATGGCCAGAACTATATCGACGCGCTGCTCGCAACCTGGGGCATGACGCTTGAGTCGTTTGCCATCGCCATGGTGCTCGCCGTCGCCGTCACCGTGATGCGCGTGTCGCCGCTCAAGCCGCTGCGCGTCTTTGGCGACCTGTATGTCCAGGTCTTCCGTAACATCCCCGGCATCGCGCTGCTTATCATCGTCGTCTACGCACTGCCGCCGCTCAAGGTCGTCCTGCCCTACCGCACCTGCGTTATCGTCGCCACGGTCCTCTTGGGCTCGGCCTTTGGCTCCGAGAACTTTATGAGCGGCATCAACACCGTAGGCGTCGGCCAGGTGGAAGCCGCCCGCTCGCTGGGCATGAGCTTTAACCGTATCCTCGCCAAAATCGTGATTCCGCAGGCGCTGCGTTCGAGCGTGCTGCCTATGACGAACCTCTTTATCGCCGTCATGCTCACCACCGCCTTGGGCAGTCAGGTGCCGCTTAAACCGCAGGAGCTCACCGGCGTGGTGAGCTACATCAACACGCGCTCGCTCGGTGGCGTCGCCGCGTTCTTTATCTCGGCGCTCGGCTACCTGGGCACGGCCTTTGTGGTGAGCCACATTGGCAACTATATCGATAAGAAGGTGAGGATCCTCCGATGAACAAGCATTCCTCCCCTGCACTTACCATGCGCGATGCGCTCTACGAGGCTCCCGGCCCCAAGATGCTCGCCAAGATTCGCATCGGCACCGCCATCTCGCTTATTGCCGTCGCCGCGCTCATCGTCCTCGTGTTGCAGCGCTTTTATGTGACCGGCCAGCTTTCGGTCCACTATTGGTATTTCTTTACGCACCTCACCACCTGGAAGTTCTTGCTTGCCGGCTTTGAGGGCACCGTTAAAGTCGCACTCACCGCTGGCGCCATCGCACTGGTGCTGGGCCTAGGCCTTATGCTCGGCCGCACCAGCGACATTAAGCCGCTGCAGCTGGTCTGCCGCGTGCTCACCGATTTCTTCCGCGGCGTGCCGAGTCTGCTGTTCATCTACTTCTTCTTTTTGGTGCTGCCCCAGTACAAGATCGCGCTGCCGTCGTTTTGGATGCTCACGCTTCCTGTCGCGCTCGCTGCAGCCGGCGTACTTGCCGAGATCTTCCGTGCCGGCGTCAACGCCGTGCCGCGCGGCCAGGTCGAAGCCGCCCAGGCGCTCGGTCTCTCCAAGGCTAAAATCACCTTTAAAATCGTGTTGCCTCAGGCTATTCGGTTTATTATTCCGTCGTTAATCTCACAACTTGTAGTCGTGGTCAAGGACACCACCGTCGCCTATGTGGTGAGCTACCCCGACCTCATGCAAAATGCCCGCGTGCTCATTACCAACTACGACGCCCTCGTGTCGGTCTACCTGGTAATCGCGGTCATCTATATCCTCATCAACGTCGCGATTAACAAGGCCGCCGTCTACGTTTCGCACAAGACCGGCGCGACCATCATCCGCTAACGCTTTACCATTTCGAGTCATAAGGAGCCGAGCACCATGGCACAGAGCACCTCTTCCACCGGCAATCAGCCGCTGATCGAGCTCAAACACGTCGATAAGCACTATGGCGACCTGCACGTCCTCAACGACATCAATCTCTCGGTCGACCGCGGCGAGGTCGTCGTTGTAATTGGCCCCTCGGGCTCGGGCAAGTCGACCATGTGCCGCACCATCAACCGCCTGGAAACCATCGACTCGGGCGAGATCCTCATCGAAGGCGAGCCCCTGCCGCAAGAAGGCAAGGACCTTGCCCGCATGCGCGCCGAACTGGGCATGGTGTTCCAACAGTTCAACCTGTTTGCACATATGACGGTGCTGCAGAACGTCATGCTGGGACCGGTCGATGTGCTGGGTGTCTCCAAAGACGAGGCCCGCGAGCGCGCCATGGACCTGCTGGGCCGCGTGGGTGTGGCCGAGCAGGCCGATAAGGTGCCCGCACAGCTCTCGGGCGGCCAGCAACAGCGCGTAGCCATCGCCCGCTCGCTTGCCATGCAGCCCAAGGCCATGCTTTTTGACGAGCCCACGAGCGCCCTTGATCCCGAGATGATCAACGAGGTGCTCGAGGTCATGGTGCGCTTGGCGCAGCAGGGCATGACGATGATCGTCATCACGCACGAGATGAACTTTGCCCGCCGCGTAGCCGACCGTGTCGTGTTTATGGCCGACGGCCAGATCGTGGAAACCGGCACGCCCGACGAGTTCTTCGACCATCCCCAGACCAAGCGCGCCCAGGACTTCCTCAACTCCATTAAGGGCCACTAACCAGACCGCCCACCCACCCGCCATGCCCATCCAAACTCGAAAGCAACACCTATGATCGGAACTCGTACTTCATCGTCCTACACCCCGCACGTCGACGTCGCCCCCGCCGACCGCCCACTCATCCTCGTCGCACCGCGCTGGGAAGAGGCAGAGCCGTTTTTAACCGAGATGCTCTCCCCCAACGAGGAAATCGCAAGTGTCTTTGTCGATGCCATCCTTGCCGCTGGCGGCCTGCCGTTGCAGATGTCCATCACCGAGGACATTGAGGTCATCCGTCATTACGTCGATATCGCCGACGGCATCGCCATTCCCGGCGGCCCCGATGTCAATCCCAAACGTTGGGGCGATGATCGACCCTACGACCCCACCCTCTGCTGCGAGATCCGCGATAGCTTTGAGTTTAAGCTGGTCGGCGAGGTGCTCCGCGCCAAAAAGCCGCTCTTTACCACCTGCCGCGGCACGCAGTTGCTCAATGTCGCCAGTGGCGGCACCCTGTGCATGGACGTGCCGAGCCTGGGTGCGCGCAAGGGCCGCACGCAGTGGCGCCATACCCACGTGCTCAACGACCCTGTGCATCCCGTCGAGGTCGTGCCGGGCTCGTTGCTGGAGCGCGCGCTTGGCGGGCACAGGCTGATCCAGACCAACTCCGCACACCACTGCTGCGTCGATCGTCTGGGTAAAAGCACACGCTTGGTCGCCAAGGCAACCGACGGCGTTCCTGAGTGCATCGAGGTCGAAGGCCAGCCATTCTGTCTAGGCGTGCAATGGCACCCTGAGTACACGTGGAAGACGCTCGAGACCGACTTTAACCTGTGGAAGTCGTTTGTCGAGGCGGCGGCCAAGGTAAAGCAGACCCGCTAGTTCGCGAACCGCATAACAGATAAGGGCGCCCCGCCGGCCACATGGTCCGACGGGGCGCCCTTTTGCCTATACGCGACAGGCACACAGCCCAAGGCTCGCAAGCCCTTACTCAGCCGCCTCGCGCAGGGCTGACATCGTTGCCGCATATTGCTGCTGCAACGCATGCATTCCCTCGCGAGCGCCGTCAACGGCATCGGCGCCGCGCAGCGCCTCGGTCACCACGACCGCCGGCTCGTACAGATTATCGAATCCCAGGTTCTGGCTCACGCCCTTGAGCGTGTGCGCTGCCATAAACGCACCTTCGGCGTCTCCCGCCGCCATGGCGGCCTCCAGCTTGTCCATGCTCTCGTCATCCAAAAACTTGAGGGCAAAGCGGGCGAGCATTTCCTCGCCCATCAGCCGAGCACACGCGTCATCATAATTGGCGCCGATCTTCTCATACGCCTCACGCATGGAAATCATGGATTAAAAACTCCTTTGGTCAAACTAAATCGTGGGAAACGCGACGACGTCAGCGGGGCGTGCCAACGTCTCGGCAATTTGGTCTTGCACCTCGAGCAGACAATCGAGCAGCAGCGGGTTAAAGGTGCCGCACTTACCGTCCAGGATCATCTGAATTGCCTCCTTGTGCGGGATAGCGTCCTTGTACACGCGCACGCTCGTCAGAGCATCGTACACGTCGGCCACCGAAACCACCTGTGCGGCAATGGGAATTTCGTCGCCCTTAAGGCCATCGGGATAACCCTTGCCGTCCCAGCGCTCGTGATGCCAACGCGCAATCTGGTACGCATATTCCATAAGCGCATTGCCGGCGTGATGGCTACCCAGCTCAAGCAGCATGTCGGCGCCGATTGTGGTATGCGTCTTCATAATCTCGAACTCCTCGGGCGTAAGGCGCCCGGGTTTGTTGAGAATCGCATCGTCAATCGACATCTTGCCGATATCGTGCAGCGCCGAAGCCAGGGCAATCGTGGAGCGCTCCTCATTGTCAAGGGAAATGGTGTCGCTACGCTGGACCAGACAGCCAAGCAGCAGCTCGGTCAGCTTTTCGATGTTCGTAACGTGCCTGCCGCTCTCGCCGTTGCGAAGCTCCATGACGCCAGCCATGATGTCGATGAGCATGCGACTGTTCTTGACACGCTCGTTGTACTGCTGGGACAGCAGGCTCGTCAGGCGGCGCTGTTTGGCGTATAGGCGGATGGTGTTGCTTACACGGCGGCGCACGACACGGGAGTCAAACGGGCGGTTGATATAGTCCGAGGCGCCTAGCTCGTACGCGCGCAGAACCATATCATCGGAATCTTCGCTCGAAATCATGATGACAGGCAGATTGTCACTAACCGATCGGCGCGACAGACCGGCCAGCACCTCAAAGCCGCTTATGCCCGGCATGACAATATCCAGCAGCACGATCGACAACTCATCACCATAGCGGTCGACCATGTCGAGCGCCGTACGACCGTTGTCGGCCTCGAGGATGCAATACTCGTCCTTGAGCATCTCGCTGAGAATGACTCGGTTCATCTCGGAGTCATCGACAATAAGTACCAAAGGCTTTTCGCTTTGGAAGGCCTCGATGGAATCGGCATCGGTCACGACCGTACCGGCTTTTGCCTTAGCGCGGCTCAATAACTGGACAGCGCGGCCAACGCCCTCATCGACCGTCTCGTCATGAATGCGAACGCCACCAACACATGCCGTCAAGCTCACGTACTCATGGCCCGGAATAATCGTGGAACGAACGGCATCGGACACCTGATGCAGGCGACGGGTGAAGTCATCGGAGGGAATATTGGGCATGACAACCACAAACTTGTCGCAGCCATAGCGCACAAGCTCGTCAGTCGAACGGATTCCGCTGCGCATGGCTGTCGCCACGGCACCGAGCGCAAGGTCGCCGGCATGACGGCCACACGTATCGTTGAAGACCCTAAAATCATCAAGGTCGATCATCGCAACGCCGGCATTCATGCGGGCGCTACGGAGCTTTTCCTCGTAATATCGGCGATTATGCACGCTCGTCAGCACGTCGGTGTAGACAAGGTCCTCTTTTGCAGCCTCTTGCCCATCGATCGGACGCACCATCAGCAGGACATGAGGCTCGCCCTCGACCTTCAGAGGGCGCAGATGGGCGCGGTACTCAACGCCATCGTTGAGGAGTTGCTCCGACACCTCATCGGAATCTGTCAAGGCCTCAAGACTTGCCTGGCGCAAACAAGGGCAGCGATCACCGGCGAGCAGGCAGTTAGGCTCGCTCTTAATCTGATCGGCCGACAGCAAACGTACCACGGGGTAGGTCTTCGCGACACGGGCGACCTCGGCGGCAGCCTCCTCGTCGGTTAGATTGACCTCGTGATTATTGAGCATATGGGGCCCTTTCGATAGCTTCGCATGGTAGCGGTGGGTTCCAAATGTTACAAGGGTAACACCTTGCCGATGCAGGTAAGCACGTAAATGCTGTTACATTTTTATGAGTTGGCAGACGGCGCGATTGAAGCCGCAGACGTGAAGTTTTGAACACATTTGTTAACACGGACGAAACGTTTGCGGGTGAAGGCTGCTTTGGCTATTGCGAGTGCTAGAACCCCAGGATGCCACGGACAGTCTGGGCAGCCGCTGCCGGGCGATCGCGCAGGCCGTTGTGCGCGCCGGGAACCGTTACGAGTGGACAGTCCAAAAGCTCAGCCGCCACCCTCGTGCCCGCCTCGCGAGGCGTGCCAATCGAGAGCTCACCCAGGAGCACGGCGGCCACCGTTCTTGACGCGCGGACGCTATCCCAATCGGGAACGCAGGTCATAGTAATCCCGTATTCGTTTGCCATAAAGCTGCGGCCGTTGCGCAGGGCATGCTTGGCTTCTGCCTCGGTTAACTTGGGGGCCTCAGGGTCCGAATCGCCGATGGCGCCCAGGAAGGCCCGTAATGCCCTGGAGACCTTTCCCGCGGCGATCATCTCGAGCAAAACCGGGGCCGCGCCCAGACCGGCACCCTCATCCGTCACGGCGGGTTCATGCAGAATCGCACGCGAGATTATGGTGGGGTTTGCACGGAGAAGCTCCAGCGTCACCAGCGTACCGGCACTGTGCGCGAGCACGTTTGCCGGAGTGCCAATATGCTCGATAACGGCCTGCAGGTCCGCGGCCTGGACGGCGAGGTCGTAGCGTCCGTCTGCAGCGTCGCCGCTCTCGCCGCAACCGCGCCGGTCGTAGGTAATGACGCGATAGTCACAGGCGAGCTCGCGGGCGATGGCGTCAAAAAAGACGCCGTCGACGCAGGCACCGTGCACGCAAACCAAGGCGGGTGCGTCGGACGATACAACCGGGCCGGCATACTCGCGGCAGGCGATCGTAGTGCCCGCATTCTCGACCGTAAAATCCATACTGTGTTCCCATCGTCAACACCACCAGGCCGTGCCGGGGTGCGGCTTGGTCAGATGGCGTCATTTTGTGTGTACATGAATGCGTCTACTGTACCCAGCTCGCACCCTTTCATGACAGGGTTTCGAAAACTCGCCCGATTGCAAGGTTTCTGCCTAAACAACAGCGCCCAAACCCGCAACCCACATGAAGGCCGATGCTATGCTTAAGCTCAACTGTCCCAAGGAGCATATGCCTATGTCTACGTTTTTAAATGCCAGCCCCATCTTTGGGCCCGTTCGCAGCCGTCGCCTGGGCCTTTCGCTCGGCGTCAACATGATGCCGGCCAGCGGCAAAATCTGCACGTTCGACTGCATTTACTGCGAAAACGGTCTCAACGCTGAGCGCCCCTGCCATGAGCCGTACAACATAGCTGCCGTGGCACTCGACGCGCTCGAGGTAAAGCTGCGCGAGATGGCAGCCGAGGGCGAGCTCCCCGATGTAATCACCTTCGCAGGCAACGGCGAGCCCACCGCCGCACCGGAGTTTCCGCAGGCCATCGCCGGTGCCGTTGTGCTGCGCGACCAGCTAGCCCCAAACTCCAAGATCGCCGTGCTCTCCAACGGCACGCGCGCCGACCGCCCCGAGGTGCACGACGCGCTCATGATGGTCGACGACAATATCCTCAAGCTCGATACCGTCGACCCGGCGTTTATCCAGCTGCTCGACCAGCCTGTTGGCCCCTACGACGTCGAGCACCAGATTGAGACGTTCGTAAGCTTTGACGGTCACGTTATTATCCAGACAATCTTTTTGACCGGCGAGTATCAGGGCAAGCTCATCGACAACACCGGCGAGGAGTACGTCGGCCCTTGGCTCGCGGCGCTCGAGCGCATTCGCCCGCAGGAGGCGACCATCTACACGGTGGCGCGCGAAACACCGGTCGCCGGCCTTGCCAAAGCGGCGCCCGAGGTGCTCGACACGATCGCCGCACGCGTGCGCGCCCTCGGCATTCCCTGCCAGGTGAGCTACTAGCAAAACCACGCAGCAGCTAGTGCCCGCCATCCCGCTCCATCAGCTGCGGTGATATAGTTCCTGTTTATGCTGTTAAACCGCTTAAATCGGAACTATATCACCGCAACTTTTATGGACGCGTGGGTGGGCTATACTAGCTGCGGATGAAAGGAAGTTAGCCATGTATGACAACGGACCCATACCCGGCCGCAACGACGCCTGCTGGTGCGGCAGCGGCAAAAAATATAAGAAATGCCATAACGCCTTCGACGAGCGCCTCGAGCGCCTGTGGGAGGAGGGCTGGGAGGTTCTGCCCCGCACGCTCTACAAGACGCCCGCCGACATCGAGGGCATCAAGCGCTCGGCCGCCATCAACGTGGGTGTGCTCGACTACGTGGGCGAGCATATCGCCGCCGGTATGACCACCAACCAGATCGACCAGATGATCTACGACTATACCGTCGAGCACGGTGGCACGCCGGCCGACCTCCACTACGAGGGCTACCCCAAGAGCGTGTGCACCTCGATCAACGACGTGGTCTGCCACGGCATCCCCTGCGATGCGGACGTGTTGCACGAGGGCGACATCATCAACGTGGACTGCTCCACAATCCTAGACGGCTACTTTAGCGACTCGAGCCGCATGTTCTGCATCGGCGAGGTCTCGGCCGAGCGCCAGCGCCTAGTCGACGTCACCCGTGCCAGCGTGGAGGCGGGTCTGGCGGCCGTCAAGCCATGGCTGCCGTTGTCCGTTATGGCCGAGGCCGTGCAAAAGACCGTCGAGGACGCCGGCTTTAGCGTGGTGCGCGAGTACGGCGGACACGGCATCGGTAAGGAGTTCCACGAGGACCCGTTTGTGGGCTTTACCACCGAGGCGCCCGATGTGGACACCATCATGGCTCCGGGCATGGTCTTTACCATCGAGCCCATGGTCAACGCCGGGGCGCCCGACATCAAGATTAGCAAGGGCGACGGTTGGTGCGTGCGCACCAAGGACGGCAGCGATTCGGCCCAGTGCGAGGTACAGCTCGTGGTGACCGAGGATGGCTACGAGCTGCTGAGCTGGTAGCCGTGGATGCGCCGGATGCCGACGGGCACGCTCGTCTTGCATCCGGCGTTTTATTTGAACGTTTTGCCTGATAAAACCTGCCAAAATAAACCTGTCCCTTTTTGGCAGGTCGAGCGGAGAGGACTGCTTGTGAACATTCTGGTTTTGTTGCCCGTCAACGACCGTCATCGCGCAATTCTTGAGTCGAGCGCTCCGGGCGAGGACTTTATCTACACGAGCGCCGACGCCGCCACGCACGAGCAGGTCGCCGATGCCGACGTGATCCTGGGCAACATCGACCCTGGCATGCTCACGGCATGCGAGCATCTCCAGCTGTTGCAATTGCAGACCGCCGGCTATGACGATTACTTGGCCGCCGGCACCGTGCCGGCCGACGCTAAGCTTTCCTGCTCGGTGGGTGCCTACGGCCAGGCTGTGAGCGAGCACATGTTTGCCATGGTGCTGTCTATGATGAAGCGCCTGCGCGGCTACCAGGACCTGCAGCGCGAGCATCGCTGGGAGGACTTAGGGCCGGTCACCTCGCTCAAAAATGCCAACGTGCTGGTGCTGGGCGCGGGCGATATCGGCGGCCACTTTGCCACGCTCTGCCGCAGCATGGGCGCGCACGTCCGCGGCATCAAGCGCCATCCGCTCGTCTACCCCATTGTGTTTGAGGACATGGACGGCATGCATGCCCTGCCCGAGCGCCTGGCCGAGGCAGACGTCGTCGCATCCTTTATGCCCAGCACACCCGAGACCCGCGGTCTGGCGAACGCCGAATTCTTCGCCGCGATGAAACCAGGCGCTTTCTTTGCCAACGGCGGCCGCGGCGACCTCGTGGTTGCTGACGACTTGGTTGCCGCCCTGGAGTCGGGACATCTTGCCGGCGCCGCGGTCGACGTCACCGACCCCGAGCCGCTGCCTGAGACAAGCCCCCTGTGGGATGCGCCCAACATGCTCATCACACCGCACGTCTCCGGCTGGTTCCACCTGGAGGCTACGCTCAACAACGTGGTCGACATCGCCGCGGAGAATCTGCGTCATCTACAGGCGGGCGAGACGCTTCGCTGCTGGATCGAACACTAATTGTTCCGGCGTTTTGCCAAACGCCGGAACTACTCGACGCTGCGAGCCCCATGGGTTCCGCCGTTCTAACGAACGGCGGACCGGTCGACGCTGCGAGCCCGCCGTTTGGCCAATCTGCCGTTCAATTTCAAAGGCGCGACCAGAAGGTCAGCGCCTTTTCATTTCACGGCACCTTGGCTCAAACGGCAGGCTCTCGCTGACTTTTGCTCAACCTGTGGGGTCTTCAAATTGTTAGAGCGTTGCTAAGTAATTCTTTGCGTCTTCTACGCTCATTGCTGCGACAGGCGCGTGTGAACAAAGTTTGACATCGTTGGTGACCAGTAAATCTGCTTGGGCGCGCATCGCTGCCGCAATGATTAAATCGTCTTCGTAATCGCTATGGAGCTCACGCTGCCTGCTCGCCATCCATATATCGCTCAGGTCACAGGGCACTGGCGTGGCAAGCTGCGACAGCACGCTAAGACAATCCCATGCAAGCGAAGTCGCTGCCGTAGCGGCATACTGGGAAAGCGAACCGTGCTCTCGCCGATACCATGCCTTATGTTCGCTTGAAATCAAATAGAACAGGTCTTTGGACGATGTCGCCGCATACAGCAAATCCACCTGTGCCGTGCATGCATCGCGTAAAAACTCAATCGCCACCGAACGACCACGTCGTGAGGGAATGAAGTAATCGAGCCACACGTTGGTGTCAACCAAGATACGCCTTGGAGCCTCACTCATAGAGCCAGCTCATCTCCTCGCCATAGCGATCCGCATAGGCATTCCGTTTGAGCTCTTCGTCGTCCGATGGCTGAGCCCTGACCATATCGATTCCCGACTCACGGCAAGCGGCAGCGAACAGCTTCGACCCCTGATCCATGAGCTCGAGCTTACGTTTGGCGGCCTTTTCGCGCTCGCGCTGTTCCGCCCAGGCACGACTGGGCAGCAGGATATCCTCGAGCGCACCGGGGCGATCGGCCAGCGACGCTGCAAGCTGCCAGAGCGCTCGCACCGCTTGGCTCGGCGTCATACCGGCCCTGGAGAGAGCGGCGTCCCCACTCCTTTTAAGATCGGCATCGAGACGCACGTTGATCTGAGCGGCTGTTGTGGTCATGACCCCTCCTTAATACTTCAAAACTATCATAAAACTCTATGGTAGATACGTAAAGCATGTATAGCATTTATAAGTATTAGCCGTGCTCTGTACACAAAAAGCCGCCGAGGCACACTGCACCTCGGCGGCCACGTATCACAAATCTAGTTCGGTTTCACCCTTTGCATTCGCCCAGATAAAACCTGCCAAAATTAACATCCCTTTTTGGCAGGTTTTAGAGCTCCACGCTTTCGGCGCCGTTGATGGTTAGGTTTCGCTCGTAGAAGGCGGTGAGGGCGCGGATGGCGTACATCACGTCGCGTACGCCGCCGGTCTCGTAGCTTGAGTGCATGGCCAGCTGCGGCAGGCCCACGTCCACGGCATGCATGCTCGCCTGCATATTGGACAGGTTGCCGAGTGTGGAGCCTCCGGCCATATCGCTCTTGTTGGCGAAGGCCTGTGTGGGTACGTCGGCGTCATCACAGATGGCCTGGAACACCGCGCGGCTAAAGGCATCGGTGCAGTAGTGCTGGTTGGCGGCTTCCTTAATGACAATGCCGCCGTTGAGCACAACCTGATTGCGAGCATCGCACTTCTCGGCGTGGTTGGGGTGCACGACATGCGCGTTGTCGCAGCTCACAAGCATCGAGGCGGCAAGTGCGCGATGGTACGACTCGTCGTCAAAGCCCAGCGATCCGTTGATGCGGCGCAGCGCGTCGGCCAAGAACGTCGACATGGCGCCCTGCTTGGTCTCGGAGTCAACCTCCTCGTTATCAAAGCAGCAAAAGACCGAGATGTCATGCGCATTCTCGGCACCCAAAAATGCCTGCAGCGAGGTATAGGCGCAGGCCAGGTCGTCGAGCTTGGGCGTCGAGATAAACTCGTCGGCCCAGCCCCAAATGCGCGCATCCTGACGATTGACCAGGAACAGATCGCGACCTAGGATCTGCCCGGGTTCAACGTCCAGCTCGTCAGCGATCAGTGCGTCAAAATCTCCCTGTTTAAGCTCGCCGGCGCTGATGAGCGGGCACAGGTCGACGGCTCGGTTGGGAGCAAAGCCCTCGTTAACGCCGCGGTTCATGTGGATGGCAAGGCTCGGGATAATAGCGACCTCGCGCTCGGTGGCAAGCAGGCGGCTCTCAATACGGTCGCCCTCGCGCACCAGCACACGTCCGGCCAGCGCCAGCGGGCGGTCGAACCAGGTGTAGTCGATCATGCCGCCATAGGCCTCGGTGTTCAGGCGCAGCGTCTCGCCTGCGCCATCGAGCTCGGGCACGGCCTTGACCTTAAACGTCGGCGAATCGCTGTGCGACGCCGTGAGCTGAAAATGATAGTCACCGGCGACGCCGTCCTCGCCCCACGTCGCGGCCAGGTCCTCGCCCACCTTAAAGGCAACAACGCTCGAGGTGTTGCGCTGCGTGTAATAACGCCCGCCCGGTTCGATGTCCCACGCCGCATTCTCGGGCAGGTAGGTAAAGCCCGCCTCGTCGAGCTCGGCCATAATGGTCGCCGCCGTATGGAACATACTGGGGCATGCCTCGATAAAGTCGATAAGGTCGTTGGCGGCCTCGATATCGTCGGCAGTCACGTGCACGCGCTCGGGCGTTTCCTGATCCGTCATGCTCTCCCCTTTCGCTGGGTTGATGGTCCCCTCCAGCATACCCCGCCACGCCAGTGCCGCACTCTTCATTCCGTGCTTAATTCCGCGCCGCTCACCAAGTTGAGCCATCATGCCCGCGCTCCCTTTGCGACAATTGCGCTAACAGGACGAGAGGAGCCGTCATGAAGCCACGTAACATTGCCATCGCCTGCGGTGTCGCGGGAGACACCGTCGGCCTTGCCGCTGCCGCTGGCATCGTTTACCGCAAGCAAATCAAGTCCGCCGCGTCGCTCAAACGCTTGACTGGCTACGCAGACGGCTATGACCTGTACGCAATCGACATCGCCTACGACTACGACCTTGACCGCATCATCGCAGCTGGCGTGCGCGACGACCAGGCCTACATCGATGCCGTGGTGGCGCAGGTGCTGCCCGGTGTGCCGGCACATGTCCAGGCGCCCCAGTTTGCCTGCAGCGCTTTTGTCGCCGTAGATGCCGAAGGCCGCGTGCGCACCGGCCGCAATTACGACTTTAAGGACGACACCTCGGCGTTGCTGGTGCGCAATCACCCACGCGGCGGTTATGCCTCCATCGGGTTTGCCGCCCTTAACAACCTGGGCGATAACACTCCGCTTGACTCCGTCGCGGGACGTGCCGCCGCACTCATGGGCCCGTTTGCCCAGCTCGACGGTATTAACGAATGCGGCGTGTCCATTGCCGTACTCACCCTGGATTCCAAGCCCTGTGACCAGGACACGCAGCGCCCCGTCATCAATACCTCGCTCGCCATCCGTCTGGTGCTCGACCGTGCCGCCACCACGCAAGAAGCTGTCGACCTGCTTTCCGCCTACGACATGCACGCCATGGCAGGACGCGATTACCACTTCTTTATCAGCGACGCCGCCGGTGACGCGCGGGTGGTGGAGTGGGATCCGCGCGACCCCGACCGCGCTTTCAAAGCGACTCCTGCACGCCAGGTTACGAACTTCTACGCCTGCTATGGCGACGAAGTGCTACCCAACCAAAAGAATGGCGAGCTGGGCCATGGTAAAGAGCGCGCCGTCGCAATTGCCGATGTCCTTGACGCCCATGTCGGCGCCCAGGACGAGGCAGTCGCTTGGAAGGCTCTACGCGCCGCGGCGCAAGAGCCCAATCCGGAAGACATCACCAGCAACACGCAGTGGTCGGTCGTCTTTGACAATACCGAACCCGCCGCCGCTATTACGCTGCGCCGCCACTGGGGCGACGTCGACGCCTTCGCGCTGTAAGGAGCTGGCACCGTCGTCCTTACGCTGGCCTGACGTTGCTTACATTTCTATACATTTGAGCTAACACGTTTTACCCCCGTATCAACAGTGTGCGGGGGTAAACTTATGCGCATGTTATAACTTGCCCGGAAGGATTCACCATGCTTAGGATCGGTCTTCTTACTAGTGGCGGCGACTGCCAGGCGCTCAACGCCACCATGCGCGGCATCGTCAAAACGCTTATGACCAATAGCGAAGAACCTATCGAGATCTACGGTTTTGAGGACGGCTACCAAGGCCTTATCTACAGCAGGTTCCGCGTCATGACACCCGCCGATTTTAGCGGCATCCTCACCCGCGGCGGCACTATTCTGGGCACGAGCCGCACGCCGTTTAAGCGCCTGAACATTCCCGAGGCCGACGGCGTCGAGAAGGTGCCCGCGATGGTCCACACCTATCATAAGCTGCAGCTCGACTGCCTGTTTATGCTGGGCGGTAACGGCTCCACCAAGACCGCCAACCGCCTGCGCGAAGAGGGCCTCAACGTTATCGCCCTGCCCAAGACCATCGATAACGACACCTGGGGCACCGAGATGACGTTTGGCTTTACGAGCGCCATCGACGTCGCCACCAAGTGCATCGATGACATCCACACCACCGCTTCGAGCCACGGCCGCGTGTTCGTCATCGAGATCATGGGCCACAAGGTTGGCTGGATCCCGCTGTACGCCGGTGTCGCGGGCGGTGCGGACGTCATCCTGATTCCCGAGATCCCCTACGACATGAACCAGGTCATCAAGACCATCGAGCATCGCATGGAGACCGGCAGCCGCTTTACCATCGTGGCCGTCGCCGAGGGCGCCATCTCCAAGGAGGACGCGGCGCTGTCCAAGAAGGAGTACAAGAAAAAACTCGCCGAGCGCACGAGCCCGTCGATCGTCTACGACATCGCCAAGGAGATCGAGGCCAAGACCGGTCGCGAGACCCGCGTCGCCATCCCCGGTCACACGCAGCGCGGCGGCCAGCCCGACGCCCAGGACCGCATCTTTGCGACTCAGTGCGGCGTCGAGGCAGCGCTCGGCTGCCTGCGTGGCGAGTTTGGCTACATGATTGCCTTGCGTGACGGCAAGATGTGCCACATGCCGCTCGAGGAGGTCGCCGGCAAGCTCAAGTTTGTCGACCCCCAGAGCGATCTGGTGCGCGAGGCCAAGGCGCTGGGCATCAGCTTCGGTGACGAATAGCCTCGGCCGAAACTGCTCTCATCGGAGGCCCCAGGGCTTACCTCCCAAATCGTCCTCGGACATGTCAGGACCCCGCCGTGCGCTTCGCGCGGCGGGGTCCTTCCGTCCTGCGGAAAGATTTGGGAGGTAAGCCCTGGGGCCTCCTGCGGCAACTAGAGGGGCCGAGGCTATTCGTCTTCTTGCTGCAAGTGCGTGGGCTGAGATTTTGGGATGTGGCGGGCTCTTAGCTGAGAGTAGCACTAACATTTGTCACATAATTGCTGGTCATGATGGTTGCTACCGGTAGTTGCGGTAGGGTTGGAGCAGATTCTAACTAGAAATGGTGGTCGCTACCGGTTGTTCTCGGCATACTCGGCTCATTCGATTCGACCATCAAACGAAAGGAACCACCATGGATCTTGCGATGGCGCAGCGGCTCGTTGATCGCCGCAAGGCCGCCGGGCTTTCTCAGGAGGCGCTTGCCGCACAGCTGGGCGTGAGTCGTCAGGCTGTCAGTAAATGGGAGCGCAGCGAATCCTCGCCCGATACCGATAACCTTATTGCGCTCGCCGCGCTGTATGGCGTGCCGCTGGATGAGTTGTTGTATGGGGAAGCGGCTAGCGATGCCGATAGCTCAGAGGACGGCAGCACCGAAACGGTGGATGAGGCTAAAGAGGCCGAAGATTCTGCCGAGCACGCCGATTGCGGCGACAAACCACTTGTCGATATTTCCCTCGCGCGCGGCATCCACGTCATTGATCCCAATAAAGGCGAGGAAGTCCATGTTGGCTGGAACGGCATCCATGTGACCAACGAGCGCAAGGGCGAAGAGGTGCATGTGGGGCCAGACGGCGTGCATGTCGATACGCTTGAGGACGATGGACATAGCGTGCATACCAATGACGACGGCACCGTCACCATCGACGGCGAGACGTTCTCCAGCTGGAAGGAAGCACACGACAAGCTCGACCATCATGGCAAGCATTTCCACACCAAGGTCGGACGTACATGGAACAAATTCCCCTTCCCCGCGCTTGTCGCCCTCGCCTATCTGGTGCTCGGCATTGTCTACGGCACATGGGCTGCGGGACTCTTCCTCGTCTTTTTGATTCCCGTCTACTACGCATTTGGCGACTTTATCGACCAACGCCACTTATCTAAGCTGATCGATGTCGTCTATTCAGTCAGTGCCGAGGCATGGTTCCTCTACATGTGGCTCTGCCTGGAACAACCCCATCCCGCCTGGGTAATCCTCATCACCATCCCGGTCGTAAAAGCACTCATGCGCTGGTGCCGCAAACAATGGAAGCATCGCGAGCGAGCCTAAACCATCCCAGCCCGACAGCAGCACCCAACTAGTACTCCCCCGCCCATCCCCCCTAAGTTGCGGTGATATAGCTCCGGTTTTAGCCTTGAGTAGTCGAGTTTAGGAACTATTCCACCGCAACTTACGAATGGTCGGAGCGGCTACAGCACAAGCGTCGGCGTTCGTTTGATGGTCCGCCACGAAAAGGGCCTATCTACTACGTTTAACTCGATGGGGCCAACCATGACCGCCTTTTTCGAAAATCGACAGGCCTTCTACCTGCGGTTTTATTTTTCGTTTTCCCGGCATGGTTGAGGGTATCCAATTAAACGTAGTAGATAGGCCCGTTTTGTGGCATACGACCCATTCAAGCCCAATCTCGAAGGCTAAAGAGAGCCTCTCATCCGCACCTGCGAGCGAAAACCAAATAGAATGAAAGGCAAATGGAAAGCCCGTTTGACGAGCGGAGAACATATGCGCGACGTAGCCGAAAGCGACTGGAAGCTGTTTAAGAAAATGCTTCCCCAATGGCAAGAACGTTATATGGAAAAGCTCATCGGCCAGTACGTTGAGATGCTGAACGGCGACAGCGAAGCGTCCAGTAGATTTTGGGCACTGGAAGAGCGCCTCAATAGAGACAAGCTGTCCTCAGGCGTAATTGCAAACGACATTCGCCGCAGCACAATGCACCGCGAGATAGCCAATTTGCTTATCGACAGCGTGATCACCCTTGACGACCTTGACGGTTTTACCGAGGACATTAAGAGCTGTGCGCAACACTGGATTGGCCAGTAAGAGCACTGAACGACAGACATCCCCAGCAAAACGGGGCAAACGCTGGGCCACCTAATGGTTGTCCGGCGTTTGCCCAGATAAAACCTGCCAAAATATACCTGTCCCTTTTTGGCAGGTTACTCGGCGCTCTTGAGGGCGCCGACCATGTCGATCTTGTTGAGCGTTCGATTGGTGGCAAGGTTGACGATAAACGTAAAGGCAAAGGCCAGCAACACGGATAGCACGTAGCTCAGCGGCTCGACCTCAACATCAAAATACAGCGACGGCATCTGCAGGATGTACGTAAAACTCTCGGCCAGCAAGCCGCCTAGCGGTACGCCCAGTGCGGCGCCAATCGCCGTGAGGATCAACGTCTCCTTGTTGACGTAGTGGTGCACCTCGCCGCGACGGAAGCCCAACACCTTAATGGTCGCCAGCTCGCGCTCGCGCTCGGAGATATTCGTGTTGGACAGCGTAAACACCACCACAAACGACAGGCACGCCGCCATAAAGGTCACGAGCACCACGACAGAGTTGATAATCGTAAAGTTCGCCTCGTAGTTCTGCCAATGTTCGGCCGTGCTCGAGATGGTGAGCCAACCGTCGCTCTTAATTTTCTTGCTAAACGCAATCTGGTCGGCCGACGAACCCTTAAGCAGCACAAAGACGCCGTTGAGGCGTGCGCTTCGACCGAACGCACGCTCATAGGTGCCCTGCGTCATGTAAAGCGTGTTGCCCAGATAGTTAAGCGAAATGTCGCTGACTTTGACCTTGGCAACATTGAGCGACGAATCCTGGACGTGAGCCGTATCGCCCGGCTGAATCCCCAGCACCAGCTGTGAACTTTTGCTCAGATACACGTCTCCGTCACGCAAAGGCAGCGGTTCTTTGGACTCATCCTCCAGACGCACGTAATCGCCCAAGTCACTCGTGCGGTTATCGGGCACCACGATCAGCTGCACGGTCTCGCTCTTGCCGCCAAACGTAAAGGTGACGTTGTCGGTCATAATCGGCAGGGTCGAGGTCACGGTCACGTTGAAATCATTGGCCGCGCTGCGCTCATCCAATGCCGCGCACGTCTGCGAAAAATCGTCGGGATTGGCGACCGCCAGCAGGTCGTAGCGCGTGATATGCCCGTACTGTTTGGGCGAAAGCGCCACCGACGTGTCGCGAATGCCCATACCGCAGATCACGAGCGCCGTGCAGCCGGCGATACCGAAGATGGTCATAAAGGCGCGCTTTTTGTAGCGGAACAGGTTACGTGCTGCCACCTTGTTCAAAAAGCCCATGCGGCGCCAGATAAAGCCGATGCGCTCAAGCAAGATGCGAGAGCCGGCGCGTGGGGCCTTGGGACGCATGAGCGAGGCCGGGGTCTCGGCCATCTCGTGGCGGCAGGCGATAATCGTAGCGCCCACCACGCCCACGGCAAACAGCGCCACCGAGACGATTGAGGACACGATGTCGTACGAGAGCAGCATCTGGGGCAGCGAGTACATGTCGTCGAACACCGTAAACAGGAACAGCGGCAGGCCCACAAATCCGATGATGTTGCCGAGCACGCCGCCGATCAGACATGCCCACAGCGCATAGTCCACGTATTTGGACAGGATGCGCCCGCGTGAATAGCCAAGCGCCTTGTACAGGCCAATAAGCGTGCGCTCCTCCTCGACCATGCGCGTGGCGGTGGTAAGACTGATGAGCACAGCGACGACAAAGAAGATAAATGGGAAAACCGTGGCGATGGCCTCGATCGAAGAACTGTCGCTCTCGACGCTCGAGTAGCTTGCGATGTTACCGCGGTCCTGAATGTACCAGGTGCATTCGCCCAGATCGGAAAGCTCGGCGCGGGCATCGGCAAAATGCTGGTCGGCGGCGGCGCGGCGCTGGTCCAACTCGGCCTGAGCCTGGACGCGCTCCTCGCTGCCCTCGGCCATACGGTTGATGTTATCCTGCTCGATCCCAAAGAGCATGGCGGCCTGACGCTCGGCCGTATCCAAGCTTGTCGGCGTGTCAACCGTCAACTCCTGGACGCGCGCCTTCTCACGCTCCTCGCGGATCTTCTCGATGTTGCCTTTGACCTCGTTGATCTTTGTCGTGTAGGCATCTGAATAGGAGTTAAGACTCTTGGCTCCCTCGACGATCACGTGGACTGCGGAGTAGGAAGAAGATGTCGCGGCATCCTCGCTCACATAGAACTTATAGTCCGCAGCCGAAGCAGCGCGAAAGGCGTTGACTGTCGAGTCGGAGCTCACGTCGGTAGGATCGAGGACCTCGGCCGTAATGGTGTAATCGCCCGCGGCAAACTGATCCTTGGCACTTTGGTTGGACGAGCTCGCGTCATTGGCGGCAAAACTCACCGTATCGCCGAGCTTTTTGCCCGAAGCCTTCAGGAACTTCGAAGTCACCGCGACTTCATCGGCGCTCTCGGGCAAATCGCCGCTCACCAGCACCGGCTGATCGATGTTCTCCTTGGAGAGACTTTGCACGACCACGCGCTCGCGCGTTGTGCCCACGGCGGTGTAAGCGGTCTCGGTGTAGATGCCCTCGACCGTCTCGACGCCGTCGACCTCTTGGATAGCCGCGAGATCGTCGCGCGTAAGGCCATAGGTCGACTGCACGTTAATGTCATAGACATTCTGCTGGTCAAAATAGGCGTCGACCGAATCGCGTAGGTCCTCGCAGCCCGCCTTGAGGCCGCACATCACGCTCACGCCAAGCGCGGTGATGACCACGATAGACAAGAAGCGCTTAAGACTGCCGCGGATTGTACGGTAGATGCCACGGCGAAAAACCGTCGGCACCATATCGTTTGAGCTCTGAGCGGTGCGGTAGGTCGCAAACTCCCGGTCGCGACCCGCGCGCTCCGTATCGTGGTTTTGGCTGTTTTGGCGGTCCTGGTCCATGGGCGCTACCACTCGATCGTCTCGATAGGCACGGGATTTTGCTGGACCGTCTCGCTCTCCACGCGACCACTCTTAAAGCGGATCAGGCGATCGGCCATGGGCGCGAGCGCGGAGTTGTGCGTGATGATGATGACCGTAATGCCCTGCTTGCGGCAGGTATCCTGCAGCAGCTGCAAGATCTGCTTGCCGGTTTTATAGTCGAGCGCGCCCGTGGGCTCGTCGCATAAAAGAAGCTTGGGGTTCTTGGCCAGTGCGCGGGCAATGGACACGCGCTGCTGCTCGCCGCCCGAAAGCTGCGCGGGGAAGTTGGCGAGGCGCTCGCCCAGGCCAACCTGGCGAAGCGTCTGTTCGGCATCGAGCGAATCGGGGCAGATCTGAGCTGCAAGCTCAACGTTTTCGAGCGCCGTCAGGTTGGGAACCAGATTGTAGAACTGAAAGACAAAGCCGACGTCGGCGCGGCGGTACTCCACAAGCTGCGCCTCGTTGGCAGAGCTCACGTCGCGCCCGTCCACTGTCACGGAGCCGGAGGTTACCGTATCCATGCCGCCTAGGATGTTGAGCGCCGTAGTCTTGCCGGCGCCCGAAGCGCCCAGGATAATGGCGAGCTCACCGCGCTCAACGGTAAAGCTCGCGCCGTCGAGCGCATGGATGCGGGCATCGCCCTCGCCGTATGCTTTGATGACGTCTTTGAATTCGATATAGGCCATCGATCGGTTCCCATCTGGTCGGATAACTCTTTAGTATTACCCATTTCACGCCGACCAAAAAGGGACAGGTTCATTTTGGCAGGTTTTATATGGGGAAACGACAGCCATAGATGAGGCGCCGGGGAGGCAGAGAAATCATCGACGGGGTCAGGCCGACCGCCAAACACAACGCACGCATCTCTATCTGTCAGCCGAATCATTCGAACAGCTGTTCGTTTTTATGATATGATTCCACTATCTAAGCAGGCCAATACGCAGAAAGGCGGCCAACATGGCGTTCGACTTTAAGAAGGAATGCAAGGAGCTCTACAAACCTGCAAGCAAGCCGAGTATCGTAACTGTCCCGCCTATGAGCTACGTTGCCGTTCGCGGAAAGGGCGACCCAAATACCGAAGGTGGCGAGTATCAAAACGCCCTGCCGCTGCTTTACGGCATCGCCTATACCGTCAAGATGTCGAAGAAAGGCTCAAGGAGTATCGAGGGCTATTTCGACTTTGTGGTACCGCCGCTCGAGGGTTTCTGGTGGCAAGACTCCCCGAGCGGCGACATCGATTATGTACGCAAGGACGATTTCAACTTTATCTCGTGCATCCGCCTGCCCGATTTCGTCAGCCGAGATGATTTTGACTGGGCAGTCGCGGAGGCCACGACCAAAAAGAAACTGGACTTTTCCGCCGTCGAGCTGCTTAAAGTTGACGAGGGTCTCTGCGTTCAATGTATGCATACCGGGCCCTACGACAACGAACCGGCGACCGTAGGCGCTATGAATGAATACACGACCGAGCAGGGCTATGTCCCCGACTTCTCAGACACCCGTTTCCATCACGAAATCTATCTCTCCGATCCACGCAAATGTGCACCGGAGAAACTTAAAACTGTGATTCGTCATCCTATCAAGCGCGCTGAATAGCGTGAAGCGTCATTTCACACGCTAGGTTTTAAGCCAGCCAACCAGCCGCCTCCTAGACCGTCCGGTAATTATCTTGACGCGGCCCGTCGCATCTTATATCCCCTAGGGAAATTGCGTCCCGTTCTGAAGCCTCAAACTGGGATGCAGTTTCCGCTAGGCGCCCCAAGAGGAAAGTGCATCCCGCTCCACAGCGTCACGCCGGGACGTACCCTCCGCCCACAGCCTTCCCCGCCGGCGTTTCCCCAGATAAAACCTGCCAAAATAAACCTGTCCCTTTTTGGCAGGTTTTAGAAGCGGACGGTGAAGGTAATCTGGTTGCCGTGGCCGCAGACAGAAGCGCCCCCGCCATGGGCCTCGGCGATGGCTCGCACCACGGATAGGCCCACGCCCGAGCCGCCTGTCTTGGAGCTGCGCGACACATCTGCGCGGTAGAAGCGGTCGAACAGCCGGTCCAGGTCGCCCTCGGGCAGCTCATCAACAGCATTCGATACGACAAGCTCGGCCGAGCCTTTGCCTGCACCGCGCGAAACGGCGCGCAGGCTCAGCTCGATCACGCTGCCCTCGCTTGCGTAGCGTGTGGCGTTGTCCAGCAGCAGCTCAACAGCCTGCGCCACTGCCGTGGCATCGGCATGGGCCCGCACGCCACTCGCAATCGACGTCGACAGGCGCTTGCCACGCGAAACCGCCACCGACTTAAACGGCGCCGCAGCCTTGTCCACGGCCTCCGAAAGATCGATCGATGTCATGGTAAAGCCCGCCGAGCCCTCGTCCATACGCGCCAGAAACACCAGACGCTCCGTCAGCGCCGTCAGCCGCGCGACCTGCTCGTGAATGCTCTGCGTCCACTCGCTCTCGCCGCTCTCGATCTCTTGTACCTCGTTGGCGGCGTCAATCACAGCCAGCGGCGTCTTGATCTCGTGGCTCGCGTCGGTAATAAAGCGCTTTTGCTTGCTGTAGCTCTCGACCATCGGTCGAATCACCGCACCCGAAGCACCCGCCACAATTGCCAGCACCGCCAGCCAGCCAATGCAACTGATTGCCACGCTCGCGCTCAAAAACGAATGAAAGCTTGCAAGCTCGCGCGAGCAGTCCACGAACACATAGGTTGTCTCGTCGCCCTGAACCGTAACCGTATAGCGGTAGTTACCAGAAAAGCCCGAGGTCCAGCCCTTGGAATATAGTCCTGCAGCGATGCAGGCGGCACGCTTGGCACCCACCGCGGCAATGCGGGCCGTGTTGACATCGGTCACCTGCCCGCCGGCAATCGACACCGTAAAGTAGCGCGTGTCGAAGGGAGACTCCGCCGTCATGCCTTCGAAGTGCCTGATGCGAACGCCCGCCTGACTATCGCCGGCATCCTTGCCATTAGCGGGATCGGCTTTAGGCTCGTCCCCCCAATCGATACCGTCCTTGCCCGCCAGGATATAGTCCAGGCGAGCGTCGGCCATTTTACAGACATGCGAATAATTGACGATGTTGATGCCGGCGATGATAAGCGCGAGCACCACGGTCACGGCACCCATGGCAACCAAGATGAACTTGCGACGCAGGCGGCGGCCCATTGCACTGGCAGCATCGGCGCGCCCCGGATTGCCCGAGTCCGCGCCCATGCCGAGCTTTGCCGTCGCGCGCTTCCACCACGCGCTCGCGCTCACGCTTATTCGCCTTCCTCGACAACCTCGAGCGAATAGCCCTGGTTGCGCGATGCGCGAATGGCCACGTCGGCACCGAGCGCCGTCAGCTTTTTACGCAGGTATGAGATGTAGACCCACACCACGTTGGCACCTTCGGGCGCGTCCTCGCCCCAAACCTCGAGCATCAGACGCTCGGTGGGCATGCGCGTCCCGGCGTTGTGCATAAAGAGTTCCATAAGCTGAAACTCACGATTGGCTAGGTGTTCCTCACCCAAGGGACCCACAAGCGTGCAAGCCGCCGTGTCGAGGCGCACGTTGCCCACGCTGAGCGTCGTGGCGTCAATTGCCGTCGCGGCACGTGTCATGGCACGGATGCGCGCGAGCAGCTCCTTGGCGGCAAACGGCTTAGTCAGATAGTCGTTGGCGCCGGCATCCAGGCCCTCGACCTTATCGGACACCTCGCTTTTTGCCGTGAGCATGATGATGGGCAGTCGCTTACCGGCTTCACGCGTGCGTTTGAGCACCTCGATGCCATCCATGCCGGGCATCATGATATCTAGGATTCCGGCGTCATAGTCGTTGGCGAGCAGATATTCGAGCGCCGTCAGACCGTCGAGGGCGGTGTCGACCTCGTAGTCGCTATGTTGAAGAATCGCGGTAAGGGCGCGGGAGAGGCCGGGTTCGTCCTCGGCAAGCATCAGCTTCACAGTTGCTCCTTTGGCGCATGGAAATACAGGTTTCGATACTGCCGATAATAGCGCAACGAAAGCTGCCTTAGCGCAGCCTTAGCGGCTCAACCTGCGCGTTTTCAAATACGCAGGATTTGGCTTAACCAAACTTAAGGCGCAGATGCCGAGCGCTTGGACGCATGCCGGTCGCGAAAAGACGGCGACTCGTTCTTTCACGGCGTCCTAGTTATGCAAAGTGTTCGAGCGTTACTCCTCGTACGCGCCCTCAAGCCGAAGCAGCCACTCCTTGCGGTCAAGCCCGCCGGCATATCCGTTAAGCGAGCCGTCGGCGGCAACCACGCGATGGCACGGCACGATAATCGAAATGGGATTGCGGGCGACCGCAGCCCCCACCGCACGAGGAGACACAACGGGAGCCTCGTTTCCCGGCACACGATGCCGAGCTGCAATACGCTGGGCAATCTCACCATACGTAGCGACCTCGCCACGCGGGATAGAAAGCAGCTCAAACCAAACCTCGCGCTGAAACGCCGTACCAATCATATGCAACGGCGGCGTAAACCGAGGCTCCTGCCCCGCAAAATAAGCATTCAGCCAAGCCCAAGAACGCTCAAGCACCGAAGAAGCCGCGCCATTTGCCGGACTCACCGAAGACATCCCACCGGTACCAGAAACCGCATCGGCACCTACGATATACTCCGCATCCTCTTTGAGCAGCGTAGAGCCAAAGTGCTCCTGACCCTCAAACCAAAGCCCCGTCAGACCGCGGCCATCAGCGGCAAGCAAGATTTCGCCCAAAGGCGAAGCAAACGTCGTCGTGACCACCTGCGGCTCCTTTCAAAACTCCGCAAACATAATACCGCGAACTGTGCAGACAACCCCGCAGATACGTCTGGGCGGGCTCGTAATTGTTTAAGCGAGGCTGTTTTCCCCAATCAAGCGAAGAAGACGCGGGGCATCGACGCCAGAGCGGTACCTCTATCAGCTGAGCTCTAATACTTTCCCGAGAAGTGAACGAGTAAAATCGAAGCCCCGGAGCATCCACACCTTTAGACCGCAAAACCGCAGGATTCGCGCAACAAAACCGCAGGAAATGGCGGTCAAAATATGCCAATGCTTCGGGGGTCCAAATAAGGTCGTTCACTTCTCGGAAAAGTATTAGACCTCGATTCGCACCAACCCCAAAGTCCCCGCAGGCAGCAGGCGCAACGCGCCGCCGCTGCCGGCCGCGCCCCACAGTCCCCCAAGGCGGCAGGCGCGAAGCGCCGAGGCCGCCGCCGGGACCAGGGCCCGCAGCAACCACGCGCCCCCACATCAGCCCAGCGGCCCCAACCAACAACGGCCCCATCGCAGACCGCTTGCAGCAGCGTCACCGCAGGCGGGGACCGGGCTTAGTTTTCAGAACACTCCGCAGATCAGTGTGGCGCCTTGTCCGCGGCTCCGAAGGAGCAGGACAAGGCGCCACACATGGTCGAGGACGTTCTGAAAACTAAGCCCGGCCCCGCCGGACAGGTCACACTACTCGCAGAGCAGCTTGGCAATCTGGACGGCGTTGGTTGCGGCGCCCTTACGGATTTGGTCGCCGCAGCACCAGAAAGTGATGCCACGCGCGGCCTCGGGGTTCGAGATGTCGCGACGCACGCGGCCGACCCAAATCAGATCCTGGTCGGACGTATCCATCGGCATGGGGAAGCGGTCGTGTGCATCCTCGGCAACCATATCGTCAACCAGCTTGACGCCGGGAGCAGCAGCCAGCGCAGCACGGGCCTCGTCAACCGTAATGTCGCGCTCAAACTCGAGCGTAATGCTCTCGGAGTGCGAACGCAGCACGGGCACGCGCACGCAGGTGCAGTTCACGCGCAGCTCGGGCAGGTGCATGATCTTGCGGCCCTCGTTTTGCAGCTTCATCTCCTCGGAGGTAAAGCCTTCCTCCTTGACGCCACCAATCTGCGGAATTAGGTTGCTCGCCAGCTGGGCGGCAAATGCACGCGGCTCGGGAATCTCCTCGCCGCGGCCCAGGGCGGCCAGCTGAGCCTCGAGCTCGGCCATACCGGGAGCGCCGGCACCCGAAGCCGCCTGATACGTCGAGACGATCATGCGCTTCACGCCAGCGAGCTGATGCAGCGGCCACGTGGGAACCAGGCCGATGATAGTCGCGCAGTTGGGATTGGCAATAAGGCCGTGATGCCACTTGATATCGTCGGCATTGATCTCGGGCACGACCAGTGGCACCTCGGGATCCATGCGGAAGGCATGGCTGTTGTCGACCACGACGGCGCCGCGCTTGACGGCCTCGGGCAGTAGCTCCTTCGCGATATCGTCACCGGCGGCTCCGAGCACAATATCACAGCCCTCAAAGGCCTCGGGGCAAGCCTCTTCGATCACGATCTGCTCACCGCGGAACTCAACGGTCTTGCCCGCGGAACGCGCACTCGCCAGCAGCTTTAGCTTACCGACCGGAAACTCCTGCTCGTTGAGGCACTCAAGCATCTGGGTGCCCACAGCTCCCGTCGCGCCCAAAATAGCAACCGTGTACTGTTTCATGCTTCCCCCTTTAAAGGTTGTGGCTTTTGCCCGCACGCCGAGCAGGCCGATTATTGTTGCCAGTGTATACAAGAACGGGGCAGGCACGAAACCCGCCCCGTCGAAACGAAACCGAAACGAAACGCCCCGCCGTAGATTTTTGAGACATGCCCCAAAAATCTAGCGAGATAGCAGCTACTTGTGGAGCGCGGCCAGGGCGGGATCGACCGGCGCGGGAGCCTCCAGATCGGAGACCTTCACAATGCCATTTTCGTCGGAGAAGGCACGGTAAATGGTCTGAATCGCCAGGTCAAAGTCCTTCTCCTCGACACCGATGATGATGTTGATCTCGTCGCAGCTCTGCGAAATCATGCGCACGCTCACGCCGGCCTGGCCAAGCATGCCAAACAGGTGGCCAGAGATGCCGGCACGACCGCGCAGGTTGCGGCCAACGGTCGCGATAAGCGCCAGGCCCTCGACAACCTCGATCTCGAGCGGCTCGACCTCCTGCTGAATGTCGCCCACGAGCGAGTACAGCGAATCGTGAACATCCTTCTCCTGCACCACGGCGCCAAAGCGGTCGACACCGGTGGGCATGTGCTCGACGGAAACGTCATAGCGCTCGAAGACCGAAAGCGCGCGGCGCATAAAGCCAACACGGGGCTTGGTGCGGTCGCGGGCCACGTTGATGGCGACAAAACCGCGCTTGCCGGTCACGCCGGTAATGATGGGCTCTGCCTCGCCCTCATCAGCCGTCTCGCTAATGATGGTGCCGGGGTCCTGCGGCGCATTGGTGTTCTTGATGACCAGCGGAATGCCTGCCTCGCGCACGGGGAACACGGCCTCCTCGTGCAGGACGCTTGCGCCCATGTACGAAAGCTCTCGCAGCTCTTCGTAGGTAACGCGCGCAATGGGCTGAGCCTCGGGAACAATACGCGGATCGGCAGAATAGAAGCCCGAGACGTCGGTCCAGTTCTCGTACAGGTCGGCACCCAGGCACTTAGCCAAGATCGAGCCCGAGATATCGCCGCCGCCACGGTCGAGCAGCTTGATCTGGCCCTCTCGCGTCGCGCCGTAGAAACCGGGCATAACAAAGCCGCCCTGCTGACCGTACTCCTGCACCAGCTCGGAGGTGCGATTCATGCTGAGCGTACCGTCATGATGGAACGCCACAACCGTCGCGGCGTCCAGGAACGGCAGGCCCAGGTACTCCGCCATCAGGCGAGCGGTGAAGTACTCGCCACGGCTCACGAGCTCCTCGGTAGAGTAGCCGCCCGAGCGGGCGCGCTCGGCAAAGGCCGCGAACTCCTCGCGGATGGGATAGGTGAGCTCCAGCTCGTCAGCGATATCAAAATAGCGCTGGCCAATGTCCTCGAGCAGCTCCTCACACGACACGTGATACTTAACGTGCGCGTTAACCAGGTAGAGCAGGTCGGTCACCTTGGTGTCGCCCTTAAAGCGGCGGCCGCAGGCGGAAACCACCACAAAACGGCGGGCAGGGTCGGCATCGACGATGGCCTTGATCTTCTTGAAGTGTTCGGCGTCGGCGACCGACGAGCCGCCAAACTTGGCAATCTTAATCATGGGCTTGAGGTTACCTTTCTAAAAGCCTCTGCAAACCTGTTTTGCGCGCTCTGATACCATGGTTTCACCGATTGGGACCAAGGCATCCGAGGAGCAGTGTTATATGGGAACTTATCATAGTACACGAGGACGCACTTTATCGTGCTCAAGTAAGGTGGCAATCCGCACCGGCATCGCTCCCGACGGGGGTTTGTTTGTCTCGGACGAGCTCGGCACCCAGCAGGTCGATATCAGCTCGCTTGCAGATAAATCGTACTTTGAAATCGCTCAAGATGTGTTGGGAATGTTACTGAATGATTACACGGCCGAAGAAATTTCGGCGTGTGTCGACGAGGCATACCGCGGCACGTTCGCGAGTGAAGAGGTTACGCCGCTCGTCAAACTCGACGCTGCGCCGGGCGCTGACGCCCCTCAGACCTATGTGATGGAGCTCTTTGGCGGCCCCACAAGCGCCTTCAAGGACGTTGCCCTGCAGATGCTCCCCCGTCTGATGGCCCGCACTTCCGCCAAGGACGGCGGCGCCGAGCGCATCATGATCGTCACCGCCACGTCGGGCGACACCGGCAAGGCCGCACTCGCCGGTTTTGCCGACGCGCCGGGCACGGGCATCACCGTCTTTTATCCCGAGGGCAAGGTCAGCCGCGTCCAGAACCTGCAGATGTCCACGCAGGAGGGCGACAACGTCGCCGTCTGCGGCATCCGCGGCAACTTTGACGACGCCCAGAGCGCCGTCAAGCGCATCTTTGCCGATAAGGAGCTTGCCGAGCGTCTGGAGGCCGCCGGCACGGTGCTTTCGAGCGCCAACTCCATCAACGTCGGCCGTCTGGTACCGCAGGTCGTCTACTACTTTGCCGCCTATGCGCAGCTGTTGCGCGCCGGCGCCATCGAGGCCGGCGACGCCGTGGAGTTCTGCGTACCGACCGGCAACTTTGGCGATATCCTGGCCGGCTACTATGCCAAGCGCATGGGTCTGCCCGTCGCCAAGCTCGTCGTGGCGAGTGACAAGAACAACGTGCTTGCCGACTTCCTGACCACCGGCGTTTACGACCGTAACCGCCCATTCTTCACGACCATCTCGCCGTCGATGGACATCCTCATCAGCTCCAACCTCGAGCGCATGCTCTACTTCCTGTCCGATGGCGACTGCGAACTCGTTGCCGGCCTTATGGAGCAGCTGGCACAGACTGGTCGCTACGAGGTTCCCGCCGACCTGCTAGCAAAGATTCAGAGCGTCTTTGGCTGCGGTTGGGCCAGCGAGGACGAGGTCCGCGCTGCCATCAAGAGCTGCTGGGACGCGAACGGCTACGTGATCGACCCGCACACCGCTTGCGGCTATCACGTCTTTGAAAAAATCGCTCCCGCCGAGGGTGCCAAGGCCCGCTTGCTGCTTTCGACCGCAAGCCCCTACAAGTTCCCGCGCGCCTGCTGCGACGCCCTGGGCCTCGACGTTCCCGAGGATGATTTTGAGGCTATGCGCGTACTCGAGCAGGCCACCAACACGGTCGCCCCGACCCAGCTCACCGAACTCGAATCCAAGCCCGTCCGCTTCGAAGACGTCTGCGACGTAGCCGACATGGCCAACTACGTAGAGCAGGCTGCAAAAAAGATGGCTACCAACTAAACCCTTACTAGGCGCCGGCGAAAGCCGGCGCACCTTCTTTTATCAGATACTCACCGGGATAATGACGAGCTGACATGCGGGTCTGCCTGTTTAGTTCGTCGCGAGTTCCGCACGAGCCGGAAAGCACTTAATGTGCTTTCCGAGCGAGCCAGGACTGCCCGAGCAGCGAACTAAACAGGCAGACCGCCCAGGAGATTCCCATGATCAAAATCACCGTCCCCGCCACCAGCGCGAACCTAGGCATTGGCTACGACACCCTCGGCATGGCCGTCAGCCTCTACTCGCACTTCACCTTCGAGCGCGCCGACAAGCTCACCATCACGGGCTGCCCCGAGGAGTTCCAAAACGAGAATAACCTGGTCTATGTGAGCTTTGTCGATGCTCTGGCCGCGTGGGGCGAGCCGGCTTTTCCCGTTGCTATCGACATTCAGACCGACGTGCCCGTCGCCCGTGGCCTGGGTTCCAGCTCCACCTGCGTCGTCGCCGGCATTATGGCCGCCGCCGCACTGACAGGCCACACCGTCGACCGCGCTGAGCTCGTCCGCATTGCCACCGAGGTCGAGGGCCATCCCGATAACGTCGCCCCTGCTATCCTGGGCGGCGCCGTCTGCTCCTTTACGCCGACCGATTCGCTCCCCCAGTGCCTGCGCTACGAGGTGAGCGATCGTCTGCGTTTTATTACCGTGATTCCGCCCTACGAGGTGCATACGAGCGAGGCGCGCAAGGTTGTGCCGCAGGAGATTCCACTCTCCACCGCCGTATGGCAAATGGGCCGCATCGCCGGCATGACGCGCGGCTTGGAGACCGGCGACCTTGACCTGATTGCCGCCGCCAACGACGACCGCATCCAGGAGCCCTATCGCCGTCGCCTCATCCCCGACTACAATGCCGTGCGCGACACCTGTCTTAACGGAGGTGCTAAGACCATCTGGATCAGCGGCTCCGGCTCGACCCTCATGGCCGTGACCGATGACACCATCGTGGCTAAGTTCCTGCAGGTCAAGCTGCGTGAGCAGTTCCCCAAGTGTGATACGCATATTCTGACGTGCGACACGGAAGGCGCCCAGATCGAATACCTGTAGTCGCCGTCCTGTATACTCGCCGGTGAGGCCAGGGGCTTTGCCCCCAAATCGTCCTCGGACATGGCAGGACCCCCGCTGCGCACTTCGTGCGGCGGGGGTCCTGCCGTCCTGCGGAAAGATTTGGGGGCAAAGTCCCTGGCCTCCCCTACGTTAACTTCGCCGGCGGCGGCTACAGGGACCTACACTCTGGAAAGTCGCCGGGCTGATGTTCTGCATTTTATTGATAGGGGCCCTTACTAGAGGCAAGCCTCGGCGATGCGGCGCTTGAGTTCGTCGATGCCCACGCCGGTTTGGGAGCTTGTGATGATTACGTTTTCGGCCGGGACGTTGAGCTGCTTTTTGATGGCTGCCGCTTGGCGGGCCTGCTGGGTGCGGCTGAGCTTGTCGGCCTTGGTGAGGCAGACGATAAAGTTGAACTCGTTGCCCTGCAGGTAGTCGATCATGTCATGGTCGAGCTTACTGGGGTCATGGCGAATGTCCACTAGCGACACAACCAAGTTAAAGCTGCGCTCGGAGTCGAAGAAGTCGCCGATGAGCTCGGCCCAGCGGTCACGCTCGGCCTTGGAACGACGGGCGAAACCATAGCCCGGCAGGTCAACGAAGTGCACGTCATCGGCCTCGAAGAAATTGATATTGCTCGTCTTGCCCGGTGTGCTCGAAACCTTGACGAGGTTCTTGCGGCCAAAAAGCTTGTTCATGATCGACGACTTGCCCACGTTGGAGCGGCCGACGAAGCTCACCTCGGGGCAGGTGGACTCGGGAATCTGCGAAACCTTGCCATAGCTGGCAACGAACTTGGCAAGCTGGTAGTTAATGGAATCGGCCATGGACACTCCTTGGTCGTAGGTTCTTACAAAAAAAGCGCGCTAATAGATAGCAGCGATACGGCGAACGATATCGAGCGTAATGCCACTCGCGGTGCGGGCATACTCGAACAGGTCGAACTCGCGGTCGCAAATCGCATCGTACGCCTCGTCACAATTATCGCTGATAGCGCGCAGCACCAGGCAATCGACACCATTTTTGGTTGCGATATGGGCAATTGCCGCGCCCTCCATGCCGACACAATCGGCATTCGTCGCCTCGATAGCGTCGGTGCGCATGGCAGCGCCCGTCACAAAGCGGTTACCCGTGGCAATCGTGCCGACCAGGAACTGCTTTGTGCCCTCGTTCGAGGCGGCTGCATTTGTCGAAGCGTTGACAAAGCCACGCTCAGCAAGCACATCGGCAGCAATATCGACCAGCGCAGGCGTCGAGCCAAACTCCTCGAGCCCCGGTGCAGACTCGGCGATAAGCGCGGTATCGGTATCCAGATAGCGTAGGCATTTGCCGATAACCACGTCGTCGATATGGAGCTTAGGGTTCAAACCGCCCGCGATACCCGAGAGCACAACGGCCTGCGGGGCATATTTACTAATGAGATGCTGTGTTGCGGCGGCGGCATTCACCGTGCCCATACCCGCCGTTGTGGCAACAACTGTCAGGCCGTCGAGCCCGCCGGTCACAACGTTCAAGCCCGCCTCCTGTACCATGCAAACGTTACTCAACTCTTCCTTAATCTGCATGATCTCTTTTTCGAGCGCACCGATAATCGCGATGGTAGCCATGCCATTCCCCAAACCTATACGAAATTCTCAACCACGGTATGGTACCAGCATTTCGTTTGACCTCGTCAAACGAACACGCTAGGCCAGTGCGGCTCGCGTATCAAACAGAGCCTTTGCAATCGCTGTCGTAACCTCGCTCGAGTGGTCGCTCCACGGCATCGATGTCATGATGCTCATGACATAGGTACGGCCATCGATGTCGATAAGGCCCGCATCGCATGTCGAATAGCAACCATCCTCGCTAATCCAGCCTGCCTTGTTGCGCACCAAGGCTTGGTCGTCCGCAATGCCATCACGGATAAATGAGCGCGATGTTGATGACAGCAGTTCAGATAACCACTGGGAGGTCTCATTGCCACAGCTCAGATACTCGCTCATCTCGCGCCACAACTTGGCCGAGGTTCGCGGGCAATAGGTGGGAAAATCACTCATCGGATCGAGTGCGGTATCGTAATCGACGCCAAGACTGACAATCCAATCCTCGTAACCGACACGGTCAAACGCCGCGCGTAACGCAATAAACGAATCGTTGTCCGAATTAACGACTGCGGCCTCGATCAGGTCGCGCACCGTCTGCCAGCCCATACTGTAGCCGCCATAGGTGCCAAGGGATTCATCGAGTGAGACCTGGCCCGTCTCGACCAGTGACTCGCAGACGTAGAGTACATAGAGCGCCTTATAACTGCTCGCACCGTACACCTCGGCATCCGCGTTATACGTCACGCCCTTGCCGCTCGTCAGATCGTAAAACACCACGCCCACATCGCCCAGCTCCTGCGCCTGACTCAGGGCATCTTGGAGCGCGGCGAGGCTCTCATCCTCCAGGACGGGGATCTGGTCATCAACTAGTGAGAAGGTCTGCACGGTATCGCCTGAGGGAATATCGTTAAAGTCCGCCTTCGAAAGCCTCGTCTTGAGGCTCGCTGTCGACAGGGTTTGGCTTGCGGTGGCTTTAGATTCAGAGACCTTTTTGTTTTGCGTCTGTACCGTTGACGCATCTGAGTGTGCCATTCGCTCCGACGCGTAGGTTTTGGCGGTAATTCCGAGGATAATAACCGTCAACGTCAGCATCCCAATGGCGGCGATCTTCGTCACGCGGATGCGAGCGCCAGCAAGGCCACGCGAAGACGTGCCCTTCGTCTCATATCTGCTGCTATGCTGCGGCACATACTCGTCCCGCGATGCGTTATTTCGCACGTGGTCTCCTGATTGCTACCGTTTTATATACGAGCAGCATAATACCGAGCAGGCATTTCTTTCCAAAGATATTCAGCGGCGTTTAAGGCGTCTTTAAAGAAACCACAAGCGTTTCTATGCAAATACACCGATTCTGTTGCGCATCTCCGCCCAAAACGCAGTTGCGGTGGAATAGTTCCTGTTTGGGCGGCATAAGCCAAAAAACAAGAACTATTCCACCGCAACTTGACGGAGCTCTTTGGCAATCAACTTGGTGCCCGGGGGCACTCATTTAAGTCTGTCCCAAATGAGTGCCCTTGGGGGCGAAAATGGATCGCTAGCCGATGGCGTTTTTGAGTTCCGCGCGGCGCTTTTTCATGCCCGTCATGACGGCGCTGCGCAGCTCGGGCATGCGCGCGGTATCCATCTGTGGAACGCCCTCGAGCTTATAGGGAATGCCCAATTGCTCGTACTTGACGACACCCATCGTGTGATACGGCAGCATTTCCAGGCCCACCACGTTGTGCCACGGGGCGATCAAGCGACCGAGCGCCTCGCACTCCTCAACCGTATCGGTAATGCCCGGCACCACCACGTGGCGGATAACGACCTTAATCTTGCGGCGCGCAAGCTCATCACCAAACGCCAGAATGCGTGCGGGATCGCAACCGGTCAGCTTTTTATGCTCGACGGGATCGGCGTGTTTAATGTCGAGCAGCACCATATCGGTCTCGTTGAGTACGGCATCGAACTTCTCGGGATGCGCGGGGTCGAACGCATAGCCGCAGCTATCCAAGCAGGTGTGCACGCGACCATCGGGGTTGTTGTGCATGGCGCGGAACAGGTCGGCTAAAAACGCGGGCTGCAAGAGCGGCTCGCCGCCGGACACCGTAATACCACCGCTGCGGTAAAACTCATGGTTGCTCTGGAATTCGTCCATCAGGTGCTCAACGGTCACCATCGTGCCGCCGTTAACCGACCAGGTATCGGGGTTGTGGCAATACGCACAGCGCATGGGACAGCCCTGAACAAACACCACAAAGCGGATGCCGGGTCCATCGACCGTTCCCATCGTCTCAATCGAATGCACGCGGCCCAGGGCAAACGCAGAGTCCTCGGGACGAGCGTCCACTCCCTCAAGCGTCATCTCAGCCATTCCCGCTACCTTGCCTCTCATTGGTTTTAGCTACATAAATGCCAGAATCATTCTAGCCCATACGCATGATGGCGAAACGGTTTAGCGGTCAATTGGGTTGTCCTATTTGGCCCTACGCAAGAGCGGCGGGAAGGCTGTCGCAACCCGCCCGCCGCCGAGGCAATAGAAATCGATAGATGCCAGGCCTTACGCTTTAAGCGTGAGCACCGCGCCGAAGGCGGTCGGGCCGCAATGGCTCGAGATGACGCCGCCGACCTGAGTCCAGGTAACGTCCTTAAAGCCCAGGTCGTGCGCATAGATTTCCATATCGTCGCGCAGCTCCTCGGAAAGGCCTACCGAATACGCCAGGCCAATGTGCGAGTAGTCAATCTCGCCCTTGGCAACCATGTGGTCAATAAAGGCACGGGCGCATTTGAGCATAGAGCCGCGGAACTTCTTGGTCGCCACAAACTTACCGCCCGTTACCTCAATGCAGGGCTTAATCTTGAGCAGGTGGGCACCAAGGAACGCGACGTTGGACAGACGACCGCCCGCCTTAAGAAAGGCCAGGTCGGTAGGAACAAAGCCCAGCAGCACGCGGTCCATGACGGAGTTCGTAAATGCAAAGATCTCGTCGACGGTGGCATCGGGGTGAGCCTCGATGTATTTGGCGGTCTCAACGGCAACGAGCGACTGGCCCACCGAGACAAAACGCGTATCCATGGAGAATACGTAGTCGCGTCCCTTAGCTGCAATCTTAGAGGACTGATGCGAGCAAGTCGTGACTTCGGAGTACGCAAGATGCAGAATGGTCGCATCGGGCTGCTCGGCATGGATACGGTCATATACGTGCGCAAAATCTGCCGGCGCACAGCCACTGGTCTCGGGCATTACGCCAAACTCGTTGCAGCGCGAGTAAATCTCGAGCGGATCGATGGAGCCGTCCTCAACGGTCTCGTCACCAATTGTGACATGCATGGGCACGCGCACGATGCCGTAGCGCTCGCAGAGCTCCGGCGTCACATCCGACCCAGACTCAACCACGATTACGTACTTGCCCATTCTTATCACGACCCATCTCGACATTGGCTTTTTAATACATGGCACGCGCCGCCGCACTGTTGCACAACGGCCGCAAAGCGCCAAAGAGACGCCGCCCCTTGCACACAACAAAGGACAGCGTCTCCCTGGAAAACTCCGTGCTTACCTGAGATTTTACACGGTTTATTAATAGGTGTTACTTACTCCGCAAACGGTAGCTATACACGATAAACGGTAGTTCGCTGCGGCAACTGCGACACATTCCACCCGGCAAGTCCAATCGTGCTCCACGCACGGTTAATGCGCGAGGCGGTAGAAATCCATCGACGCCGCACCCTCGGCATGCAACCCCATCGCCGAAACCGCCGGCGAATAGGTACGGCTCGTAAGTGCCGCCTCGCCGCTGTTGGCAAAAATCTCGACCATCGTAGTGTCCGAAAGCACGCGCAGGTCGCGAAGCTCGCTGAGCTCGATCGACCTTTGGTCGCGCCCATAGCCTTCGTCACCCATGTCGAGGGTAAGCATCCCGTCCGCATAACGTACAAAGACACCCTTGCGGATTTCGAGCTCGACCATCTTGGCGCCCTCACAGGAAACCACAAGATCAAACAGGCGTCCCGGCTCCTCAACGGTTTCACCGCCTGTCGCGCGAACGCAGTCGCCGCGCATCCTCTCAATCTCGTGCGCCGGCTGCTGGCAGAGCTTACCATCGCGCATGCTCAGCTCTCGCGGCACCGTCAACGCGCACTGCCACCCGCGCGCCACCGTCGGGTTTTCTGCCGTCGCATCGGGGCAACCCGACCATCCGATCATCAAACGCCGGCCTGCAGCATCCTCAAAGGACTGCGGAGCATAGAAATCAAAACCGGCATCGACCATCGGGGGCATGCCCTGCCCGACGATTTTAAAGCTCGGCGCCTCCCAATCGGCCTCGATGGGGAACCACACGCACTGATGCGGATTGCGGTAACGCCAACCATCGGCAGGCACACCCTGCGGACAGCAAACGAGAATAAGCTCGCCATCGAGCTCAAACAGATCGGGGCACTCCCACATAAAGCCAAACTTCTCGCCCAACTCAATGCGCGTCGCATAGCTCCAGTCCTCAAGATTGCGCGAGGTATAGACAAGCACGCAGCCACGGTCGTCTTTCGTACGAGCGCCCAGAACCATGTAGTAGATACCATCGTGCTCAAGGATCTTGGGGTCGCGCACGTGCGTACCGATATCGTCGGGGTAATTGACCGGTCCAACAGCTATGCACTTCTCGCCCAATTCGTCGGGATTCTCGGCAACCATATGAATCTGGTTTTGCTCACGGCCCGTCAACACGTAGTCGTAATCATCGCGGTCAAAATGCTTGACGTTGCCGGTATAGAAGTAGTGAATCTTGCCATCGCGTACAAAGGCAGAACCAGAATACGCTCCGTTCGAATCCAAATCGGAATCGGGGAACAGTGCGGGGCCGTGATTCTCGTACGTCACAAAATCCTTTGTCGTCAGATGGTTCCAAAGCACTGGACCGCCATGCGCAGCATCGAACGGATCGTATTGATGATAGATGTGATACGTATCACCAATCTGAACCAAACCGTTGGGGTCGTTGAGCCAGCCAAGCTCAGGCTCCACATGGAACAGGAGCCTATCGGGGTCGGACGCGATGCGACCCGCCGTCTCATCCTGTCCGGCACGCCACTGCTCATAGTCCGCGCGTGTCACCTTATTTTTTTGATTAAACATCGCCGTTGACTTTCTCGTCTATGGGGAAGGACGCTCGACTCACACGAGTCGAACGCCCTTCCTCAAATGGACTTATCCTCAGATTACACTGAACGGCTCAACTAGAAGCTAACGTCGAAGCCAGCGCCAGCGCCCTCTTCATCGGTGGTCGGCACGCCCTTTGCCTTGTTGTAGGCAAAGATCAAGACGATCGGCACGATAAAGGCGATGAGATTGCCAGCCACATACCACACGAGGGTCTCGGGCGTGACGATGAGCAGGCCAAGCACGCCGGTCAGACCCTGACCGATAGCGCGCACCTCAAAGAGCTTGACGAAGGCACCGCCGCAGCCTGCACCGATGCATGCGCAGATGAACGGGATGATCGAGTAGCGCATGTTTGCAGCAAAGATAGCGGGCTCGGAGATTCCGACCAGCGTCGGGATAAAGGACGACATGCAAATGTTGCGCTCTTTGGAATGCTTCTTGTGAATGAGGTACATGCCGATGGCGCCGCCGCCCTGGGCGATGATGGAAACCGACCAGATGGCCTGGATGTAGTTGAAGCCAGTCGTGGCAACAAGGTTTGCCTCGATACCCTGGATGAACTGATGCGTACCGGTAACGACAAGCGGCTGCAGGAACGCGGCGAAGACAAAGGCACCAAAGACGCCCATCCTGTTGTACAGGATATCGATTACGCCGGCGAGGACATCGCCGATCAGGTTGCCGAGCGGGCCGAACACGGTGAACAGGGCGACGTTAGCAAGAATCAGGGTAACGGTCGGGACAAAGACGAACGAAACGACCTCGGGGATGTACTTCTGGGCAATCTTTTCGACCTTGGCCATAAACCAGGCAGTCAGGATTGCAGGGAATACGCCGCCCTGGAAAGCAACCATGGGAATGGAGAGCGGACCAAAGTTCCAGTACTCAGCACCCGTCGGGTCCATAACGAACGTGTTGCGGTTCATAAGGCTCGGGTGAACCATGACGATACCGACGAGGATGCCCAGGATCGGGTTACCGCCAAAACGCTTGACTGCGCTGTACATAACCAGGACAGGCAGGTAGTCGAACGTGGTGGCGATAATGGCAAAGAAGCTTGCGAGGTTCTTGAGGAACTCGCTGTGATCGGCGAGGCTGCCTTCCATGCCAAAGAGGCCGTTGGCAACGATCAGCGACTTAAGGCCGATGATGATAGCAGCGCCGACGAAAGCGGGAATGATGGGGATAAAGATGTCCGAGAATACCTTGAGGACCGAGAAGAACTTGCCCTTCTTGTCCGCCTCGGCGCCCTTGACCTCGGAAGCGCTGATCTCCTTAACGCCCGTCAGAGCCATAAACTCATCGTAAACCTTGTTGACGGTACCGGTACCGAAGATGATCATGAGCTGGCCGCTGTTGTACAGCACGCCCTTGACGCCATCGATGTTCTCGAGCTCGGCCTTGTTGTATTTGCTCGTATCCTTGAGCACCAGACGCAGACGGGTCACGCAATGCGTGGCGCCCTCGATGTTCTCCAGTCCGCCGACGTTGTCGACGACTTGCTGGGACACTGCCTTGTAGTCCATGTTCCTCTCCATTCCTTTTCTAAATCATAAAACGGTTCGTTGCCGCTACAGAGACGCGATCGTTGCGTTTGCGCACTTGAGCGCACCGTCGGTGACGGTAAGCGCCACACCCTGGCCCTGCTTGTTGCAGAAGCGAGCGTTGAGCGCAACGTCATCGACAAAGATGGTCGCGATGTCGTCGTCGACGACCAGACGCACATGGTGAGTGCCCTCGCCCTTAAAGAACAACGGACGCTCGAGGCCCATGTTGTTGACCTGGAACCACGGGTACTGGGGAGCCGGCGTGAACTCGAGCTTGCCCTCGCGCAGGTTGGCGCGGAACTCATAGGCAAGACCGGTCTCGGCGTCCTCGGCGAACTTGACCGAGAAGCCGGCAGCGTTACCGCCGAGCTCAATGTCGGCATCGAGCAAGTAGGTGGAGCCGGCATCCGCGGCGAGCACCTGCTCGACCTTGCCCGACTCGCAGGAAAGCTCAAAGGTCTCGACAGCCTTGCCCTCGCCAAAGGCGCCAAGCATGCTGTCGGGGAGCTTGGTGCCGAGCGTTCCGTCGGCACGCTGAACGATCTCGAGGGGCATAAAGGTGCCACCCCATAGGTAAGAGCTGGGGTCGCCGCCCTCGTCACGCGTAGGAACCCAACCAAAGAGAACGCGACGCTCGCCATCGAATGCGGTGCGAGCGGCGTAGTACGCGCGGCCGTCGAAGGAGTCGTCAGCGGGGGTAATCCAAGGACCGTTGATGGACTTGGACATGCGGTAACGGGTCTTGTTGCCGTCGCTGTACTCGGAAAAGACGAGGTACCACCAGTCGCCCATCTTAAAGAGATCAGGCATCTCAAACATGGTGTACAGGCCCGGGTTCCACCAGTCGCCCTGGAACTCCCAGTTGGTCAGATCCTTGGAGGTGAACTTGACCAGGCGGCCGGTCATCAGACGCTTGTCCTCGCCCACACGCGTGCCGAGGATGAGCATGTACTCCTCGTTCTCCTCATCCCAAAGCACAAAGGGATCGCGCCAGTTGCGGTCATCGTAACCCTCCTGGGGCGGAAGCAGCGTCTCGGCGATGTTCTTCTCCCACTTGACGGCGTCGTCGCTCGTTGCGTGAAGAAGAACCTGCTTCATCAAACGTGCGCGGACCTTATCGCGATTGCAACCAGTGTAGAGCGCATGGTACTTGTCGCCCACCTTAAACACCGTGCCGGCATAAATGTACTGGTCGACTTCCTCGTCGCCGCCGCGCTCAAGGCTCTCGCCAAAGTCCTTGTAGTTGACGAAATCCTTGGTCGTAGCGAGTGCCCAGCCAAACGGCTCTCCGAAAGGTTCGGGGTTACGCGTGTCACGCTGATGATAGAGATAGAACGTGCCGTCCTCGCCGTACGGCATGATGTCGCCTACCCAAATTCCCTCAGGTTGGTAATACACCTTGTGCATCCGAGACTTCCTTTCCACGACATACTAACTCGGTACAATGGCAAGATATGTCAATCGTTTTCATATGTCAAACGTTTTCACACCAATACGTCTTTTCGCAGTTCCAGTCGTCGGCAAACGGTTGACATATGCCGGTGAACGGTCATCAGAGGCGTTTGAGGAATTCTTTTGGCACGGGATGAACTACGCGGTTTTGCCCTCAATAAGTTCAACGGGAAGCTTGATATTCGATTCGGGATTATCGCCGTTAATAAGAGCGATGATGGATTGCGCCGCGAGCTCTCCGATGCGATCGATATCTTGACGTACGGTTGTTAAGTCAGGCATAAACGTCATAGTTCGGCGGGCACCATCCGCGCCCACGACCTTAATATCGTCTGGAGCGCTCAAGCCGCGCTGCTTCATCACGTTGAGACAGATGGCCGCCATCGTATCGTCTCCCGCAAAGATGCCGTCAATATCGGGGTTCTCATCGAGGATCTTCGCAACGACCGCGCCCTTTTCGTCGTCGGGCTTAACGAACTCAACCTCACGGACAAGCGCGGACAAACCGGCCTGCTCAACAACATCGAGGTAGGCATCGGTACGCTTATTGGCAGGCATGCGCATGCGGCTATTGCTGCGCAGGCACAGGATACGCCTGCAGCCGTCATCAATCAGACGGCGCGTGGCGAGCTCGCCGATGCCATAGCTGTCACTTGCAATCTGGACAGAGCCCTCGCCAAGATCGCAGTCGATGCCAACCAGGCTCAAGCCCATCTCGGCATATGCCTCGGCACCGATATTGAGGGAGTTGACGATGACGCCGTCGACCATATTGCGGCGGAGCATGTCAATATAGGAACGCTCAAGATCAGGTCGATTGGCGCTGTTGCACAGCAACATCTTAAAACCGTTTTCCGCTAACGTGCGCTCGACCGCCTGCACAACCTGAGCATGGAACGGGCTGCTCACAAAGGGAACAATCATGCCGATAAGGTTCAGGCGACCGTTGAGCATGGCACGGGCGATATCGTTGGGCGTGTAATTGATGCGCTCCATCGCCGCATGGACTTTATCGCGGGTTTCCTGGCTAATGTAGCCGCGATTATTAAGCACGCGAGATACCGTAGTAGGCGAAACCCCCGCCACCGCTGCAACTTCCTTGATGCCAGGCTTAGCCGTATCTTTAGAACGAGCACTCTCGCGAGCCATAGCACCCTCCCCCATCAACATGTCATACGTTTACATACGAACAAAGCATACCCCAACAACAGCGGGAAGACGGTAACAGCACAAGTAAGTAAACGACTCATCCAAATAATTAGGAGAGTTCCGCCTAAAGGGTGACTCCGAAGAACCCCGCCGGGCCGCTTTGGGTTACTTTCCAAAACATTTCCGCAGGACGCAAAGGGCTCCGCCGCGCGAAGCGCGCAGCGGAGCCCTTTGCATGTCCGAGGACGTTTTGGAAAGTAACCCAAAGCGGCCCGGCGATCCTGCGGGAGTTAAACCCCTTTAGAACTTGTCGTGGAAGGTACGCGCAATGACCTCGTCCTGCTGCTCCTTGGTGAGCGTGTGGAAGTTCACGGCATAGCCGGAAACGCGGATGGTCAGCTGCGGGTACTTCTCGGGGTGAGCCTGAGCGTCGAGCAGCGTCTCACGGTTGAAGACGTTGATGTTCAGGTGGTGGCCACCCTTCTCGGCGTAAGCGTCGAGCATGTGGACCAGGTTATCGGCCTGAGTCTCAGAAACTTCAGAAACCTTCATAATGTGTCTCCTTCGATTAATAGGCGCCGGCCGAAACCGGCGCACTAATCAGTAATCGTTATTGTTAGTATAGCACTAACAATAGTTACTCGCCCAGCTGATCAAGGTCGATATCGCCAAAGAACACCTGATCCTCCTTGCCGAGCGCACTCGGGATGATGGAGAAGGTGTTGGAGATACCGTCCTGAGCATCGCGGAACGGGAGCTTGGAAACCGAAGACAGCGAAGCGATGGCGCCGTGGCTATCGCGCTTGTGCATGGGGTTAGCACCCGGGGCGAACGGCTGGCCAGCCTTGCGGCCGTCGGGCGTGGAGCCGGTCTTCTTGCCGTACACGACGTTGGAGGTAATGGTCAGAACCGAGGTCGTGGGCACGGAGTTGCGGTAGGTGTCGTTCATGCGGATGTACTCCATGAACTGGTGCACAACGTCGTGAGCAATCTGGTCGACGCGGTCGTCGTCGTTACCGTACTTGGGGAACTCGCCCTCGGTCTCGAAGTCGACGATGATGCCGTTCTCGTCACGGACGGGGTGGACCTTGGCGTACTTGATGGCGGACAGGGAGTCAGCCACGACGGAAAGGCCAGCGATGCCCGTAGCGAACCAGCGGTGCACGTGCTTGTCGTGCAGAGCCATCTGGATGCGCTCGTAGCAGTACTTGTCGTGCATGTAGTGAATGATGTTCAGCGAGTTGACGTACACGCCAGCGAGCCACTTCATCATGTCGTTGTACTTGGCCACAACGTCGTCGTAATCGAGCGTATCGCCCTCGACGGCGCGATACTTGGGGCCGACCTGCTTCTTGGAGACCTCGTCAACACCGCCGTTGAGTGCATACAGCAGGCACTTGGCCAGGTTGGCGCGGGCGCCGAAGAACTGCATCTCCTTGCCGATGCGCATGGAGGACACGCAGCAGGCGATGCCGTAGTCGTCGCCGTGGTAAACGCGCATGAGGTCGTCGTTCTCGTACTGGATCGAGGAGCTGGCGACAGAAGTCTTGGCGCAGAACTTCTTGAAGTTCTCGGGCAGACGGGTCGACCACAGAACGGTCATGTTGGGCTCGGGGCTGGTGCCCATGTTCTCGAGCGTGTGCAGGTAGCGGTAGCTCATCTTGGTAACGAGCGTACGGCCGTCGACACCCATGCCGCCGATGGACTCGGTGACCCACTGCGGGTCGCCGGTGAACAGGGCCTGGTACTCGGGGGTACGGGCAAACTTGACCATGCGGAGCTTCATGATGAAGTGATCCACGAACTCCTGGATCTGCTCCTCGGTGAAGGTACCGTTGGCAAGGTCGCGCTCAGCATAGATGTCGATGAACGTAGAGGTACGGCCGATGGACATAGCGGCGCCGTTCTGCTCCTTGACGGCAGCAAGGTAGGCGAAGTACATCCACTGGATGGCCTCCTGCGTGTTGGTAGCAGGGTTGGAAATATCGAAACCATAGGTCTCGGCCATCATCTTGAGCTCGCCGAGGGCGCGGATCTGCTCCTGCAGCTCCTCGCGATCGCGGATGTTGTCGGCGGTCATGACCGTCGGAGTGGAAGCCTTCTGGGCCTCCTTGTCCTTGATCAGGTAGTCGACGCCGTACAGGGCAACACGACGGTAGTCGCCGATGATGCGGCCGCGGCCATAGCCATCGGGCAGACCGGTGATGATGTGAGCCGAGCGGCAAGCACGCATCTCGGGGGTGTAGACATCGAAGACGCCAGCGTTGTGGGTCTTGCGCTCGAAGGTGTAGCGCTCGACAACGTTCTCGTCGACCTTGTAGCCGTGCTGGCTGGCAGCCTGGCAAGCGATGCGGATACCGCCGTTGACGTGCAGCGCGCGCTTGAGCGGCTTGTCGGTCTGGAGGCCAACAATGGTCTCCTTGTCGCGATGGGCATTATCGATGTAGCCAGCGGGGTGGCTCACGATACCCGTGACGGTCTTGGTGTCCATATCGAGGACACCACCCTGCTCGCGCTCCTTAAGCAGCAGGTCGAGAACCTCGCCCCACAGCTCCTTGGTACGCTCGGTCGGACCTACGAGGAACGACTCATCGCCCTCGTAGGGGGTGTAGTTCTTCTGGATGAAGTCTCGGACGTCAACCTCTCCCGTCCAGATACCTTCCTTGAAGCCTTCCCATGCCTCCTGCATTGTGTAACCACGCTCCTAGTTACGTGTAATGCGGCGCTCTCTCACACCGCTGCTTATTGAATTCTTGAATGTTCGGCTTGCACTACCGGCTTCTTCCGTTCTTCACCACACGTTGGTGCAGGAAAAACGTTTGTCCACCTTGGAACTACAACCCAAAACCCAAGATTTCACCCGTTTGAGAAGGATAACATAGCGACCCTCTCCATCTGGGCTGTTATATGTTTCTTTTTTTATATCATAAGGGCGTTTTTTACAAACCCGCAGGAAATGCGAGCGCGAACAACTACCGTTCACCGATTTGTATGTTATTTTTCCTTGCCTTTGTACGACGTTCGCTCTAGCTGTTATGCCAGCTTTATCAGGGTAAAGTGCCTCTGAGTAGGCTTTGGAACATGCCTAACGATCTACCCCTAACTTTGCTGGTGCCGACGGTGCACGGAGGTCGCCTAAAGGTAGTTTTCTAGACATGTCCTAAAATCTACCGCATAGGGTACGCGTGCAAGGGTATCATCTTTCACCGAAAATAGTTTCTAGTGTTAGGGGTTTTCGGTGGAAGATACCGATTTCCGTGAACTTGGGCGTCAGCTCCTTACCGAGTTCGGCAGCATGCATCAGCGCATTTCGCGTTTTGCGGACAAAGCCCTCGGCGGCGAGATGGCCGTCATGCGCGCCCTCATACTCGCCGGCGGTTCGCTCACGCCGAGCGAACTCGCTGATCGCGCCTGGGTCTCGAGCGCCCGCATCGCCAATATTCTGCGCGCCCTCGAGGCCAAGGGCTGGGTCGAGCGCGAGCACTCAAAGACTGACCGTCGTCGCGTACACGTCATAGTGACCGACAAGGGATTCCAGGATCTCGAAATCAAACGTCGGGAATTCGAGGCCCGCACCGCGGCTTTCCTCGAGCAGCTCGGCGAAACAGATACCCAAGAGATGGTGCGCCTTCTTAGGCGTGCCAACGAAATTATCGACCGCAATCAAGAAAGGAGAGATGCCGAGTGAGGATTCTCAAGCTCTTTAAAAAGCATATCCTGGCACTGTTCGCAGCTATCGTGCTTATCGTAATCAGCTGCAACGCCGATCTGGCGCTGCCTACCTATATGAGCGACATCGTCGACGTGGGTGTGCAGCAAGGCGGCATCGCCTCGCCCGTACCCGACACCATCCGCGCCGAATCGCTCGACGACCTTGAACTCTTTATGAGCACCAAGGACGCCAAGACGGTAGAGGCTGCGTTTGGCAAGGCAGACAAAAACGGCATTCGAACGTACAAGGGTACCGAGGAAGAGCGTGCCGATGGAGGCAAGATTGCCGACATTATGAGCCTGCCCGAGACTGTCGTCCTTTCGCTCGACCAGGGCATTGACGCCGACTCCATGGGCGACATGATGGGCTCGTCCAGCGAGAAAGACAACAACGCTGCCCAGGCCATGCCCACCCCCGAGCAAATGGCAGCGATGACGCCCGAGCAGCTCGCCGAGATGCAGCAGAAGGCCGCAGCGGCGCAGAACATGCAAAAGCAGATCGATGCCGACGGCGGTAAGATCACCATGAAGAGCCTGCGCCTAGGCGTTGAAGGCGGTCTTATCGATCAGGGCAAGCTCGTCGAGGGCGCCAACGATATGGCTGACAAAATGGGCTCCATGTCGGGCTCCATCGTCACCCAGCGCACCGTGAGCTACGTGCAGGACGAGTACAAGGCACAGGGCATCGACCCCGCTGACGTGCAGAACGCCTACCTGGGCCGCATGGCGACCACGATGTTTGGGCTGTGCCTGGTGTCGCTCGTCGCCACCATTCTGACCGGTGCCGTGGCGTCGCGCACCGCCTGCTCCATCGCCCGCGACCTGCGCCGCGAGACCTTCAACAAGGTTATGCACTTCTCGCCGGCCGAGGTGGGCAAGTTTAGCCAGGCCTCGCTCATCACCCGCTGCACCAACGATATTCAGCAGATCCAGATGGCCGCAACCCTGTTTATCCGCATGTGCCTGATGGCCCCCGTCATGGGCATCGTCGCCGTCATGCGCGTCCTGGCCAACCACACCGGTCTGGAGTGGACCATCGCCGTGGCCATCATCGCGGTTGCGGCCGTTGTCGGCGTGCTCATGGGCCTCACCATGCCCAAGTTCAAAAAGATGCAGAGCTTTGTGGACCGCGTGAACCTTACCGCCCGCGAGCTGCTCGACGGCCTTATGCCCATCCGCTCGTTCAACCGCGAGGAACATGAGCTCGAGCGTTTTGACAAGGCTTCGCTCGACCTGATGACCACGCAGCTCTACACCAACCGCGCCATGAGCTTTATGATGCCGCTCATGATGCTCGTCATGAACTGCATCACCGTGCTTATCGTCTGGTTTGGCGCGCAGGGCGTGTCCGACGGCGTGATGCAGGTCGGCAACATGATGGCGTTTATCTCCTACACCATGCAGATCGTCATGGCGTTTATGATCCTCACCATGGTTTCGGTTATCCTGCCCCGTGCCGAGGTCGCAGCCGAGCGCGTGGAAGAGGTCATCACTTGCCCCACCAGCATCAACGACCCCGTCTCGCCCAAACTGCCCGCGGCCAGCGCGCCGCGCGGCGAGCTCACCTTCCGCGACGTGAGCTTCCAGTATCCCGATGCCCGCGCCGACGTCATCAGCGGCGTGAACTTCACCACGCATGCCGGTCAGATGCTCGGCATTATTGGCTCCACGGGCTCGGGTAAGTCCACGCTCGTGCAGTTGATTCCGCGCCTGTACGACGTCACGGGCGGCAGCATTTCGCTCGACGGCATCGACGTGCGCGACATGACCCTTTCCGAGCTGCGCCGCCGCATTGGCTATATCCCGCAGCAGGGTCGCCTGTTCTCGGGCACCGTCGAGAGCAACCTTAAGTTTGCCGGCGACATGGTGAGCGACGAGGACATGTACCGGGCGGCACGCATCGCCCAGGCCGAGGACTTTATCGCCGAGCGCGAGGGCGGCTACGACTCCCCCATCAGCCAGGGCGGCTCCAATGTTTCGGGCGGTCAGCGCCAGCGTCTGGCCATCGCCCGCGCCTTGGCCAAGAAGCCCGAGGTCGTAGTTTTCGATGATTCGTTTAGCGCGCTTGACTACAAGACCGACGCGCGCCTGCGCGAGGAGCTGGCCAAAAACGTCACCGACGCCGCGCTCGTGGTCGTGGCACAACGCATCGCGACCATCATGCACGCCGACCAGATCATCGTGCTCGACGACGGTCACGTAGTGGGCACCGGCACGCACAAGGAGCTACTGCGCAGCTGCCCGGCGTACCTGGAAATCGCACAGTCGCAGCTTTCCGCCGAGGAGCTGGGGCTTACCCAAGAAGAAATTGCGGCCGTTATGGAAGGAGGCGAGCGCTAATGGCAGACGAGACCAAGACCCAAATTCCCAAGCCCACCCGCCAGCGTGGTCCCATGGGCCGCATGGGCGGCATGCGTCGCGGCGAAAAGGCCAAGGACTTTAAGGGCACCATGAGGCAGCTGCTCGGCTATATCGGCCAGCACAAGATTGCCGTGTTTGCCGCCGTCGCCTTTGCCGTGTGCTCGGTCATCTTTAACATTGTGGGACCCAAGGTGCTCGGCCAGGTTACGACCAAGCTGTTCGAAGGCCTGGTCGCCAAGGTCAACGGTACCGGCGATGTCGACTTTGACTGGATCGCCAAGACGCTCGGCTTTTTGCTCTGCCTGTATCTGGCGAGCTCTGTCTGCAGCCTGGTCCAGGGCTGGCTCATGACCGGCGTCACGCAAAAGATCTGCTACCGCATGCGCAAGGAGATTGCCGCCAAGATTGCCGTCGTGCCGATGAGCTACTTCAACGGCCACAGCAAGGGCGACGTGCTCAGCCGCATCACCAACGACGTCGATACGCTGGGTCAGTCGCTCAACCAGAGCGTGACGCAGCTCATCACGTCGGTGACGCAGATTATCGGCGTGCTCGTCATGATGCTGTCGATCAGCCTGCCGCTCACCGGCGTCACCGTGCTCACGCTGCCGGCAGCCGCAATTATCTTGATGGTGATGATTCACTTCTCGCAGCCGTACTTCCGCGAGCAGCAGCAGGTCCTGGGCGTCGTCAACGGCATTATCGAGGAGGACTTTGCCGGTCAAAACGTCATTCAGGTGTTCGACCGCGCCGAGGCCTCAATCGAGGAGTTCGACCGTCAAAACGACCGCCTGTTTATTAGTGGCTGGCGTTCGCAGTTCCTGTCGGGCCTGATGATGCCGCTTATGAGCCTGGTGGGCAACATGGGTTACGTGGGCGTTGTCGTGGTGGGCGCGCAGCTCGCGCTGACCGGCAATGCCACGCCCGGCGACATCCAGAGCTTTATCCAGTACGTGCGCAACTTTACGCAACCCGTGCAGCAGCTGGGCAACGTGAGCAACACGATGCAGTCGATGGCAGCTGCCACCGAGCGTGTGTTTGAGTTCCTGGCCGCGCCCGAGGAGGAGCAGAAGGCCGACGCGCAGATTCCCGAGAAGCGCCCCGGCCACGTGGAGTTTGACCATGTGAAGTTTGGCTACACGCCCGACAAGACCATCATCCACGACTTTAGCTGCGAGGCGCAGCCCGGCCAGACCATCGCCATCGTCGGCCCCACCGGCGCCGGCAAGACCACGCTCATTAAGCTGCTGCAGCGCTTCTACGATGTGGACGACGGTTCGCTGCGTGTCGAGGGCGTCGACGTGCGCGACTGGGACCGCGCGGCGCTGCGCGGCGAGTTTGCCATGGTGCTGCAGGATACCTGGCTGTTTAACGGCACCATCCGCGAAAACATCCGCTACGGACGCCCCGATGCGAGCGATGCCGAGGTCGAAGCCGCTGCACGTGCCGCACGCTGCGACCACTTTATCCATACGCTCGCCGGCGGCTACGACTTTATGATCAACGAGGAGGGCACTAACCTGTCGCAGGGTCAGCGCCAGCTCGTGACCATCGCCCGTGCCATTTTGGCCGACCGCCCGGCGCTGATTTTGGACGAGGCGACTTCCAACGTTGACACTCGTACCGAGGAGCTTATTCAGCGCGCCATGGATGCGCTGATGCAGGGCCGCACGAGCTTTGTCATCGCGCACCGCCTGTCCACGATCCGCAACGCCGACGTGATCTTGGTAATTCGCGACGGCGACATCGTCGAGAAGGGCACACACGACGAGCTACTCGCCCAGGGCGGCTTCTACGCCGACCTGTACAACTCGCAGTTCGACGAAGCGGCGTAAAAACCGGCGGCAAACAACCGCAATGCCAAGAAAACGGGGGCGCAGGACAACCTGTGCCCCCGTTTTTGCTCTGCGGCCCTCGAATTAGCTCTCTTGGGGCCCGATTGACAGCCCCCTCCGGACCCTGTGGCCAAAAAAGATCAAATATGAGTACTGTTACATTTTTAGTAGCAGCCAAAACCGCCTCAAATGACCTCTTTGCGGCTTCTATACGCCTTCAAATTAATCAAAACGCCCGTCAGTATGCTTCTGTGTGCCAACGTTAATGAACATATTTACTGTAGTGTCTATTATCTTGTAAGCTCGATATGATACTACGCCAGTACCAGTACTCATATTTGCCATTTTTTGCCCACGGGGTATGCCGCAGAAGATCCAACTTGCTCCAGCGTGCCGTACGCCGACCCTCCCCTTCCGGCGAGTGCCGACATTTTCCCAGATAAAACCGACTAAAATAAACCTGTCCCTTTTTGGCAGGTTTTGGGGTGACGAGGGCTTGCACTTTAGCGTGCGACAGCGGATAATGCCGAGCATTCAAGAATTCGCCAATTGTTGCCGTTAATTGATAAAGGAGGCCCCGTATGGCCATGGAATTCAAGCGCAGGTTGCCCATCCCCATGGAGATCCGCGAGGAAATGCCGCTTTCTGCCGAGCTTACCGCCAAAAAGCAGGCATTTGACGCCGAGGTCGCCAAAGTCTTTACCGGCGAGGACGCACGTAAGGTGCTCATCATCGGCCCATGCTCTGCCGACCGCGAGGATTCGGTGCTTGAGTACATGAACCGACTGGCCAAGACCGCCGAGGAGGTCAAGGACAAGCTCATCATCATTCCGCGCGTCTACACCAACAAGCCGCGCACCAAGGGCACTGGCTACAAGGGTCTTCTGCACAACCCCAACCCCGAGGCTCCCGACGACCTGCTCGAGGGCGTCAAGGCCATCCGCCACATGCACCTGCGCGTCATCGAGGAGACCGGCTTCTTTACCGCCGATGAGATGCTCTACCCGTCCAACTACCAATACCTCGTCGACCTGCTGAGCTATGTTGCCGTGGGCGCACGCTCGGTCGAGAACCAGGAGCATCGCCTGGTGTCGAGCGGCATTTCGGCACCCGTCGGCATGAAGAATCCCACTGCCGGCTCTACCACCGTTATGCTCAACTCCATTTACGCCGCCCAGGCGCACCAGAGCTTCATCTTCCGCAACTGGGAGGTCGAGTGCGACGGCAATCCGCTCGCACACGCCGTTATGCGTGGCTACATCGGTCTCGATGGGCGCACCTACCCCAACTACCACTACGAACACCTGGAACGCTTGGCCGAACGCTATACCGAGCATGCCGGCTATGCCAATCCGGCAGCGGTCATCGACTGCAACCACGACAACTCGGGCAAGCGCCCGCTGGAGCAGTACCGCATTTGCAAGGAGGTGCTCGACAGCTGCCGCCGCAACGAGTCCATCTCTAAGCTGGTCAAGGGCTTTATGATCGAGTCCTACCTGGAGGACGGCAACCAGCCGGTCGACGGCGGCGTCTTTGGCAAGTCGATCACCGACCCGTGCCTGGGCTGGGAAAAGACCGACTACCTCATCCACGAGATCGCGGAACGTATTTAGTTACGCGGTTTTACCAAACCGCGTAACTGCTCGACGCTGCAAACCCGCCAGAACGGCAATCTGCCTTTCAGCTTCGACGGCATGACCAAAAGGTCAATGCCGCCTCGCTTCAAGGCACCTTGCTCGCTCTGGCGGGTTTTCGCTGACGTTTTTCGACCTGCATCGTTGCCAAGGTTGGCACCAATGACTAATGCGGTAACTAGCTACGTCGGTCCGCTTGACCGGCTGGGTTTCTGAGGTGCGGCAGATTCCCGCGAAAGAGGAGGGCATAGACCTTAAGGGTCATGCCCGACGATTGAAGGGCAAGGTGCCGTGCCTCGGGAAGACAGACAGTTACGCCGAGGGTTCCTGCTGCGTAATGCAGTGGATATTTCCACCACCGAAGACGACCTGCTCGGACTGAACGCCGACGCACTTGTAGACGCCCTCGCCCCAGACCTCGTCGTAGATCTTCTGGAGCGTGTCAACGGCAAGCTGATCGTTCTCGTCGCCGTACTGCGGGACGATAACGCCGTGGTTGGTGACCAGGTAGTTCATGTAGGAGGCGATCAGCGGCTCGTTGGCAACGCGCGGCTCGGCGTTCTCGTCGGCATCGATGGTGTCGCAGGAAGCCTGGTCCATGAACAGCGGGTTCACAGGCATACAGAGCTTGTAGACCTTCATCTTGCGGCCCTTGGCGTCAACGGCGTTGGAGAGGGTCTCGTAGACAGCGTGGCACTGCTCGTAGAACGGATACTCGGGATCGTCGGTCCAGATGCAAGCCATGACGCCCGGAGCGATGAACGTAGCGACGTCATCGATGTGGCCGTTGGTCTCCTCGGGGTCGATGCCCTCCTTGACCCAGATGACCTTCTCGACACCCAGGTAATCCTTGAGGTGCTCGTCCATATAGGCGCGAAGTTCCTCGCTCCAGGGCTCAAACTTCCTCTTAAACTTGGGCCAGATGGACTCGGGATCCTCTTCCTCCTCCAGAACCGCAGAGCAGGTGCGGCCCGGGGAAAGCAGGCACTGGTCGGTCACGACCACGGTGCCTTCGCCGTCGACGGTAATGGAACCGCCCTCGAGGATCATGTCATCGGGACGATAGCGACGGCAGCCGGAAAGCTCAGCCATCTTAAGGGCAATCTGCTCGTCCTTGTCCCACGGGAAATAGAGGCCGTCGACGAGGCCGCCGTAGGCGTTGAAGTGCCAGTGGTTGGCGCGCTTATCGCCCTTGCCATTGATAACAAAAGTGGCAGCGGTGTCGCGGAACCAAGCGTCGTCGGTGGTCATCTCGATAACGGTGACGTTCTCGTCTTCCTCAAAGGCGGCCTTGCAGTTGGCGTAGTCGGCCTGGTTGGCGCACATGGTGACCGGGGTGAACTCGGCGATGGCGCGAGCGATGACGGCATACTGCTTCTGAGCCGGCTTGGCACCATGGGCCCAGGTATCGGTGCGATGGGGCCAGCCCATCCACACGCGATCCTGTGGGGCGAACTCAGCAGGCATAAAGAAGCCATCGGCCTTAGGGGTGGACTCGGACTCGGTGATCGTACGCATAAGATTTCCTCCAAATCGAACGATCGCTTGCTGCGGGCGGGTTACCCGCAGCCTAAAACCAAGAGATGGTAGGCGCCCGTTCCCCGGCAAAGGTCGGGGCGCCTGGCACCGGTTTTCACGGATGTCGCACCGGCAAGCGACGACGTAACCCGGTGCGCGGAGACAAAACGCACGAAGGATACGGAAGAGAGATTGGGGCGGGCGGTGGTTACCGGAGCAATAGCTCACACCCACCTCAGAGAAAGGTTAGCAAACCTGTTGCTTGGGCACGCCTCCGAAGAGGCTAGAGTGTCCCGAGTCGGGAGCGACAAGCCCGACGAAGCGTACGTTGGTACGCGAGGAAGGTTGGAGCCCCGAATCCGGGTGCTCTAGTCCTCCTCGAACTCCTCAGCGAGACGCTGAGCAGCCAGCTCGGGGGTGAGACCCTTGTACTCGGTCTCGCGACCCTTAGCACTGACGACGCGGACAACCTCGCCAATAAGCAAAAGCACGATGAAGATAACGATCATCGGGACCTTATCGCCAATCTCATCGACAGAGAACGGAATCAGCGTTGCAACGATAGCCAGAATCAGCTCGATGCAGGGAATAGCCAGCATGACCTTCATCATGGCACCCTTAAACGGGAACGTGAAGATGCGCTCGCGGTTCGGGTCGTTCTTGCGAAGGTTGAGGAACGCCGGGAACATCGGGATATAAGTGAGCAGCAGAAAGACGACGGAGGTGCCGAAGAGCATCCAGAAAACACCGTTGGAGATGGCGTCAATGGGAACCAGCTGCAGGCACAGCACCAGGGAGGCAACGATGGCGTTGACCAGGTTGGCGCCGTTGGGCATATCGTCATCCGAGATCATCGAGGCAAAGACCTTGGGCATGTTGCCGTGCTCGGCAGCGTAGCGAGCAACGGAGTTGACACCAAAGGACCAAGCAGCCATGTTGGCAAACAGGGTGATCAGGAAGGCGATGCAGATGATCTTAAAGATCATGGAGTCGCCCACCATGGTCTGGACAGCGTAGATCATGCCGTAGTCGGGATCGATGGAATCGGCCGGCACAGCAGCGCCGATGCCAAAACCAGCGAACAGGTAGATCACGGCGATAGACAGGCCGCCAACGATGATAGCCTTGGGGATATCGCGAGCGGGATCGGCCATATCGTCGGTCATGGTGCAGATGACCTCGAAGCCCATGAAGTTAAAGATGATGATCGACAGGTAGCCGAGCGCGTTGGTGTTGGTGAGCTCGGGCAGGAAGGTGGTAGCGGACATGTCGTTCGCAAAACCGTTCTCCATGGCATACCAAATACCCAAAGCGCCGACGATAACGGCAACGGCAACCTTGATGATGGCGCCGCCGTTCAGGACCCACTCGGAGTCGGCCGCCTTGGAGCGACCCATGAGGTAGACGATCCACACAAAGGCAAGATCGATACCCAACTTGGCGATCAGATTGAACTCGACGCCAAAGACCATGCCCAGAATGTCGGGGAACATGGTAGCCAGCGAGGCGATCCACAGCGGGTAGTTAACCCAGTAGTAGTACGAGATGCGGGCGCCCCACTTGTCGCCCAGGCCATCACGTACCCAGTCGTAAATGCCGCCCTCGTCGTCATAGGTGGTGCCGAGCTCGGCAACGACCATGCCATAAGGGAGCAGGAAGGTCAGGATCAGGAAGATCCACCAGAAGAACTGCTGGTTGCCAATGGCAGCAGCGGGAGCGGCGGCCTCGCAAACGAAGACGACGCAGATGATGGTCGAAATGACCGTCAAGAAGGAAAGCTTCTTCTTTCCGTCGCTCATGATGAGCTCCTTCGCTCAGTCTTGGACAAATCGAGACCCTTAAGATATTAAGACAATTGCCAAGCCTCGGTGAGCGGGCGACAGGAGACGAGCATCCGCCGCCCGCAAACGCGCTTCTACGATGAAGTTACGCGGTTATGCCAAACCGCGTAACGGCTCGACGCTGCAAGCGCCCCTAGGCGGCAATCTGACGTTCAATCGTCGGTCGCGTACCGAAGTACGCTTCCCTCCTCTTTCACGTCACCTTGCTCGTCTAGGGGCGCTTTCGCTGACTTATGCTCAACCTGCGATTGTTTTGCTTTGAGTCGGCTATTCGCTGTAGCGGGTAGCGATGGCAGCTTGTACCATGCCGGCGCTCATGAGGTAGGTCACCAGGAAGTAGCCACCGTATGCTGCCAGGAAGATTGCACAGGTGAGGCCCACGGTGCCGCCGATGCTCATATCTCCGAATATGCTCACCAGCTCGATAATCACCTTGAGCGCCACAAAGGAGTGCGCCAGGCCCACTGCCAGCGGGAACAAGAAGAATACCGCTTGCTGCGCCATCACCGAATGGCGAATCTGGCGGTCGTCACAGCCGATCTGCGCCAGCACACGATAGCTGCGGCTGCCGTCGGCCACATTGGAGAGCTGCTGGATCGACAGTAGCGCCGCGCATGCAACGACCAATACAAAGCCGATGTAGATGGCTAGGTAGCTAATAAGACCGTTCATTTGCGCTGTTTGCGTGTACATCTCGGAGCGTGTGATGAAGGTTCCCCACACCCCCGGCTCTTTGCCGTCAACGAGCAGATTGTCGAGCAAAGTGTATTTAATGCTCTCGTCTGCCTCGGTCGTATCCATCCCCTGTTTGTAGTTAACGAGCAGGCTACTGGAATACGGCTGCAGATTAAGTTGGGACAACAGTTCGTCGGCAACGACGACGGTACCCGGATTACTGCCCATCGACGAGTTGGCGATGGCCGCCGTATCTTCGTCCGACTTATCGGTTGCGGGCTTGAGCTCATGCCCGCCCAAGGTAAGGGCATGGCCGCCAGCCATATACTTGGTGTACATGTCGACCAGCTCGCCGCCCATATCACACGTGAGCAGATACTGGTCGTGACCGATGTGCACCGGCTCCTCGCCCATCATCTGACGCAGTTTGTTGTACTGGCTCGCCGGCGTCACAAACAGACCCATCGCATCGGCATTGCTACCCCCGAACGCCTTGGGAAGCTTTTCGCCCATGATCTTGCACATCTCACTTGGGGTCACCGAAGGATCCGAACCGCCAAACGGGTAACTCAGATACGAATCGATCTGCACATGCTCACCGGCAACATCGGCGATATTGACCTTCTTGCCGGTCTCGTCGTTGTTGTCCGCCGACTTGCCCTTGCCGTGCCATGCGGAATACAAATCGACCGTACTATCGGCCAGCACCATGCGATCGGCTTCAGACGGATTGATGTACTCTTTGTAGTAGTCGAGCGTATCGGGCGTGTAATAGACATACGTCTGTGACACGTCAACAGGGTTATAGCGCTCCAGGTTTTCGTTCATCACGTTGGCAATCGACATACCGCACGTCACCGAAGTGATGGCCAAAAACAGGAGCATCGCGATGACGCCCATCGAAAAGCACACCGTGTTGACCTTGGCCGCAAGTTGGCGCACGGTAAACATGTTGAGGCCGCGCCAATACACGCCGCGCAGGCTCTGCAGCAGCTTGATGAGCATGCCCGAGAGTCCCCAGAACAGGGCAAAGGTGCCCACGGTAACCATAGCGGTCGTAATACCAAACTGGTTCATGGCCTCTTGCAGCTTGCTGTCCGTCGCGGTTAGCGGGAACCCATCACGTAGCAGACGGTAATAGGCCACGCCCACAAGCACCACGCCCACGGCAAAGATGGCAATCGCAATCCAGGGGTTGCGCGTCTTGATGCTCTCGTTGCGACGCTCGGCACCCATAAGCTCGATGAGTTTGGTACGACGCACGGCGCGAAGGTTCAGCAGTAGCGTGAGCACAAACATTACGAGCATGCAGGCAAGGGTCAGATTGAACGCATGCACCGAGAAAAAGAAGTGGAAATTGGCAATCTGTGTCTTAAAAAACGAGGCCGTAAAGAACGTCATGAGCTGGGAGAGTCCCACACCCAGCACAATGCCGGCGACAAAGGCCACGACCGAGACAATCACCGTCTCGAGCGCCATGATCGTGGTGACGCGTCCGCGCCCCATGCCGAGCACCTGATACAGGCCAAACTCCTTCTTGCGGCGTTTCATGATGAAGTTATTGGCATACACCATCAAAAAGGCCATGACACCGGCCAAAAAGTACGTCAGGTCGCCGAGCATGCTGCCCATAACCTGCGCCAAGCCCTCTTCATCGATTCCGGCGATGTCGACCTGCATCGAGATGGTGTTAAAGGCATAGAAGACCGTGACGCCCAGGGTGAGCGTCAAAAGGTAGACGAGGTAGTCGCGGCCGGCGCGGCGGACGTTACCCCAAGCGAGTTTACAGAGCATCGGAGCCCTCACCGCCCATCATGGCAACGACCTCCATAATGCGGTCGAAGAACTCTCGGCGGTCGGTGTCGCCGCGGCGCAGCTCGGTGAAGATCTTGCCGTCTCGAATAAACAGCACACGGCTCGTGTAGCTGGCGGCAAAGCTGTCGTGCGTGACCATGAGCACGGTGGCTCGCAGGCGGCGGTTAAGGGCCTCCAGGCTCTCGAGCAGCAGGCGAGCGCTCTTGGAATCGAGGGCGCCGGTGGGCTCGTCGGCCATGATCATGGTGGGGTCGGTGACGAGTGCGCGAGCCGCGGCAACGCGCTGCTGCTGCCCGCCGGACATCTGGTAGGGATACTTGTCGAGCACCTGACTGATGGACAGGCGCGCTGCCACATCCTGCACGCGGGTCGAGATCTCTGCCGAGTTTGTGCGGGCGATGGTGAGCGGCAGGGCGATGTTCTCGCGTGCCGTGAGCGTATCGAGCAGGTTGGAGTCCTGGAAGATAAAGCCGAGCTCCTCGCGGCGGAACTGCGAAAGCTTAGCCTGCTTCATGCGCGTCACGTCCTGGCCGTTGATGCGGATCGTGCCGCTCGTGGCGCTATCGATGGTCGACACGCAGTTGAGCAACGTCGACTTGCCCGAGCCCGAGGCGCCCATGATGCCAACGAATTCGCCGCGGTTGACGGTAAAGCTGACATCGTTGAGCGCGCGGGTCACGTTGCCCAGCGCTCCATATACCTTTTCGAGATGCGCGACCTCCAGTACCGGGGTCGCCATGTGCGTGGTTTGCATACCGAGTCCTTTCTTGCGATTAGTCTACGGCATCTATAGTCGCAAGAATCCGAGTCGGCTACCATCGATATGACTTACGCTTGCCTTACCGTTGTGTAAGGTGCGGGTAGCTAGCCTGTCACGTGTTGATGTTGAGAGAGGACTCCTGTTGAAGACTGTTCATGTTGCCGCTGGGATCATTCGCAAGGAAGGATCCGATGAGCTGCTTGCCGTGCAGCGCGGCTATGGCGACATGCAGGGACTTTGGGAGTTCCCCGGTGGCAAGCTCATGCGCGGCGAGACGCCCGAGGACGCCGTACGCCGCGAGCTTATGGAAGAGTTGCAGGTAAAAGTCACCAACCTGCGCGATTTTTACACCGTTGAGTACGACTACCCCGATTTTCATCTCTCCATGGAGTGCTACTACTGCTCGCTCGCCGATGAATCCGATGAGCCCCAGAAGCACGACCGCCAGCTCGATATCCGCTGGATTCCGCGTACCTCGCTTGCCATGGTGGAATGGATGCCCGCCGACAAGGGGCTCATTGATGCTCTGATTGAGTTAAAGGAAGATCGGCTTGAGGCCAACGGCGCCGCCAACGACGCCGAGGCCACCGCGACCGACGAGCCCGCCACCAAGCCCAAGCGCACACCTAAGCGCCGTAGCAAAAAGCGCCCCAAACCAGGTCTGCTCGACGGCATCGATACCTCGGACCTCTCCGCTGACGAGCGCGAACTGGTCCGCCGTCGCGCCGCCATCAAAAAGTCCATGAAGGGCAATAAGCGTGCGAACACCAAGCCCGAGCTGCTCGTTCGCCAGCGCCTGCGCGCCGCGGGCCTCACGGGCTATCGTTTGGAATGGAAGGTTCCCGGCAAACCCGATATCGCCTTCCCCGGGCGCAAAATCGCCATCTTCGTCAACGGTTGCTTTTGGCACCGCTGCCCCAAGTGCAACCCGAGCCAGCCCAAGCGCAACGTTGAGTTTTGGGAGGCAAAGTTCCGTCGCAACGTCGAGCGCGACCGCGCTGCCGTGGCAGCACTCACTCAAATGGGCTGGACGCCCATAACCATCTGGGAATGCGAACTCAAAAAAGACCGCATCGACGCCACGATGGAAAAGGTCGTCGAGCAGGTGCGCGCCGCAGAGCCGCAGCGCTAGGAACGAGCCATCCACACGCCCCACACAGGCGAGCCACATCCGCGCCACAAACCTTAGAAAGCCCTTAAGCCCAAAACCTTTCAAAAGTGTTATTCGATACCTCTGACCTGCAGTTTCATCGTAACACCAAACCAGGTTAAGCCTTTCTTTAGCGCTTCTTTGCAGCAGCCGCGGCATAATACTGCCAACGCACGGGACCTAGCAGCACACCCCGTGCGCAACCTTTTGGTGGACATCGAGGAGGCCGCATAAGCATGCATTCTTCCAACGACGCAGCACAGCAGCCATCCCTAAATCATGCAAACCTTTTCTCCTTCCCCCCGACACAGAGAAACGGCCTCCTCGACTCCCCCACCACAAAAACCAAACGCTCTGCAGACCAACACCTCAACCTGCAGACATCCTTCGAAAAACTCCAAGCCTCACTAGACCAGGCATTCCCCAACCAAGCCCGGGCATACTAATCCCCCATCAGCAAAGAAGCCCTAACGCCCCACCCATTTCCGCCCTAACGCCACAAGGGCGACGACCTCGAGTAGGTCAACTTGGGAGGGACGAGGGCTTAGTCCCCCAATCTTTCCGCAGGGGGCAAAAAGCCTCGCCGCACGAAGTGCGCAGCGAGGCTTTTTGCATGCCCGAGGACGATTGGGGAACTAAGCCCTCGTCCCTCCCCGGGATATGTAGCGAGTCGGAGTACCCTTGCTGTTACTCTGCTTTGCCCACAGAGTTGAGGTTGGTCATGCGGATCTTAACCAGCTCGGTGATCTCACGCATGCCCTCCTTGGCCGGCTTCTTGGGATCGAAGCAGGCAGGGTTCTCGGCCATGTAGGCCATGAAGCCCTTGGTGTAGGCCTGACGCAGCTCGGTGGCGTAGTTAACCTTGCAGATGCCGTTCTTCACAGCCTCGGCAACCTGCTCATCGGGCACACCGGAGGTGCCGTGCAGGACCAGCGGCACGTCGACGGCATCGCGGATGGCCTTGACCACGGACTGCTCGATGTGCGGATCGCTCGTGTACACACCGTGGCTGGTGCCAACGCCAATAGCGAGGGAGGTGCAGCCGGTACGCTCGACGAACTCCATGGCCTCGGCCGGATCGGTGTAGGGGCTCTCGCCCTCAACCGCGGGACCGTCGTCCTCCTTGCCGCCAACCTTACCGAGCTCGGCCTCGACGGGCACGCCCATGGCGCGACCAGCGTCGGCGACGGACTTGGTCATGGCAATGTTGTCCTCGAAGGACTCGTGCGAACCGTCGATCATGACAGAGGTGTAGCCCGTGCGGAAAGCCTGCATGCAGCGGTCATAGCCATCGCCATGATCGAGGTGCAGGGCGACGGGCACGGAAGCGCGCTCGGCGGCAGCCTTGACCATGCCGTAGAAGTAGTCCAGACCAGCGGTCTTGATGGTGCCCGGGGTGGTCTGCATGATGACGGGGGACTTGGTCTCCTCGGCGGCGGCCAAAACGGCCATAACAAACTCGAGGTTCTCGACGTTGAAAGCGCCAACAGCGTAGTGGCCGGCCTGAGCGTCCTTGAGCATCTTTTCGGTGGTAACAAGTGCCATGAGCGTTTGCTCCTCTCCCTCGCCCGCATCTGGACATCGGGCGTAGTTGTTCACAAGGCGTTTTACCTTGCATTTTGCTGCGCTCATTGTATGAAATTCAGCAGCTTTGCACGTGCGAGATATTGAGCCCATGCAGGTCAATACAGTCATTTTTGAAAAGCAAACGGAAGAAATTTGAGCCGAGTGAACATGTTCGATATTGAATTTTGGGCGTTCAGCGTCTTTCTTTTATAGAAAAGATAAGTAATCGAAAGGTGTTTTCTTACTCAAAAAGAAAATGAACGAAAATAGAGTCAACACAATTCCTGCAAATTTCAGACGATGATGGAGCAGATATGGCCCACGCAACAACCCGAGCTTTCGCCGACGAGCGTCGTTCCGCCATCATGGAGATGCTCGATCATAATGCCTCGGTGCAGGTAGCAGAAATCGCCCAGACCTTTGGCGTGTCCTCCGTCACCGCCCGCGCCGACCTGGACGCGCTCGCCGAAGCAGGCAAGCTGCGCCGCACGCATGGCGGTGCCGTATCGCTCCACAAACGCCTGACCGTTTCCACGCAGGATCGCCGCATCAACGTCAATGTCGCCGCCAAGCAGGCCATCGCACAAAGCGCCATCGAGCTCGTCAATGACGGCGACACGTTGCTCGTCGACTCGGGCACCACGGCGCTCGAGTTCGTCCGGCTCCTCGATCAGCGCGACGGTATCACCGTCATCACGGCCGACATTACCATTGCCGATTACATCGACGAGAGCATGCCCTCAGTCGATGTCGTCATGCTGGGCGGGGCGCTGCGCAAAGGCCATCGTTATTTGTACGGACCGCTCACTATGCAGGCGCTCCAAATGGTCCATGCCGATCTGGCCGTCATGTGCCCCGGCGCCTTTGTCCCCAGCTGCGGCTTTACGACCGACTTTCCCCAGATGGCCGAGACCAAAGCGGCTATGGTCGGTGCCGCCCGTCAAAGCGTCGCCCTCATGGACGCCAGCAAGGTTAACGGACGCGGCATGTACCGCTTTGCCGAACTCGCCGACGTCGACTCCATCGTGATGGACAGCGACCCCGATAATGCCGTCGCCACCTCAATCGCCGAGATCGTCGACAACGCCCGCCCAAATCTCCTCATCGCCGGCGCTTAAACAAAAACCACCACAAAGGTCTCCTTTGTGGTGGTTGAGCATCAGAAGTGAATGTGTCGCTACTTGGACAGCTCGTCGGCGAGAACCTCGATCTGAGCGCGCGAGGCGTCGTTGAGCGAACCCAGCACGGTCACCTTGTTCTGCGCCAGGGTGATGTCCTTCATGCCCTCGAGCTCCTTGGTCATAACCTTGGCAGCGGTGGGCGCCCAGGAGCCGGCCTCAACGAGCGCCACCGTACGGTTCTGATAGGCGTGCTCGGCAAGCGTGTGGATAAAGGTGTTCATGAACGGGAAGATCTCACCCTGATAGGTGATGGAGGCGAGCACCAGACGGTCATAGCGGAACGCATCCTCAACGGCCTCGGCCATGTCGTCGCGAGCCAAGTCAAAGACGGAAACCTTCTGGCCGCGGGCCTCGAGCGCAGATGCAAGCTCCTCAACGGCGGCCTTCAGATGGCCGTACACGCTCGCATAGGCAATCGTGATGCCCTCGTCCTCGGGCTGATAGCTCGACCAGGTGTTGTAGGTGTCGAGGTAATAGCCCAGATTCTCGGTAAGAACAGGACCATGGAGCGGACAGATGATCTGGATATCCAGATCGGCGGCCTTCTTGAGCACGGTCTGCACGAATTTGCCGAACTTACCGACGATGCCAAAGTAGTAGCGGCGTGCTTCGCAAGCCCAGCCTTCCGGGTCCTCGATGTCGTTGGCGCCGAACTTGCCAAAGCCGTCGGCACTAAAGAGCACCTTGTCGGTGGACTCGTAGGAGAAGATCACCTCGGGCCAGTGCACGTTGGGGGCGCCGATAAACGTTAGGCTGTGGCCACCCAGGTCGAGCACGTCGCCCTCTTTGACGACCATCTTACGCTCGGGGTAGTCGGTGCCAAAGTAGTTGACCATCATGCGGAAGGCGCCCATGCTGGCCACTATCTGTGCCTGGGGGTAGCGCTCCATAAAGGCGGCGATGCCAGCAGAGTGATCAGGCTCCATGTGATGGATAACCAGGTAGTCGGGCGTACGTCCATCGAGCGCGGCCTCGAGGTTGCCGAGCCACTCGTCAACAAAACCACCATCGACCGAATCGGCGACGGCGATCTTTTCGCCCAAGATAACGTAGCTGTTGTATGCCATACCGTTCTCGGACACATCGTACTGGCCCTCGAACAGGTCAATGTCGTGATCGTCGACGCCAACGTAGCGGATATCCTTGGTGATCTCCATCAGGCAAAGCCTCCTAGATAGACAAAATAACCCGTCTATCATAGCACTCGGCAGCATTCCAACTGTTATCTGCCGGCATCCTTACCGATTGTTATTGAAATACGATAAATCGCCGTTTACCTGCGCAAACTATGAGCGTGGTATCGCCGTGCTATGTCGAATAATGAGCTGGCCGGGAATACGAATGGCAACGGTTTTGCCCGCCGTACCCGCCTCGGGAACCGCATGCTCGAATACCTCTCGTCCGCGCTGATGTAGATTGAATCGCACGGTCGTGAGCTCGTTGTGTGCCACAAAATCATCGAGCGAATCGTCGACGCCCACCACGCTCACGTCCTCGGGCACGCGCAGACCGCTATCGCGCAGCGCTGCAATCGCGCCATTTGCCATCTGGTCGTTTGCCGCATAAATCGCCGTCATGGCGCGATCGTGCTCGGCCAGGTACCTGCCGGCCTCGTAGCCGCTGTTGGCAGACCAGTCGCCCTCGAGCGGCTCTGCCGGCTCGATGTGTTTACGCTCGAGCGCATCCTGCCAACCGGCTCGACGAAATTGCTCGTCGACCGAGAACGACGGGCCGCCAATATAGCGAATCTGCTCGTGCCCCAGCTCAAACAGGTGATCCATAAGCAAGAGCGAGCAGCCGTAATGGTCGGAATCGACCGTGGTCACGCGCGGATGCGCGTACATGGTAACGATGACCGTGCCAATGCCCGGCAGTGGATCAAACGTCTCAAAATCGGGCGCCATGCGGCTCATGCCGATGATGATACCGTCCACCGGCAATGCGGCCATACGACGCGTGGCCTCGGCAAGTGAGAATTCCTCGGTCTTGGACATCTCGACCAGCGTGATGGCGCAATTATGCTCGCGAGCAGCGCTGGCGATGCCGTCGATCATTGAGAGGTTGCCAAACTTGGTGACATCGTTGATGCATAGGCCGACCGAATGGTAACGGCCGTCGCGCAGCGAGCGACCGGCATAACTCGGACGAAAGCCGAGCTCTTGCATAGCAGCCTGCACGCGCTGGCGCGTCTGCTCGTTAACGTTGGGCAAGCCGTTGGCGACGCGCGAAACCGTCTGCTGCGAAACGCCAGCAGCGCGGGCGACGTCGGCCATGGAGACCGGACGCGTACCTGTATCGTTGGACGGGCGCCTTGCCACAGGATCACCTTCACCCTTGCGAGATCTGAATAGCGTGAATGCCGGCCCGGGCAGAAATACATCCCGCGCCGAGGCCCGCTATCGTCGGACGCATGTTAACGTACTCTACTTTTTCTATCTGCATCTCTTCTGCTTTATAAGTCCATACGGCAGTACCGTTCACGGCTGAATTTCTACCGATTACCAGATTCTCAAAAAGTGACAAGCGATGTGTTATGAGTACGTTAACATAGCCCGTAACGTGCGGTATCGTAAACACTCGGTTCATGCCGCTTCAAGTTGTTAACGTACTCATAACGACGCAAAACTCACCCGTGCGCGCCAAGGAAAGGACTTCCATGACCACCCCCGACGAAAAGACACTCGCCACGCTCACCAAGCTGTTTGAGGAGGAGTTTGGCCCCATCGGCGACCGCCAGGTGCTCTATGTGCACGCGCCCGGCCGTTCCGAGATCAGCGGCAACCACACCGACCACGAGGGCGGCCACGTCATCGCCGGCTCGCTCGATGTCGCCGTCGACGGCATCGCCGTGGCAACCGATTCCAACAAGGTTCGCGTAGCCGACGAGGGCTATCCCACGTTTGAAATCGCGCTCGACACGCTAGACGTTCAGGAGTCCGAGAAGGGCACGTCCGCAAGCCTCGTCCGCGGCATGGCCCACGAGATTGCAGCCCTTGGCGTTGAGCCCCACGGCTTCGACTTTGCCTTTACCTGCTCCGTCCCCTCGGGCGGCGGTCTTTCCAGCTCTGCCGCCGTCGAGGCCGCGTACGGTCGCGCCATGGAAACCCTCTGGGGCGCACCCGCCATCGAGCCCGTCGCGCTCGCGCAGATGAGCCAGCGCACCGAGAACAACTACTACGGCAAGCCCTGCGGTCTGATGGACCAGGCCGCCGTGTGCCTGGGTGGCCTCGCCTACATGGACTTTGAGGACCAGGCTCAGCCTAAGACCCAGAAGCTCGAGCTCAACTTTGAGGATCACGGTTATGCGCTTGTGCTCGTTAAAGTGGGCGCCGACCACGTGGCCGCCACCGACGACTACGCCGCCGTTCCGCGCGAGATGCAGGACGTTGCCGCCGAGTTTGGCAAGGCACGCCTGTGCGAGGTAAACGTTGCCGACTTTGACGCCAAGCTCCCCGAGCTGCGTGCCAAGCTGGGCGACCGTGCCTGCCTGCGCGCCGTTCACTACTGGTACGAGAACGGCCTGGTCGACAAGCGCTGGGCAGCTCTGAACGCCGGCGACATCGACCAGTTCCTGGTCCTGACGCGCGAGTCCGGCGCCAGCTCTGCCATGTACCTGCAGAATGTTGTTGCCAAGCTGGGTTCCGAGCAGCCTTCCATGTATGCCCTGGCGCTGGCCGAGCACGTGCTCGACGGCCGCGGCGCCGTCCGTATCCACGGTGGCGGCTTTGGTGGCACCATCCAGGCCTTCGTGCCGCTCGGCCTGGTCGACACCTTCATTGCCAAGATGAACGGCTGGCTGGGCGAGGGCTCTGCCCGTCACTACGCCATCTCTGACAAGGGGGCTTACGCGGCATGGCTGTAATGACTGACGTGCGCGAGGCCGCACAGAACCTGATCGAGTACGCCATCCACCGATCGATGATCGGCCAGGACGACCGCATCTGGGCATACAACACCATTTTGGAGTGCATCGGCGCTACGGGGCCCGCGCTCGATATGGCCTGGGCGCTCCAGGTTGAGAAACTCTCGCTCTTGCACCCCGATACCCTGCCCGACTTTGACCTGGAGGGCACGCTTGCCGCGCTTTCCGAGGCCGCCGTTGCCAATGGTGCTGTCGAGGATACGACGTCGGGCCGCGACCGCATCGCCATGCGCATCATGGGCGCGCTGATGCCGAGGCCTTCGGTTGTAAACGAGGAATTCAACGGCCGCATGGGCGTCAACGAGCCCCGCGCCGCGACCGACTGGTTCTACGGCCTATGCTGCGACGCCGGCTACGTGCGCCGCGCCGCCATCGCGCGCAACATCAAATGGAGCACTTCCACCAACTGGGGTGACCTGGAGATCACCATCAACCTGTCAAAGCCCGAAAAGGACCCGCGCGATATTGCCGCGGCCGGCGCCACCAAAAACACGGGCGAGAAGTATCCCGCCTGTCAGCTCTGCATTGAAAACGAGGGCTACCCCGGACGCTCCGCCGCAGCCGACGGTGGCGCTCACCCCGCCCGCCAGAATCTGCGCGTTATCCCCATCCAGCTCGACGGCGAGCGCTGGGGTTTCCAGTACAGCCCGTACGCGTACTTTAACGAGCACTGCATTGCCATGAGCTCCGAGCATCGTCCGATGCACGTCGACCGCAAGGGTCTGACCTGCCTGCTCGATTTTGTGGACCTGTTCCCGCATTACTTCATCGGCTCCAACGCCGACCTGCCCATCGTGGGCGGCTCGATCTTGTCGCACGACCACTTCCAGGGCGGCGCACACGAGTTCCCCATGATGCATGCCGCCGAGGTCTCGCAGTTTAGCGTGCCCGGTTTTGACCAGGTCAGCGGTACCGTGCTGCAGTGGCCGCTCTCGGTGCTGCGCCTGCGCTCGCATGACCGCGCCCAGCTGCTCGACGCTGCCGAGAAGATTATCCTCGCCTGGCGCGAGTGGACCGATGAGTCTGTGGGCGTTATCGCACACACGGCCGACGGCGTGGCCCACAACACCGTGACGCCCGTCATCCGCCGCGTCGACTCCCGCGGCAATGCCGGCGGCGAGATTTACGAGGCCTACCTGGCGCTTCGCTGCAACATCACGACCGACGAGCATCCGCTGGGCGTTTTCCACCCGCATGCTGAGTACCACCACATTAAGAAAGAGAACATCGGCTTGATTGAGGTCATGGGCCTGGCCATTCTGCCGCCGCGCCTGGTTCCCGAGCTTGGCGCTGTCCGCGAGCACTTGCTGGCGGCCAAAGCCGATGCCAGCTACGACCTTGCTGGCGCGCTCGAGGGCGACGACCTTTGCCGCAGCCACGCCGCATGGGCCAAGGACGTCTTTGCCCGCCGCGCCGACGAGCTTACGGCCGACAACGCCATCGATATCCTGCACGAGGAGGTCGGCGTGGCGTTTGGCCACGTGCTCGACAACGCCGGCGTCTTTAAGTGGGACGAGGCAGGACGCGCCGCCCAACAGCGCTTTATCGACTCACTATAGAACACGGGCCCGAACGTTCAACAGCAGCCCGCACGACATAGCCACCTACACGACAACGGCGCCCGCCGGCAACATCGCCGGCGGGCGCCGTTTTATGGGATAGTCGTTGGGGACGCTCTTAAACGACTAGTCATTGGGGACGTTCTTGTTTGACTAGTCGTTTAAGAACGTCCCCAATGACTACTTGCGACCAAGGCAACGCCGATATTTTGGCAACGACAGCGAAAACCCGCCAGAGCGAGCAAGGTGCCTTGAAACAAGGCGGCATTGACCTTTTGGTCATGCCGCCGAAGTTGAAAGGCAGATTGCCACTCTGGCGGGTTTGCAGCGTCGGCCGGTCCGCCGTTCGGCAGAACGGCGGAACCTGAGGTGCAGCGTCGAGCCGTTTCGGCGTTTGGTAAAACGCCGAAACCCTAGAGTTCAGTCACGACAACACTGTTATAGATCTCGTCCCAGCGGTCCATGACCAGGTGGCCAGTCTTGGGATCCATGGCGTTGAGCTTGCCGCAGGTATTGGCGGTCTTGAGCACCGTGACATCGTCGGCGCCGGCAGCAATGGCATGCGCAAAACCGGCGATGGTCGAGTCACCGGAACCCGTCGCGTTCACGGCCGCAATCGCGGGCGTCTTGGCGCGGAACGCGCGACCCTCATGGAAGCCCACCGAACCGGCAGCACCCATCGAAACGACAACCCAGGGTATACCGGCAAAACGGTCATCGGCGGCAAGCGCCTCGCGCAGGGCATCGACATCATCGGTCTTAAAGGACGTACCCAGCAGGCCGTTAATCTCGGTCAGGTTGGGCTTTACGAGCTCAGGCTTAGCGTCGGACTCCAGCGCGGCCTCCAGCGATGCGCCCGAGGTGTCGAGCAGCACCTTGGCGCCCGCCTCCTCGGCGATCTTGACGAGCTCGGCATAGTAGCCGGCATCGACGCCACGCGGCAGCGAGCCCGAAAGCGTCACGACGTCCGCCTTCGCTGCAAGCTCGGCGAACTTGGCCGTAAAGGCCTCGAGCTCGGCCGGGGCGATCTGCGGGCCGCTCTCCAGCAGCTCGGTCTGATTACCCTCGTGCAGAATATTCAGGCAAATGCGCGTCTCACCGGCGATGGGCACAAAGTCGTTCTTGACGCCGTCGGCATCCATAAGCTCGGCCATATAGGCACCCATGTGTCCGCCGAGCAAACCGGTCGCGAGCACATCGTCGCCCAACTGCAGCAGCACACGGCTCACGTTGAGGCCCTTGCCGCCAGCGGTCTTTTCGGGCGTCACACGGTTCACGTCGTCGATGATCAGCTTGTCGAGCTGATAGCGCGTATCAATCGACGGGTTCATGGTAACGGTCAGAATCATGTTGAACTCCTGTTCCGGGGCGGCATAACCCGCCCCAAACATACGATAACTCGTTAAAGGATCTCGATCTCAAAGCCGCGGGTGACGGTCTCTCCCGGCTTGGCCACCAGGCAGCCGCGCTTGTGCTCCAGGATATCGTCCTCGTCGGAGCAGGTGGACAGACCACCCCACGGTTCAACAGCCACAAAGTCGCCCTCGGGCTTGCTCCACACAACCAGGTACGGCATATCGGGAAACGTCAGGCGTACGCCCTTGTCCTCGGTTTTCTTGGTCAGCGTAACCACGCGGCTCTCGAGCACGTCGAAGATGGTCTCCGCGAAGTCAAAGAGTTCATGGGTAAGTGGCAGGTTCTGGCCGATCATGGGGTTCTTGCTGCGATGCTCAACATCAATCAGGCCCGTCGAGGGAACGGCAGTACAGAGTTCGGTGGCCTCATGCTGCTCAAAACGAAGCTCATAATCGTCATAGGACTCGCCCTCGTCGAGCGGACACTTAAAGCCAGGGTGACCGCCCACAAAGAACGGCATGTCCTCGGTGCCCTCATTGGTCACCTCGTACGACACAGCCACCTTTTCCGAATCGATCGTGTAACGAACAACGATCTTAAACGGATACGGGTACTGCTCGAGCAACTCGGCATGGTCGGCAGAGCTTAGGCTCAGCGCAACCATGTTGTCGCCCTGCTCATCGAGCTTCCACTCCTGTTTGCGCGCAAAGCCGTGGCGGGCGAGCTTAATCTCGCGGCCGCCCATGGTCATTGCGTGACCGTCGCGAAGGCCGCCGCAGATCGGGAAACAAATGGGTGCCTGGCCCGACCAGACCGAAGGATCGCCCTGCCACAGGTACTCGCGACCGTTGGCTTTAATCGAAGTGAACGATCCGCCAGCCGTGCTCAGTGCTACGCGGATAGAACCGTTATCAAGAACAAACTCCATAGGAGCCTTCCCTTTCTTACGACAGCCCACCAAGTCAATAGGGCTGATAGAAAACCGGCCCGCGCCCCCTCACAGAAACGCGAGCCGTCAACGGACTAGTTAATTACGCCGGATACCCGCTAATCGTGGTATTCGCCGCGGTCCCACTTCTCGAGGAACTCGTCAAAGAAGTGCGGGTCGGCCTGAGCCTCGGCATCGGCCTTATTGCAGGCGTCGATCTTGGCAATCAGGGCATCGTGCTCGGGAGTCTTCTCGTAGGGCTCCTCCAGGAAGGCAAGCATGATATCGGCCATCAGGAACTCGCCGGTGATCTTGCCGCCAAAGCCCACGATGTTGGCGTTGAGCTCGCGACGGGCATACAGGGCAGAGGTCATGTCGCGAACCAGGGCGCAACGGGCGCCGGGAACCTTGTTGACGGCGTTGGTGATGCCGATGCCGGTGCCGCACAGGGCCACGCCAAAGTCGGCCTTGCCGCTGGCAACGGCCTCGCCCACGGCCTTGCCGTAGATGGGATAGTGCGTACGGGTGTGGCTGTAGGTGCCGCAGTCGAGCACCTTGTAGCCAGCCTGCTCCAGGCGGTCGGCCAGGTAGATCTTCTCGTCCGTAACGATATGGTCGCAACCGATTGCGATGGTCTTCTTCATCAGAACGTCCTTTCGTCTGAATTCACAAGTTGAGATAGAAGTTCGAGTTCTCGGTGGCTCTCGTTAGGCCATCTTGTTAAGCATGTCGACACGGATCTGGTGACGACCGCCGGCGTACTTGGCACGCAGGAACTCGCGGGCAATCTTCTTGGCGACCTCGGTGCCCACAACGCCCGGGCCCATGGTGACCATGCGCGAACCGTTGTGCTCGCGGGTCATGTAAGCGGAACGCTCGTCGGAAATGTTGGCGACGACCATGCCCTTGATCTTGACGGCGGCCATATAGGAGCCGACGCCGTACTTATCGAATGCGAAGCCCTGGGAATCCTTGTGCTCCAGCAGGTCCTTGGCAACGGCGGTGGCGGAATCGACAAAGTCCGCGGCAGGGGTCTCGGAATAGTCGACGACCTCGTGACCGTCGGCGATGAGCATCTCCTTGATGGACTCCTTCATCGACATACCGTCGGCATCGGAAGCGATTACAACCCTCATGACATCCTCCTTGAGAGATACGCAGGTGCGTAGTTTCTGTTTGGAAGTGTTGAATCGCGTTCAGGTCCGGGCATCTGAATGTGCGGTTCTTCACTGTTCGTGTTTATTTGAACACATTCGAACATCAACTGCAAGAATTATTTGTTTATCTTTGTTCTTTTTTGAACAAATACCGTTCACGGATGATTGCCGACCGTCTGGACCCGGCGCGGACGTAGCGACCGCGTATTCAACAAACAAAAGGGCGGCCGAGAACGTGTCTCGGCCGCCCTTCTTACAGTTGATCTTCCAAAGAACGCTTTGCCGCCTACTCAGACTGCCTGCCCTTCTTGGCGTGCTTGGACGGAGCACTCAGAAAGCGGCCCGTCAAATAGTTCGCCGGGCCGGAAATATCAATCCCCAGTAGCGTGTGTCCCAGCCACAGAAACGCCGCGAGCACCAGCAGCGGGATAACGCACGAGGTCACGATCATCACAATGACGCCTTCGATGAGATCGGTCACTTGCTGCACAATTTCATCGGTCATCTGCTTGGCGCCGCTGGTCACCGACGTGACGAGGCCCGAGGCACCGTCGGCAAGCTGCTCGAGCACGCTCTTGGACTCTGTGGACTCGGTCTTTTTCTTGCTTACTTTGGAGCTGTCGCTATCTGCCGCACCCGCAGCGTCGGCCGCCTTTTGCTCGGCTTGCTCGATGCTAACGCGATACGTTTCGTCGACCTTCTGCGACACCCATACGCTCGCGGGCACCAACGCCATGCCAACCACGGCAACCACCAGCACGCGCGTCGCCACACGGCGCAGGACAGCGCTCGTGCTCCAGCGCCCGTGAATGCCGAGCGACACCGCAAAGAGCACCAACGCAAACGGGATTAAGACGCCCAAGCCAACCGACCACAAAATCGTGAGCAAATATTTCTCTAGGTATAGCACGGCAAGCACGATACCAAGGTTGCCCGAAAGCTGTGCGAGTTGTTCGGCAACCGGCGTTCCCGTATCACCAGGTAGCGCGGTAATGCCCGCAGATAGAGCAACGCATGAAGCCGTGAGCGCCAAAACGTTGCCCTTCTTTTGGTCGATGACCTCAATGGTGGAGTCCCAAGTTTTGGTATCGGCGAAATGCGGACGAGCTACAAAGCCCGACAGCAGCGCCAGCACCACGAGCGCAACGATAAGGCCAATCTGCAGCTTTTTGTTTGCGCACACGACATCGGACAGACTGGGCTGCAGCTCGGTTATCTGGACAGGACGCCCATGAGCCATCTCGTGCGCGTCTCTTTTTTGTATTGACCCGTTATCCGGCATTTGGATACCTCCTCAGTCCGGCGTTTAATGCGAAAGGAAGTATACCCACCGAGCAAAAATCGAACGGGAGGACGAACGGAGCGCACCAAGACTGTCCCCAATGACTAGTCGTTTAAGAACGTCCCCAATGACTATCTCGGGATGAGTTGCGGTGGAATAGGGATTGTTTTGCGCCCGCCGGCCCCTATTCAGTCCCTATTTCACCGCAACTTGGAGGAGGACAGAAAAAGCCCTGCCGCGGGTAGCGGCAGAGCTTTTGGAAGGGGACTTGGTTGTGAGGGCTCGTTAGGCGAGCTTGGCCTCGAGCTCGGCGATGCGCTTGTAGGCATCGATGGTAAAGCGGGCCTGCTTCTCCAGGATCATAGTGGTCATGAGGGTGTCCTGAGCGTGAGCCATGATGAAGGTCATCTCCATCTCGCCACCGCCGGCCTCCTGCGAAAGCAGCTTGGTCTGCGTGTCGTGGGCACCGATGAGCGCATCGCTGGCATCCTTGTGCAGCTGCTCGGCCTTCTCAAAGTCACCCTCGCGAGCAGCATCGAGCGCTGCAAGCAAATCGGTCTGGGCGTCACCTGCGTATGCGACGATCTCGAATCCAACCATCGAGATTTCTTCTTTGGTTGCCATATTGCGTTCCTTTCACATATGAACCAATGGAGAGCATCGCGTCCGGGCATACGCTCTGCGTTGTGTATGACAGAAACAATAACATTCAAACAAAAAAGAACAGCTCAAAACGTAATTTCGAACTATGAACGGTCACTTTTCGCCCGTGAACGGTTTTTAAACCAATCTGAACAATATCGAACACAATTAGCGGCAACCCAAACAGGGCCGCACCCTAACGCAAATCGCGCACCGTATCGCCCTCTACAAGCACACCGGGGATCAGCATGTGCTCCACGCCAGACGCACCCCCATCGGCGCCGGCAATCTTGTCGACCGCCCACATGCCGACGCGCTTGTTGTCAAAGCGCACCGTGGTCAGGCGACGGTCGGGCACGATATCGCCCAGGCTGTCATCAACACCCACCACGCTCACGTCCTCGGGCACACGCCTTCCGCACGACTCGAGCCCGCGAATGCAGCCGTATGCCATGGCATCGTTGGAAGCATAAATGGCCGTACAGGTCGGATCTTCCGCCAGAGCCTGACCGGCAGCATATCCGCTCTGTGCCGTCCAATCCCCACGGACGAGTCGCGGCGGCTCAATTCCATGCGCGCGCAATGTCTCGCGCCAGCCTTCCTCGCGCCGCATGCCCGAAAGCGAGCGCTCGGGACACGAGATAAAGTGCACGGTCTTGTGCCCCTGCTCCAGCAAATACTCGACCACCTGGCGCGAGCAATCGAACTGGTCGTTATCGACCGTTGAACAGAGCGGGTGCTCCAGCATCGTAACGAGCACCGTCTGCATGCCGGGCAGCGGCTCGAAGGTGCCAAAGTCCGCCGGCATGCGATTCATGATCACGACCATGCCGTCTACCGGCAGCGCGCTCATACGCGACGATGCGCTCTCGAGGGTATAGGGATGTCCATCTACTTTAGTGAGGGTGATGGCATAGCCATGTTTGTCGGCCGCGGCGGCAAAGCCCTCCATACGGTCGAGGTTGCCGGTACCGGTAATGTTGAACATGGCGACGCCGACGGTCTTAAACTTGCCACGGCGCAGCGATCGACCGGCATAATTGGGGCGATACCCCAGCTCGCGCATGGCGGCACGCACGCGCTCCTTGGTCTCGGGGCGCACACTGGGCGAATCGTGCACGGTGCGCGAGACCGTCTGCTCCGAGACGCCCGCGAGGCGCGCCACGTCTTTGACGGATACCGATTTTTTAACAGCGGCCATAGGTCGATCTTTCTATGTCAACGATGCCATTGGTGGCACCCTACGCAGTCAAATGAAACGTCTTCAAGTATATCTAACGCCTCCCCCACCATACGCTCACCACCCAAAACCTACCGTTCACCGACATTTTTGCTTCCCCGAACGGCTTTTGTCGCCCAAATGTTAACGTTGCCATTGTGCAAACACAGAGCCACCGGGCGGCTCAAACGTTTACGCGTAAGGAATCGACGGTTCGCAGGCACAGGAACCACCGGTTCGCGTCTTTTTTTGTGTCACAAAATGACAACGTCAACATTTTGGCAACCGAACGTCAAAAGCTACCATCGTTGCTAACCCACCGACTCTTAGGAGCATTGCATGGAGCAACTCATCGCCATCATCGAAAAGGGCCAGCCCTTTTTCAACGCGATCGCCCGCAACAAGTACCTCAAGGCGATCCGTGACGGTTTTATCTCCGTCATCCCCATCATCATCTTCTCGTCCATCTTCTGCTTGGTAGCCTCGGTCCCCAACATCTGGGGTTTCTACTGGCCCGATGACATCAACAACGCCCTGTGGAAGTGCTACAACTACTCCATGGGCATCCTGGCCATCGCCTGCGCCGCTACCACGGCCAAGCACTTCGCCGACGCTCAGAACCGCGACCTGCCCAAGAACAACCAGATCAACTTCATCTCGTGCATGTGCGCGGCCATCATCGGCTTCTTGCTCCTTTCGAGCGACACCATCGCCACGGACGCCGCCAGCGGCTTCAACACCACCTACCTTGGTTCCAAGGGCCTGCTGACCGCCTTCATCGCTGCGTTTGTGACCGGTATCATCTACAAGTTCTTCATCAAGCGCAACATCACCGTCAAGATGCCCGAGCAGGTTCCGCCCAACATCTCGCAGACCTTCAAGGACATCATCCCCTTCTCCGTCTGCATCACCGTCTTTTGGGTTTTTGACATCGTCTTCCGCGCTGCTTTTGGCTTCTGCTTTGCCCAGGGCGTCATCCAGGTGTTCCAGCCCCTGTTCACCGCTGCCGACGGCTATATCGGCCTCGCTGTGATTTACGGCGCCATGAGCCTCTTCTGGTTCGTCGGCGTCCACGGCCCCTCGATCGTCGAGCCCGCCATCGCCGCCGCTCTCGTTGCCAACATGACCGACAACCTGGCTGCGTTCCAGGCTGGCCAGCACGCTTCCGCTGTCCTGACCCAGGGTGCCCAGTACTTCGTCGTCTGCATGGGCGGCACCGGCGCTACGCTCGTCCTGGTCTTTATGTTCTGCTTCCTGGCAAAGTCTCAGGAGATGCGCGCCGTCGGTAAGGCCGCCATCGTCCCCGTCTGCTTTGCCGTCAACGAGCCGCTGCTGTTCGCCGCGCCCATCGTGCTCAACCCCGTCTTCTTTGTCCCGTTTGTCTTTGCCCCGATCGCCAACATCTGGATCCTCAAGATCTTTATCGACTTCTTGGGCATGAACGGCTTTATGTACACCCTGCCCTGGACTGTCCCCGGCCCCATCGGCACCATCATGGGCCTGGGCTTCCAGCCGCTCGCCTTTGTGATGCTCGCCCTTATCCTGGTCGTCGACTTCGTTCTGTACTACCCGTTCTTCCGTGCCTACGACGCCCAGAAGTGCGCCGAGGAGGCCGAGATTTCCCAAGAGGAGCTCGCCGCCAAGAACGCCGAGAAGGCCGCCAAGCTCAACGATGCCTTCCAGGGCAAGGCTGACGCCAAGAGCGTTGCCGCCGGCGCTGCTGCCGAGGCCGTGAAGGCCGACGCCCCCGCCGCTGTCGCCACTGAGGCAACGACCGCCAGCGACCTCAACGGCAAGCGCGTACTCGTGCTCTGCCAGGGTGGCGGAACCTCGGGCCTGCTCGCCAACGCGCTGGCCAAGGCCGCCAAGGAGCGCGGCATCAATCTTGAGACCGCTGCCGAGGCATATGGCAACCACGTGGACATGCTCCCCGACTTTGATCTGGTCGTCCTGGCCCCGCAGGCTGCCAGCTACTTGGCCGACCTGCAGAAGGACTGCGAGCGCGTGGGCAACAAGTGCGTCGCCTGCCGTGGCAAGCAGTACATCGAGCTCTCCCAGAACGGCGACAAGTCTCTCGCCTTCGTGAGTGAACAGCTTTCGAAGTAAGTAACGCTTAGGGCCAGCCGACCATCCAAGACCGGCTGGCCCTTCGATTTAGACGATTGGATCATCATGTCCGTTAACCCCGCTAGCGTCACCAACCCGCCTGCGCAGTTTCCCGAGGGCTTTGTCTTTGGCGGCGCCACTGCTGCTTACCAGGTAGAGGGCGAGACCCGCACCCACGGTAAGGGCAAAGTCGCCTGGGACGACTTCTTGGAGGCCCAGGGGCGCTTTTCCCCCGATCCCGCTTCGGACTTCTACAACCAGTACCCCGTCGACCTGGAGCTGTGCGAGGAGTTCGGCATCAACGGCATTCGCCTCTCCATCGCCTGGAGCCGCATCTTCCCCAACGGCACCGGCGAAATCAACCCCGAGGGCGTCCAGTTCTACCACGATCTCTTCGCCGAGTGCCACAAGCACCACGTTGAGCCGTTCGTCACGCTGCATCACTTTGACACGCCGCTTCCCCTCTTTGAGAAGGGCGACTTCCTCAACCGCGAGACCATCGACGCCTTTGTGGACTTTGCCACCTTCTGCTTTAAGGAGTACGCCGACCAGGTGACCTACTGGTTCACCTTTAACGAGATCTGGGCCGACGCCTCCAACACCTACATCGAGGGCACCTTCCCCGGTGGCGTCAAGGCGCATCTGGCCGAGGCCTTCCAGTGCGAGCACAACATGATGCTCGCCCACGCCAAGGCCGTGCTGGCCTTCCACAACGGCGGCTTTAAGGGCAAAATCGGCGTCATCCAGTCGCTGGAGTTTAAGTACCCGCTCAACGAGAACGACCCCGCCGACATCAAAGCCGCCAACAACGAGCACGTGCTGCAAAACCAGTTCTTGCTCGACGCCACCTTCCGCGGCGACTATGCGCCCGACACCCTCGAGTGCGCCAACCGCCTGGCTGCCGTCTCGGGCGGCACCATCGAGATCCTAGACGAGGATCTGGAAATCATGCGCGAGGCCGCGCTCTACAACGACTACCTGGGCGTTAACAACTACCAGTGCCGCTTCTTGAAGGCTTACGACGGCGAGAACGACCTGCACCACAACGGTACGGGCGAGAAGGGCACCGGCCGCTGGCGCGTCAAGGGCATTGGCGAGCATGTGAACAAGCCTGGCATCCCCACCACCGACTGGGACTGGATCATCTATCCCGAGGGCCTGTTCGATCTGCTCGTCTACATTAAGCAGCGCTACCCCAACTACAAGCAGATTTTCATCACCGAGAACGGCATGGGCTACAAGGACCCCTACAAGGACGGTTTTGTGGACGACCAGCCGCGCATCGACTACATCGAGCAGCACCTGCGTTGGCTGCTCAAGGCCATGGAGGTGGGCGTCAACGTGGGCGGCTACTTCCTGTGGAGCCTGCAGGATCAGTTCTCCTGGACCAATGGCTACAACAAGCGTTATGGCTTCTTCTACGTTGACTTTGAAACCCAGAAGCGCACGCCCAAGGCAAGCGCCTACTGGTATAAGCACGTGGCGCAGACCCGTCGTCTGGACTAGCGGCTTGCGACCAGCGGAATTGCCCCGCTCACACAACCTGTCCCCATTTCTCAGCCGGGGGCGGCACGTCACACGGCGCGCCGCCCCCGGTCTTTTTGTTTTTGGGCTGGTCGGGAGCCGTTTGTCTCGATCTGTAACATCTAGCCGAGTTTTTTGGTCCTAGCTGTTACAGATTGAGACGAACAGGATTGCTCTTTCCGAAGAATCTAAATCTGTAACACGTAGCCCGCTTTTGACCGTCTACCTGTTACAAATCGAGACAAACGGAGTAGGACCTAACCCCGTATGTCCCTAACAGTCGAGCGTTCGACCAGCGTACTCGGCACATGAATCGCCTCGATAGACGAGCTCTCTCCAATCGCCGCCTCAAACGCAAGCTTACCGACACCGCGCAAATCAAATCGCAGCGTCGTCAGTCGATTGTGAGGAACAAGTCCCTCGAGTGCGTCGTCGATACCAACCACGCTCACGTCGTCGGGCACGGACAGGCCCGCGTTCTCGAGCGCGGCGATAACGCCCAGCGCCATCTGGTCATTTGCCGCAAGCACGGCAGTCGGCGCCTGCGACCCGCCGGCAAGCACCTCGGCCGCAATCCGCTCGCCCATGGCGTACCCACTGTCCGCACTCCAATCGCCACGCAGCATCGGAGCGGCATCGACATGAGCACGACCCAGCGTATCGCGCCAACCGGCCTCACGAAAACGCGAGGAAATCGAGTTTTCCGGACCCGCCACAAACCGCATATTCGAGTGACCATGTTCCAGCAGATAATTGGTCAACAGCTCGCACGAACCATACTGGTCGGAGTCGATCGTCGTGCAGCGCGGATGCGCATACATGGACAGGATGACCGTTCGCACTCCCGGCTGGGGAACAAACTCCTCAAAATCGGGAGCCATGCGGTTCATGTTGAGAATCATGCCGTCGACGGGTCGCTCGACCATGCGGCGCGAGGCATCGGCAAGTGCATAGGGCTTGTCGCCGCCCATCTCGATCATAGTGACGGCAAAATCGTGCTCGCGCGCCGCTTGCATGATACCCTCGAGCGTCGCCAGGTTACCGACACGTGTGATGTTGTACATGCACAGGCCAATAGAACGATACGACCCGCCGCGCAACGCCGCTCCAGCAAAATTGGGACGAAAGCCCAGCTCTTCCATGGCGGCCAGCACACGCTTGCGCGTCTTTTCCGTCACGTTGGGCATACCGTTGACCACGCGAGACACAGTCTGGCGGCTCACGCCAGCGAGCGCCGCAACCTCTGCCGCGCTCGCCGAACGACCATTCCTTGTCTGCTGATCCATGCCTTCCACGCTAACCTGCTTCCCAACTATTCCCCGCGCCCATGGCGCATCGTACATACATTGATAACGTGCTCATGATACCCGAGCCATATACCACAACATGAAAACTTCTGTCAATCAAAACCGCTTACCGAACAAATACAACCGTTCGCGGCTGTTTGAAGTTGTTTTGTTTCTATACATCCCAGCCGGATGTTAACGTGCTCATTGTTAAATGTTCACGTGCTCATTTTGGTTCTAATCATTTTAAGATAGTGTTTATCGGGCTTTTTCACCGCTGAACGCTAACCAGGGAGCCTCCTGAGCGCAAACGCACAATATCGAACAGCGAGACGAGAGGGTGTATGCATATGTCTTTGCTAAACCGCGTACAGCAGCTGCCGAAGGGCTTTGTTTGGGGCGCCGCAACCGCCGCGTACCAAACGGAAGGTTCCACGAAGGTGGCAGGCAAGGGTAAGACCATGTGGGACGATTACCTTGTCGCCCAGGGTCGCTTTTTGCCCGACCCGGCCAGTGATTTCTACAACCGCTACGAGGAGGATATCCGCCTTTCTGCCGAGCATGGACTCAACGCCATTCGTGTGTCCATCGCCTGGACCCGCATCTTCCCCAACGGCGACGATGCCGAACCCCTCGCCGAGGGCGTTAAGCACTACCACGAGCTGTTCGCCTGCTGCAAAAAGTATGGCGTCGAGCCCTATGTGTCCCTGCATCACTTTGACTCCCCCGCCGCCCTGTTCAACCAGGGCGACTGGCTCAACCGCAAGACCGTCGACGCCTATGTGCGCTATGCCGAGTTCTGCTTCCGCGAGTTCCGCGAGGTCAAGAATTGGTTCACCATCAACGAGCTCATCAGCCTCTCGCACTCCCAATACATCCAAGGCAACTTCCCGCCCAACCATCACTTTGATGTGACGAGCGGCATCCAGAGCCAGCACAACGAGCTCGTTGCCCACGCCCGCGCCGTCAACCTGTATAAGGATCTTGACGAGACCGAGCACCTGGGCGGACGCATTGGCATGGTCAACGTCCTGACGCCGGCATATCCTGCCACCGACTCGCCCGCCGACCAGCACGCCGCCGACCTGTACAACGCCTTCTACACCGACTTCATCATGGACGGCGCCTTCCTGGGTCACTACTCCGCGCGCACCCTCTCACTCATCAACGAGATTCTGCGTGCCAACAACGCCACACTTACGGTTGAGGACAGCGACATGGAGGAGCTCGCCAAGGCGGCGCCCCGCAACGATATGTTCGGCCTCAACTACTATCAGTCGGCGTTTATCGCCGCCTACGATGGCGAGTCAACCAACAGCTTTAACGGCACCGGAGACAAGGGCACCTCGTGCTTTAAGTTTAAGGGCGTCGGGCAGCAGGTCGATATGCCGGGTATCCCCACCACCGACTGGGATTGGCTCATCTACCCGCAAGGCCTCTACGACACGCTCAAGCACATCAGCGCCACCTATCCCAACCTCCCCGTCATCTATATCACCGAAAACGGCCTGGGCCACAAGGACCCCGAGCCCGACGCAAACGGCATCGTCGCCGATCCCGAGCGCATCGACTTTGTCGACCAGCACATGGAGAAGGTGCTCCAGGCGCGCGCCGAGGGCGTCGACGTCCAGGGCTACTTTATCTGGAGCCTGCAGGACCAGTTCTCGTGGGCCAATGGCTATAACAAGCGCTACGGCCTGTTCTACATCGACTTCGACACGCAAAAACGCTACATCAAGCAGTCGGCACTCTGGTACAAGGAGCTCGCCGACACTATGGCGGACGCGCAGTAGCGCATCGCCTCGCTTTCCCCCGAGAAGGGAGCGGCCCTATGCGATACAAACCCAGCCGCTCCCCTCTCTCCCCCTGGGACCGGCCCCGCCTGCACCCGGGCTTTTAGCAAGCGGGAGACCATATAGGTTTTCAACGTCCATGCCATTAAGATTTCATGCAAAGAGGAGCGTGAACTATGGAATCGATCGTTAAGTTCTTGGAGAAAGGTCAGCCGTACTTCGACAAGGTCTCTAAGAACATCTACCTTCAGGCCATTAAAGACGGCTTTTTGGCAGCAATGCCCATTATCCTGTCTTCTTCTGTCTTCCTGCTTATTTCGACCCTGCCGGGCGTTGTCGCCACGGTCGGCGGCTTTACGCTGCCCGACTGGTGGAACGTCGACGTCGTGAACTTCTGCAACAAGGTTTACAACTTCACGATGGGCGTCGTGGGCATCATGGTCGCCGGCACCACCGCAAGCGCGCTGACCGGCTCCAAGAACCGCCGCATGCCTGCCGGCAAGGCCATCAACGCCACGAGCACCATGGTCGCCGCCATGTGCGCTATGCTCATCTTGGCCGTTACCCAGACGAGTGCCAAGATCGACGGCGCCGATGTCTCGGTGTTCTTTACCGACAACATGGGCACCAAGGGCCTGCTGAGCTCCTTTGTCGCCGCATTTGCCACGGTCAACATCTATGCCTTCTGCATTAAGCGAGACATCACCATCAAGCTGCCCAAAGAAGTCCCCGGCGCCATCGCCCAGAACTTCCGCGACATCTTCGCCTTCAGCTTCTCCATCCTGTTTGTCGCCGTCATCGACGTTATCTGCCGCACCTGCTTGGCCGTCCCGTTTGCCAACGTCATCTCCACGCTGGTGAGCCCGCTGTTCGCCGCTGCCGATTCCTACGCCGGCCTCGCCCTCATCTGGTTCATGATCCCGCTGTTCTGGTTCATGGGCATCCACGGCCCCTCGGTCGTTAAGCCTGCCCTCAACGCCGCGCTGTTTGGCAACATCACCACCAACCTCGCCACGCTGCAGGCCGGCGGTCACCCCGCCCTCGCCCTGACCGAAAACTTCGGTAACTACATCGGCGAACTCGGCGGCACCGGCGCCACGTTCATTGTCCCGATCATCTTCCTGCTCTTTATGCGCTCCAAGCAGCTCAAGGCCGTCGGCAAAGCCTCTGTCGTGCCCGTGATGTTCGCCGTCAACGAGCCGCTGCTGTTCGCCGCGCCCATCATCCTCAACCCGTACTTCCTGATCCCGTTCCTGTTTGCCCCCGTGGCCAACGTCCTCATTGGTAAGTTCTTCATCGACTTTTTGGGCATGAACGGCTTTATCTATGCCATGCCGTGGGCACTCCCCGGACCGATCGGCACCTTCATCGACACCAACTTCCAGCCGATCTCTCTGGTCCTGGTTGTCGTCCTGCTGGTCGTTGACTTCTTGATCTACTACCCGTTCTGCAAGGCCTACGACAACGTCCTGTGCAAGCAGGAGGCCGAGACCCTGGCCGAAGAAGAGGCCGAGGAGACCAAGGCCGTCAAGACCGCTGCCGCCCCCGCCGTTGAGGCTCCTGTTGTCGAGACCGCTTCTGCCACTGAGGCCTCCGCAGCTCCGTCCGCCCTTAAGGGCAAGGATCTGAGGGTTCTGGTTCTGTGCGCTGGCGCCGGCACCTCTGCACTGCTCGCCAACGCGCTTAAGGAAGGCGCCGACGAGCTGGGCATCGACATTACCGCCAACGCCGGTGCCTACGGCAGCCACTACGCCATCATGGACCAGTACAACGTCATCGTCCTGGCTCCGCAGGTTCGCACCTATTACAACGAGATGAAGGCCGACACCGACCGCCTGGGCATCACGCTGCTGTCGCCCAAGGGCAAACAGTACATCGACCTCACTAAGGATCCCAAGGGTGCCGTCGCCTGGATCGAGGAAAACCTCGAGGCATAAGACGCTGACACCACCTGCCGCTTGCAGACAATAAATGGCCCGTGCATCGATGTGTGATGCGCGGGCCATTTTGTTTAGACCGCACCCGTCCTCCTGTTCATCTCAATCTGTAACATCTAGCCGAGTTTTTCGGTCCTAGCTGTTACAGATCGAGATGAACGCACAGGCCAAGCCGAAAATCTCAATCTGTAACATGTAGACCACTTTTGACCGTCTAGTTGTTACAGATCGAGACAAACGGAATAGGCCGAGCACGTCTACGCCCGCAAGTCCTTTACGCTGGAACGCTCGACCAACACGCCCGAGACGAGCGTACGGCTTCTGGAGCTCGGAGCTTCCAGACCCGCGACGACCTCGTTGAGCGCACGGACGCCCAGCTCGCGGTGGCGAAACTTCACCGACGTCAGAATCGAGTTGGGAATCGTCTTATAGAGCTCATCGTCGAAGCCGATCACGGACACATCATTGGGCACACTGAGCCCTTTGTCACGTAGAGCCATCATCACGCCGTTTGCCATGCAGTCGTTAGCAGCGAGGACCGCCGTGCAATCGGGCTTATCGGCAAGCACAAGGCCCGCGGCATAGCCACTATCCGCATTCCAATCGCCTTGCAGAGGCTCGGGCGGCTCAATGCCACGCGCCTCGAGTGCCGCACGCCAACCTTTCATACGGCACTGGCTCGACAACGACTCTTTCTTACCAGAGACGAAGTACACGTTTTTATGCCCGTGGTTCAAGAAGTACTCGCACGCCATGCGCGCGCCGCCCTCTTGGTCGTCACTGACGGTGGAGCAGGTAGGATGTTCCATCGGTGTGATAATCACCGTCTTGAGGTCTTTCGGTGCCTCAAAAGTATCAAAGTCATCGACCATCTGACGCAGGTTGAAGATCATGCCATCAACAGGCAGCTGCGACATCCTACGCGCCGCTTCGGCAAGGGTCATCTTCTCCCCCGCCCGCTTTTTGATCATCGTGAGCGCAAAGCCGCGTTCTTCGGCGGCATCTGCGATACCGTCAATCATGTCCACGGCACCGCCCGACAAGTGGAACAGCACCACGCCAATGCACCCGTAACGGCCCAACTTAAGCGAACGCGCGGCAAAGTTGGTTCGAAACCCGAGCGCCTCCATTGCGGAATGAACCTTATCGCGTGTCGACTCTCGCACGCTATCGGGCTCGTTGATCACACGCGAAACCGTCTTGAGAGAAACACCCGCAGCAATCGCCACATCGTTCATTGAGACATTTTTCTTGTCCATCGTTGCCACTACTTCTCCAGTCGGTTTTGCATCGCTTGCTTTTTGCGTTCTAGCATACACTACCTGCCTGACTGATAAATCAACCGTTTACCGGACAATATCGACCACTCACCCGTATATCCTTGTTGCTCTTCCAAAAATGTCTTACGTTGTCATTAACGAAATGACAACGTTGTCATTTCGCAATGCCTTCCTTAAGCAGGAAGGTTTCCGGGCAGTCCTGACCATCCATCGACGACCAGTTCCATCCACATGCATCGCGCATCGAGCAGCAAAGGAGCTCTATGGACGCCATCGTAAAGATGCTCGAAAAGCATCAACCGTTCTTTGAGAAGATCTCGAGGAACGTCTACCTCCAGGCCATTAAGGACGGATTCCTTGGGTGCATGCCCATCGTCCTCACCTCTTCGATCTTCCTGCTGATTGCCACCCTTCCTGGCGTAGTTGGCATCACGCTGCCCCAGCCGCTCATCGACTGGTGCAACAAGCTGTACAACTTCACCATGGGCGTCATGGGCATCATGGTCGCCGGCACCACTGCCAAGAACTTTACGGCTTCCATGAACCGTCGCATGCCCGCCGGCAAAGTGCTCAACGACGGTTCCACCATGGTGGCCGCCCAGTGCAGCATGCTGCTGCTCGCAGTCACACAGTTCACCACCAAGTTCAACGGCTCCGAGCTTTCGGTCTTCGATTGCACCAGCATGGGCACGCGCGGTCTGTTCTCGGCCTATATCGCCGCGTTCATTACCGTTTGGGTCTATAAGTTCTGCGTCTCGCGCGATCTGACCATTAAGCTGCCCAAGGAGGTCCCGGGCGCCATCGCTCAGAACTTCCGCGACATTATCCCCTTTGGCGGCGCCGTCATCATCTGCGGCATCATCGATGTCGTCGTGCGTAACCTCATGGGCGTTCCGTTCTCCGAGCTGCTTATCAAACTGCTCTCCCCGCTCTTCACTGCGGCAGAGACCTACCCCGGACTCATCCTTATTCAGGCAGCCACCGCGTTCTTCTGGTTCATCGGCGTCCACGGCCCCTCGATCGTCCAGCCGGGCATCGACCCCATCCGTCTTGCCAACCAGGCCGAGAACCTGCAGGTTCTGCTGGCCGGTGGTCACCCCGCCCATTCCCTCACCTTCAACATGTCGCTCGTGGGTGAGTTCGGCGGCACCGGCGCCACGTTCATCGTGCCGCTTCTGCTGATTCTCTTTATGAAGTCCAAGCAGCTCAAAGCCGTCGGTAAGGCCTCGATTGTTCCTGTTGCCTTCGCCGTCAACGAACCGCTGCTCTTTGGCGCGCCGATGATTCTTAACCCCTACATGCTCATCCCCTTTGTTGCCGCCGGCTGCGTCAACGTGAGTGTTGCCAAGTTCTTTATCGACAACGTGGGCATGAACGGCTTCTCCTTCGTGGTGCCTTGGGCTACCCCTGCCCCCATCGGCATCTTCATCACCACGAACTTCCAGCTTATCGCCCTGGTATTTGTCGCGATCATCATCTTGCTGGACGCCATCATCTACCTACCGTTCTTGAAGGCATACGATAAGCTGCTCTGCGACCAGGAGGCCGAGCGCGCCGCCGAGCTGGGTCTCGAGTCCGATGGTGCTGCCACCATCGCCGCCAACGCCTCTGCGCCCGCTATCGAGCAGACTACCGTCTCCGTCGAGCCGACCGCCGCTGCCGCCGACAGCAAACCTGTCGCCGATCAGCCCGAGCCCGCCGCCGACGCATCCGCTAAGAAAGATGTCGACGGTCTGAAGGTCCTCGTCCTGTGCGCCGGCGCCGGCACCTCTGCCATGCTTGCCAACGCCATCAAGGAAGGTGCTGCGCAGACCGGAGAGAACATCGCTTCCTCCGCAGGCGCCTATGGCCAGCATACTGCCATCATGGATCAGTACGACGTCATCGTGCTCGCCCCGCAGGTTCGTAGCTACTACAACGACATGAAGGCCGACACCGATCGTCTGGGCATTAAGCTGCTCGCTCCCCGCGGCAAGGAATATATCGACCTTACCCGCGACCCCGCTGGCGCCATCAAGTGGCTCCGCGAGAACCTCGACTAGTTTCCTCCCTCTGTTGGTGCCCGGATCCCCAGTTCGGGCACCCTCCCTATTCGTATCCCACAGAAAGGATGACTCATGACCAACCCCATGCAGTTCCCCGACGGCTTTGTGTTTGGCGGCGCCACCGCTGCTTACCAGGTTGAGGGCGAGACCCGCACGCACGGCAAGGGCAAAGTGCCCTGGGACGATTTCCTGGCTGCTCAGGGTCGCTTCTCCCCCGACCCCGCAAGCGATTTCTACAACAAGTACCCGGTCGATATCGACCTGTGCCAGCGCTTCGGCATCAACGGTATCCGCGTCTCCATCGCTTGGAGCCGCATCTTCCCCAGTGGCACCGGCGAGATCAACCCCGAGGGTGTTGCCTTCTATCACGAGCTTTTCGCCACCTGCAACAAAGCTGGCGTTATCCCCTATGTCACGCTCGATCACTTCGATACGCCCGAGGCCTTTTACCAGAACGGCGGCGAGGGCTTCCTGACGCGCACGACGATCGACGCCTTTGTCGAGTACGCCAAGTTCTGCTTTGCCGAGTTCACCGAGGTCAAGCACTGGTTCACCTTTAACGAGATTCCCGCGACCGCCGAGGGCAGCTTTATCGTCGGCAACTGGCCGCACGGCGAGAAGTATCGCCTGGACAAGGCCTTCCAGCTCATGCACAACATGATGGTGGCCCACGCCAAGGCTGTCGTCGCCTTCCATGAGGGCGGCTTTGAGGGCGAGATCGGCATTGTCCAGAACCTGGAGCCCAAGTATCCCCTCGATCCCAACAGCGCTGCCGACTGCGAGGCAGCTCGCATGGCCGATGTCATCAACAACCGCTGGGTACTCGACGCCACCTTCCGCGGCCACTATGCAGCTGATACCTTGGAGGCTGCGACCAAGCTGGCCCATATCGCCGGCGGCGAGCTCGACATCCGCGACGAGGACATCGCCGCGCTGACCGCCGCGCTCCCCTACAACGATTGCCTGGGCGTCAACACCTACAAGTGCCAGTTCCTGCGTGCTGCCGAGGGCGAAAACGACATCAACCACAATGGCACCGGCGACAAGGGCTCCTCGCGCTGGTTCCTCAAGGGCGTTGGTGAGTCATGCGTGCGCGAAGGCGTTCCCACCACCGATTGGGACTGGATCATCTATCCCGAGGGCCTGTACGACCTGCTGCTGCGCATTAAGAACGATTACCCCAACTACAAGAAGATCTACATCACCGAGAACGGTATGGGCTATAAGGACGACTTCGAGGACGGCTTTATCGACGACGCCCCTCGCATCGACTACATGCGTCAGCATCTCGCGTGGATCCTCAAGGCAATCGACGGCGGCGTGAACGTCGACGGTTACTTTGTGTGGTCGCTGCAGGACCAGTTCTCCTGGACCAACGGCTACAACAAGCGCTACGGCCTGTTCTACATCGACTTTGAGACCCAGAAGCGCTATCCCAAGGCGAGCGCGTACTGGTACAAGAACGTCGCGGAGACCGGCCTGCTCATGGCCTAACTTTTGCCGCATACTCCCTGTCGGCCGCATGCGAATCCCTCCACGGGTTCGCATGCGGCCTTTTTTGTTTTGGCTCGACCCGAGCAGGCCGTTTGTCTCGATCTGTAACATCTAGTCGAGTATTTCGGCCCTACCTGTTACAGATCAAGACAAACGAGCGGCCCGAACTTGAAGATCTCGATCTGTAACACGTAACCGAGTATTCCGGCCCTAGCTGTTACAGATCAAGACAATAAGATAGTCAAATCCGAACTTTCCAAGCAGTTATGAAGCATGGTTTCTAGTTTTCGGTATCACGAACATACTTTCGGTATCATTTAATGGTATTATGATATCGAAAGTATGTTCGTGATACCGAAAGGAGCCGCATGCGCCAGTTCGATTACACCACAGTCCCAGCGGAACTCGAAGCAACTCCAATCACCAACCTCCTCCTCTCGATACGCGAGCATAAAGGCCGACAGCTTGCTCTGAGTCAAGTCAAACCCGAACTTCTGTCGTCACTTATGGAGGAAGCTAAGATCCAAAGCACCCAATCCTCCAACGGACTTGAAGGAATTGTTACCACCCAAAAAAGACTCAAAGCAATCATGGCGTATTCCGCCAAGCCAAGCTCCCGCGCAGAGGAAGAAATCGCTGGATACCGAGATGCGCTGTCGCTTATTCACGAGCAACACGATTCCATTCCCGTAACGCCATCGGTCATTCTGCAATTGCATCGTGACCTCATGGCGCACACGGCAATCTCGTATGGAGGCCATTGGAAAGATAGCGATAACGAAATCATCTCCATCGACGATCAAGGCAATCGATTTGTGCGCTTTAGGCCCCCCTCGGCTCTAGCAACCCCGGGACTTATTAAAGAAGCCTGCCAGTCCCTCAACGATGCTTTATCTCGCCAAGTTTGCGATCCCCTCCTTATATCGCTCCGCTTTATCTTCGATTTTGTCAGCATTCATCCCTTCAACGATGGCAATGGCAGGATGAGCCGGCTCCTTACAACGCTGCTGCTCGAAAAGACTGGATACGACGTTGCGCGTTACATCAGCATCGAACGACTTATTGAAGACAATAAAGCGCTTTACTACAACGCCCTCGCCGCAAGCTCCACTGGATGGAATGAAAATCAAAACACCGAAGCACCTTTTATCCGTTTCATGCTCGGAACAACCCTAGCCGCCTACCGACAGCTCGAGCAGCGTACCTTAATTGAATCAAGCACTCGTCCCATGTCGAAGCAAGCGCGCATCGCTGTTCTATTTCAACAGAGACCCGGCGTCATTAAGAAATCCGACATCCGGTCCAACTGCCCCGATATCAGCGAGGTAACCGTTAAACGAACCCTCGGTCAGCTTGTTAGTTGCAGGGCAATCGAAAAAACAGGAGCGGGCCGTTCGACGGGCTACATACTCAAAGACGTCCATGCTCTAGAACTATTCTTGCAATCCACAATACCCGATGGCGAGGCCGCAATAACAAAAGAGGCTCCAAAGGATAAGCTCCTTGAACGTGTAAACCACGCCGAGGATGAAAGCAAAGAGGGACTCTATGAAGACTATGATTCATTCTCAAGGGACATAAAGACGAAATACGGAGTCTAGTCATATCTCAGAATAGCCTCATCCTTGTTGCTCAAAGTTATTTGCGCGTCATTGTAAAGCGGTACCCCTGCGCCGGCAGGGGGGGCAGAAGTATCGCCTGCCGATCCTGCTGGAGTCGGCAATCAGATCGCGCGCATCGGCCTTGCTAAAGGCGAGCTGCTGGATACGGCCCTCGTCCATGTTGGACGTAGATATGTCACCGTCCAAGATGCCGTTGGCACCGATAAACGCCGCGTCGATGCCCAGCGCACGCAGGGCATCCTCGGCCGTTGGCCCCACAAAAGCGGCAGTGCGGCGACGGTACATACCGCCCACGAGGCACAGGTCGCAGCCCTCGCGCGCCTCGAGCAGGCTAAAGGCCGAAAGCGAATTGGTCACATAGATGAAAGTCAGCTTGTCGGTGACTCGGAGAGCGCCAATGCGATCTCACGACGGTCGCGCTCATTGTCTCAATTAGATACTCAACGAAATACGGCCCCGCAGCTCAATAAGCTGCAGGGCCGTACTATACACCGACGAATCAACGACGGAGTGCATCCACTATTTGGCCAGCTCCTGAACGATCCAGTCAATTGCACCTTCGGGATCGTTGGTAAGGTCGATATACTCCTTGCCCCTTGTGGTGAGCAGTTTAATTCCAAGGCGATCGGTATCGGCCTTCATAGCGTCATAGTACATGCGTGCCTGGGGTGCCAGAACAATCACGTTGTACTGATCCATCGTCTCATAGTGGCTTCCGTACGCACCGGACTGAGAAACCAGATCGATACCCTTAGCAGCGGCACCTTCGCGAAGAGCATTTGCCAAGAGAGTCGAAGTGCCGGCACCCTGGCAAAGCACAAGCACGCGGATCTGCTCCGCCTTGTCCTTTACCGCCTCGAGAGCTTTTGCGACATTTTCCTGTGCGGCAATAGCATCTGCATCCGAGGTTCCTGCAGTCTCCTTTGCAGACTCTTCCAAACAAAGCTGATGGTCATACGCCTTGCAGAACGGATAGTAAATCACAAAGTCAACGACCAACAGCACTGCCATCAATACGAGAGAACGCAGATCGAGACCCGTGGTGAGGAATGCACCGATTGGGCCGGGAAGCGCCCACGGCATGGTATACATGGGGGCGTTCATTCCAATGACGTCAATGAAAAATTTACCGATAATGGCGTTGACCATAGGAGCCACTAGGAAGGGCACGAACATATAGGGATTGAGAACAATCGGCATACCGAAGATAACGGGCTCGTTAACTCCAAAAATCACCGGGATAATCGATGCCTTGCCCATGGCTTTAAGCTGCTTGGAGCGCATAAACATGATCAGGATAATAGGAACGATGAACGTGCAGCCAGAACCGCCCAGACCGCCGATGAAGCTTGTAAAGTCCTGCGTGAGAGCAATTGACGGGTGTCCACCTGCTTGGAAAACCTCAAGATTGGTAACGGTATTGCCGTAGAGCGCAGCATTGATCGGACTCATGACAACCGAAGCACCGTGGATACCCATAAATTGGAAAAGTGCGACCGCGCCTTCGATAAGCGCCATGCCAGGATAGGTGTCAACCGCGGAGAACAGCGGCGAGATGAGAGCGGATACCAAATTGGCGAACGGCACAGCAAGCAGCTTGCGGCTCGCAAGATCGATAAAAGCGCACGCAAGGATCGAAAACCCAAATGCAAAGATATCGCGAAAACTCTGCGCAATAGAGCCAGGGACCTCTTTGGGGAGCTTGATCGTCACATTATGGCTAATGCACACCTTATAGATATTAACGGTCAAGAATGCGGCTACGAACGCAGCGAGAAAACCCTTGGTTCCCATATAGCCGGTTTCAAAAACAGATGTATCTGCTCCGCCAATCGAGACAACATCGTTCGTCACCGATAGCAAGAGCATGCCGCACATGGCACAAACCATGCACGAGGTGGGGTTGAGAGATTTACCCGAAGGCATGCGACGGTTCATCGACATGGCAAGTGAGCTCGCCGTGGTGCCGGCCACCATAATGCCAAGAAGTCCCATGGTATATGCATAGATTTTATTGAAGAAATCCAGCACCTCAGGCGGAAGCGTGATGCCTACATAGGCAGGGAGCGTCGAAAGAAGAAGGAACAGGCTCGAGAACAGCACAATTGGCATATTCGAGAGAAAGCCATCCTTGATAGCCACCAGATAAATGTTCCTCGAGATTTTGTCGAAGAGGGGCTGGTGTTTTTCAAGGAATTTGACGATAGCGTCCATAACACATCCTTTCATGATTCCCGGGCACGTAACGATTTATCCGGACTCAACCGTCGTCGTCCCCGTTTGTATCCACGTATGTAAGTGAATACGTTCTTGTGCGAAATGTAATATCATTTGCGCGATTTGTCATAACCAATTCTTTTTCCGCTTTGTCGATATGTCAAGAATTCAAATACTTATTCGGTGAACGGTAGTTGATTAATATAAGGTTTTCCCAGTTAAAGGCTATTTTTTCCAAGCAGTACAATAAGTTTGCAACCGTTCACCGATTGGATATAACATATTGAATATATTGTTGTAACAATATTAGAGACAATGTCACAAGCCTGTCGTTCTAGTCAAAGGAAGTAACAATGCCCAAACGATTACTGAACATGTCCGCATCCGATTTTGCCGCCACGTCACCCATGGATCTAAAGCAGGCAATTCTGGCTTCCGAGGGACGTACCATCATGGCGGAAAACGTACCCTCTTCCCAATTTCTCGGCGGCGTTACTAATGCAGAAATCGAACGTGCCGCAGGTGCCGACCTGCTTCTGTTCAACGCGCTCGATGTGTTCGATCCAGTTATTGCCGGTATTCCAGATGATCTCAATGAAAACCCGGTCACTTGGGTGAAGCGAGCATGCGGAAGGCCCATTGGCGTCAATCTGGAGCCAGTTGATAACGAGGCAGAGATGTCTGAATCCCGAACGGAAATCCCCATGGGTCGTCGCGTCTCTCCCAAGACCTTAGAAAAGGCTAACGAACTCGGATTTGATTTTATCTGCCTGACGGGCAACCCTGGAACCGGCGTCTCCAACGATGCAATCGCCCATTCGATTAAACTCTCCAAAGAGCATTTCAATGGCCTGGTCATAGCCGGAAAAATGCATGGAGCGGGCGTTGCGGAACCTGTCATGACGCTCGAAATTGCGCGCAAGTTTGTTGACCTCGGCGTCGATATCCTTCTCGTGCCCGCCCCCTACACCGTCCCTTGCTTCCAAGAAGCAGACCTGCGCGCCATCGTAGACTTTGTACGATCCCACAACGTAGGCAAGTCAATTGAAGATAAGGTTCTCGTCATGGCGGCGAACGGGACGAGTCAAGACTCCTGCGACAGCGAGACCATTAAGAAAATAGGCCTTGCAGCAAAAGCAGCCGGCGCTGACCTCCAACATATCGGGGACTCCATGAACGGTATTTGCCTGCCCCAGAATATCTTCACGCTCGGACAAGCCCTTCGTGGATACAGGCATCAGATCGTCATGCTGAGCCGCTCTGTGATACGTTAAGGTTACCTTGCCCACGTTACATCCCGACTGAGGCAACCATCAGGTATAACCAACATGCAAACTGAGGCTCTAATGCTCGATACACACGAAAAACGGCCACTCTATTTACAGCTCACCGACACGCTGCTCAAGCAGATCGTCGATGAATATCAAGCAGACGATAAACTTCCGACAGAAATGGAACTCTGCGACGAATACGCCGTAAGCAGAACAACCGTCCGACTTGCCATGAGTGAGCTGGAGCGTCGTGGAAGTATCTATCGAATCCAAGGTAAGGGATCGTTTGTTGCACCGAAACGCGTTAGCGAGCTCAATTCACTTTTAGACTTTGACTTTGCAAGCCATTGCGATGGCGTTGATCCGGATGCCATCACCAAACATTTCGGCGGCCTCACATCAGGTCGTCCAATTTCCGTAATGATGCTCCAACAATTTGGATGTCAAAGTCGCGATGAAATTCAGCGTCTTGAATTGACCTACGAACTTGAAGGCAGCTTCATAGGCGCTGATACGTTCTTCATTTCAAAGTCGCGCGTTCCGAATAACCAGTTAGATTTTCAGGCATTTAGCAGAATCATGGACGACTTGTCCAAGTCTATCCAATCTGTTAGGGAAAGCTATAGAGCACGTCAGCTTAGCGATTCCGAAGCCAGTAATTATGGTGTTGCAAAACTTCCGGTCATCGAACTGACTCATTATGCTTACGACTCCGGAGGCAAACTGATCTCAATTGTCTGCCGCACCGTCTTAACTGGGCGAATCCCTTATCAAAACTTTATTTTCAAGTCCTAATGTTCTTTTTCTTTTGTCTCGATCTGTAACACGTAGCCGAGTTTTTAAGTCCCAACCGTTACAGATCGAGACAAACAAGGTAGACCCGCAGAATTGTCTCAATCTGTAACACTTAGACCGGTTTTGGACGTCTAGATGTTACAGATTGAGATGAATGCACAGGTCAATCCTCTCAATCTCAATCTGTAACAACTAGCTGAATTTTTCGGTCCTAGCTGTTACAGATCGAGACAAACGGAATAGGCCGAGCCAAAAATCTCGATCTGTAACATCTGACTCGCTTTTGGCCGCCTAGATATCACAGGTTGAGACAATTTGATAGTGGAGTCCTCATTTGCGCGTCATATCGCGTAGCGCTGACGCGCTGATTCCCCACAATGACAGGAGACAAAAGTCCTCCCGCAGCGCTTGTGGGCATCCCATAGCGTTAGCTAGCAGATGACCTGCGTGTGCTCCTCGATGGCGGCGCGATCCTCGGCGGCGATGCCCGGCTCGCACACCACGGCATCCAAACTGTCCAGGCGGCAGAAGGTGTAGAAGTCGCGCTTGCCGATCTTGCTGGAATCGGCGATCAGATAGCGCGAGTCGGCCTTGCTAAAGGCGAGCTGCTGGATGCGGCCCTCTTCCATGTTAGACGTAGACACGTCGCCGTCCAAAATGCCGTTTGCGCCGATAAAGGCTGCGTCGATCCCCAGTGCGCGCAAGGTGTCCTCGGCCGTGGGGCCCACAAAGGCGGCAGTGCGGCGGCGGTACACGCCGCCCACCAGGCACAGTTCGCAGTCTTCGCGCGCCTCGAGCAGGTTAAACACCGAAAGCGAATTGGTCACAATGCGCAGGCGAAACGCCGGCAGCATCGAGGCCATCTGCTCAACCGTGGTGCCCGTGCCCAAAAAGATGGTCGAGCCTTCCTCGATAAGCTCCACAGAACGGCGCGCAATCTGCAACTTTTCCTCGGCATGCTTCGTGCGCTTTTCGCTGTGCGAATACTCATGGCGCAGCATAGCGTGTGGACGGCTCTGCGCACTGCGGGCTCCGCCGTGCACGCGCTCGATCTCGCCCAGGCTCGCAAGCTCCTCAAGGTCACGGCGGATCGTCATATCCGAGACACCTAACGCATCCGAAATCTCCTTAACCGAAACCGTTCCCTGTTCCTCGAGCAGCTGCCGAACCTTATCCTGTCGCTCCGCTTTAATCACGATGAGTCCTCGCTGTTCCACGCTCACGTCAATTCAAACAATAACGAACAAATTGTATCAGACTCGCGCGCGTCAGAAATGAACACCCGCACAGCTCCAATCATCACTTTTTTGAGAAAAATACCCCCTGCTTTAGTGGGGTGTAGTGATAATCTCGCTTGTTCGCGCTACAGTTTGTCGGAAATACCTCGATGTTAGGAACCAAATGATCACTTCCGAGCTTTTCGGCACCGCGCCGTGCGGTACCCCCGTTCATCGTTACACCCTCAACGGGCCCGAGATCTGCGTTCGCATTATGGACTATGGCGCCACCGTGCTGGGTATCGATGTGCCCGACATTCCCGGCAACGTGCGCGATGTGGTTCTGGGCTTCGATAAGCTCGAGGATTACTTTGACAACCCCGCCTGCTTTGGCGCGACCATCGGCCCCGTGGCAAACCGCACCGCGGGCGCCACGATCACCATCGCCGGCACGGACTGGCATATGCCGGCCAACGAAGGCGTCAACAACCTGCACAGCGATCTTGAGCATGGTCTGCACAAGCGCGTATGGGATGTTGAACTCGACGAGGTCCACAACGCCGTGCGCATGACCACCTCGCTTGAGGATGGCGAGCTGGGTCTCCCCGGCAACCGCACCTTTACGGCCGTGTTTACCGTTACACGCACCGGCGTCTTTCGCATCGAGTATGGCTGCGAGAGCGACCGCGCCACCTACGTGTCCATGACCAACCACACGTACTTTAACCTTGCCGGTCACAACGCCGGCATGGACTGTGAGCACTTCTTTGTTGCTAACGCTGCCCACTACCTGCCCATCAACGAGCAGAATATCCCCACCGGAGAGATCGCTCCGGTCGAGGGCACGCCGTTTGACTTCCGTGAGCTGCGCCCCGTCGCGCCCGGCATGGAAGCCGACGACCCGCAGATTAAGCAGGCCCGTGGCTACGACCACTGCCTGTGCATCGATGACTATCAGTACGGCCGTAATCTGCGCCGCGCGATGCACGTCGAGGAGATGTGGACCGGCCGTGAGCTGGACTATTACACCACTGCCCCGGGCGTGCAGCTCTACACCGGCAACTGGCTGGGCGACGAACACGCCAAAGACGATGCCAACTATGGTTGGGGCGCCGGCTTTGCCCTCGAGGCCGAAATGTATCCTGACACGCCGCACCATGCGCTGTTCCCCCAGGGCATCGTGGGCCCCGGTCATCCCTACAGCAATGTGATCGAATACCACTTTATGAGGCACTAGGCCCACAACGCGACATATCGCACAGCAACGCCCGCCGGCACACCGCCGACGGGCGTTTTTCATCTTTTGGGCTCTTTTTCGCTGTGACTGTATGAGTGACATATCAAAACTATGCCCATTTACTACGCTTAGCCCGGGATGCTCGACCATGCACCGGTTTTTGTTAAATGCGCGAGCCGTCTACCTGCGGTTTTGTTTTTCTCAAATTCGACATGCTCGGCGATAACCGATCAAACGTAGTAAATGGGCATAGTTTTTGACAGGCGGCATCGCGCGCGTCCCTCGCAAGGGCAAAATGATCCGTTTTCCTCCGTCCCCAAGGGATCAG
>JAXKGN010000021.1:0-141163 GCA_036550355.1 Collinsella sp.
AGCCACACTCGGGCACTTGGAACGGGGGAAACGGCGGTCGACGAAACTGGAGAGGAGGTATTACGAGCTCCTGTGCGAATTGGAGAGAACGCTCCCGCAAACTGCCTCTTGACAACTTATAGGAGCGTCGGTTTTATTATCTTGGAATTGCGTATGGTTGGGGGGTTCGCGATTCAGCCCCGTAAACCGGCATAGTTTTGAAATGGCCGGCTGATATGACGGGCATCGTGGTCCTCAAGAGCCTAATTGATCCGTTTTCTTCTGTCCCCAGACGTCCCCAGGGAATCAGTTGACGGCGGCCGCAACGAAACTGGCCCATCTACTACGTTTAGCCTGATACCCCCGACCATAACCGCGTTTTATGAAAAACTGCAGGCTTTCTACCTACTGTTTTCTTTTTGCGTTGTTCGCTGTGGTTGAGGGTGGTGGCTTAAACGTAGTAGATGGGCCAGTTTCGTGGCAAGTGGGCCACGTGGATGCCCCCGCGAGGTGAAAATGACCCCTTTTCCTCCGTCCCCGGGGGATCATTTGGGGGTTAGAGCTCCAGGGTGAGGGTGACGGGGCAGTGGTCGCTGCCGAAGATGTCGCCGCGGATGCCGGTGTCGCGTACGTTGCCGGCGATTGCGTCGCTTACCAGGAAGTAGTCGATGCGCCAGCCTGCGTTGTTCTTGCGGGCATTAAAGCGGTAGCTCCACCAGCTGTAGACGCCCTCGACGTCCGGATTGGCCGCGCGCCAGGTGTCGGTAAAACCGGCGTCGAGCAGCTCGGTAAACTTGCCGCGTTCCTCGTCCGAAAAGCCGGCGTTGCCGCGGTTGGACTTGGGGTTCTTAAGGTCGATTTCCTCGTGCGCCACGTTAAAGTCGCCGCAGGTTACAACGGGCTTGCAGGTCTCGCGTTCAAGCGCGCTCAAAAAGCCGCGATAGGCATCGTCCCAGGCCATGCGTACATCGATGCGGGCGAGCTCGTTTTGGGCGTTGGGCGTATAGACGTCCACGAACCAAAACTTGTCGAACTCGAGCGCGCAGACGCGGCCCTCGGTTGCGGCTTGGGCGACGAGCTCGGCAGCCCTACCCTCGCCGGCGTAGGGTGGCAGTGCGTCGGCGCGTAGCACGCGCAGCGGTTCCTGGCGGCTAAAGACTGCGGTGCCCGAATAGCCTTTACGCTCGGCGTAGCTCCAGGTTTGGTGATAGCCGGGCAGGTCAATATCGACCTGGCCCTCCTGCAGCTTGGTCTCCTGCAGCGCCAAGATATCGACATCGAGTTCTTGCGCGATTTGGATAAAGCTCGGGTCCTTTTTGAGCACGGCGCGCAGGCCGTTGACGTTCCACGAGGCGAAAGTGTAAGTCTGAGGCATGGTGTCCTTTCGACGGGGTTGGCAGGCTTAAGATTAGCGCAACAGGGGCGGTGGTGGGCTCCGCGCGTGTCGATCCAAAGGCTGCGCGCCGGGCAAGCGCCCGCCGCCATCCGACCAACAAGGACGGAGGATTCATATGACGCAGGCAATAACGGATCCCAAGCAGGCCTCCGCCGCGCTGGAAGAGCTGTTCGGCACCCACAAGCGCGTGGTCTTCTTTGGCGGCGCGGGTGTTTCCACGGCGAGTGGCATCCCCGATTTCCGCAGCGTGGACGGCCTGTATCACCAGCAGTTTGCCTATCCGCCCGAGACCATGCTCTCGCATAGCTTTTATGAGGCGCATCCGGCCGAGTTCTTCGACTTCTACCGCACCAAGATGATCGCGCTTGGCGCCAAGCCCAACCGCTGCCACACCAAGCTGGCCGAGCTGGAGCGCGCCGGAAAGCTAAATGCCGTGGTGACGCAAAATATCGACGGTCTGCATCAGATGGCCGGCTCGCAGCGTGTGTTTGAGCTGCACGGATCGGTCCATCGAAACATTTGCCAGTCGTGCGGCGCGGTCTATAGCGCCGAGTGGATTTGCTCGCGCGAACACGAGGACGCCGCGGGTGTGCCCGTGTGTCCTGCGTGCGGCGGGCGCATTAAGCCCGATGTGGTGCTCTACGAGGAGCCGCTCGATGAGCGTGTGCTGACCGGCGCCGTCGCCGCCATTGCCGCGGCCGATGCCCTCATTGTGGGCGGGACCTCGCTCGTGGTGTATCCGGCGGCGGGCCTTACGCGCTACTTTACCGGCGATACGCTGGCCATTTGCAATCTTGCTCCCACCGATCAGGATGCAAATGCCGACCTGCTGATTTCTTGCGACATCGCGGCCGCGTTTGCGTTCTAGCCCGTGTGCGCGGATACAATAGAAAGACTGATTGCAAAGCAACCCCGCCGCCTGCGCCCGAGCGCGGCGGCGCGGGCATTTTAGGAGGATGTTCATGGCGAACGATAGCAAGACATGGCGGTGCGGAAAGTACGAGCTCAGCTTTGACCGCCCGCGCATCATGGGCGTCCTCAACGTGACGCCCGATTCGTTTAGCGATGGCGGGGAGCACTTCGACCCGGATGCCGCCATCGAGTACGGCCTGGCGATGCTCGATGCCGGCGCCGACATCATCGACGTGGGCGGCGAGTCTACGCGCCCCGGATTTACCCCGGTCAATCCCGACGAGGAGGCTCGCCGCGTGCTGCCCGTGGTGCGCGCGCTGGCCAAAGAGGGCGCTATCGTCTCGATCGACACGCGCCACGTGGCGGTCGCCAAGGCTGCCGTGCGCTGCGGTGCCTCAATCGTTAACGACGTGACGGGCTTCACCGACCCCAAGATGGTCGAGTTTGTCGCGACGAGCACCTGCGGCGTCATCGTGATGCACGCCGGTGAGGTCGCGGCGCCCACGCGCACGCATGCAACGGTACAGCTCGATACCTCGGCTGCGGCGTTTGTTGCCGAGAAGGCGCGCGAGGCGGCCGCCGAGGCTGCGCGCGAGGCCGAGAAGCCTGCCCGCCGTCGCCGTGGCAAGTTGCTGGGCGAGCCCAAGACGGAGGCCAAGCTGCCGGGGGGCGTGGTACAGCCCTCGCTGCCGTTTGGCGATCCGGAGCCCGCGCCCGAGCCTACGGACGAGCAGAAGCAGGAGACACCGGCCGCCGAGCAGGCTACCCCTGTCGCCGAGACCGCTGCGAACCCTGAGCCTGCGCCGGAGCCCAATGACCACCTGGCAGCCATGATGCGCCGCAGCGCCCGCCGCGAGGAGGCCTACGTGCCCACCTCTCAGCTCCGCCGCTTCACCCTGCCCGATTCGGCGCCCATCATGCGCCGCGTCATGGGTTTTCTGTCCGACCAGGCCCGCTCGCTCATCCATGCCGGCGTGTCGCGCGACCGCATCTGCATCGATCCGGGCCCGGGCTTTGGCAAGACGGCCAACGAGGATATCGTCATCCAGCGCGAGACCGCCAAGATGGCGTCGCTGGGCTACCCGCTCATGTGCGCCGTGTCGCGCAAGCGTTTTGTGGGCGCCGTCTCGGGCGTGACCGAGGCCGCCGCGCGCGATGCCGCCACGTTTGGCGTGTGCCTGGGCGCTATCCAGGCCGGTGCCAACATCGTGCGCGTGCACGACGTAACCGGCTTTGCACAGTTCCTGAACGGTTACTGGGCTGTCGCCAAGCCGCAACCGCGCCGTGCGTTTGTGGCCGTGGGCTCCAATCTGGGACATCGTTGCGACAACATCCGCGCCGCGCGCGACATGATCGCCGAGATTCCGCTCACCTGCGTGTCCAACTGCTCGCGCATCTACGAGAGCGAGCCGGCCTACGAGACGCGCCAAGATGCGTTTGCCAACGCCGTCATCGAGATCAAGACCGAGCTGGCGCCGCTGGTGCTGCTCGACGAGCTTATGAAGATCGAGGCTGAGCTGGGGCGCGACCGCTCCAAGAAGGCCAAGGTCAACGGTCCGCGCACCATCGACCTGGACCTGCTGTGGATGGACGGCGAGATCCATGGCGGCAAAAAGCTGCGCCTGCCGCATCCGCTCATTGGCGAGCGCGACTTTGTACTGGTGCCGCTCGAGGATCTGATGCACGACCCGGCGCGGTTCTTCCGCTACAACGGCGTCGAGGTCAAGGAGCCCGAGGACCGCGTAGGCCATATCGTGGGCGAATTGGGGCGTATGTAGATGATTGAGATGAATGCTGTGGCCGTTGGCACCGAGCTTGACGCCGCGCGCGACGCGGGCCGCGAGGGTGCGTCCGCGGGCTGGTGCGCTTGGAGCGCGGGCGAGACGTCGTTGACGTTTTCGCTGGTCGTGCGCCCGGACGTGAACATGCATGCCTTCCACGGCCTGCCGTTTGTGGCGGCGATGGGCGTGATGGACGCGCTCGTGGGCACGGCGTCGACGCCGGGCCTGGACCTTGCCGGCAAGGTGGGCATTGAGTGGCCGAGCAATATCGTGTGCGGCGCGCCTGCGTTTGAGACGTCGTTCGCGCGCGTCGCCGTCAACGGCGGCGCCGGTGCTGCGGGCATGTTCGGTGCCGTGACGGTGGATATTGAACGTTCGGCGCTGAGCGAGCTCGGTGTGGATGCGGCCGACGAAGCGCTGGTCGAGGAGTTGGCTGCCGCCGTGCTGACCCGCGTGGACGCCTGGGCGGCTGTTGCCAACACGCCGCAGGGCGCTGCCGGTCCGCTGGCCCCCGTGTTGGGCGAGTATTTCGATATGGTGCCGCTGCTGGGCCGCCAAGTTGCGGCGGTGTCGCCCAACGGCCTGCCGCTTGCGGTCGGCGTGTTTGCGGGCCTGGACATCTGGGGCCGCGCGACTATCAAGACCGATGCCGGCGAGCAGGAGTTTCCGCCCGAGGCCGTACGGATTCGCGGGCTGTAACGCGGGGCGCCAGCGCTCAAAGATAACGATGACAACGAAGCCCTCTTCGGCCTGCACCGGGGAGGGCTTCTGTGTGACCCGAGAGAATGGCCGCGTCGGTCCTATTCCTCAAAACTGAAAAATTTTCGTTTTTGAGGAATAGGATTAAGCCAGCTCGGCCTTTCGCGAGGTATATTCGTTACAGATCCTATTCCTCAAAACTGAAAATATTTCGATTTTGAGGAATAGCGATAAAAGACCGCGAGGGGGTCCCAATGAAACTCATCGATAGAACGTCATATATGGACACGTTGACGAGCCTTATTGGCGTGCCGGACATCAAAGTCATCACGGGCATCCGCCGTAGCGGTAAATCAAAATTGCTCGAGGCCCTCCGCGATTACGTGGAGGCAAATCTGTCCAATTCGAATGTCATCCATATCAACTACAACCTCGATGAGTTCGAGAGCCTGCTCGAGTATCACGCGTTGCTCGCCTATGTAAAAGATCATCGAGTGCTCGGCAAGCAAAACTTTCTGCTTATCGATGAAGTTCAGATGTGCGACGGTTTTGAGCGTGCGATCAACAGCCTTCATGCATCCGAGCAGTACGACATCTTCATCACCGGATCGAATGCCTTTTTGCTGTCGAGCGATCTGTCGACGCTCTTTACGGGGCGCACCTTCGAGATCGAGGTTTTCCCATTCTCGTTTGAGGAGTATCGTCTCTATGGCGATGAGGGCGAGGTCGACCGCGACTTCGATGAGTACGCGAGAACCGGCGGTATGTCCGGCTCTTACCCTTATCCACTGCAGGAGCAGCGCTATCAATATCTCTCCAACGTCTTTAAGACGCTCATCGTGAGGGATATCGTGCAGCGGCATAACGTGAGAAACGAATCGGCGCTGCTACGCATTGCCGATTACATGATGGACAACGTTTCCAACATTACGTCGGCACGCAACATTACTGATGCATTAAATGCGGATGGGCTAAAGATTACGAACAAGACGGTCGGCACGTACATGGGGTACCTGTGCGATGCGTTTGCCTTCTATAAAGTTCGTCGGTACGACATACGCGGCAAAAAATACCTTAAGAGCGGCGAGAAGTACTATCTGGCGGACCATGCGTTTAAATATGCGCTTCTTGGTACACGTGATATGGACTGGGGCCGCGTATACGAGAACATGGTGGCAATCGAGCTGCTGCGCCGCGGATACGAGGTATACGTCGGTGTACTCTATAAAAAGGAAATAGACTTTGTAGCAATCAAGCGGAGCGAGAAACTCTACATTCAGGTGAGCGACGACATCAGCTCGGATAAGACATTTGAACGCGAGATTTCGCCACTGCTGAGCATTGGCGATGCGTATCCCAAGATGATTCTCGCCCGCACGCATCATGAGGCCACGGACCGCGATGGGGTGCAGATCGTGGACCTGGCGAGGTGGCTGTGCGGCGAGGCGTAGCAGAAAGTCCTATTCCTCAAAATTGAAAAATTTTCGTTTTTGAGGAATAGGACCGATGCGTTGCCTAGTTCGCCGCTCGTACTCGACTTAAGCCCCGTCTTACCCCAGCTCCTGCATGCGGCGGTAGATTTCGCAGATACCCTTGATGGTGAGCTGTCCATCGACCACGTCGAAGGCATCGGTCGAATCGGCGACGATGCCGGCGAGACCGCCCGTGGCGATAACGGTGGCATCCTCGCGGCCCAGCTCGCGCTTCATGCGCGCGACCAGGCCCTCGGCCATGGCGGCGGCGCCCATCACGGCGCCGACCTTGATGCACTCCTCGGTATCGCGGCCGATGGCGTGCTCCGGCGCCTCGAGCGGAACGCTGGCGAGCTTGGCGGCACGGGCGGCAAGCGCGTCCATGGAGATGCGGATGCCCGGCGCGATCGCTCCGCCAATGTAATAACCGTCCTTATCGATGACGTCGATATTGGTCGCGGTGCCAAAGTCCACCACGATTGCCGGGGCGCCGTAGAAGGTCTCGGCCGCAACGGCGTTGGCGACGCGATCGGCACCCACGGCCTGAGGGCGTGCCGCACGCAGCTTGGTCACGGCGGCCGTCTGCGGCCCGATAACGATGGCGTCCGCGGCAATGCGGTCGGCCACGGCGTGCCACTCGCGCGAGAGCTGCGGCACCACGCCGGCAAAGGCGATCGCGTCGACCGCGTCGAGCGAAAGGCCGTACATCTTAAAGAAACCCATCAGGCGCACGTGGATCTCGTCGGCGGTATAGGAGCGGTCGGTGGGCATGCGCCATGACTGCACCAGCTCGTCTCCGTCAAACAGGCCCATGGCCGTCTGCGTGTTTCCCATATCGATAGCGAGCAGCATGTCTACTCCCGGTGTCGGCGTAAAAGGACGCGCACCATTGTATACGTGCCGTCGGCGCTGCTGTACCGCGATTCGTTTGCGTGGGCGTTTCGGCCCCGTGTTCAGCTGAACCGCGTGCGACCGAAACGCCCGTTTTGCTGCCAGACTGTCGGCGACAAAGCGGGCGGTCCAAGCCCGCGGAAGCGGCCCTGGACGCGGTGCCGGACGGACCAGAGCCCGCCGCGCCCAGCCGGTGTGGACGATAAGGAGCAGAGATGTTGATTCACTACGAGGCGAGCGTAGCAGGTGCCAGGCATGAGTTGCAGGGGTGCGGAAATCGGGAGCATTGCTGCGTGCAGGTGGTCGAGCCGCCCCGCGCGTTCGGCGCGGCGGGGGATGGTGGTCCGGACGGCGGAGGCTCGGTGATCGACGCGGCGCCTCGCCAGGCGATCGTCGCCGCCGTCGCGGGCGGTATGCCATCCATGATTTTGAGCGACGAAGGTGCCCACCTTGCCAGCGAAGCTGCCGTCGATGCGGCGACCGAAGCGTATCGTCGGGGCGAGCTCGTGCCGGGTGATGCCTCTGCCCTTAAGGGCGTGTTTGAGCGTGCGCTTCGTGCGGTCGCAGACGTGGCCGTCGATCAGCCCGCTGCCGATATCACTTCGTTTGCCTGCACGCTATGCCTGGTAGTATGGGATGGCGTGCGCGTTTGGTATGGCAATGCCGGTGATTCCGGTGCGATTGCCGTGGACTTCTTGGGTGATCCGTTTGCCCTGACGCATATGCATTGCGGGCCGCTGTCGAGCCGGCCGTTCCCGCTGCACGATTCCTATCACTGGGAGTTTGGCTATCGCACGAGCGCCGAAAGCGTGCTTGTAGCCACAGGTGGCATGTTTGGGCAGTTTGCCGAGTGGGCGCCCGGCTCTTACGGTGCGCCGAAGGCGTATGACCGCGAGCTCATTGGCCTGCTCACGAATCGGAATATCGATGTGGACGATTTGCCGTTGATGAATGTCGCTGCAGCTAAATATCTGAACGAGTTTCCCGCGACCCGCGTGGGCGGCGATAAGACGGTGGTGGCGATGATCAACAGCGAGAAGCCTTCGGTGACAGATTTTATTTGCGCCACGGCGAAAGACGTGACGGCTGAGCGTCTTGCTGCGGCGGGCGCATCCTTTGCGGACGAGGATGACGATCGAAAGGTCTTGCTGCCGTGGAACGACGAGCTGCGCATGCGCGCCGGCGATGTGGCGAATGACGTGGGCGGCGACTTCACTGTAGAGCTTGAGTATCAGCTCATGTGCGGCATGTCGCTCGACCGCGCGTTTGAGCTGGCGGCTGCTGCTGCCCGCGAGCGCGCCGAGAGGTATCGCGTGTTTGAGGACTGCGTAGCCGATGGGCCCGAAGGCTGCAACGCTGCCGTTTTGGCCGACGACGAGGTGTCGTTTGACGAGATGGCCTAGGAACGTTGTGGGCCCTGGACTCTTCGCGCCGGGGGTGTTCAAGATATGAAGGAATTATGCTCTACGAGATTTTCCTTGCCGTTTACCGAACTCCCGCGTAATATTCCTTCTTGCGCACATGAGGCGCCCAGACATTGCGGGGTGGAGCAGTCTGGTAGCTCGCCGGGCTCATAACCCGGAGGTCGTAGGTTCAAATCCTGCCCCCGCGACCAAGAACTTGCAGCTCGTCGGCCTAGCCGGCGAGCTTTTTTGTTATTGCGGATCAATGTTTTCGACCCAGTTCTCAACTTCCCAAACAAAATCTCGATCTGTAACATCTGGACCCGATTTGGGCGGCTAGGTGTTACAGATCGAGATGTTTCGGCAGGACGATCTTTGTTTGTCTAAATCTGTAACACGAGGGACGGATTTTGCCGAGTTGTTGTTACAGATTGAGATTTTCTAGCAGGCGGGTTTGGTTTGTCTTGATCTGTAACACCTGGGGTCGTTTTTGGCCGATGGATGTTACAGATCGAGACATTTTGTTGGGACGGTTCCCGTTGTCCCGATCTGTAACAGGTAGGGGCCAAAAGTGGGCCTAGATGTTACAGATTGAGATGTTTGGTCGGACCGAATTTGTTCGTCTCGATTTGTAACATCTAGGGTCGTTTTTGGTCTGTAAGTGTTACAGATCGAGATTTTCCGACGGACCGCTCCCGTTTGTCTTGATCTGTAACAGTAAGACCCGGTTTTTGCCGAGTAACTGTTACAGATTGAGACAAACCGACGGGCCGTCCCGCCCCATCCACCTGCCGTCACCTGATATTCGCCGATTTTCGTTGTGCCGCTGTACCCCCATGCCATATCCTTTAGACAACTACGCGGCATCATCGCCGCCGCGCCTACAAGAGAGGAATATTCATGACCGCACCTGCATCCAAACTGCTTCAGCCCATTACGGTTGGCCCCCTTGAGCTCAAGAACCGCATTATGTTCCCGCCGCTGACCACCGGCTACGAGGAGCGCGACGGCTCCATTGGCGAGCGCAGCCTGGCTTTTTACGAGCGCTTGGCCCGTGGCGGCGTGAGCTACATCGTCATCGGCGACGTCGCTCCCGTCATGACCGCGAGCCCCACGCCCAAGCTGGCGACCGACGCCCAGATCCCCACGTTTAAGGCACTGGCCGACGCCGTCCACAAGCACGGCGCCAAGATTGCGCTGCAGCTGTTCCACCCCGAGTACGACGTGCCCGGTGTCGGCCGCATGGTCATGGGTTCCATGGCTGCCGCCAAGGCCGCGCAGGAGGCCAAGGCTGCCGGTGACGAGGAGACCTTTGCCGCCAAGATGGCCGAGTCCAACGAGATCCGCAAACAGGCCTATGCCAAGCTGCACCACGACATGCAGCACTTTGTGAACGAGGCGAGCGTAGAGCAGCTCACCCAGATCAAGGAGGCTATCGCTGCCTCGGCCGCTCGCGCGCAGCAGGCCGGAATCGACGCCATCGAGGTCCACGGCGACCGCCTGGTGGGTTCGCTGTGCTCGGCCATCCTCAACAAGCGCACCGACGAGTACGGTGGCTCGTTCGAGAACCGCGTTCGCTATGCGCTCGAGGTCGTCGCTGCCATTAAGGAAGCCGCGCCGCAGCTGATGGTGGAGTACAAGCTCCCCGTGATCATGGAGAACCCCGACGGCACGCCGCGCGGTAAGGGCGGCCTGCAGCCCGACGAGGCCTGCGAGTTTGCCAAGCTGCTCGAGAGCGCGGGCATCGACATGATCCAGGTTGCACAGGCAAATCACACCGGCAACATGGGCGACACCATTCCGCCCATGGGCGCCATGCCCTACAACTGGACGCTGCCCGTGGCCGAGCGCGTCAAGGCCCTGGTCTCCGTGCCGGTGGCAACCGTCGGCCGCGTGGTCTCGGTCGAGGCCGGCGAGAAGATCCTGGAGGATGGCTCTGCCGACATCGTCGCCTATGGCCGCTCGCTCATGTGCGACCCCGACATTGCGCTGAAGGCCGCCACGGGCGAGCCCATTCGCGAGTGCCTCAACTGCAATAAGGGCTGTGTCGACGCGATTCAAAACCGCAAGTACATCTCGTGCGTGCTCAATGCCGAGAACGGCGACGAGGCGACCATCGCCATCAAGCCGGGCGAGGGCGACAAGAAGATCGCCGTGGTGGGCGGCGGTATTGCCGGCCTGGAGGCCGCGCGCGTGGCGGCCAAGCGCGGCTACGACGTGACCGTCTACGAGGCGAGCGATCATCTGGGCGGCCAGATTGTGCTGGCGGCCGCGCCTCCGCGCAAGGACGAGATCATGCGCTCGGTCGAGTACTACGAGAAGATTCTGCCTGGCCTGGGCGTGAAGGTTGAGCTCAACCATGCCGCTACCGCTGAGGACCTCAACGCCGCCGACGCCGCGATTGTGGCCGTGGGCGCGCACGACGTGGTCATCCCCGTTCCGGGTGCCGACTCGGAGAAGGTCGTCTCGAGCTGGGACGTGCTGGCCGGCAAGGTGGAGCTTACGGGCCGCGTCACCGTCATTGGCGGTGGCCTGGTGGGCACCGAGACTGCCGAGTACCTGCTGCAGCACGGCTGCGAGGTGGCGATCGTGGAGATGCTCGACAAGGTTGCCGCGGGCGAGTCCGAGACCATTCTGCCGCTGATTATGAGCGACTTTGCCGAGCACAACGTGGAGCAGCACGTGAAGACCCGCCTGACCGCCATTACCGACGAGGGCGTGGAGGCCGTTCGCACCACCGAGGACGGCGCCGAGGAGCCGGTGAAGATCGCCTGCGATTACGTGGTGATGGCCGTGGGCTCCAAGGCCAACGCGTTTGACCTGGACGGCGTGACGGTGCCCGTGACCTGCGTGGGCGACTGCTCGGGCGAGCGCACCGCCGACATCGCGAGCGCCATTCGCACGGCGTATCACGCGGCCAACGAGCTGTAGCCGAGAAAGCCATCGCGTATTGAGTGGACGGGGAGTGCCGTATCGGTGCTCCCCGTCTTTTTGCCAATAAGAGATGCCCCTGACCAGCCGGTTCAGAAAATCCGAATCTTGAGCACCCGAAAATCCGAATCCTCAGAACATGAAAATCCGAATCGCTAACACCCGAAAATCCGAATTTGCTACAGTGGTATAGAAGAATCAGAAAGCAGGAACTGGAAATCTGCGGAGGTGGCTCATGGCAGGCGAGAGGCTACATCGGGACGGATACATCCCACGTATCGTGGATGCGCAAATCGAGCGCTACCTTCGTGTCTTTGGCGCGGTCGAGATTGCGGGCACCAAGTGGTGCGGCAAGACGTGGGCCGCGCTCGAGCACGGGGCGTCCGCCTCGTATGTCGACGAGAATCTCGACCTCGCGCGTGCCGACCCGGCGATGATGTTGCTGGGAGACCGTCCGCATATTATCGATGAGTGGCAGCGCGTTCCCCAGATTTGGGACTACGTTAGACACGAGGTTGACCGCACCCGGGGTACGCGCGGCGCCTATATCCTCACGGGTTCCGCCACGCCCGCGTTTGGCTCAAAGGCGGAGGCGCCCGCGCATAGTGGAGCTGGCCGCATCGGCCGCGTCCGCATGTACCCCATGACGCTTGCCGAGACAGGTGAGTCCAACGGCAAGGTGAGCCTGGCGGGCTTGTTTGAGCATCGTTTTGAGCTCTGCCGGTGCGATGGCGATACACCGGGGCTTGTCGAAGCCGCTTGCCGCGGCGGCTGGCCCGAGGCGATCGATATGGTTTCGGCTGACGCCCAGCTCATCGCCCGCGAATATCTCAACACCACGTTTTCGAGCAGCTTCTCGGCGGTCGGTCTCGACCCCGATATTGCTCGTCGAGTCTCCGCATCGATCGCGCGCAATCTGGGACAGGCAACCACGTATAAAACGATTCTTATGGATATGTTCGGTGCCGAGGAGGAACCCGCAGCGTTTGCCGATGAGACCAAGGTGCGCAGGTACCTGGATGCCCTCAAAGGCATGTTCATTCTCGAGGAGGTCCCCGGTTGGGTTCCCGCCGCGCGCGACAAACGGCGCTTTACCGTCAAGCCCAAGCGCTATCTGGCAGATCCGAGCCTTGCTTGCGCCTTGCTAGGTATGTCCTCGCAGGCGCTGCTTGCCGACTGGCAGACATTTGGTCTGGTGTTTGAGAATTTGGTCATACGCGACCTTTCGGTCTACGCACGTTCGCTCGACCTGCTGGATAGCACGCCCGTGCGCTATTATCGCGACGATTCGGGCCTTGAGTGCGATGCTATCGTGCAGCTAGCCGACGGACGATGGGCCGCCTTTGAGATTAAGGTAAGTGAAGATAAAGCGAGCGCCGGCGTTGAGAGCCTCAAGCGCGTTCGCAAGAAGGTCTGTGGAAATCCTCGTTCACGCACACGCGAACCGGAGTTTATGGCCGTGATTGTGGGGGTGGGTGAGTACGCCCGCGAGGTCGAGGACGGTATCTACGTGATACCCGTGCGCGCGTTGGGGCGTTAAGGGGCGGCACGCCGTGTGTCCGCTGCCCGGTGCCACGGATTGGTGCAAGGGGGTCAGGTTTGTTTGCGCTATGTTGGCGCGAAGTAACCTGCCCCCTTGCGCCAAGGGTTTGACTTTTAAGACATCGTTAAGGTTTGCGCCGTGGAGCAAACCGCAGGTCAATGCTATTCTTTTACCGTATCGTATGGTGTTGTATTCTGCCTGAATTCTCTACCTGCGAACAACAGACAAACGCGACCGAGCGGAAAGGATGGCACGCCCGCAAGCAGGGCAAGCGTAAGCGATGAGTGGCATGGACCGACATAGCGAGCTCCAGCAGCACATGACGGCGGCCGAGTACCGCCAAGCTGCCGACGAGCACGTGCGGACCCTCAAGGATTTCTGGAAGGATTTCCTGGTGAGCGGTCTGTTTGTGCTGGCTGCCATCGTTGCCATCTTTGCATGCCTGGCCTGGTTTGCTGCGAATAACCGAGTGAGCGCCACGGGGGGCACGATCGGGGCGAAGGCGGGGCGCTATAGCCTTACCGCCACCGGCGAAGGCGAGCCCGACGCCCACACGGGATATTACGAGCGCACGGACGCCGAAAAGCAAAACATCACGAGGCTCGATACGACGGACGCCATGACGGTAACGCTGGAATCCAACCTCAACAACGAGTCCGCCGGCTCTCTGTATCCGGGTGCCCGAGGCAAGATTACGTTTACGGTGAAGCCGCTGGTGGATGACCTGAACGGGGTCACGATCAACTTGTCACGCGTGCTTAAAGTCACGGGCAATGTCGTTGTTGAGGACGGAAAAACGCTGACGTCTGATGCGCAAACGCTCCTTGGCTTGGCTAAGGGCCATTTGCTGTTCTTTACGAGCTGCCAGAACGGGTACTACTCGGGGCGCGTAGTCGATAGCAAGATCAGGATTGACAAGAGCGAATTTTGCAAGAAGGGGTCGAGCGAGACCACAGAGTCAAAAGAGGTGAGCCTGTACTGGGTATGGCCGGAGTACTTCCAGAACTTTGTCCTTACGGGCAACACCAATTACTACAAGAATCTGTTTGCGGCGGCGGGCGACGCAAAGTCTGACTACGGCGCTCTGCAGGCAGATATGAACGCGCATAAAACGAACTACTTCTATGGCGCGGCAAACGGCACGAGTGCTGCCAACGCCCCCGCGGTTTCGTCTAGCATGTCCTTCGGCGACACCGCCATCTGCTCGGCGCTGTACAACAATGCTGACGAGCAGATCGGCAATAAGGTCGAATACATCCAACTTAGAATTAGCGCTCAGGAGGGCGTGAGCTCATGAGCACCATGCAAACGCGCCTCGGCGATGCCCGCAATTGGATAGAAAACCACCGTGCACAGGCCCTTGCGGTCTTGGTGCTCTTGGCGGCAATCGTTCTTATCATCGGCTTGTCGCTCTCGTGGTTTGTGGGCAGCAAAAGTCTGTCCACGGTGGGCAAGATCCAAACGCCCGCGCAGCTCAAGATCATGGGCCCCAACCAGACAAGCATTGAGCCCATCGAGATTTCGTATGACGAGTCACGGGGCGATGAGAAGAAAGACGACGGCACCGTGACCGTTCGTCGCGCGTTTTGTGTGCAGAGCGACAATGGCGATCCCGCTGCCGGCGGTCAAGCGTTTGAGCTGCAGATTGCCAACACAACGAATATCACGGGGCTGACAATCAACGTGTATCACGTGACGGTCAATAATCCGAACGATAAAAACGGCACCGTGGTCGGCCTCGACGGGCTCAACCGCACCTACTCATGGAGCAAGAAGAGCAGCACCCCGATTGAGTTTGCTTTTATCAACTCCGCGGACGGGACAAGTGCGTTGGCTAAAGAGCTTGAGGCAAACGACCCGACGTACGGCTCGTACGTGAATGTCCAGAAAAACGCCCGTCCGCTGTATCGGTACCACAAGTTCGCAGGGAGTGGGCTCGATGGCTGGAATGGCAAAACAGCCAACGCCGCCACGAACTTCATCATCGAATGTACGTGGAATCCAGGCGTTGTGACCAACACGGACGGTACTAAGGTCTCCAACGTCAAAGAGACCGACATGGTTTATCTAATCGCTCGCGTCACGAGCGGCAACTAATAAGTAGGAGGGGAGGGGCACCAGATGCGAAAAGACAAGAACGAGCAAAATGAAATCGCGAGGCCTGTTGGCAAACACTTTGCACAGGTTGATGATTCTAAGGCAGAGCCTTGCTGCGCGGAGTCGGCGGCCCCTGCTTTCAAAGTGCGTAAACGCCTATGGGCAGTTGCGGTGCTGCTGTGTGCCGTCGCGATTGCAACGGGAACCTACCTTACCTACACGGCCTTTTTGGCGGGTGACTTTCTTAAGTCGGTCGCTGTCTCGGGCACGTCACAGGCGCTGTTTGCCTCGGACATGCTTACGGGCTACACGAATGAGACGCTGAATGACGGGGATATTGCCGTCCGAAGCGTCATTGCCGACACGAGTGGGGAAAACTGCTCTTTTACCTTTCGCATTTACAACCATCTGCTGGGCGACAAGAACAAGGTCAACGACAAGGACGTTAACGCGACGCTGAGCGTGACGGCGACGGGTACGACGGGCACTTGGAGTGTTGACGGTAAGCCCGCGCTGACGGAGGGCAGCAGCGTTGCCCTATCTTTCCCTGCCAACAAGGCGACCATGTATACCTATAAGGTTGCGTTTTCCAAGGCGGACCTCAACAAAGCATCCTTCACCGTTAAGGCCCAGGTCGGCTCCAATAGCCCCGGCACCAACCTTAAATGGCTCGCCGCCAAGATTGCGCCTTCCGAGCGTGCAGAGGTAACGGCTTCGGGCGTTTCGGGCGAGTGGGTCGACAAGAACTCGGATATCAACGCTTTCGACGCTTACAACTATCGCGCGACCGTTACGGGCGCGCCAACAAAAATCAAGCTTACATGGGGCGACAAGGTTGAGCTTGACCCATTTTTGGCGACGAATCATTCCGACGCGACCTTTGATGGAAGGTCGGTTACGTTCACCATGGATCCCGGGTCGGAGATTATTACCTTTTACCGTTCGACGGATACCGCGCCCGGCAGCTGGGATGACATCGGTGTTACGTGCAGGGCTGCGTAGGCCAACCGCAATCTGTGATTTTGAGACCCCGCACGGGGCATGAGATAGAACGAGGTAGGACCAGATGAGAACGGCAAAGCGCATAACAACCGCATGCCTGACTGCGATCATGATTTTCCAGGCGCTTGCGCCCTCCACGGAGGTGTTCACGCAAGAGCTCGACGCCGTCATGGAGGCATCCGTCTCCGCCGCGCGCGCCGCGGGCAACACGGCGCGCTCCGTACAGGATGCTGTGGCAACCGCGCTGCAAGATGCTGACCAGGCTGCATCTGATGACGCCGCGACGACTCCGGGCGCCGATGCGGGCGCCACCGAGGGCGGCGACGGTTCTACCAACGCTGGCGAATCGCAGGACTCCACGACCGATGGAACCACCAGCGGCGATGCTCCAGCGGAGGGCGACGCGTCCCAAGACGATGCGGCTGCCGATGAGGGTGCTGCTGACGAAGAACAAGCGGATGACGCGGACGCGGATGCTGCTGATCAGGCAAACACCGCCCCCACCATCGCTACTGTCGAGGCTCTCAGGCGCCAGTTGGGTGACGGCGATGTCATCACTGACGACTCGGGCGCCGTCACGGCCATTACCTTTGAGTCCAACGCCGACCTTATCGCCATCTCCAACACCGATCCCGCCATCTACCAGAACGCGAACATCTCCAAAGGTGGCTCGACCGGCATCGACTTCGACGTGTGCGGTGCGGAGACCGTGGGCGACCTGGGCAGCCTCACGTTCCAGGGGTTCGGCAGCGATGCCTACCCCTTCAAGGGTACGCTCGACCTGGGCGGCAGGTCTCTTACCGCCAACAAGACGCTCTTCAACAACATCGAGCTCAACGATAACAACGGCACCGTAAAGCTCACCTGGAAGGGCACCGATGCTCAGCCCATCGTGGCCGCCAAGGTCACGGGCGGCGGCAAGACGCTCGACGCTACCATTACCGTGGGCACGCCCAAAAGCCAGAACGAAACGAGCATCGTCAAGCTTGCTTCGCCACTCGTGGGCGCGGTCGCGGGCGCGCTCACGCTCAACGCCACCTACGCGACAAGCGCGAATAGCCCCCTGGCGATTGGCATGCAATCGTCCACGGGCAATCTGGGCCTACTCGCGAACACCCTTACTGCAGGCGCATCTCTTACGATCGCGGGGCTGAATGGCCTGCCGAAGAGCTTCAACGGCACCCCCACCATCGATGCTACGGGCGCTGGTGCCAATGCCGGCGGCCTTATTGGCGAGGCAGGCGAGGGGGCTGCCGTCACCCTTGCTTCGAATGTCGATGTTTCGGCACTGAGCGTCGCGGGTAATAATGCGGCGGGCGGCCTTATCGGTAAGGCGACCAGGCTTACGCTTGCCGTAGATACGGACAACAGCGGAAAAGATGCCTCGGGCAAGGATATCAGTATCAAGCCAGCGCACTCGGTTGGGTCGTCATCAGCCGGTACGTATGCCGGCGGCCTTATCGGTGACGCCTCGTTTGCCAGCGATTTCACTATCGAGAATGGCACCTTCGATTTTGGCGAGGGCGTGGCGCTCAGTGTGGCCAACACGACCGCCGCCCCCTCTGTCGGTGGCCTGTTCGGCGTGCTCGACATCTCGAACGGCGATGTGACCGTAAACGGCGGATTGTATAAAAGCACGCTGCAAAACGGCGCGGACAACAGCAACAACAACGGCGTGCGCGGGAACTACGGCGGCTTGGTGGGCAAGCTGTGGGGCCAGAAATACGGCGACGCACTGCACGCGTTCACGGTGAAGGGTGGCGCTGAGGTGTCGTTTGGCGTGGGCTCTAACGGCAAGCTCGCGTATGCGGGCGGCCTAGTAGGCTACCTTGGCGAAGGCGGCGGGAGTGCCAACGTGTCCGCTGTGGTCATCAGTGGTGCAACGGTGACATGCTTAACCTCGGGCTACGCCAGTGCAAATGGCAAATACGGCGGCGCCGTGGGCGTCGTGGACACAAACAACGTTCTAGAAGTGCGCGGCCTAACGGTCAAAACCGCCAGCGGCGCTACCATCGGCGGCGCAAACGGCGGCTTTGCCGGAGTCGTTGGGTCGTCGTGGCTCGGCATCGTCAAGTTCAGCGGTATCACCGACCTGTCGCATGCCACCTTCGTGGAAAATGATCACACCGCGCAGCTGATTTATGAGAACTTCAACTCGCTGATTTTTGCCGCCGGTAGCGGAAGCGATAGTGACACCGCCGCAGGCGATACCACGAAATGGCAATATAAGCGCCCCTCTATGCCCGTCAAGATCGATGACGTGTACAGCTACGGCCAGGTCATTCGCTTGGGCAACCCGTTGAGCGAGGACCTCATCTCCATCAACGAAGCGCACCAGTGGAACTTTAGCCCTAAGCTCGTAAAAACTGGCGATGCATTTGCGCTGGCAAGTATCGACGATTTCGCAAAGCTGGCGATTACCTGGCAAACCAACGGTTACTACTCGATGGTTGACGGCGTTACCGAAAACAACCTGAACGGCTTGCAGTCCTCGACCATTACGGTGAACGGCACTATTGATCTCAAGGGTACAGGCCTGACGGGCTTCACTCAGGACCGCGCAAACGACTCGCAAGTTTTCTCGGGTACGTTGAACGGCGGCGGCACGATCAAGCTTGCTGTCGGTGAGCCTTACGGCATGCGCGGGAACGACCCTCTGGGCGCCGACGACATCAGTGCCGGCAACGGAAAAATCTACCGCCACGGCCGCCTGGGCTTGTTCGCAGCAATCAACGGCGCAGTCGCCAACAGCGAGACTGTCTCCAACGTCACCATCGCTGGCTCCATGAGGTTCGATAACGGCTCGGCAATCGAGGCTGGATCGCTTGCGGGCGCCATTGCGGGTGGTCTGACGCTGTCTGACGCAAAGTGCAAAACGAATATCGCATGCGATGATACGTTCACCAACGATGTGAACATTGGTGGTATTGCGGGCAGCGTGTCGGCGGCTTCTACGGTTGCGTTTAAGGATAACAGCAGGGCTCAAGCGACCATCGCTGCAACTAAAACGCTTAACGGCAATAGTCGCATTGGCGGCGCCATTGGTTATGTGGGCGATTATGGCTCGTCATTCAATGTTGCGGGCCTCGAAGTCGCCGGATCAATCGAAACCGGCAATTGCACCAGCGGCAAGATTGCCCAGGTCGGCGGTCTTATCGGCTGCATCGCACAGAGCACCTATGGGGCTGATGGGGCAATAGCCAACTCGGCCAAAAAGGACGTTAACATTACGGGCCTTTCGTTCAACTCGTTCAAGATGGGAGTCGGAAAGAACGGCGATAAGCTCAATGGCGTGGGCGGTCTCTTGGGTTATAGCTGGGGCAACGCGGTCGTAACTATCGGAGATGACAACATTAACAAGAGTGAAAACTCCTATGCTTTGAAAACGACCAACGCTTCTATAATCGCGACTGTGGATGATTCCAAGGAGCTTGGCGGCCTTGTATACGCAGCCAGCGGTCACTGGATTATCAACAACTACGCCATCGATCTCTCGGGCACAAAGATTAATGCAGGCGCCGCTCAGACGCTCGGCGTTCTAGTTTGCCGCGGCTGCAAGGTGGATGATAAGACGACATATGGCGTCGAGAGCTACCTAGGCCTGTACTTGGAGGACAGGGCTTATTGGGATACCGCCTATAGGGTGCCCACCGGCGAGGGGGCCATCGTTGCGTCGGGCGTAACGTCCTTCGATGAATGGGTTGGCAGCGGTGTAAAACCAAACAACGGCAGCAAGCTCATGGACGCCGACTGGAACACGGTCGTTTCGCTACACACACAGAAAAACAAGCTGGACATGGACGGCGATTCCACAAAAGACAACAGCTACCATAATCGCTCGTCTTTCGGTCGAAGCCAGAATACGAACGGCAATACCCGCTACTTCTACAACCTCGACATAGCCTCTAAGAATTGTGAAGGCGGCTTTAGTGGCAGTCAAATCGATACAGCGGACAAGCTGCTCTTATGGTCTGCTTTCTGCTATGCTCCCGCCGGTATTCGTTCGACAATCGTTCCCGATGGTACGACAGGGCTCGATGATTCCATAACCATAACGGGCACAATCGATTTGGCCGGCTACAGCTACTATCCCACTCAACCGATCGGAGAGGTGACGGTTAATAATGCGGCCATCACCTTCTACTACTCCAAGATCAAGGCCGAGCAGAATGGCAACAAGCTAAACTCCGATGCCACCCAGCACGAGAACATGCACTGCGGTCTTTTTCAAACGGTGGCAGACGGCGATCTCACAGTAAGCAACGTCACTTTGGGTGGTACCGTTGGGCCCGTTATCAATGACGGAAAGAGCTCTACTGACGCTATTGGCGCGGGCGGAAGCTCATCGGGCGCGCTCGTGTGCCGCTACGTGTATGGGTCCAGCGACGGCAATGGCACCAAGATTAGAAAGATCTCAATTGATGATCTTACACTCAACAATCTGATTGTCGACGGCGCCAACAGCGCCACGGACGCTAACGCCTATATGCCTCTGCTCATCAACGAGATGCAGAAGTACGTGAGCCTGAACGCGAAGAATATCAAGACTACTGGGTACACGAGTGGCACCAAGGCGGCTACGTCGCTGTTCGGAAAGCTTGGTGTAGGCAGTGAGGCCGATCAGGTGACGGCGAAGTTTGAGCAAATCAGCTTGCCCAGCCAAGAGAACAATACGATCTTCACCCATGCGAGCCTGCTGGAGAGTTTTGGCTACGGAAGCACGGGCACGGGCTCTGCGGACTACACCTTTACTAGGGCTGATGCCGATGCGGGCAAGGTGACCTACGGATCCGAGATTGATGGGAGTACGGAGTACCCGGGCAAGCAGCTTTGGTATTACGACGAAGCGACGTATGGTGCCGTGAGCGGCTATGTGACGGTTGATGGTAAGAAGGACGGTGACGTCAGGCCTTGGTTCGGTGACTACCTTCCTTATGTTTACAAGGGAAAAGCCACCGAGGATGGCGTCCAGTATCACGAAATTAAAGTCAACCAGCGCATTCCAAAGCTGGTAATGGGATGTGGTACCTACGGCGATCCTTATTCCGTCACAAACGCGGCGGAGATGAATGCCATTGCCAACTACATTAATAACATGACGGCGCTTGACGGCTGGGAGGTCACCATTGTCGCCGACCAGGGTAGGCTCTGCACTCGCCGCAGCAGCGATCACTCGACCGACAATGAGGTTACGTACGTCTACAAGCAGGCGAACGGTACCGATAATAAATGGGAGAAGAAGACCGGAGACGCGTCGACCAATTCCCCGCAGACGCTGAGCGACGAAACCATGCACCGCTATATGCAGAGCGCGTATTACAGCATCGAGCCTACTGAGGGCAATACGATTACTCTCGACGGCGCATCGTTTGGCGGTTTTGGAAATAGGGCCAACCCGTTTAGGGGCGTCATCGTTGGCAACTTTGGCAGTGATAATAAAAACGCAGCCATCAAGATAGAGAATAACGAGGGTTCGCTTCGCGGCCTTATTCCCTATAGTTACGGCAGCGTGGTGCGCGATCTGAATATTCGCTATGTGAACGCGTCGGCGACTATTACTTATTCTGCCAAGGATGCCGACGGCGTTCCGACGGCGTTTTTCGGTGGCGTTGTCGGCTGCATCCTTGGTGGCGATAACATTATCGATGGCGTGGTCGTTAATGGGACGACGGCCGAAAACCCTACAACGGGATTTACCGTCACGGGCGGTGGCGACAAGCCGCATCTTGTTCCCATTGGTGGCTACGTCGGCGCCATTGCGGGTGGCGGCGTGATTTTCCGCAATATGGACAAAAGCGGAAAATCTTCCTGGCGTGCTGGAACTGGTGACAAATCTCGTGGTCTGGGAAAGGGCAACTTTGATCTCTACAACAATCCCTACGTCGGTCGCGTGATTGATGGCTATGCCTTTAGCGAGGGCTGTAAGGTTGAAAACGGTAACGCTAACTACCAGATTAACGAGCTCACAAAAAAAGGAACCCCCTGTGTCACCACCACGGGCACCGACAACAAGTACCTCGGCACTAACGCCGAGGCTCCTGTGACCATGGTGAAAAACGCCCAGGGCCTTTTGGTGCTCTCGGCCATCATCAGCTCGGGTGCGGGTGCTGGCGCGGCACATACCAACTACTCCAATAATGGCGTGTTCCGCGGTTCCAAGGCTTACTGGGGCAGCGATTCGCAAGACCCGGCGATATGCGGCTACCTGTTTGGCAACAAGGAATATGGCAAGGTACGGAATGCTAACTACGCAAATGTGGGCAAGCCTGAGAGTGCTGCCGGCGATTTCGAAATCGCCAAAAACGACGACCAGAAGGCCCCCGGCAAGCAGAGGTGGCGCGGCCCGCTCGACCATGATGACGATGTAAATTCGCCCTACCTGGTGGCGTCCTACGCTGCCGACTACCAAACGGGCTATGTGTGCGCGTCGAAATCGATCGGCATGAGCTTGGAGTTCAAGCAGGGCGACACCTACGATATGACCGACTACGGCACGGGGTACGTGGGCCTAAACGGCCGCTACTATTCCAATGCCTGCAATTCGAACCAGCCGGGCACCGACCGCGACCGTATTACGCCGCACGTAGCCACGATCGACGGTAACGGCGCCACCATCACGGTGGGTACCGAAGGCACCGCCTACGGCGTCGTCGAATACGCCGACGACGACTATAAGGTCTCGGGCGTGGGTGGTCTATTCAGCACCGTGATGTTCACCTCCACCAATGTGGGGCAGAGCGTCACCGCGAACGACGGCGCGCAGGTCAAAGACCTCACCTTTAGCAACTGCAACGTAGCGCTCACCTATATCGACACCAACGGCGAAGCCAAACCAGGAGAGGCGCCGAACGACCTTACCGGTGCCGGCCTTTTGGCGGGTGCAACGGCCAACTACGACGACGGCACGTGCGGCATCTACCGCAACGTGCAGATGAAGAACTGCACCGTGTCGGGCGCAAAGAGCGTAGGAGGGCTTCTTGGCAGCTCGGGCCGCGCCAGACGAACTACGAGCGAAGACAGAACCTATATGGTCGAGTTCGGGGACGGGTGGGGCCCCGCGTATCTCTATGACTGCTCATACACTGGCCTTAACGTCACGGGCGAGAAGAATGTCGGTGGCTATGTGGGTACGGTCGCCTCGGCGTGCGGTGTGTGGACAACCGCAGGCACAGGGGTGAGCGAAAGGACCGTTGGCAAAAACTCGACCATAACTGCCACAGGGACAGTGCCCTACGTGGGCGGCGTGCTCGGCTATGTCGAAAGAAGCGATATCTCGGTCAACACCAACATCGGCACCACCACAGCGGCCCAGTCGTCGTGCACGGCAGTCGTCTCTGGGGTAAACGTGCTAGCCACCGGGTCGAACTCCGATGACCATATGGGCGCCGGCGGCGTGGTCGGACGCGCCCGTGGCGGCGTTATTTCTATGAGCAACGTGCGCATTGATGGCGGAAACGGCACCGAGAACGCCGTCATCGGCGATAAGGCCGGAACGAACAATAGCATCTACAATGCGGGCGGCCTGATTGGTGAGGTTACGAGTAGCGGTAGCCCCAACAAGTACTGGTTCGACGACTGCAGTGTCAAGAATGTCAGCATCGCCGGCACCGGCAAATGCTCGGGCGGGCTTATCGGCTACTTCTTCAGCAATGTGAATATAGCCTGCAACAACATCGCGATCGAGAACGCTACGATTAAGGGTAACTGGAGCGGCGGTCTGCTGGGCGCGAATAACGCGAGTAACAGCGGATCCGTCGTCATCGACGTTACCAACACAAAGGTATCCAACACCACGTTTAGCGAAAGGTCCAACGGCGGCATTATGGGCGACGGGCGCGGCCAGTTCCATCTGTTAAACGTGCTCATGGACAGCAATAGCTACAATGCGGGCAAAACCCAGGGCGTACTCTTGGGCGAGGTTGACACGGGGGATGGTAAGTACAGCCTTTCCGCAGCGGGCGTGGAAGTAAAGCCCGGTAGTGGCAAGACCACGAGCGACCTGCCGCCGATGGTTTACACGACCAATACGAATACGGCTGCTGTTAACGAGAAAACTTATATTGCCTTCGGCGACTACAACGGCACGGCTGCCGCGCCCAACGAGAACAAAACGCTTTACGGCGCAGGCGATACTGCTACCACGGCAACGAGTCCGTACGTGACCACGAGGCCCGTGAGCACGCTGGCGGTGCGTGCCTCCGACGGCGACACCACCGACCGCTACCTGTTTGGCGACGGCGCCGCCATTGACACCGCGACGACCATCCAAAGCCAAGCGGGTGCCCGCGTTCCCGGCCGCTACACCTACACCAACATCGCCGGCATCAATGATGCCGGCGCATACCAAAACACGAGCACCTATAGCGCGGACAGCTCGCGTAGCACCTATAACGCTAACAACATTACTTCGGACAAGAAGGCCAAAACTGACTTCCCCGTGCTCGTGATTCCGGGCAACGATACCACGACGGTGGAGAGCTACCTGAACATCGTGACCAATGGCGGCTTCTCCGATGCCTGCCGCCTCAACGGCAGCACCGCGCATGTGACCGCCACCGCCGAGGTCTTCTCGCTCGCCGATAACGGCACCTTCGTCAAGGACGTAGCCGCCTCGCAAGCGCCCACGCTCAAGGTGCTCAACAATGGCACGAGCTCTATGGCATTCCGCGCGAGCACCGACTGGGACAATGAGCAGGGGCGCTTCACGCTGCTTACGGTCACCTTTAGCGAGGCCGGCCAGAGCTACCGTGTACAGGTACCCATCATCGTCAAGCGCATGCTCGAGATCGACTTTACCGCCACCTACTCCGAAGGTGCGAACTTCAAGGCTGCCGACTATGCGACAAAATACGACAAGCACGTACTTGTGAGCAGCGGCGACACCATGACCGGCTACCTTACCTGGACCTATGGCAGCGCTCGGGGCAAGCCGGTCGATTACGGCTGGAACACGCTGCTCGAAGCCGGCGGCTCTATGGGTCCGCTCAACAAGAGCATTACCTTCGGTGCCACGCTGCCCGAGGGTACACAGCTCACACTCGTGGACACGGCCAACAACAGCCGCGAATATCACTACACGGTGGGCACGGGCGGCGCGACGTCAGTCAAGCTCACCGAGTTTGTGGACGCTGGCAACAAGGCTTACTACACCGAACCGTGGCTGAGCGAAATCGTGGGCGTGAAGGCCGATGAGGCCAAGGAGGACAAGGACGGCGCTTGGGTCAAGCTCGCCGATGACGAGGTCAAGGACAAGAGCCAGGCCGAACTCGCGAAGATGGCTGGCGCCAAGGTCGATGGCGCGTACTACCGCGCGCGCACTTCTTCCGACGCGACGGGCACGTTCTATACCCTCTCCGTTGATAAGGAAGAGCCCAAGAGCGAAAACTTCTACTTGGTGGTGCGCACGCCGGCGGGGTCCGTGGGCGTCAACGGCTACACCGCCACCACGGTGGACACGAGCCTCAACGAGCACATCAACTACCTGCTGCGAGGCAAGAAAGCAGCCGACGGCAAGGCTGCCGAGGATGGGCACCAGAATACGCCCTCGACCTATAGCGTGGCATCAAACTACACGCACAGCCTCGTTGACAACAAGCGTAACCTCGTCGACAACAGGGACAGCATCAACCGGATGGAGCTCAAGGAAGCCACCTATTCGCTTTCCATGAACGTGAGCGACACCGTGACGTTTGACTCGAGCCAGCAATACACGAGCTCTGACGCGCTGTATTATCAGCTCGATTCGTCGCTTGTCACCTATCACGATGGCGTCATCGCGGGCTCGGTAGGATACCCCACGGGCACGCAGGGCACGTATGAGTTCTACGTTAAGGTGGGTGATAACTACTACACCTGGGGCGGGTCGGGTTGGAATCTGGCCGGCACGAAGGAGACCCCAGTGGTGTCGGGCCTTAGTTGGACTGCGAACGGTGGCGACATGTCACTGGTGCTTGCCGATGCTGAGGGTAATCCCATCGACATGTCGGGCCTGCGCGAGATCGCCAAGAACCATGTCAACGCCTTCACCGTTACCATGAGGGCCGCGCTCACCATGACGGAGCCTGCCTGCCAGGCGGGTATCGTGGCCTCGCAGAACAGCGGCACCGACCGCTACACCAAACCCAACTACCGCGCGTACCTTTCCACGCATGCCGACACGCTCAGCACCAGTAGCAACTCGGCATACAACGATGGCGGCGCCGGCTACTACCGTATGGATGTGGGCTCATCGACCATCGCGCTCGAGGCGTCTAAGAAATCCCAGTTGGGCATCAACATCGATGACCTCAAGTCCGCTGACGGCGAGATCGCTCTGGTGGGTACCTACGACCTGAGCAAGCTCACGGGCGCCGAGGCTAAGATCGACGCCGCAAGCACGGTGACCTACACGCTGAGCCTGGAGCAGCGGCAAGATAATGGCGGCTATGCTCCGGTCGGCGATATCTCGAACTACATTACGGTGCTCGGCAGCGATTACCTAAGCACGGGTGCGGCATCCGCCGACGGCAACAGCTATGTGTTCACCGACACCAAGACCAACGGCGCGTTCCTCACGCGCGACGGCAACAGCCTTGCCTTTAAGCATGCCTTCCGCGTTAAAGTGAATACGAATGTTGAGGGTGAGAACCAAACTTACGCAAACTACCGCTTGGTGCTTACGGCCAATATTATGACCGGCAACGTTGTCGACGACACACCGGTCAACGTTAGCAACCTTGATGGCTATTCGCACTCCGACTACGTGACGTACACGCTAGCGCGCATCAACACCGAGGGCATTCGGCACGAGACGAAAACCAACTAGCTACGCGAGGGGCGGCAACCACCCGGTTGCCGCCCTTTTTCTTGTTCGCTTGGCCTACTGCTGCCCCAGCTTTCCACTTAACTTTCCAGCTTTCCACTTAACTTACCACTCAAGGTGGAAAGCTGGTAAGTTAAGTGGAAAGCTGGTAAGTTAGGTGGAAAGTTGGAAAGTTGGGAGGTTCGGCATGAATGAGGAGTGGTTGGCGCAGGTCATCCATCATCTGCGGGCAATAGGAAACGACACCCAGCAGTACGAAGTAAAAGAAGCCAAGGGCGCGCTCCCCAAAAGCATCGTCGAGACGCTTTCGGCATTTTCCAACGCGCAGGGCGGCTTTATCATCCTCGGCATTTCCGAAAAGAACGGGTTTATGCCCGTCGAGGGTTTTGATGCCCGCAAGATGCAAGACGCCCTCTCTTCTGCATGTGAAAAGCTGACGCCCGTTGTGAGGCCGGATATCCAAGTGCTCCCCTTCGAGGGTAAGCTGGTGCTTTGCGCGCGCATCAAAGAAATGCATCCACGCGATAAACCCTGCTATATTGCGGCACGCGGAATGTACGATTCGTCCTTTATCCGTACGGGCGACGGCGACCGGCGCATGACTCCCTACGAAATCGATCGCTTTATGGAGGAGCATGTTCAGCCTACATACGACGACGAGCCGGTCGAAGGTGCCACGCTCGATGACCTTGACGCCGATCTTTTGCAAGGGTTTATAAAACGCCAGCGCGAGCTACACCCTAGGCTTTTGGGCACCAGAAGCGACGATGAGATTCTCCTTGACCTGCATGTGACCAAAAGGGTGGACGACGCAATCGTGCCGACGCTTGCTGCAATTGTCGCGATGGGACGGTTTCCGCAAAAGTTCTTCCCACGTCTCAATGTGACCTTTACGGCGTACCCCGGGACCACAAAAACGCAGCGAGTAAGTGATAACAAGCGTTTTGTGGATTCTCAGACCATTTTGGGTCCGATCCCTTTCATGATTGAGGACGTGCTTGCCGCCGTTGCGAGAAACACCCGAAACGCAGCGGTTATCGAGGGCGCGTTCCGGAAAGATGTGCCCGATTATCCGCCCGTGGCGCTGCGCGAGGCGGTGGCGAACGCGCTCATGCACCGCGACTACTCTTCCGCCGCGCGCGGCTCACAAGTGCAGGTCAACTTGTATATCGACCGCGTCGAGATTCTCAATCCCGGCGGGCTGTACGGCGACGTAACGATCGATTCGCTGGGAGTTTCTGGGGTTTCGTCATCCAGAAACCAGTTCCTTTCAAATATCCTCGAGACCACGCCGTACCCAGACGGTGGCTACGTGGTCGAAAATCGCGGCACTGGTTATCAGGAGATAGGTGAGCAGCTCGAGCGGGCAAACATGTTGCCGCCCGAACCAAAGAACTCGACAGTTTCTTTTTCGTTGACGTTCGATAAGCGAAAGATAATGCGGGCGGAACAGGTGACGTCTGTGGGGCATGTGGACGAGGCAATCTTGGATTACCTGGCAACACATTCTTCGGCCTCGACCAAGGAGCTCACCGACGCTTCGGGTTTGAGCAGGAGCGCCGTTTCCAACCACATAAAAGGCTTGATTGGTGCGGGCAAGATTGAGGCGATGGAGCCTCCGCGCAGCCCGCGACAACGGTATCGACTCGCGAAGTAGGGCTGTCCGTCGCCCATGCTTCGGTCTCCCAACTTCTTTCCAGCTTTCCACTTAACTTACCACTTAAGGTGGAAAGCTGGAAAGTTAAGTGGAAAGTTGGGAAGCAAGTGGAAAGCTGACATGTTAGGTGCGGACTGACGAGGGGTTAATAATTGCACAAACCATACCAGCCAAACAAAAAGATACCAATCTGGTTGGTAAAACACCGTCAATGAGCCGCGAGCCAACTAGCTGCGTAAATAAAACCTAAAGAACTGTTGCAAATGAATGGCAAATACCCAGATGCCGCCGTTGCGATTTTCAATTAACTGTTACGCGGGAACAGCAAAATGCTACTATCTAACAAGCACGTAAGAAAGCAGATTAACGGTTAAGGCTAAGAAGTGGCAGGTATGTCGGAAGCAACTAGGACCCGCACGCATGCGCCCGAGGTTAGGCAGCGCGCCGTCGAGATCCTCCAAGAGGGGGTCGGTCACCGCGCCCTCGCTGCAAAGCTTGGCATTCCCCAGGCCACGGCTCGTCAGTGGGCCCGCGCATATGCCGTGGGCGGTGCCGACGCCGTGCTCAATGCGGGCGCTCGTCATCACACCTATTCGTACGACGTAAAGCTCGCCGTGGTTAAGGACCGTCTGGAAAACGGCCTGACGGTTCGCGAGGCCATGATCAAGCACGGGATTCCCAGCGAGTCTTCGGTTAAGGCCTGGTGCCGCCAGTATCGCGAGAGCGGTGAGTCCGCGCTGGTCGATAAGCCGCGCGGTCGCAAGCCGCGCGTTAAAAAGGCGGAATAGCGAACGGGATGGTGCGCCCACAGGGGCGCATTTTTCTTGCCGCCCCTCTGCTCCAATGCGGACAGACTCCTTGCCCCGTACGCCTAAAACTCCCCAGTTGACCGAAAACCCGCCGCCGCTACTCCTCAATTGAGCTATAACGTTAAACAATTGCAGCGTTTTTGCATGGGGGAGTGATGGTATGACGCTACTGTATTTCCTTACCCTGTTTCCGCTGGTACCGGCGCTGGGCATGCTGCTCGCGCACGGTGACCGCGCCCGCGATGCGGTGGGGCTCATAGGTTCCGGCATCATTATGGCGGTGACAGTTGTAGTCGCCGTCATGTTTTTTGGCGCGGGCCCGCAGAGCTTTGAGGTTGCCTCCGACACCTCGCATGTGCTCTCGATCATCAGCTCCGCCATCGATGTCATTCTGTGCGCCGTCATCCTGTACAACGCGTACAAATATAGGAACGTGCTCACCACGGTGCTCGGCATAGTCCAGCTGGTGGGCTCGCTCGCCTTTGCAGCCATGACGCTGCCCGCGGCCGAAGCCGTCACGGCAACGCCGCTCTACCTGGATTACATGAGCGTGATCATGGTCCTCGCCGTCGGCATTGTCGGCAGCCTAATCTGCGTGTATGCCCTGGGCTACATGAAGGACTTCCAGGCCCACGACGAGCACGAGGCCGCGCTGCGCGGGCAGACCGCGCCCGACCGTCGCCCGCAGTTCCTGGCGCTTATGTTCCTGTTCCTCTCGGCCATGTTCGTCATCGTGACGAGCGACAACCTTGAGTGGTTGTTCTGCGGCTGGGAAATCACCACCGTGTGCTCGTTCCTTATGATTGGCTATACGCGCACGCCCGAGGCCATCAAGAACGCCTTCACCCAGATCATCCTCAACATGCTGGGCGGTATCGCGTTTTTGGCCGGCCTCATGTACCTGCACGTTAACGGTATGCCGCTGACCATCTCGGGTGTGATCGAGCTTTCCGGCGCCGGAACCGCGCAATCCGCGCTGCTGGTGATGCCGGTCATCCTGTTGTCGCTCGCCGCACTCACCAAGGCCGCACAGATGCCGTTCCACACTTGGCTGCTGGGTGCCATGGTTGCCCCCACGCCCACGAGCGCCCTGCTGCACTCGTCAACCATGGTCAAAGCCGGCGTGTTCCTGATGGTCAAGCTCAGCCCGCTCTATGCCATCTATCCCGTGACTGGCTTTATGGTCACGAGCGTGGGCGCCATCACGTTTTTGCTCGCCGCCCTCATGGCCATCTCGCAGAGCAACGCCAAACGCGTGCTCGCGTACTCCACCATTTCCAACTTGGGCCTCATCAGTGCCTGTTTGGGTGTCGGCGCGCCCGAGGCCGTATGGGCGGCCATCTTCCTGATCCTGTTCCACACGGTGGCCAAGTCGCTGCTGTTCCTGTGCGTGGGCACGGCCGAGCATCATATCGGCAGCCGCAATATCGAGGACATGGACGGTATGTTCAGCCGCATGCCGCACCTGACGCGCCTGATGATGCTGGGCATCATGGGCATGTTTGTGGCGCCGTTTGGCATGCTCGTGTCCAAGTGGGGCGCCCTGGTGGCGTTTGCGCAGACCGGCAACGTGCTCATGATCATGGTGCTTGCCTTTGGCTCGGCCGCGACGTTTTACTTCTGGGGCAAGTGGCTCGCCAAGCTTTCGGGCGTCGACCCCACGGCTCAAAACGTTGAGGTCAATGTCCATAAGACCGAATGGATGGCGCTCAACACCATCGCCGCGCTGCTGATTCTGTGCTGCGTGGCCTTCCCGATTATCTCGAGCGGTTTGGTGTCGCCTTACTTGGCCATGGTGTTTGGCCGCGTGCCGTACGTTATTGGCAAGGACGCCATGTATCTGATGGTGGTTATCGTGGCGTTTATCGCCGTGGTGCTGCTGACGTCATTCCGCGTGAGCAACAAACCGCACGTAAACGTATATCTTTCGGGTGTGGGAACCGACAATTACCGCCATTTCCGCGGCTCGATGGGACATGAGGTGAAGGCCGAAAAGCGCAATTGGTACTCGGAGGACGCCCTTGGCGAGAAGCGTATTGGCCCCGTGGGTAGCGTCGTGTGCTGCAGCATTATCTTGTTTGCGCTGCTGTGTTGCGCGTGGATTGGGCCCGAGCGACTTGCCATGAGTGCACCCTCGGTGCTGCGCGGTAAGTATTTTGAAGGTTCGGGTGTCGTGGGCATCTTTATTGGCACCGTGGCGTTTGCCCTGCTGGCGCCGCTTGTGGGCGGCCTGATCGACGGCGTTGACCGTAAGCTTTCGGCTCGCATGCAGGGCCGTGTGGGCCCGCGCCTGCTGCAACCGTTCTACGACGTTGCCAAGCTGCTGCGCAAGGCCCCTGCCAGCGTAAACACCATGGACGATACCTACATGGCGTGCGCGCTCATCTTTACCGTCGTGGGCGGCGGCATCTTTGTGTCGGGCTCCAACACGCTGCTGTGCGCTTTTATGGTGACGCTCGCCGCGATCTTTGTGGTGCTGGCGTCCGCCTCGACGCAAAGCCCGTTTGCCCAGGTCGGTGCCGACCGCGAGCTGCTGCAGGTCATGAGTTACGAGCCCGCCGTTCTGCTGATGAGCGTGGGCCTGTACCTTGCCACCGACAGCTTCGATTCCATCGCCGTGACGGGGCAGTCGGCCCCCATCATCGTGTACAGCGCGCCCATTTTCCTCGCGCTGCTCGCGGTACTTACCATCAAGCTGCGCAAGTCGCCGTTCGATCTTTCGTACTCGCATCACGCGCATCAGGAGATCGTTCAGGGCGTCGCCACCGAGATGAGCGGCGGCACGCTGGCCAAGATGACCCTTATGCACTGGTGCGAGACCGTGCTGTTTTTGATGTGGGTGGGCATGTTCTTTGTTTGGGGCAACCCGGTGAGCTGGGTGGTAGCCCTGGTCGTGATGGCCGCGACGTACTTTGTCGAGGTGCTTATCGACAACACCTTCGCACGCAGTACCTGGCGCAGCTGCTTTAAGCTCGGATGGGGCGTGGCGCTGGTGTTTGGCCTGCTCAACCTTATGCCCATCCTCGTCGACGTGTTTATTTAGGAGGCGGCATCCATGGATCATAAAATGTCGCGCTCGCCGTGGGTTATTCATTACGACGGCTCGAGCTGCAACGGATGCGATATCGAGGTGCTGGCCTCGCTCACGCCGCTGTTCGATGCGGAGCGCTTTGGCGTGGTCAACACCGGCAACCCCAAGCATGCGGACATCTTTTTGGTGACGGGGTCGGTCAATGCCCAGAACCTGCCCGTCGTGCGCCAGATCTACAACCAGATGCTCGAGCCCAAGTGCGTGGTGGCATGCGGTATCTGCGCATGTTCGGGCGGCGTGTTCCGCGATGCCTATAACGTGATCGGCGGCGTGGACCGCGCGATTCCCGTGGACGTGTACGCGCCCGGGTGCGCCATTCGCCCCGAGACGGTGATTGATGCCATCGTTGAGGCGTGCGGCATCCTGGACCAGAAGGAGGCCGTGATGCGTGCTGGCGGTGACCCGCTTACCGTGGGCGGTGCTGCTACCTGGGATGGCGGCGTTGAGCTGGGCGAGGACGGGTTTGTGGCCGCGGCTGGGGCCGGCGACGCGCCCGCTGCTGGCGACGCACCTGCTGGGATGCCCGCAGCTGCAAAGGAGGCCGAGTAATGCAAAAGGCTATCTATACCATCGTCGGGATCGACGAGCTCCTGTCGCATGTCCAGGCGCTCAAGGGCGTCGGCGCGCGCTTTGTGCAAATGCACGCCGAGCGCAACGTCGACGACGGCACGTATCGCTTGGTCTATACGTTTATCAACGTTCGTGCTGCTCAGGAGCATATCGCGCGGGACGGAAACTATGCGATTGAGAACCTGGTAGTCGAGGGTATCGATCAGTATCAGGAGATTCCGTCCATCAGCTCGTACTATCCGGCGGTGTTCCCGTTTGAGAACGAGGCGCACGACCTGTTTGGTCTTGCCATTACCGACATGCAGCTCGACTTTAAGGGCTTTTTCTACCAGGTCTCAACGGCTGAGCCCATGAGCGTTATCACGCCCGAGGTGAAGGCTGCGCGCGAGAAGGCCATGAAGGTCCGTGCCGCTGCCGAGGCCAAGGCGCGCAAGGCCGCGGCCGAGAAGGCCGCCGCTGCCACGGCCGCTGCGGGGGAGGGCGATGCGGGCGCCGATGATGCTGAGGGCGCTGCCGTCGCTCAGCCCGCTGCGGCTGCCGGCTCCGATGCTCAGCACGATGAGGCTGCTGCGAAGGCCGCGCTCAAGGCCGCGGAGATGGAGACAAAGCTTGCCGCCATGGATCCCGAGAAAGCGGCCAAGGTCCGCGCGGCGCTTGTCGCAAAGGCCGCCCGCGACAAGCAGAAAAAGGAGGCGTAAGGTCCATGGCACATCGCTCCGTTATTCCGTTTGGCCCGCAACACCCGGTGCTGCCCGAGCCGCTTCATCTGGACCTGGTGATCGAGGACGACTGCGTCATCGAGGCAATTCCGCAGATCGGCTTTGTGCACCGCGGACTCGAGAAGCTCACCGAAAAGCGCGACATGCATCAGTTTGGCTACATCGCCGAGCGCATCTGCGGCATCTGCGCCGTGGGCCACAGCTACGGTTATGCCAGCGCCTGCGAGCGCATGCTCGGCATCGAAGCGCCCAGCCGTGTGCAGTATATCCGTACCATTTTGCATGAGCTTTCGCGCATTCACTCGCACCTGCTGTGGCTGGGCCTGCTCGCCGATGCCTTTGGCTTCGAGGCGCTGTTCTATCGTTCTTGGACCCTGCGCGAGCAGATTCTCAAGATCTTTGAGAGCACCTGCGGTGGTCGCGTGATTCTGTCGATCAACGAGATCGGCGGCCTTAAGCATGACATTGAGGACTCCGAGCTGGCGGGTATTGTCCAGACGCTCGATGCCATGCGCCCCGACTACGAGGCCCTGGTGCATACGTTTTTGGACGACAACAGCTGCGGCGAGCGCCTGCATGGCGTGGGCGTGATCAGCAAGAAAGACGCGCTGGATCTGTCGATGGTCGGTCCGTTTGGGCGCGCCTCGGGCGTGGACTACGACGTGCGCATGTTTGGCGACGGTGCCTATGCGGACCTGGCTGCGTTTGAGCCCATCGTTGCCACAGACGGCGACTGCTATGCCCGCTGCCAGGTGCGTTGTGCCGAGGTCACGCAGGCCATGGACATTATCAAGGAGCTTGTGGGCAAGATTCCGCACGACGGTATCGGCGGGCGCACCAAGCTTACGCCGGCCGACGGCGCGCGCGGCGAGGTTGTGATTGAGCAGCCGCGCGGCGAGGCGTATTACTATGTGCGCGGCAACGGCACTAAGAACCTGGACCGTTTCCGCGTACGCACGCCGACGTCGCAGAACCTGGCAGGTCTGACGCATGCGCTGCAGGGCGTGCTCCTTGCTAACGTGCCCATGATCATCCTGACCATCGACCCCTGCATTAGCTGCACGGAAAGGTAGGCGTGGCATGAGTTTGCTGACATTTGCCAAGACGGCCTTGGGCTCTATGGTCAAGCAGCCGGTCACGGTGTGCTATCCGCAGGAAAAGCTCGCGGCACCCGAGCGCCTGCGCGGGCATATCGTCAACGACATGGACGTGTGCATTTGCTGCGGCATGTGCGCTCGTCGCTGCCCGGCGGGCGCTCTCGCGGTCGATCGCAAGGGCGGTACCTGGTCGATCGACCCGTATGCCTGTGTGGTGTGCGGCGAGTGCATCGAAAGCTGTCCTAAACACTGTCTGACTATGGACACCGCCCGCACCCCAGTCGCAGCGGACAAGACTCTCACGGTAGAAACCAAGCCGGAGTAGCGTTGGAATAGAGCTGGAATAGGGGCCGGTGGGGCAAAAATGCCCCACCGGCCCCGCGCGTGAGCGCGCGGCTAAGCCTCTGCGAACAAAAACTATGCCGGATTACGGGGCTGGATAGCGAACCTCCGACCATACAGAAAATCGCAAAAACAAAACCGCAGGTAGACGAGCTGTCATCTTGCAGAAAACGCGGGTATGGATGGGGATCCTGAGTTTGGCCCCGTAATCCGGCATAGTTTTGAAATGCCTCCATATCCGTAACATCCCTTGATCTCCCACGGACAGAGGGAAACGGATCATTTTGGCCTTGCGAGGGCTGCCACGTGACCCGTCTGCCATGAAATGGGCCCATCTACTACGTTTAAGCCGCTATCCTCAACCATGGCAAGTAATGCGAAATAAAAACCGCAGGTAGAACGCCTGCGATTTTTTATGAAAAGCGGGTATGGTCGGGGGTATCGAGTCAAACGTAGTAGATGGGCCGATTTCGTGGCGGGCGCTGTCAGCCGGTTTCCGCGGGTGGAAGAAAATGGATCATTTTGGTCCCGCGAGGCTTGCGGAGGCACTCGTGCAGGGCCGCCCGAACAAAACTATGTCGGTTTACTACGAAGAATTCGACATTCCCGACCATGACTGCATTTTTCTAAATACTGCAAGCGTTCTACCTGCGGTTTTGCAAACGCGCAATTTACCGTGGTCGAAGGCGGGCGATTCGTCGTAGTAAACCGACATAGTTTTGAAATGGTATTAAATCGGTGGCAGCCATTTTGCTATGCCGGGGTGGTCGGTCGTTGGGTAATTACCCTCGCAGGTAGGCGATGGCGATTTGCGTGCGGTTGCGCAGGCCCATCTTTGCCAGGATCGAGCTGATGTGGTTGCGCACGGTGCCTTCGCCCATGTAGGCGGTGGCGGCGATCTCCTTGTTGTCGAGGCCACGAGCGATGAGCTCGGCGACTTCGAACTCGCGGTCGGTCAGGCTGGCGAAGGCCGCGGGCCGGCGGAGCGTGTCCGCCTCGACGCCCGTTCCGTCAAAATCGATATCCTCGATCGCCTTACCCTCGAGTACGCGCTTGCCGTCCATGACTTGCACCAACGCTGGCGGAATGGCGGCGACATCGGTCTTGATCAGGTAGCCGCGGGCGCCCAGTTTGAGCGCCGACACAATGTACTCGTCATCCGAGAATGTCGTCAGAAACACCACGCGCGCCGCAGGGTCGCGCTCAAGGATTTCGCGTGCTGCCGAAAGTCCGTCACGCCCCGGCATCTGAATGTCGAGCAGCGCGATGTCGGGCGCGTGCTCGGCGTAGAGCGCGACCGCGTCGTCGCCATTGGCGCCGGTGCCCACTACCTCGATCTGCGGCTGGGCGCCCAGGATAATCTTGAGCGAATCGACCACCAAGCGGTCGTCGTCGACAACGATGAGCCTCATCGGCCCTCATCTCCTTGCTGTTTGGGAACGGTGGCAAACACGCGCCAGCCGCCGGTGCCGACACGCGGGCCGGCGGTGAAGGTGCCGCCAAGCGCCTCGATGCGCTCGCGCATGGAGGCAAGCCCCATGCCCTCCGCGGCGCCGCGGCTGCTTGCTTGGACCCCGCCCGTGCCATCGTCGGTAACGATGAGCTGGTAAAACGACGGATGCTCCATGCATCGTACAGTGACAGCATGGGCGCAAGCGTGGCGCATGGTGTTGGAGAGCGCCTCGCGCAGGACCGCCGCAAAGCAGTTGGCGACGTTTGCGGGTGCATGCTCGGCCATAACTTCAAGCTCAATCTGCGGACCGCCGTCCGAGCGCGCGCCTTCGACAATGCGTTCGAGCTGCACGGAAAGGTCGACGGCGTTGTCGTTGAGCGCATGGACGCTGGTGCGCACAAGCTGGAGCGCCTCGTCAACCGTGCGTTTGACGTCGGCGAAATCGGCGGCAACCCTGGGCTCGTCGGCGTGCACGACGCGCAGGGCCTCGGTCTGCAGCGAGGCGCGCGTGAGCTGGTGGCCGACGTTATCGTGGATCTCGCGCGCGATACGGGCGCGTTCGGCGAGTGTCGCGAGCTCGACTTCGTAGTCCTGGCGATCGGCAAGGTCGCGGTTGCGCGCTTCGAGCGCGAGAGCTCGTTCCTGCAGCTCGTCGCGGATGCGGCGCATGCGCTGCTGCTCGCGCTCCAACTGGGCGGTACGTAGCGATAACAAGGTGGCGGCAACTGAAAGGATGGCGGTCAGTAGAAGCGTTCGGGCGGTGAGCGCGTCGGCGCGTAGGTCCGCGACGAGTGCGAAGACAAAGGCGACGCCAATGCCCAACGCGACCCAAACGTGTTCACGGCGCACGCGCCGCGCGATGTCATAGAGGGCGAGAGGCGCAAACGGCACAAACGGCGGCGCAAAGACGGCCGCGATGATGTAAGCGTAACTCGCGGCCTTGCTTACACGGCGTGTGCGTTCCCCCTGTGCGACCTCGGCCAGCGAGGTGGCGATAACGCCAAGGCAAAACGCCGCGACCAGGCGAGCGTCCACAGCAAGGCCCGTGGCGGCCGCAATGCAGCACGCCAGCACGATCGATTTGTCGAAAAGCCTGTTCATACGGGTATTGTACGCGAAGCCGCGCGTAGTGGAGGGGCCGCCTGCGCAACCGTGACATTCCTCCCGCGCGACAAATCGGGGGCGTCGGTGGCCACACGGCCAAGCCCCGCACTCGTGACAAAGCTCACTGGCGCGCGCCGGCGGCTCCTGCGATGATGCAATCGTACCGGGCCGCAATCAACAGGAGGGCCGCCTCATGACAGACATCGTCCACGTCGAAAACCTCGTCAAGCGCTACGACGACCTTATCGCGCTCGACCACTTTAGCCTGAGCATCGCCCCCGGCGAGATCTTTGGCCTGCTGGGCCCCAACGGCTCGGGCAAGACCACGTCCATCAACTGCATTTTGCAGCTGCTTGCCTACGACAAAGGCACCATCGAGCTGTTCGGCGAACCCATGACGCCCGCCCGCTATGACCTCAAGCGCCGCATCGGCGTGGTGCCGCAGCAGGTGGCGGTGTTTGACGAGCTCACGGTGCGCGAGAACATCGACTATTTCTGCAGTCTCTACGTTAACGATCGCAAGCGTCGCCGTGCGCTGGTGGACGAGGCGATTGACTTTGTCGGGCTGGGTGACTTTACCAAGTTCCGCCCCGGCAAGCTCTCGGGCGGCCTGGCGCGTCGCCTCAACATCGCCTGCGGCATCGCGCACAAGCCCGAGCTCATCTTTTTTGACGAGCCCACGGTGGCGGTCGACCCGCAGAGCCGCAACGCCATCCTGGAGGGCATCTGCCGCCTGCGCGACGAGGGCGCCACGGTGGTGTATACCAGCCATTACATGGAGGAAGTCGAGCAGATTTGCAGCCGCATCATGATCATGGACGGCGGGCGCGTGCTGGCGCAGGGCACTAACGACGAGCTCAAGCGCATGATTCAGATGGGCGAGCGCGTGACGGTCGAGGTCGGCGCCGTCGAGTCGGCCACGGTCGAGCGGCTGCGCGCCCTCGAGCACGTGCTTTCAGTCGAGCTGTCCGGCGGCGAGCTCGTCTGCACCTGCGAAGCGAGCCCGCATAACCTGGTCGACATCCTCGACACGCTGCGCGCCGCCGACGTGGCGCTCGGCCGCGTGTGGAGCGAGCCGCCGACCCTCAACGACGTGTTCCTCGAGATCACCGGCCGCGAGCTGCGCGACTAGGGGGGCAGCCATGTTCAACACCATCATCACCACGGTCAAGACGCTGCTGCGCCGGCCGAGCACGTGGGTTTGGGGCGCTCTCTTTCCCATCGCGCTTTCCACGATGTTCATGTTTATGTTTGCGAACCTCAGCTCCGACGGCACGGTCGATCCGGTGCCGGTTGCCATCGTGGCGGACGAGGCCTGGGACGCCTCGACCTTTAAGAACGTGGCGGCTTCGCTTGCCAAGGAAGGCGACGACCAACTGCTCGAGATCCACGAGTGCGACGACGCAGCCGACGCGAGCCGTGCGCTTAAGGCCGGCGAGGTCGCGGGCATCTATACGGTCGACGACGCGGGCACGCCCAAACTCACGCTGCTATCGAGTTATGACGGCTCGCGTGCGTCGTCGGTGCTCACCGATCGCAGCATCCTGGAGACGGTGGCAAGCTCGTATACACAAAATGCCGAGCTCATGTCCCAAATTGCCCAGGACAACCCAGCGGCGCTCGCCGACCCGGAGGCGGTTGCGCGCGCCCTGTCGCTCGAGGGCGGCACCCGTCGCGTGAGCCTGACGCGTACCACGCCCGATGGCACGGTCATCTACTACTATGCGCTCTTTGGTCTGGTGGCGATGATGTCTGCCGAGTTTGCCGCCTTGAGCGTCGTCGATCTGCAGCCCAATCTGTCCGGCCTTGGCGCACGTCGCTGCGTGGGTGGTCTTTCCAAAACGGCGTCACTGGCCGGTATCTTTGTGGGCTCGTGGCTGGTCTCCTTTGCCTCGATGGCGATTGCGATCGGCTACGTGCGCCTAGTCGTGGGCATCGACTTTGGCGGGCGCGAGGGACTGTGTTTGGTGGGCGGCGCCGCTTCCGCGCTTGCCGCCACGGGCTTGGGACTCTTTGTGGGCACGCTTCCCGTTAAGGGCGGCAAGGCGTCCAAGTCGGGCATCCTCACGGGCTTTGCCACCACGTGCGCCCTGTTCGCCGGCCTCTACGGCGAGCCGGCGATGGCGCTTGCCGACGACGTCGCCCGCGCCTGCCCGGCCGAGTGCTGGCTCAACCCCGTCAAGCTCATCTGCGACATGTTCAACCGCCTGTATTTCTTTGAGGACCTGGGCCCCTTTGCCGTTCGCGCCGGCGCGCTCGCCCTGATGGCGCTGCTGTTCGTTGCCGCCGCCACGCTGATCTTTGGAAGGAGCCGCTATGAGCACCTTTAAGACTGCGCTTCGCATGGCGCTCGCACACCCGCTCTATCTGCTTATCTATACGGTGTTCATCTCGCTCATGGGTGTGTTTATCGCGGCATCGGTGAGCTGGAACTCGTCGCAGCTCACCGAGTACAAGCCCTACGATGCCAACGTGATCGTGGTCGATCGCGACGACAGCGATCTTTCGCGTGCGCTTACCAAGCATCTGGGTTCGCGCTTTGAGCTGGTCACGGGCGTCGGCGACGGCACCTACGACCTCGCGGACGCGCTCTCCAAGAGCAACAGCGCCAAGGGCAGCGCCGACTGCGTGTTCTTTATCCCGGAGGGGTTTGAGGACGACCTCGTTGTAGCCGCCCGCGCGGGGGAGTCCCTGCCCAAGCTCGATGTGACCTACGGCGCTGGCACCATGGCGGCGGCGCTTTCGTCTGCCGAGGCCTCGCGCTGGATCTCACTCGCGGGCGCTGCGGCGGCGCTTGAGCCCACTGCCTCCAACGGTGACGTTGCCAAGGCTGCCGAACATGCCGCTGCCGAGCGTGCCGAGGTCGAGATCGAGCGGGTCAAGGTCGACTCGACGGCCGCCGCCACGCTCGAGTCGTACTTCAACTTTGGTGCGTACGCGATTATCTCGTCGGTCATCGTGTCGGTGGGGCTGGTGTTCTCGGGCATGAACGAGCCCGAGCGCGTGCGTCGTATGGATGCCGGCCCAATCTCCGAGCGCCAGCGTTCGCTTGTCGTGTTTGCGGCCGCCGCCGTACTCACCGTCTGCATCTGGTTTGTGTCGAGCATGATGGGCGTCGTGGGCTTTGCCGGCGCGGTCGCCGAGGTCGGCGTGGGGCGTGTGTGCCTGGCACTGGCGGCGACGTTTGCCCTGTCATGCACGCCACTGGCCGTTGGCTTTGCCCTTTCGAGTCTGGGCGCGCGCGAGGAGCTGCTCAACGGTGTGGGCAACCTGCTTGGCATGCTCATGACGTTTTTGGGCGGCGCCTGGATGCCGCTGTCGCTCATGGGATCGGCCGTGCAGACCGTGGCGCACTTTGTGCCGACATATTGGGTGAACGACGCGATCGGCAAGGCGCTTGCCTCGGATTTGACGTCCGCCGTGCTGGGTGACATCGCCTGCGACCTGGGCGTCACGGTGCTCTTTGCCGCGGCCATCGCCGCCGTAGGCCTAGCCCTCGCCCACAACAAATCCCGCGCCTAGTCACCTAGTCATTTAAGAGCGTCCCCAATGACCAGTCTGAAATAAATCCCAAGCCTCGCTCCAAAATAGTTCGCCAAGGTTTACTATTACGCTCATAAAGTAGTATGAGGCTAACAGTGGGGGATACCATGGCAACGCAGAAAGCCTACGTCCAGGTTAAGGATCTCAAAAAGCACTACGGCGACGGTGATGCGCGCCTGACGGTACTCGATGGCATCGACACGTCCATCAATCGTGGCGAGATCTGCGTCATGCTGGGGCCTTCGGGTTCGGGCAAATCGACGTTTCTTAACCTGATCGGCGGCCTGGAGGATGCCGATGCCGGCTCTATTCTGGTGGACGGCTGCGACCTCACGGTGCTTAAGCCTACCGACCTGGGCGAGTATCGCCGCCGTGAGCTGGGCTTTGTCTTCCAGTTCTACAACCTGGTGCCCGATCTCACCATCAAGGAGAACATCGAGGTCACGGCGCACCTGTCCAAAAACCCGCTCAATGTCGACGACCTGCTGCGTTCACTGGGCCTCTACGAGCACCGCAACAAGTTTCCGCGCCAGGTTTCGGGTGGCCAGCAGCAGCGCTGTGCCATCGGCCGCGCGCTCGTCAAAAACCCGGGTCTGCTGCTGTGCGACGAGCCCACGGGCGCGCTTGATTACAAGACGTCCAAGGAAATCTTGCAGCTCATGGAGGATGTAAACCGCACCTACGGCTGCACCATCATCATTGTCACCCACAATGCCGCCATCGCGCGCATGGCAAATCGCGTGCTGCGCCTGCGCGACGGGCGCATCGTCGAGGATGAGCTCAACGAGTCGCCCGTCGCGGCCGCCGAACTCGATTGGTAGGCGGCGCCATGACACCTCTCGCAAAACGTCTCCCGCGCGAGCTGCGCCGCAATATCGGCAAGTACCTGGGAATCTTTTTGCTTATGTGCGGAAGCATCGCTCTCACCTCGGGCTTTTTGCTCGCGGCGCATTCCATCGGTTGCCTTATCGACGACATGCGCAATGCGTACACGATTGAGGACGGCCGCGTGACCACCTCCTTCGAGGCTACCGACGATCAACTCAAGGCCGCCGAGGACGCGGCCGACGACGTCGGCGGCGTCACGCTCTACAAGAATTTCTCCATCGACGCCATCATAAAAAAGACCGCCGGCGACGACGGCACCAAGCGCACGCTGCGCACCTATGCGCACCGCACCAAGGTCGATATCGCGTCCTACTGTGAGGGCAAGGAGCCCAAGACGGATGACGAGGTGGCCATCGACCGTGTCTTTGCCACCAATAACAACCTGTCCGTGGGCGATAGAGTCGAGCTCGAGGGTCGCACCTACACCATCTGCGGCATCATGACCCAGCCCGATAGCCAGGCGCTGTTCCTCGACAATTCGGACTTTACGGTGAACACCATCACGTACGGCGTGGCCGAGGTCACCGACGCCGGCTTTGCCGCGCTTGAGGACGCCGGTGGCGCGCCTGCCTACACCTATTCCTTTATCTTTACCGATTGCGACCTCCCCACCGCGGATCGCATCGATGCGGAGCAGGATATGGTCGAGGCGCTGACCGATGCCGATGCACGCGTGGATGACCTCATCGACGCCGATTCCAACCAGGGCATTGGCTACGCACGCGACGACGTAGACGGCGACTCCATGATGTGGATGACGCTGCTCGACATCATCATCGTGATTATGGCGTTTGTCTTTGTGGTCCTTACCGACGCCACCATCGAGGAGGAGAGCGCCATCATCGGCACGCTGCTCGCCAGCGGCTATCGTCGACGCGAGATCGTGCTGCACTACTTCGCGCTTCCCGCCATCGTGGGCGTGGTCGCGGCGCTTTTGGGCACTGCACTCGGCGTTGTGTTCTTTACCGAGCCCATGCGCAGCCTCTATTACGGTTCGTACAGCCTGCCGCCCTTCCAGGTGTACTGGAGCTGGGAGATCTTTGTGAAGTGCGCCGTGGTTCCCGCCGCCGCGCTCATCCTCATCACGCTGGTGGGCCTGCTTCGCAAAATGGGCAAGACGCCGTTGCAATTCCTTCGTCACGAGGCGAGCGGCAAATCGGGTACCAAGCGCGGCCTGCAGCTGCCGGAGCGCATGGGTTTTGTCTCGCGCTTCCGCCTGCGTATCTTCCTGCGCAACCTGGGCAACTTCGCCACGCTCTTCGTGGGCATTGCATTTGCGTCGCTGCTGATGCTTTTTGGCCTGGCGATTCTGCCCACGATGACGCACTACGCGGACAACCTGAAGACGAGCCTGGTCGCCGAGCACCAGTACACGCTCAAGGCGCCGCTGGAGCTCGAGGGCACCGCCGAGGAGCGCGAGCAGTGGTCGGCACTCGAGCGCTTGCAGTCGGTTGACGGCGCGCTCCTCACCGCCGCCCAGGATGCCGATGACGAGCTTGACGACGCGGCCGATGCGGCGCAGGCGGCAGCCGATGCTGCGACCGCATCTCCGTCTGCCGAGAGCCTGACCGCAGCGCAGGACGCGCTTGCCAAGGTCCAGGACAAGAAAGATGCGCTCTACGCGCGCCTTGACGATCTTGCCGATGCCCTCGGCTGCGACCGTGACGAGGCTATCGACCTGATCGACAAGGCCTCTAAGATCGACACTGACAACGACGATATCCACCCGGTCAATACGACCGACAACGGCGCGGGCGCAATCGCGCAGGCCGAGAAATACGCCGTTTACCAGCTGCAATACGACCGCGGCGATGGTAATGGCGAGGAGACGATTTCCGTCTACGGCATTTCATCCGATTCGCGCTATTGGAAAGACCTCAACGTCGGCGATGGACGCGTCGTCTTTGGCGGCGGTCTGCTCGATAAGTTTGGCTGGAGCAAGGGCCAGAAGGTCACGCTCGGCGACAAGTACGAGGGCGAGCATTATTCCCTTGAGTACGCGGGCAAGGACTGTGCCTGGGGCTCCAAGTCGGACATGAATATCTATATGAGTATCGACGACTTTAACGAGCTGTTCGACAACGACGCCGCCTACTTTAACGGCTATGTGAGCGACGAGAAGCTCGATCTCGATGCTCGTTACTTTGCCGGCGACACCACGCCCGACGACATGCGCGCCGTGGGCGACCAGTTTATCGGCATGATGAGCAAAATGATCGGAATGATGGTTGGGCTCGCGGTGTTTATCTTCCTGCTGTTTATGTACCTGCTGACCAAGGCTGTGATCGACCACAGCGCCCGGTCGATCAGCTACATGAAAGTCTTTGGCTATCGCGATAGCGAGATCTCGCATCTGTACATCCGCTCGATCACGCTGTGCGTGGTGGCGTCGCTCGTGCTGAGTCTGCCGGTCATTATCGGCTCGCTCACGGCCATCTTCCGCTCGATGCTGCTCGCCTACAACGGCAATATCGAGATCTACGTGCCCGCTTGGTCCATGGTTGCATGCGTCGGCATTGGCTTTGCGACCTACCTGGTCGTGGCGCTGCTACACACGCGTTCTATCACGCGCGTGAGCCTGGCCGAGGCCCTCAAAGTCCAAGAGTAGTCGTTTAAGAACGTCCCCAATGACAAGGTGTCGCGCTTGACTTTAACTCTGCTTTAACTGGTACCATCCTCTTATGTCTGTAACGCCATATAGACCGAGGGGATATATCTATGACCGCAACTGCACCCGCTAAGGTGTACTTCACCAACCTGCGCACGCATGCTCGCGAGAGCCAGCTCGACAAGCTCAAGCGCCTCATCCGTCACGCCGGTATCGAGCAGATCGACTTTGAGAACAAGTTCGTCGCCATCAAGATTCACTTTGGCGAGTTGGGCAACTTGAGCTTTTTGCGCCCCAACTACGCCCGCGCCGTCGCGGATGTCGTGAAGGAGCTGGGCGGCAAGCCCTTCCTCACCGACTGCAATACGCTCTACGTCGGTAGCCGCAAAAACGCGCTCGAGCACATCGATACCGCCTATCAGAACGGCTTTACCCCGTATGCCACGGGCTGCCAGATCATCATCGCCGACGGCCTCAAGGGTACCGACGAGGCGCTCGTCCCGGTCGAGGGCGGCGAGTACGTGCGCGAGGCCAAGATCGGTCAGGCACTCATGGATGCCGATATCGTGATCAGCCTCACCCACTTTAAGGGCCATGAACAGGCCGGTTTTGGCGGTGCCATGAAGAACCTGGGCATGGGAGGCGGCAGCCGTGCCGGCAAGATGGAGCAGCATGCCGCCGGCAAGCCGAACGTCGCGACCGAGCACTGCGTTGGCTGCCGTGCCTGCGAAAAGATCTGCGCTCACGACGCTATCTCGTTCGACGACACCCGCGAGCGCGAGCTTGCCAACGGCAACACCCGCACGGTTCACGTCGCCGCTATCGACCACGATCGCTGCGTGGGCTGCGGCCGCTGCATCGGCGTGTGCAACCAGGACGCCATCAGGCCCGGCTATGACGCCGCGGCCGACGTGCTCAACTACAAGATCGCCGAGTATACGAAGGCCGTTGTCGACGGACGCCCGAGCTTCCATATTTCGCTTGCCATGGATATCAGCCCCAACTGCGATTGCCATCCCGAAAACGACACGCCCATCGTCAACGATATCGGCATGTTCGCGAGCTTCGACCCGGTCGCCATCGACCAGGCCTGCGCCGATGCCGTCATGGCATCCGAGCCGCTGCCCAACACCGAGCTCACCGATAGCGCGGCCAAGATGGAGCACAATCACGAGCATCTGGAGGGCGAGCAGGCGCACGACCCCTTCTGCATCACGCATCCCGACACCGACTGGCGCGCGTGCATCGCGCATGCCGAGAAGATCGGCCTGGGCACGAGCAAGTACGAGCTCATCGAGGTCAAATAGCGCCTAGCTATTGGACAAAACAAGCATTTTTGTAGCGCAACGTTAGCAAAGGCCGCCCGTGAGCACAGTGCCCACGGGCGGCTTTTCGGAAGTGCGGTGAAAAATCGAATACCGCCGATCACAAACCGATTTTTGGCAACAAAACCCCTGATAAATTGTTGGTAAAACTGTGGTCTGGTCGGCAGTTCCAGATTTTGCCGCATACTTCCGAAAATAGGGGGTCAGATAAAGCCTCAGACGTTGCTATTCGCCTAAAAATACTCGTCGAGGAAGTTGTTGACTGTGTTCCAGTAGAGCTCGGGGTCAACTTGCGCACTCTTGGCGTGGGTGGCGCCATGGATGGTGAGCTTTTGCTTGACCTTGCTGGCGCACGCGTCGTAGTTTTGGTCGAGCATGCTGTACGGCACAAAGGTGTCCTGGTCGCCGTGGATAAACAGCATGGGAACCGTCGCGTGTTTGAGTTGCTCCACACTGCTCGCCTTATGAAAGTCGTAGCCCGCGCGCACGTTGCACACCAAGTTTGCTACATCGAGCAAGGGAAAGCTGGGCAGGCCGAACACGTCCTTGAGTTGCAGGGAAAACTCGTCCCAAACACTCGTATAACCACAGTCCTCGATAATGCATTTTACGTTTGCGGGTAGAGATTCCCCCGCGACGTTCATGGCAGTTGCTGCACCCATCGACTCGCCAAAGACCAGGATGCGCGCCTCGGGGTCAGCCTGAACGATCCGCCCAATCCATGCAACGACATCGAGGCGCTCGGGCCAGCCCATGCCGATATAGTCGCCGCCGGAGCGCTCGTGGGCGCGGGCGGCAGGCGCGAGCACGTTCATGCCGCGGTCGTGGAATCGCTTGACGTATCGGGCCATGCCGATGGGCTCGTTGGTATATCCATGCAGGCAGACGGCGTAATCGTGGGTGTTCTCCGAGGCGGCAAAAAACCAAGCGGCGAGCTCGGTTCCGTCATCTGCGGTGAGGCTGCTGCTCTTGCGATTCTCTTTAAACCATGCCCGCGCCTCGGTGTCCTCGGCATCCGGCTGCTCGCCTTCTTTGTCGTTCTTGCTATCCTGCATCATCTTCATGGTGTACGGCGCTTGGGGATTCAGCGCGAAGTCAAACAGAAAGTTGCCGGCAAATCCGAGCAGCACAACGACAACCACCAGTGCAACGATGCCGGCCATCTTGAGCTTTCGATGGGAACGTGCGTTTTGAGCCATGCGGTATTCTCCTATAAGATGTTAATACGTCAACATTTAATGCAAGCGCATTATGGACGTTCGCCGTTGATGCGTCAACAGGCAAAGAATGGGTAAACAAAGGGTCACGTATGGTGCAAATTTCGCACGTACCTAGACGCTTTGATATAGTGTTGAGAACTCTTTACGTTGGAGGATGTAACCGGCATGTCCGATTCGAGCGACAGTTCTAAGCCGCGACCCAAGACCGCGGCCGTTCCACACTACACGGTGGGCGAGGAGATCATGAACTCCGTCACCCATGGTGTCGGCTGCCTGCTGGGTATCGCGGGTCTGGTGCTCCTGATCGTATTCGCCGCCCTGCGCGGCGGAGGCCCGGCCCACATGGCCGCGGCGATTGTCTATGGTGTCAGCATTATCCTCGAATACCTTGCCTCCACGCTCTACCATGCGATTCAGCCCGCTCGCGCCAAGCGCGTGTTTCGCATCATCGACCATAGCTGCATCTACCTGCTCATAGCCGGCAGCTATACGCCGTTTTGTCTCATCACGCTCGCAAACGACGGCGGTCCTATGCTGTTCTTTGCCGTATGGGCCATCGCCATTATCGGCATCGCCCTCGAGTGCTTTATGCGCGAGCGTCAACCGCACTGGGTAAGTGGCCTGGTCTACCTGCTGATGGGCTGGCTCGTTGTCTTTAAGCTGCCCGAACTTGTGGCACTGCTCAACCCTGTGGCGCTTGCCCTGCTCGCCGTCGGCGGCGTGTGCTACACCGCGGGCGTGCCGTTCTATATCGCCAAAAACGTGCGCTATCTGCACAGCGTGTTTCACCTGTGGGTGCTCGCCGGCAGCATCTTCCAGTTCATGGCGGTGATCCTCTTCGTAATCTAGCGACCACGCCAGCGCCCGTGCCCCCGCTCGGTCGCCAGCGCAATTGCCCTATCCGCCATCAACGTTTTACCCTAACGTCCCGAATCTTGGAGGTTCGAGAAACTCCCGATGGACATAACCATCTCCCTTATCACCACCCTCGTTTTGACCCTCATCAACGGCTACTTCTCCATGTCCGAGATGGCGCTCACCACGGCTAAGCGCGCCGTGTTGGAGCACGATGCCGAGGAAGGCGACAAGCGCGCCGAGCGCGCCATTAAGCTGGCCGCCGACTCCGACCAGCTGCTCGCCACCATCCAGGTCGCCATCACGCTCGTGGGCTTCGCCTCGTCCGCCGTCGCCTCGACGAGCCTGTCCGACCCGCTTGCCACGTGGCTCATGAGCTTTGGCATCGCGCCGCTTTCCGCCATCGCGCGCGGCCTGGCGCCGGTCATCATCACCGTCGCCGTCGCCTTTGTGTCCATCGTGATCGGCGAGCTCGTGCCCAAACGCATCGGCCTCGCTAACGCCGAGGGCGTATCCAAGCAGGTCGTGGGGCCGCTTTCCGTGTTCCAAAAGATCGCCCGCCCGCTCGTGTGGCTGACCGGTGCCTGCTCCGATGGCCTGGCCCGCATCCTGCGCATCAAGAGCGCCGACGACCGCCAAAACGTCTCGGAGGAAGAGATCAAGTACATGGTCTCGGAGCAGGACGACCTGCTCGACGAGGAAAAGCGCATGATCCACGAGATCTTCGACCTGGGCGACACTGTTGCCCGCGAGGTCATGGTCCCGCGCGTGGACACCACCATGTGCGAGGACGACGAGACGGTCGCCGACGTGCTGTCCACCATGCGCCAGACCGGCTTCAGCCGCATCCCCGTCTACCACGAGGATCCCGACAACGTCGCGGGCATCGCGCACATCAAGGACCTGATCCAGCCCGCGCTCGACGGCAAGGGCGACCAGCCCATCGCCGATTATCTGCGCGACGCCACCTTTGTGCCCGACACCAAGGACATCCTGCCGTTGCTGTCCGAGATGCAGACCTCGCACGACCAGATCGTGGTCGTCGTGGACGAGTACGGCGGCACGGCCGGCATCATTACCATCGAGGACATCGTCGAGGAGATCGTGGGCGAGATCGAGGACGAGTTCGACCCCGACAACAAGTACCTCACGCGCCTTTCGCGCCGTGAGTGGCTTGTCGATGGGCGTTTTTCGTGCGATGACGCGATTGAGCTTGGTTGGCCGCTCGAGGAAAGCGATGATTATGAGACCATCGCCGGCTGGATTTTGGAGCTTTGCGACTCGGTGCCCGACATCGGAGAGGTGTTTGAGGTCGCGGGGTACAAGTTTAAGGTGCAGTCGATGCGTGGCCAGCGCATCTCGCTCATTCGCGTGATCGCTCCGGCCGAAACCGATAAGAAGGATTCCGAGTCCTCGGCAGAGAAGCCGGCGGCGTCGGGTGCGGGCTCTGCGGATCCGCACGATGGCGACGAGTAGGGCAAGGAAGAGTAGGGGAGAGTTATGGCAGGCCTGTTCAACATCCTTAAGGTCACCGTCGGCGAGGACAAGATTTGCGCGCACGTGCTGGTGAACCCCGGCATGCCGCTCATGACCTCGGAGGATATCGAGGCCACGGCGCGCGTGTACTACCTGGTGCCCGCGATTGCCAAGCATCTGTGCCTGGGCGATTCGGGCCGCGAGTTCCAGGACTGCATGGGTCAGACCGAGCTTTGCCACCTGCTGGAGCACGTGACGGTCGAGCTCATGAACGAGACCGGTCTTGCCGGCAGCATCTCGTGCGGTCGCACCCGCGTGAGCGAGCATGACGAGCGTGTCTTTGAGGTCGAGCTTTCGTGTCCCGACGATGCGTTGGCCATCGGCGCGCTGTCGTCGGCGACCTTTATGATGGACTGGGCGTACCTGCATGCCGATCAGCCGGCCCCCGACGTGGAAGGTACGGTCGCGGGCCTGCGCAACCTGGTGCTGGGCATGCGTGCCGAGGCCGAGGGCAAGGACCCGCACGAGGCCGTTGCCGCTGCGAACGGCGAGGACGTGGCCGAGGATGCGCCCGAGGGCGACGCTCCTGCCGATGCCGACACTGAACCTGTTGCCGAGGCGCCTGCTGAGCCCGAGCCTGCGGAGCCCCAAGGCGTCCCGAGCTTTGACGACGAGCCGCAGATGCCAATCGATACCGAGGGTGCGGTCGCCGAGAACCACGAGGCCCCCGCGGCCGTCTTTGGCGGTGCGGCAACGGCCCCGTCCGGCTCGGCGCACGAGGGCAACCTGCCGCTCGTCGATGGCGCCGGCGAGAACCCGGCCGCCACGGTCGCCATGCCGGCTATGCCGCAGGAGTAGGCTCACTCGCTTATCACCATCATGTACCTGCGCTTTTACCGTACGCAGATGAGCGCGACGGCAAGTGTTGCGCTGCGGGTATAATGGACAGCATTCAAACGGTGGGCATCGAGGTGCCCGCAGGAGAGGAATGATCATGGGAAAGACTTTCAGCTTTGTCTCCGGTGCGCTCTTTGGTGCTGCCGCCGGCGCTATCATCGGCGTTGCTCTGGCCCCGCGCTCGGGTGCCGAGACCCGCGCCATGGCCGCCGATATCGCCAACGACGCCTGGGACAACATGCGTGACACCTACGAGCACAGTGCCGAGGAGGCTCGTGCCGCGGTCAACGACTTTGGTCCGATGGTCGACGCCAAGACCGATGACCTGCGCGCCAAGGTCGACCTGGCCCGCGAGCGCATGGACCAGCTTCGCGAGCAGCTCAACGACGCCATCTCGGGCGGCAACGTGACGCCCGCTGCCGACGTCGTGGTCGAGAACGTCACCGAGGCCGGCACCGAGGCCACGGAGTCCTCGACCGAGGCATAATGCGCGCAGGGGATTTTGTCGGCGTCAAGGTTTATCGTAAGCCTGCCGAAGACAAGCGCACCAAAAAGGACGGCACGCCGCGCAGCCCTAAAAAGCTCGGCAAGATTCACTTTCCCGTCTTTACCCCGGGCGGCACGCGCGTGGTGGGCTTTATGGTCCGCCAGTCCGATATCGCGGGTATGATCGAGCGCCCCGACCGCTTTGTGGCACTCGATGCCATCGGCGTCTATGAGGGTGCTGTTGCGGTCGATGATGTCAAGGGCACCTACGATGCCGCCGCGGCCAAGCGCCTCGATATCAACCTGGACGATTGCATCATCTGGGTTGGCATGGACGTGCGCACGGAATCGGGCGATGTCGTGGGCTGCTGCTCGGACGTTGAGTTCAAGCCGCGCTCGGGCATTGTGCAGACGTTCTATGTGACCGCCAGCGCCGCATCGAGCATGTTGGTGGGCGACACGCAGGTGCCGCCGACGATGCTGCGCGGCTACGAGAACGGCGCGATGATTGTCTCGGACGAGGTCAAGTCGCTCGGGTATTCGGGCGGCGCGGCCGCTAAGGCTGCCGAGGCCAGTGTCGTGGTGGGCGATAAGGTCAAGAAGGGCGCCAAGGTGCTCGATGACAAGGGGTCGGTCGCCGTGGACAAGGGCAGCCGCGCACTGGGCAAGCAGCTCGGCAAGACGCGCGGTATGTTCAAGGCCTTTAAGGACGAATATCAAAAGGCGAGCGGGGGCTCGTCAAAAGCTAGCAAATAGCGACGTACCAAATGATGGGAGGCGAGCCGGAGACATGTTGCTCCGGCTCGCTGTGTTTATGGGGGAGGGCACATGCGCCAAAACGGATCTAACTTAAACGGGCGCTCGGGTGCGCGTCCGACGGCGCGCCGCGACCTGGGGCAGCTGCCCAGCGGTCAGCGTCGACGTCGCCGTAAGCCCGGCGCGATGTACCTCAACCATAGCCGTGGGTTTAGCGATCGCAGCGCGCGCATCGGCAACGGGCGCTCGCCGCGTCGACCGTCTCGCCTGCCCTATGCGCTCATCGCCGTGGGTTGCGCGCTCGTACTGTTTATCGCTGCCGTCGTGGGCTACGTCAACCGCAGCGTGGACGTGGAACTCAACGGGCAAAAGACCGCGGTGCGCGTGGGCTCTACGTTGCAGAATCTTATCGACGATCAAAGCCTGACCGAAACGTACGACGCCGGCGATCTGCTGGCCGTCGACGACAGCGTGCTCAAGCGCCATGGCGGCGAAAAGCTGTCGGTGAAGGTCGACGGCAAGCGCGTGAAGCAAGGCAAATGGGATAGTCGCGAGCTTGCGGGTGGCGAGAAGGTGACGGTCAAGGATGGCCGCAACGTGTACGAAAAGCACGAGGTCCAGGCCACGACTATCGAGCCAAAGCTTAAGGTCGAGGGCACGGGTGCCATTGAGTATGTCAAAACCTGGGGCGTTCAGGGTCGCTCCGAGGTATGGGTCGGCGAGCAGTCGGGTAAGACGCAGGACCGCGGCGAGGTCGTGCCCGCCACCGATTGCATCGTCGCCTGTGCCAGCGTGGCGCCCAAGGGCAATGAGAAGGTCGTGGCTCTGACGTTTGACGAGGGCCCCAGTGGCGCTACCAAACAGATTTTGCAGGTGCTCAAAGAGAAGGGCGTCGCTGCAACGTTCTTCCTCTCAGGCGATAGCGTGGAGGGCAACCCCGCTACGGCCAAGGCAATTGTCGATGCCGGATGTGAGATCGGTTCCAACAGCTACAGCGACGATTCGCTCAAGGGCGAGGACCGCGAGACGGTGCGCAAGCAAATTTCGAAGGGCACCGACGCCATCAAGTCGGCGACCGGCGTGAAGACGATGCTGCTGCGTGCCCCGTACGCCGCCTTTGACGAGCAAAACTGGATCGACTCGATGGATTTGGTGTCCGCGGTGGTCTCGTGGAATATCGATTCGGGCGATTGGCTGCTTAACGGTGCCGACGAGCAGGTCTCGACGGTGCTGAATTCGGTGACGCCGGGCAATATCGTGCTGCTCACCGATAGCGATGAGTGCTCCGAGCAGACGCTCGAGGCGCTGCCGCAGATTATCGACGGGCTTATTGCCGACGGCTACAAAATCGTGACGTTGAGCGACCTGGTCAAGACGGATACATCGCTGAGCAAAAAGCTCACCTCGCTGACGAAGGTCACCATGCCCAAAAACGCTGTGTTCCCCCAGCTCGCCGAAAATGACGACACCACGGAATAGTCGTTTAAGAACGTCCCCAATGACTATGTCACGGATGCGTCAGCGTTTGGTATACCTGCAATGTGCAACGCATAAATTCGGCGCTACGGCGCGATGCTGATGCTATAGTTACTGCGGATAACAAGGGTCAAGAGAAAGGTTACAGGTGAAATCCAAACCTCGACCATACAGTCGATGACCCCTTGCAGGTGCTTCTTGCGCATGCACGGGGTGTGAGCGCCGAGCGGCGTGCCGCCCGCGTATGCGTATACATATCCAGAAGTCCACGGAGTGCGTGCCATCACGGTCGCAGTCCGAAGGAATAATGATGGGGAGCACCATTGAATTATCTGAGTGAGATGCTCAAACTGCCGGTCTTGGACGTCGATGGCGAAAAACTCGGCGTAGTGAACGATTTTGGCATTGCCACCGGCGAAGTTTTTCCGCACGTGACGTCGCTCGCGTTCCGCGGTCCCGGCAAGACGCCGTTTATGATCAGCTGGCGCAAATGGGTCGACCGTATCGACGAGACGGGCGTGTACCTCAATACATCTGCGACCAATATTCGCTTTTCGTATTTGCAGCCGACCGAGCTGCTACTTGCGCGTGACGTGCTCAACAAGCAGATCGTCGACACGCAGGGCATGAAGGTCGTGCGCGTCAACGACATCAAGTTTTCCATGTCGGGCGAAAATCAGCTGCGTTTGCTGGGTGCCGAGGTGGGCGCTCGCGGCCTGCTGCGCGCGATTAGCCCCGCGCTCGAGCATGCCGTCGAGGGCTTTATGAAGCATCTGGGCAAGCCGCTTGGCGAGGACATCATCGCTTGGTCCTACATGGACCTGCTCGACCGCTCGACTAAGAACATTCAGCTTTCGGTGTCGCACAAGACGCTCGGCGAGCTGCACCCTGCCGATATTGCCGACATTATCGAGCAGCTCGACCCGCGCCTGCGTGCGCAGGTATTTGCGCAGCTCGACACCGCCCAGGCCGCCGAGGCCATCTCGGAGTTCGATGATGACGAGCTTATGACCGAGATGCTCGAGGGCCTGTCCGACACGGACGCGTCGTCGATGCTGGCCATGATGGATCCGGACGATGCCGCCGACCTGATCGACGAGCTCGATTACGAAAAGGCCGAGAAACTCCTGCGTCTGATGGGCGTCAAGGAGGAGAAGGCGATTCGTAACTTGCTGGGGTATGAGGACAACACCGCCGGCCGCATCATGACCTCGGAGTTTGTTTCCCTGCCCGCCACGGCGACGGTCGCTGACGCCATCGAGGCGATCCGCCAGCTCGATGAGGACTTCGAGAGCGTCTACTACGTCTATACCGAGGATCCGAGCGGCATGCTGACGGGCGTGCTTTCGCTACGCACGCTGATCGTAGCCGACCGCGACGCCACGCTGGGTCAGCTGGCCTATCGCGACCTGGTCTATGTGTCGCCCGACGAGGACCAGGAAGACGTGACGGACGAGATGACCAAGTACGACCTGGTTGCCATCCCTGTCTGCGACGAGAACCGTCATATCCTGGGTATCGTAACCTTCGACGACGCCATGGACGTTATCGCCGAGGAGCATCAGGAGGACCTGCAGATTGCCGGTGTCGGCTCGGGTGATAGCGCGTCAGACGACTCGACGAACGTGCTCAGCTGGTTTGTGCATCGCCAGTACTGGGTTGTCGTGTGGGGCATTGCCTCGTGCCTTATGGCAACCGTGCTGGGAACGGCGCTCGGCTCCGCGCGTCTGGTGGTGTTTCCCATGTGCGCCATGCCGCTCGTGCTGCTGGCGGCCTCGCGCATGGTGTCGTTCGTCAAGAACTACTTCTTGGAGTACGACGGCCACGACGACGAGCCTAAGCCCTACCTGGGATTCTTCTTCCAGAGCACCGGTATGGGCCTGATTCTGTCGCTCGTGACCTATCTGTGCGCGCAACTGGTGCGTACCGCTGCGTTTCCCGATGCCTCTATGTTTGAGGAGCAGCTCTTTATCGGCTGCTTTAATATCGCTGCCGTCATTTGCCTGGTTGGCAACATGAGCGCCGTGATTTATCTGATGGTGCTGTTCTGGCGCGACGAGCATGATCTCAACACGTCGGGCACCGCCATGAACGTCATTGCCGTCATGATCTCGTGCGTGGCGTACTGCATCGCCGCGGTGCTGCTCACCATGTCAGTCATGGGTTAGGTGGTCGCGTGCAAAACACGAAGCAAAAGGCGAGCACTAGGCAAAAGCTGACCATTGCGGCCATCTTTGGCGCCATGGGCCCCGGTCTGTTGGCGGCGCTTTCGGGTAATGACGCCGGCGGCATCGCCACGTATTCCAGCGCCGGCGCCAGCTATGGTTACAAGATGCTCTGGATGCTTCCCGTCATGACCGTGCTGCTCGTCGTGACGCAGGAGACCGCGGCGCGTTGCGGTTGCGTCACAGGCAAGGGCCTGGCGTCGCTCATTCGCGAGCGCTTTGGCGTGCGCAGGAGCGTGCTGGCCATGGCGGCGCTGTTGATCGCCAACACGGCGGTGACCATCTCGGAGTTCGCGGGTATCGCGAGTGGCCTTGCCCTGTTTGGCGTTCCGGCGAGCATCTCGGTGCCGCTCGTGGCGCTGCTGGTGTGGATGCTTACCATGTCGGGCAGTTTCCAGCGCATCGAGAAGATTTTGCTGCTGGTGAGCTGCGTGTTCGTGACCTATATCGTTGCCGCCTTTATGGCCGGCCCCAACTGGGGCGAGGTCGCGGTCGATTTGGTCGTGCCCAATATTCAAAACGACCCCAGCTACGTGTCGCTGGTAGTTGCCACGATCGGCACCACCATTGCGCCGTGGATGATCTTTTTGGCGCAGAATAACGTGGTCGATAAGAATGCGGGTGAGGACGACATCGTGCTGCAGCGTATTGATACCGTGAGCGGCTCGATCGCTGCTGATATCATTGCGGGCTTCATTATCATCACGACCGGTACGGTGCTGTTTCCGGCGGGCGTCCAGATTAGCGACGCTGCCGATGCGGCCCGCGCGCTGGAACCCATCGCAGGCCAGTGGTCCACGGTGCTGTTCGCCTCGGGTCTGGTCGCGGCGAGTTTTTTGGCCGCCTGCGTGCTGCCGGGCGTTACGTCGAGCGCTATCTGCGAGGCATTTGGCTGGGAGCGCGGCGCCGACCGCAGCTGGGACGAGGCTCCGGTCTATCGCGGCATCATTACGGCCATCATTGGCATTTCTGCCGTGCTGGTGCTTATGCCCGGCGTCGATTTGTTCCAGATTATGATGACCTCGCAGGTCATTAACGGTGTGCTGCTGCCCGTAGTACTGGTGTTTCAAGTGGTTATCGCTGCCGATCGCCATATTATGGGCGGCAACCGTAACGGCCGCGTGTGGAATGTGCTCACTTGGGCGACCATTGGTGTGATTACGGTGTTGACGGTCGTCATGTTTGTGCTGCAGGCGATGGGCTACAGCGCTTAACGCCCACTTTTGCTTCCGAACAGGTCGCAGCGATGGGCTGCGGCCTGTTTTTTGCCCACGGCCTCTCGGAGTCGGCTCGAAAAGAGCGATTTTGGGTTGTTTGCTGCGGGTAGAAGCAGATTTGGCTGCGCGTTACTTGTCGGTGCCCAGCTTGTGTGGCTTGTAGGCGAGGGCGTTGACGAGCGCATCGGTGGCGGATTTGACAGCCGCCGGCTGCGGATCGTTAACGTGATCCTCGGGATGCACGGGCAGGTCCTTCTTGACGGCATCGTGGATGAGCTTAAGGTACTCGGTCACACCCGCGTTCGAGAGGTGCGTGCCATCGCCATCGAACAGATCATTGCGGTTGGCACTATATCCGTACCAGTCGATAACGCGTACATTCTTGTAGCGCGTGGCGGCGTTGGCGATGGCCTGGTTCGTGGACCCGACCCACGGCTGCGGGCTACGCGTGTTTACAAACACGACAATACGCTGCTCGCCGGCGTCGGCCATGATTGCGTCGACCTGGGCGTCCGTTACCAAACCGTTGGTACCCAGGGCAAAGACCACGATCTTGCCGGCAAGGTTCTGCTGGATATAGCCCTCAAATGTCGCGCGGCCCGCATCAAACTGGCGGCCCTTTTCGGCATCGATGTGACTGTGGGGGAACACGCCGTCAAAGGAATCGACGGCGCGCAGCGACACGGAGTCGCCGATCATCAGCAGGTCGTATGATCCGTCGGGGAAGCCGTCGTTGTCCTTGTCGGTGTCATCGGCCGCCTGCTGGTCCTGGGGTTTTGCATTTTTGGCTTCCTTGTTTAGGATTTCGGCGCCCTCGCCGCTCAGCGCGGATGTGTCGGGCACAAAGACCAGGCCACCCAGCGCCACGACAAACACGACGCCGCAAACGGCGCACACGGGAATATGCGCGCGCACCCAGCTTGCGGGCGTGGTGGTGCCTTCGCGGAGCTCGGAAACGGTGCGGCCGAAGGCGCCCTTCCTAAACGGCGTTTCGATAAAGCGATAGGAGCACTCGGCTACGGCGACCACCACAAGTACCTGCAAGATGTACTGCCACCAGGGCGTATCGCTGATGTTGGCGACCGGGTTCATAAGCAGCAGCAGCGGATAGTGCCACAGATAGATACTGTACGAGCGCTTGCCAACCCACACGAGCGGCTCGGCGGACAGCGCGCGGGCAACCATTCCCTGGGGCTGCACACAGGCCGCGATGACCATGAGCGTGAGGATGGAGCATAACAGCGTGCCGCCGCGATACTGAAACGCGGTGTAGCCGTTGGTGAGCGCGACCATGGCGGCAAGGCCAACCAGACCCACGACGCCCAACACATCGATGGATGCGGGCGAGGACCAAAAGCGCACGAGGGCGCTCGGCTGTGCCGGGGTGGTATCGGCTGATTCGTCGACCTTCTTGCCAGGCTTGCCCTCGGCGTTCTTGCCATGCTTGGCGGCGCCAGCCAGGCGATTGAGTCCCAAACGATGAGCGAGACGCACCGGCGCCAGGTCGCGATCGGGGATAAAGGCCATCCAGGCACCCAGCAGCAGCGAGAACACGCGGGTGTCGGTGCCGTAGTACACGCGGCTGGGGTCGGCGGCAGGGTTGTAAAGCACCATCATGGCGAGGGCAGATACCGCGGCAAGGCCCAGAACCACGCGGCGTGTGTTGGGCTTGCTCACATGCATGGATACCATGGCAAACAGCAGTGGCGGCCAAATCAGGTAGAACTGTTCCTCGATGGCAAGCGACCAAAAGTGCGTGAGCGGCGAGGGGTCGCCCAGAGCATTGAAGTACGAGACGTTTTGGGCAATCTGCCACCAGTTGTTGAAGAACAACAGCGACGGCAGGATGTCGGGGCGCATCTTGGTGAGCATCACGTGGTTAAAGACGGTGCACAGCGCGCAGGTCACCACTACGACGGTCACCACGGCGGGGAACAGGCGGCGGATACGGCGGATCCAGAAGCTCTTGAGGTCGATGCGGCCGGTCTTTGTCACTTCGTTGATGAGCAGACGCGTGATCAGATAGCCCGAAAGCACAAAGAAGATCGTGACGCCGAGCAGGCCGCCCTGAGCCCACGTGAGGTTGAGGTGATAGAGCACCACCGCGACGACGGCAAGCGTGCGCAGGCCGTCGAGCGCAGGAATGTAGCGGGACTTGGGACGAGCGGGCGCCTGTTCTTTTGCGGCGCTGTTGGTGTGGGCGCCCTTGTTGGTGGGCGTTCGATGCGGGCTTGGGCCGCGTCGCGACTCGCCGGTGCGGCGGTCGGCGCGCGGGCGTTCGTGCGGCGCCTGGTTATCGGGCGCGCGGCGCGGGCCGCGTGGGCTCGATGGTGGGAATTGCTCCATAAAACATCATCCAATGACGAGAATAATCAGCACATATTCATTGTAGCTGCCTGCTCCTGTGAATGCTTGCTGCTGGCGCAACCTCAAGGGCGCGTTCACATCAAAGTGAACTAAAGTTATAGAGGTGCGAGGGCGCACGATCGACGGCCGACGGTGGGCATAAGGCCCGCGGATGAGGAGGTTTCCATGGCAGATCGCGGCATCGTTGCGGTGTTCGGCAGCATGAACATGGACCTTTCGGTGGCGTGCGAGCGCATGCCACGCGCGGGCGAGACCGTTGGTGGCAGCGGTTTTATCACCAACGCCGGTGGCAAGGGCGCTAACCAGGCCGTCGCCGCCGCGCGCATGGGTGCGCGCACGTGCATGATTGGCGCGGTCGGGCGCGATGCGTTTGGCGATGCGCTCGTGGCGGGGCTTCAGGATGCCGGCGTGGACGTTGAGTTCGTGGCGCGTCGCGATGACGTGGAGACCGGTACCGCGACTATCATTCGCTGCGAGAGCGACAACCGCATCGTGCTGTCGCCGGGCGCCAACCACGCGCTTACGGGTGAGGATGTGGCCTGCGCGCTGAGACGTCTGGTGGCCGATGAGCTCGACGGCGACGCCAACGAGATCGCCCCGGCTGCCGGAAGCGTCTTTATCGCCCAGGGCGAATGTGATCTTGCAGCGACTGCCGAGGCGCTTGTTTGCGCTCACGAGCTGGGATTCTATACGGTCTTTAATCCAGCGCCTGCCTGCGAGTTGCCTGCGGAGGTCTGGCCTGCGGTCGACCTGGTTTGCCCCAACGAGACAGAGTGCCAGGTGCTGACGGGCATCTTGCCCGCGGATGATGCGAGCTACGTCGCGGCGCTCAATGCCCTGCTCGCCAAGGGTGCCGGAGCTGCGGTCATCACACTGGGCGGCGCCGGCTCGGTTACGCTCGGCGATGACGGCGAGCTGCTACGCATGCCGGCACTTTCGAGTACGGTAGTCGATACCACGGCCGCCGGCGATACGTTTATCGGCGCGTTGGCGGCGGCTCGCCTAGAGGGCTTGCCGCTCTTTGAGTGCATGGCTGCGGGTGCTCGCGCCTCGGCAGTGACGGTGTCGCGCCTGGGCGCTCAGCAATCGATTCCCACGCGCGCCGAAGTTGAACATTGGTTTGGTTAAACGATAAAGACGGAGAAGCGGAGTAGAACAATGGCAATCAAGAAGCTGATCCTTGATCTGGATATGGGTGTGGACGATGCGATGGCGCTGGCCTATGCCATCGCGAGCCCCGAGGTGGAGCTCGTGGGCATCACCACGTGCTTTGGCAACGTGCGCGTCGAGCAATCGGCGCACAACTGCCTGGCGGTGCTCGATCTGCTGGGTCGCCCTGAGGTTCCGGTGTACCTGGGCGCCGATCGTCCCATTAAGGCGACTGAGCCCTATACACCGCCGGCGTCCACCACGCTCATCCACGGCAAGAACGGCATTGGCGGGGCGAGCGTGCCCGCGTCGCCGTACGAGCCGGTGGGGGCGACGTCGGCCGACGGTAACGCGGCGGTCGATTATCTGATTGATGCCGCGCGCACCTATGGTCCCGATCTGATCTACGTGGCGACCGGCCCGCTCTCCAACCTGGCGCTTGCCCTGGAGCGCGATGCGGCGGCGATGATGTCTATCGGTCGCGTGGTCGTGATGGGCGGTGCGCTTACCGTGCCCGGAAACGTGAGCGCAGGCGCCGAAGCCAACATGGCAAGCGATCCCGAGGCGGCCGATGCCGTGCTGCGCTCGGGCCGCAAGCTCACTATGGTGGGTCTGGATGTGACGCATCGCGTGGTGCTTACGCGTCGCGACATTGCCGGCTGGACGGGCTCGGGCACCATGGCGGGCTGCGCATTTGCGAGCATGGTCGAGCACTACATTGGCTCGTACGAGATGAACGCCCCCTACCTGGGTGGTTGTGCGCTGCACGATCCGCTGGCCGTCGCCGTGGCGATTGACCCCACGCTCGTAGGTGCGCTCGGCTGCAATCTGCGTGTTGATCTGCTGGGTGAGTATCGCGGCCGCACCATTTGCGATGAGCACCGCCTGTCCGACCCCGACAAGAGCGCGCTTGTGGCACTCACCGTGGACGCCCCGCGCTTTCTGTCCGAGTTCAAGGCGCGCATGGCCCGCATCCTAGGCTAGGCTCGGGATCGAAGCACGCCCATCTGCTCGATGTGGCCGCTGGCGGGCCGACATCTACCGTTCGCCAGCCCGATGGTCCCCGGGGCGGGGAGAGCGCTATAATGCATTCTGCATCTTGGATTGTTACTCCTGTGTGGAGGCATGCCCAAGAGCAATACAACACGGATTGTTACGTAAGGCATGACCGCAATAGCACTGCTATTGGCTATCATGCCTTTTTCTGTGAGTGTTCTTGAAAGGAGGTTCACCATGCTTGCAATTAAAAAGCTTAACAACAACGCGGTTCTTTGCCGTGACGGACAGGGGCGAGATGTCATCGCCATGGGCAGGGGCGTCGGTTTCGGCGGAGATTTTCCTCGAGAGCTCCCTCTTTCTAAAATCGAGCATACGTTTTACGACATTGATCCTAAAGGACAAGATGTCATGAGGGATCTTCCCTCGGATATCGTGATGTTTGCGGCGAAAGTTATGGACATCGTTGCCAACGAACTGCCCTACGACCTCTCGACCAATGCGACGCTGTTCATGGCTGATCACCTGTCGTTTGCCGTTGCGCGAGCCCAAAAGGGGGTCCGCATCGCGATGCCTCTTGCCTATGAAGTGCGGGAGACGTATCCGAAGGAATACAAGGCTGCCCAATTTATCGTCATGCGACTCGAGAAGGAGCTCGGAGAGCGGCTTCCCAAGGATGAGATTGCCAGTATTGCGATGAATCTCGTGAACGCACGGGTTGTTGAAGCCGTCAAAGCCACGGCCGAGCCCGCAAAGCAGTTCGACGATATGCTCGAGGACGTTATCGAGATTCTCGAAAGCGATTTCCGCATTATTGTCGACCGCGATTCCTTTGATTTCACCCGCTTCGCCACGCATCTGCGGTACCTGTTCAAGCGCATTCAAGCCGGCGAGTCGCTGAACAGCGCCAACATGCAGATGTACAAGAACTTTCGTGAGGAGTTTCCGCAGTTGGCAGAGTGCGTGAAGCATATCGGTTCCTATTGTCGTGAAACGTGGGACGCCACGCTCTCCGAGGAGGAGGAACTCTATCTGATGATCCATCTCAACCGGATCATCTCCAAAAAAGGATTGTAACCCGTAGCCATTCGGGGCATGACCTTTGCCGATTCGAACAGTAAGCCAAGATTGTGCAAAGGAGCCAATGATGGCAAATTACAAAAAGGTGGCAGAGCAGATTCTCTCCACTGTGGGCGGGGCGGAAAACGTGGCTTCGGTTACGCATTGCATGACGCGCCTGCGCTTCAACCTCAAGGATGAAAGCCTCTCGAATGATGAGAAGCTTGAGGACATCTCGTCTATCATCAGCGTCGTGCACGCCGGAGGGCAGGTGCAGCTGGTGGTCGGGCCCACGGTCGACAAGGTCTACGACGAGGTTTGTAAGCAGGGCGGATTCGAGGTCACGGTATCGATTGACGAGGAACTCGATGGCCCTCAGCTTAGCTGGAAGGAGCGCTTGGCGCCCAAGCACCTCTTCAATCAGCTGCTCGATGCCGTGAGCGGCGCTATCACCCCGATCCTTCCGATCTTTTGTGTCGCCGGTATCTTCAAGATGCTCGTTATTCTGTTTGGGCCCGAAGGCGCCGGTTTTATGTCCGAAACGAGCGACCTGTATCGGATCCTTTCCCTGGTGGGCGATGCGGCGTATTACTACTTCCCGGTGTTTGCCGCCTATAGCTCGGCTAAGAAGTTCAAAACGAGTCCTGTGCTGGCACTGCTCATCGCTGTTGTGATGATTTATCCCGACATGCTCGCTATTGTTGAGGACGGAAAGCCTTTCAGCGTCTTCGGCATCCCCATGCAGCTCGTCAACTACACCCAGGCTGTTCTTCCGGTCATCTTGATCACCTGGGCCCAGTCCTATGTTGAGCGCTTCTTTAAGAAGATCTCGCCTGATATGTTGCGCATTCTGATCGTACCCGTGGGTACGGTGCTCGTGATGTTGCCGGTCGCGCTGTGCCTCTGCGGCCCTGCCGTCCAATTTGTCATGGGCCTTGTGGCCGATTTCATCATTTGGCTCGCCTCTGTTGCCGGTCCCGCTGCGACCGCGGTTATCGGCGCATTCTGGAATCTGATCATCGCCACCGGCATGCACGTGCCGATCTATACCGCCATATTGCCCGCCGCGCTCCAGAACGGTTACGACGCCATCTTATACCCCGGCACCGCGGTTGTAGCCTACACCACGCTTGCCATCGCGCTCGCCTATGGCCTGCGCGCTAAGGGCAAGGAGAGTCGAGCCACGGGCTGGAACTTGTTCATCACCTATGCCTTCGGTCGCGTGAGTGAGCCCATCATCTACGGCATCCTGTTTCGCGACAAGAAGGCTCTTGCCTGGAACATGATTGGTGGTGCTGTCGGTGGTCTGCTGGTAAGCCTTCTTCATGCCAACGTCTATATCTTCACTGGCGTTGGTTTCCCATGGATGAACGTGCTCATGTTTGCTCAGGATATCATCCCTGGCACCATCGGGTGTCTTGCTGGCGGTGCCGTGACGTTTGCGTTGGCGATGATTTTTGGATTTGAAGGACAGGAGAAGATGCCGTTGAAGTCCAAGAGCGGCGATTCTGAGGCCGTTGAATCCGTCGAGGCATAAGAGGCTACTACACAAATATGCTCCCCAGCCGTTGCGCGGTCCGACCCCTTGGCCGCGCAACGGTACTGTGCTGTTGCGCGGCACTTGCCGAGTCCGTTGCGTTCGACAGTGTGGGCCGGGAATTTGATAGAAAGGACGACACCATAATGTTTAGAGAAGATTTTTTATGGGGCGGGGCTCTGGCTGCAAACCAGTGCGAGGGAGGATGGAACGAAGGCGGTCGCGGTTTAGCCAATTCCGACATGCTGCCGTTTGGCGATCAACGCATGGACGTCATGCGGGGAGACCTTGATCCGCGTGCGTTGGCACCCGACAGCTTCTATCCCGCTCGCAAGGGCATTGATTTTTACCATAGGTACAAGCAGGATATTGAACTGTTTGCCCAGATGGGTTTTAAATGCCTGCGCTTATCAATCGCCTGGAGCCGCATTTTTCCCAAAGGAGACGAAGCCGAGCCCAATGAAGAAGGCCTTGCCTTTTACGAGGATGTTTTTAGGACGTGTCGCGCGCATGACATTGAGCCTTTGGTGACGCTCAACCACTATGATGTCCCCATGCATCTCGTCGATGCGTATGGCGGATGGCGCGATCGCAGGTTGGTCGACCTGTTCGAGCGATATTCGCGTACCGTGTTCGAGCGCTATCGGGGATTGGTCAATTATTGGCTGACCTTTAACGAGATCAACATCATGACGCAGGCGTGCTTTATGGCGGCGGGGATCATCTTCGAGCAAGGGGAGAATCGCTATGCAACGGTTCACACGGCCGTGCACCATGTATTGGTTGCGAGCGCCCGTGCGGTCGGGGCGTGTCATGAACTGTGCCCTGGGGCGAAGATCGGTTGCATGCTCAACGCAGGTGTCTTCTATCCGGCTACATGTGATCCGGACGATGTGCTGGCTGCGCAGGCTGAGAATCGCAGCCATTACATGTTTACCGACGTCCAGGTGCGCGGTGCGTACCCGAGCTATGTTCTCAAGGAATACGCCCGCCATGGTTTTGAGGTGCCCTATCGGGATGATGACCGCGAAGTACTGGCTGCAAACCTGGTCGATTTCGTCTCGTTTTCGTATTACTCGACGCGCGTCGCAAAAGCGCATGCGGAAGGTCAGTTCGATTCGAACCTTCTTCGCTCGGCGCCTAATCCGTATCTAAAACAGGAGCCTTGGGGGAGGTTTATCGACCCCAAAGGGCTGCGCGTCACCATGAATGAAATCTGGGATCGCTATCAAAAGCCGCTGTTCATCGTCGAAAACGGTTTGGGTGCTCCTGATGTGCCGGAAGATTCGGGTGAAATAGAAGACGACTATCGAGTTGAATACCTGCGGGCCCACATCGAGGCGATGAGGGAGACCGTCGAGCTCGACGGGGTGGAACTCATGGGATATACCTGTTGGGGCCCGATCGATTTGGTTTCGGTCGCCACAGGACAGATGCGTAAGCGCTACGGGTTTATCTATGTCGATCGAGACGATAGCGGTGCGGGCTCGTTTGAGAGACGTAAAAAGAAAAGCTTCGAATGGTACCGACGCGTAATAGCAAGCAATGGCGAAGACCTTGCGTAATAACGTTAAGATGGACAAATGCGCCCGTTGGGGGAATAGTCGTGCCACTTCGCTTGACAACAGGCTAAACTAGCTATTAAACATTTACTATTCTGTTTAGATTGAATTTGCGGTCGTTTAGTTGCCGAGCCACGGGGCGGTCAAGCCACGATGCTCGGCCGCGACCGATGCTAGGGGGAACGATGGCTAAAGCAAGCGTCCGCGAGATCAGCCGCATTACCGGCTTTTCGCCCGCAACCGTGTCCAACGCGCTCAACCGCAAGCGCAGCGTGAGCGAGGAGACCGCCAAGGTCATCCTGGAGTGCGCGCAGTCGCTTGGCTATCAGCAGTCGACGCAGCTCGAGAGCATCCAGTTTGTGCTTGCGCGCAAGACGGGCGCCATCCTGGACGAGAGCACCTTCCATCCCGCGGTCATCGAGGGCGTGGAGCGCCAGGCGCGTCGCCACGGCATGAGCACGAGCTTTGTCTCGCTCGACTTTAGCGATCTGGACGCCGTGCGCCCGCAGGTCGAGGGTCTGATCGCCGACCCGTCGGCCGCCATCGTGCTGATGGGTACCGAGCTGGGCGAGGAGGACTACGCCCTGTTCGCCGACGCTGCCGCCCACCTGATTGTGCTCGACGGCTGGAGCGATCGCCAGTACTTCGATGCCGTAGTCATCGCCAACACCGATTCGGTGCTGCGTGCCGTGGATTACCTTATCGAGAAAGGCCACAGGCAAATCGGCTATCTGGCGGGCGACCTTCGGATCCGCAACTTTAAGGACCGCGAGCGCGGCTATCGCCAAGCGCTTGAGGACGCGGATCTTGAGGCCAACCCGGCATGGCACGTCACGCTGGGCACCACGCTCGAGGGTGCCTATCGCGACATGGGCGTGTGGCTCGACAACGTCTCGCGCGACGATCTGCCGACGGCTTTCTTTGCCGAGAACGACGTGCTCGCCGTGGGCGCCATGCGCGCGTTCAACGAGCACGGTATTCGCGTGCCCGAGGATGTCTCGATCATCGGCTTTGACGACCTGTCTTTGGGCGCCTTCTCCAACCCGCCGCTCACCACGGTGCATGTTCCCAAGCACGAGGTGGGCGAGATCGCGGTGCGTCGCCTGGTGGGCAACATCCGCAACCCCAAGAGCTATACCTGCAAGACGGCCGTGTCGACCTACTTTGTCGAGCGCCAGAGCGTGTGCGAGATCTAGGCGAAGAAAACGCCGGGGCGCAGGGCGGCAAAGCTCGCTAAGGCAGCCATATCTAACGCTACTAAGAGAGGGTCCTTCGGGGCCCTCTTTTTGTTTCCCTTGTATGTTCAGTTTGTTTACATACCGTTTAGGCTGATTTCTCTACCGTTTACGGGACTTTCGCGCAAGACTATTAAACAAAAAAGTAAAACTTTTAGTAAACAGAACAAAACGAAACATGCGTCTGTTTACTGAACATGTGATTAGGGGAGGACGTACATGGACAAGATCAAGCTCGGCTTTGTGCCCACGCGCCGCAGCATCTTTAGCGCGCCGGACGCAATCAAGTATCGCGGCCTGACGGCTGATCGCCTGCGCGAGATCGGCGTCGACATCGTGGATATCGACGACATCAATGACGAGGGCCTGCTGTTCGACGACAGCCACATTGAGCCTATCGTCAAGAAATTCCGCGCCGAGGGCGTCGATGGCATTATGCTGTGCCACGCCAACTTTGGCACCGAGTACGTTTGCGCTCGCCTTGCCCGCGAGCTCGGCCTGCCCGTGCTGCTGTGGGGCCCGCGCGACGAGCGCCCCGAGCCCGACGGCACGCGCCTGCGCGATAGCCAGTGCGGTCTGTTCGCCACCGGCAAGGTCCTGCGCCGCTTCCAGGTTCCCTTCACCTACATGACCAACTGCCGCCTGACCGACCCCGAGTTCGAGCGCGGCGTTTGGGACTTTTTGGCCGTTTGCAACGTGGTCAAGACCTTCAAGCACACCCGCATCCTGCAGATGGCCACCCGTCCATTCGACTTCTGGTCGACCATGTGCAACGAGGGTGAGCTGCTCGAGAAGTTCAACATCCAGCTTTCGCCTATCCCCATGACCGAACTTGTCCAGGCTGTGCGCGACGCCCAGGCCGACGAGCAGGCCATGGCCGCCATGCTTGCCCACATCAACGACAGCTTTGAGATCTGCATCCCCGAGGACAAGGTTCCCGCGGTCGCCGGTCTTGCCATCGCCATGAAGCGCTTGGTCGAGAAGTATGGCTGCAACGCCGGTGCCATTCAGTGCTGGAACGCTCTGCAGGACGAGCTGGGCATTATGCCCTGCGCCGCCAACGCCATCCTCAACGAGATGGGCATCCCTATCGTATGCGAGACCGATATCCATGGCGCCATCACCGCGCTGATGGTCGAAGCCGCCGACTTGGGCCGTCACCGCGGCATGTTCGCCGACTGGACCGTGCGCCATCCCGATAACGAGAACGGCGAGCTGCTGCAGCATTGCGGCCCCTGGCCCTGCAGCTGCGCGGCCGTCAAGCCCAAGCTCACCTACCCGCTGGCTTTCGATCACCCCGGCGCGCTGACGGCCGAGGCTAAGCACGGCGACCTTACCCTTGCCCGCTTTGACGGCGACAACGGCGAGTACTCACTGCTGCTGGGCAACGCCCGCGGCATCGACGGCCCGGCCGGCATGGGCACCTATCTGTGGGTCGAGGTCGACAACCTCAAGCGCCTCGAGGCCAAGATTGTCGAGGGTCCCTACATCCACCACTGCGTCGCTATTCACGCCAACGTGGTGCCGGTGCTTTACGAGGCGTGCAAGTACATCGGCATCCAACCCGACCTGTACGACCCCATCGAAGAAGACGTTAAAGCCTACCTGCGAGGAGAGTAGAAATGGCAACTATCGAAGAGCTTGAGTCCCTGCGTTGGGACCTTCGCCGCGATTGCGTCGATATCATCATGGCTGGCGCCGGCGGCCACATCGGCGGCGACATGTCGGTGATCGACGCCCTCATGACCCTCTACGCCAACCACCTCAACATTTCGCCCGAGACCGTCGACGATCCCAATCGCGACCGCTTCGTGCTCTCCAAGGGCCATGCTATGGAGGCCTACTACGCGGTGCTCTGCCACGAGGGCTATCTTGACCTCGATGACGTCAAGGCCCGCTTCTCCAAGTTCGGCAGCCCCTACATCGGCCACCCCAACAACAAGCTCAAGGGCATCGAGATGAACTCGGGCTCGCTGGGTCACGGCCTGCCCGTGGCCGTGGGTATGGCGCTCGCCGGCAAGATGGACGGCCGCGACTACCGCGTCTACACCATTATGGGCGACGGCGAGCTTGCCGAGGGCTCGGTCTGGGAGGGCGCCATGAGCGGCGGCAACTACCAGCTCGATAACCTGTGCGCGCTCGTGGACCGCAACCGCCTGCAGATCAGCGGCAGCACCGAGGACGTTATGAAACAGGACTCGCAGGAGGAGCGCTGGGCCGCCTTCGGTTGGAACGTGCTCTCCATTCCGGGTAACGACGTCCGGGCCATCGACGCCGCGCTGACGCTTGCGGCCGAGACCTGCGGCAAGCCCACGGTCATCATCCTCAACACGGTGAAGGGCTATGGCTCGCCCGTTATGGAGGACAAGGCCGCCTGGCACCATCACCTGCCCAACGATGAGGAATATGCCCAGATCATCGCCGATTTCGCTGCCCATAAGGAGGCCATCAATGGCTAACAAGATCGCCAATCGCAAGGTTATCTGCGACACGCTGCTCGAGGCCGCGAAGACCGATAAGGATATCGTCGTCCTGTGCTCCGACTCCCGCGGCTCCGCATCGCTCACGCCGTTCTTTGATCAGTATCCCCAGCAGTCCGTCGAGGTCGGCATCGCCGAGCAGGACCTGGTGAGCATCGCCGCCGGCATGGCTTCGTGCGGCAAGAAGGCCTGGGCCGCCTCGCCGGCGTCCTTTGTGACCACGCGCTCGTATGAGCAGTGCAAGGTCGACGTCTCGTACTCCAACACCAATGTCAAGCTCATCGGCATCTCTGGCGGCGTGTCCTATGGCGCCTTGGGCATGAGCCATCACTCCGCGCAGGATATCGCCGCCATGAGCGCGCTTCCCAACATGCGCGTGTACCTGCCGAGCGACCGCTTCCAGACCGCCAAGCTCGTACGGGCCCTGGTCGCCGACAACAAGCCGGCCTACATCCGCGTGGGCCGCAACCCGGTCGAGGACGTGTACACCGAGGATGAGTGTCCGTTCCAGATGGATCGCGCCACCTGGGTGCGCCGCGGCACCGATGTGACGCTCGTCGCCACCGGCGAGATGGTCCGTCATGCCGTGGACGCTGCCGACCTGCTGGCCGAGCAGGGCATCTCGGCAACGGTGCTCGACATGTATTGCGTCAAGCCGCTTGACGCCGAGGCCGTGATTGAGGCTGCCGGTGCCACGCGCGCCGTCGTGACTGTCGAGGAGCACAGTCCCTTCGGCGGCTTGGGCTCTATGGTCGCGCAGGTGGTGGGCGAGCATTGCCCGCGTCCGGTCAAGTGTCTCTCCCTGCCCGACGCGCCGGTCATCACCGGCACGAGCCCCGAGGTCTTTGCGCACTACGGTCTGACGGGTGCCGGAATCGCCAAGACCGTTGCCGAGTTCCTCGGCAACTAGTAGAAACAGACGCTGCGCGGCCGCCAAGCACCGCACCTTGCCGTTCAAACCGTCGCTTGCGTACACAGAGTACGCGGCGCTCCTCTTTCACGGCAATCTGCGGCACTTGACGGCCGCTCGCTCCTTGTCCGTCAGGTCGTCTTCGATTTGACGGAAGGAATGGGAGAGTACATGAGCAAATACATCATCGGAATTGATCAATCCACGCAGGGCACCAAGGCGCTGCTGGTAGACGAGGGCGGCCATCTGATTCATCGTGCCGATCGCTCGCATCGCCAGATTGTCAACGAGGCCGGCTGGGTGAGCCATGATCCGGTCGAGATTGCCGCCAATGTGCTGGCCGTGGCGCGTGCCGTGGTGGAGGAGACCGGGGTCGACCCGGCCGACATCGCCGGCATCGGCATCTCCAACCAGCGCGAGACCACCGTTGCCTGGAACCGCATGACGGGCGAGCCGCTGTGCGACGCCGTGGTGTGGCAGTGCGCCCGCGCCCGCGGGCTGTGCGACAAGCTGGCCGCGCGCGAGGGTGTGGCCGAGCTGGTGCGCGACACGACGGGCCTGGTGCTCTCGCCCTACTATCCGGCGGGCAAGATGGCCTGGATCCTCGCGAACGTTCCCGCTGCTGCCGAGGCTGCCGCGGCAGGCGAGCTGTGTCTGGGCACCATTGATGCCTGGGTGGTCTGGACGCTCACGGGCGGCGCGGAGTTCCGCTGCGACTGGTCCAACGCCAGCCGCACGCAGCTCTTTGACCTGCGCCGTGGCTGCTGGAGCGAGCCGGTGTGCGAGGTCTTTGGCGTCGATGTGGCCTGCCTGCCGCAGGTGACCGATTCCGATGGCCTGTTTGGCATGACGGACCTGGGCGGCTTTTTGCCGGCGCCCGTGCCCATTCACGGCGTGCTGGGCGACAGCCATGCGGCCTTGTTCGCGCAGGGCTGCCACAGCCGCGGCATGGCCAAGGCGACCTATGGCACCGGCAGCTCGGTCATGATGAACGTCGGTGACGAGTTCGTTGCCAGCTCGCACGGGCTTTCGAGCTCGCTCGCATGGCGCATGGACGGTGTGACCGAGTACGTGCTCGAGGGCAACGTGAGCTACGCCGGCGCCGTCAAGACGTGGCTGCGCGACGATCTTGAGCTCATCAACAACCCCGAGGAAGTTACCGACCTGTGCTACGCCGCCAATCCGGCGAGCCGCGTCTACTTTGTGCCGGCGTTTACCGGTTTGGGCGCGCCGCATTGGGCGAGTGACGCCGAGGGCTGCGTCTTTGGCATGACGCGCACCACGGGTCGCGCGGAGTTCGTGAAGGCCGCCGACGAGTCGATCGCCTATCAAATCTTTGACGTGATCGATGCGATGGTCGAGGATTCGGGCGCGGCGCTGTCCGAGCTTCGTGTTGACGGCGGTCCCACGCGCGACGCGTACCTGATGCAGTTTGAGAGCGACCTGGTGGGTTCGCCCATCCGCATCGCGAGCAATGACGAGATGAGCGGCCTGGGTGCGGCCTGGGCCTGCGGCATCGCGCTGGGCATGTACGCGCGCGATGTCGTCGACGTCTACGGCGCCCGCGGCATCGTGGAGCCCGTGATGCCCGCCGACGAGCGCGCCAAAAAGATCGCCGGCTGGCGCCACGCCGTGAAATCAACGATTGCCTACACAGCCTAGAATGATTTTTCTGGGACGGGGATTAAAAACTCATTGATCCCTGTCTCGGGCAGCTCATCTGGGACGGGCTTTTTTGACTGGTATGATTGGTGCGACCATTCGAACCAGCTAAAAGAGCCCCGTCCCAAATTGACTACCGAGAGGATCTGCCATGGAGCGCATCGCGAGTTTTTCCGTTGACCATCTGCTGCTCGAGCCCGGCGTGTATGTGAGCCGCATCGACCGCGATCCGGCGACCGGCGCCGCCGTCACCACCTTTGACCTGCGCCTGACCACGCCCAACAAGGAGCCGGTCATGAATACGGCCGAGTGCCACACCATCGAGCACCTGGGCGCGACGTTCCTTCGCAACCATGCCGAGTGGTCGAGCCGTATCGTCTACTTTGGGCCCATGGGCTGCCGCACGGGCTTTTACCTCGTCGTGTTTGGTGAGGTGACGAGCGAGGAGATCCTGCCGCTCGTGCGTGAGCTGTTCGAGTTTGTCGCCGACTTTGAGGGCGATGTCCCCGGTGCCGCTCCCGAGGAGTGCGGCAACTACCTGGACCAGAACCTTCCCATGGCAAACTGGCTCGCGCGCCGCTACCTCGACCGTGACCTGGCCGATATCGACGAGAAGCACCTGCACTATCAGCAGGCGTAAGGCCCTCGCAGGAATAGCGTTTGTACTTGAAGCGTTCCCGCTCTTGCGGGGGCGCTTTTTCATACCGAGCGCTCAAATCAGAACGAGATTGTTCTAGAATGTTTGTATAGTCACATTTACGAACAGGAGTGAACATGCATATCTACTCTGTCAACGATCCCGAGTTCAAATCCTATGGCAACGTTTGGGATGACGTCCCGTCCGAGCTCACGTCGTCCATGCTCGAGGCGCTCTCCGCTACGCCCATCCCCGAGGGCAGTAAGTACGTGGCCTCCGCGCCCGAGCTCGAGCAGGTTGAGGGTGCCGACACGCTCGGCTTTCTCATGTTTGGCGGTCGTCCCTTCCAGTTGGGCTGGTGCAACGGCCACAATACACGACTCAACTGCCTGGAGTATCACCGCGCCAGCGAGTTCAACCTGGGTGCACGCGACTTTATCCTGCTCGTGGCACATCGTTGGGAGATCGAGGGCGACAAGCTCGATACCGCGTGCGTCAAGGCGTTCCGCGTGCCGGCGGGTACGGTCGTCGAAGTCTTCAACACCACGCTCCACTACACGCCCTGCATGGTCGACGACGGCGGCTTCCAGGTGATGGTGGCGCTGCCCGCCGGCACCAATGGACCGCGCCCCGAGGCTGCGGCCGACATGCCCGCGGCCGGTGACAGCTACTGCTACTGGAAGGCCGACAAGTGGGTCCTCTGCCATGCTGACAGCCCCAAGGCAACCGAAGGCGGCTACGTTGGCCTCATCGGCAAAAATCTCGACATCGCCTGCGACTAGAATCTTCTGTCTCAATCCGTAACATCTAGCGGGCTAAATCGTCTCTACCTGTTACGGATCGAGACATACCGTAAAGGGCCGCCCGGAAAATCTCGATCTGTAACATCAAGCCCGATTTTGACGGCCTACCTGTTACAGATCGAGACAAACCGCCCCCCAACCACCACAAAGGTGCCTGTCCCCTTTGTGGTGGTTGGGGCGGGCGGGTATCAAAAAGTGTCAGACGGGGCGGTTGCCGGGCACCTGCGCGCGAAAAGAAGTATCTGCCTGCTCCATTGCCGTTGAGCGACGCGTTGTTTGCAGGGATACTGAGCCTATGACAACAGCGTGCGAAAGGATTGATGCATGGCTTTCCGTAATGACTTCCTGTGGGGCGGCGCGACGGCTGCCAACCAGTGCGAGGGCGCCTACAACGTGGACGGCCGCGGCCTTGCCAACGTGGACGTGGCTCCGCACGGCTCCGAGCGCTATGCGGTGGTCTCCGGCCAGCGCAAGATGCTCGACTTCGAGGACGGCTATTACTATCCCGCGCAGACCGGCATCGATTTCTATCACCACTACAAGGAGGACATCGCCCTCTTTGCCGAGATGGGCTTTAAGACCTTCCGTATGAGCCTGGCTTGGACCCGCATCTTCCCCAACGGTGACGAGACCGAGCCCAACGAGGCTGGCCTGGCCTTCTACGAGGACGTATTCCGCGAGTGCCAGGCACACGGCATCGAGCCGCTCGTGACTATCACGCACTTCGACTGCCCGATTCACCTCATCAAGGAGTACGGCGGCTGGCGCAACCGCAAACTCATCGACTTCTACAAGAATCTCGCGACCACGATCTTCACCCGCTACAAGGGTCTGGTGAAGTACTGGCTCACCTTCAACGAGATCAATATGATCTTGCACCTGCCGTTTATGGGTGCCGGTCTGGTTTTTGAGGAGGGCGAGAACAAGGAGGCTGTCGAGTACCTGGCCGCCCACAACGAGCTCGTCGCCAGCGCTTGGGCAACCAAGATTGCCCACGAGATCGACCCCGAGATCAAGATCGGCTGCATGCTTGCCGCAGGTAGCTACTATCCCTACAGCTGCCGTCCGGGCGATGTGCGCCAGGCACAGCTCGACAACCAGGACAATTACTTCTTCGTTGACGTCCAGAGCCGTGGCTACTACCCGGCCTATGCCGTCAAGAAGCTCGAGCGCTTGGGCATCGATGTGGGCATGACGGACGAGGACCGCGAGATCCTGGCCGCCAACACCGTCGACTTCATCAGCTTTAGCTACTACAGCACCCGCTGCTCTGCCGGTGCCGATAACCCCGATGTCGAGCGCACCCAGGGCAACGCCTTCGCCGGCGCTAAGAATCCCTACCTGCAGGAGAGCCAGTGGGGCTGGGCCATCGATCCGCTGGGCTTCCGCATCACCCTTAACGACCTGTACGACCGTTATCAGAAGCCGCTGTTTGTGGTCGAGAACGGCCTGGGCGCCAAGGATGTTGTCGAGGAGGATGGCTCCATCAACGACGACTACCGTATCGACTACCTGCGCCAGCATATTGCCGCGATGCGCGACGCGGTGACCGAGGACGGCGTTGACCTGCTGGGCTACACCACCTGGGGCCCGATCGACCTGGTGTCTGCCGGCACGGGCGAGATGTCCAAGCGCTACGGCTTTATCTACGTCGATCGCGACGATGCAGGCAACGGCACCCTCAAGCGCTCCAAGAAGAAGAGCTTCGACTGGTACAAGCATGTCATTGAAACGAATGGTGAGGACCTGTCCTAAGGAAGCTGAGACACTCAACTTCATAGCCTCCTAACCAAGGCGCCCGGCGAGTATGTGCTCGCCGGGCGCCTTGCCGTCTGCGGATTTTGGGACATGCGGCCCGCTTTTTCGACCCATCTGTCGGTACACTAAAAGCACTATGGGTACCCGCGAGCGACATATCGGCCACGTGGCCGCCCGATCCGCACCCGTGGCGGATCCCAGGGGCGGCAGGCTCTTCGCCATGCCGCGATTTCTTGTTGGCATAACACATCAGGTATACCGTCACCGCGTCTTTGCTATCGCCGGCGCCATCACCGCGCTGTTCCTCATGCTTTTGGCAGTCTTGCCGGCGCTGTTCGCCTTCGACCCCAAACTATCTAACGCCGTGCCCGCCTATAGCGAGGTGTCCGAAGAGGTCGTGGATGCGCTCGTCCACTCGAGCTCTCTCCCGCTGCTTGTCGCCGCAATTGTATTTTCGATCTGGGGCGTATCGGTCTATCTGCGCTGTTTGGACTATGTGTTGCGCCGCCGCCTTGTTGCCGTCGCCACCATCTGCACCCTGTGGATGATCGAAGTCATTCTCAAGTACAAGTCATTCACGCCGTTCTATGCCACTGTGCTGTGGTACCTGTACTACGTGCCCATGACGCTCATTCCGCTGCTCTACCAGTTGTGTGGTCTGCGCCTTGCGGGCCTGGAGCAACACCGCCTGGGTCGCCGCTACTGCGTTGCACTGTGGATTGCGGCCATCCTGCTTATCGGATTTGTGCTCACCAACGATTTTCACCAGCAGGTCTTCCGCTTTGACCGTACAAGTGACACCTGGAGCAACGACTACACGTACGGCTGGGGTTATTTCGCCGTCCTCGTGTGGACGGCCTTTGACTTCGTGGCCTTTTTTATCCTGGTTGGTCGGTCCTCGTCCTTTCGCATCCAGCGTTTTTCGGGCACGGCGGCGCTCGTGCTGCTGGGCGGCGCATTCTTTGCCATCTCCTATGCTCTGCGCGTGCCCTGGGCATGGAGGCTCAACTTTTCGCTCGTCTATTGCGTCCTGTGCGTGGTGGCGATGGAAATCTGTCTCGATTGCGGTGTCATTCCGTCGTATCACGACATCGCCGGCATCTTTGGCACCTTGCCGCTTGACCTCAAAGTTCTAACGCGCGACCTGCAGGAAGTCCATGCCACGCCAGTGTCAAAGCCAATGCCGGTGGGCGTGCGCGAGGAGTTGCGGGTCCAGGAGCACGGCCGCGCCCATGCCTTTGCCGTGGCGTCCGATCCCGATGTGATGTACCGTGCCTTTCCGCTGCTGGGCGGATCGGCCCTGCTTGCCCAAGACGTGTCGGAGCTCAACGAGCTTAACCGTGAACTGGCGCATCGTCGCATGGAGTTGCAGCGTCAAAACGAGCTGCTCGCCGCCGACTACGACCTTAAGACGCATTTGGCAGATCAAGAGGCCGAGACCTTGTTGATCCAAGACGTGGACCAAGCGCTTGCCCGCGCGCTCGAAGGGATGTACGACCTGCTGAGCTCGCTGCCGCCGTTGACCGACGAAGCGTCTTCGCACGAGCGCTACCGCATGCTGCAGCGCGCCAAGATGCTCGTCGCCTATTGCAAGCGCAAGGGGTCGCTCACGTTGGCACAGCACGGGGAGAGCGGTTTTGATCGCGACCGCATTCAGCTCATTGCCAACGAGCTCGCAAGTGACCTGCGCACCATCGATATCGACTGCGCCTCGATTATCGCCATACGGCGCCCGTTGCATGCCAGTACGGTAAGCGCCCTGTACGACTGCGTGTATGACTTTGCGTTTTTTGCCTACACCACCGACCATCCGGCGCTTATGTATCACTTGGGCGACCATGACCGATGCAGTGTCGAGCTGCGCGCCACGCTTTTTTCCAACGATGATGCAGATCTTTCGCAGACGCCCGCTGCGCAAGAGCTCGAAAGCGCTCTGCAAGGGCGCAACGTGGCATACCGCCTTGAGGGCGAGCCCGGCCAGCTGCGCATGATCGTCTTGATGCCGAGGGCGGGTGAGTGACGATGCAGATTTCGCTCATCCTTCCCCAAATCGTTGCGCTCGATGTTGTCTTTGCTCTGGCTGCTTGCCTGCAGACGATCCACGTTCCGCTCATCGTATCGCGCCGCTCGCCCTATAACCGTAAGGTGATTTGCGCCTACGAGGCGGGCCTTGTGCTTCACCTGATGATTTCGGCGCTCATCTTATTCGCGTCGTCTGGCTCGTATCTGGTGGCGCCGCTTGACGTTTGCGCCAGGGCAATGGGCGGAGCGTTGTGGCTCAATGCCGCAATCTTTGCCTATGGCGTGGTACTTATGGTGCACTATCGTCGCCCCGTCATGCTGGTCGAGCTGCTGCTTGTTGTCGCCGTTACACCGCCGGTGGTTTTTGCCATGGGCTCGGCGTGGACCGTTGTCCTTATCGCAGAGGGAGCGTTCTTCCTGTTCCGTTCCATCGCGGCGCTCTTGATGGACGTCCGTAACCGCCAGGAGGATATCACCGCGTTCTCGACGATCGAGACCATCAACGTGATTCCCGTGGGCATCCTGTATCTGGACCCGAGGGGCCGTCCGCTGCTTATGAACCGCTGCATGCGCAAAAACCTGTTGGAACTTCATATGCCCACTGATCTAGGTGACATGAGCGGCACATGGAATGACCTGCGCAAACTCAGCATGCAAATGCCCGAAAGCAGCGCTAATCGCGCCCATATCGACCTTGATCGCTTTGGTTGGGATCGCGCCGTGGTCGAGATCTCTCCTTCCGAGATTCGTCTGTTCGTGCGTGACTCCGTTACGGTCTCGGGCCGTCCGTTCGAGCGCGTCGTCGGCCTGGACGTGACGGAATACGCACACGCCTACGACCGCCTGGCGCAAGCCAACCACCTGCTTGAGCTCGCGGGCCAAGAGCTCCAGGCCCAGATCGAAGAAGTTAAAAAGGTTGCCGACAATGCGGCCTACCTACGTATGCGCGCCCGCGTTCACGATGTGATCGGGCAGCGCCTGTCCATTCTCCATCGCTATTTGGAGGAGGGGCGCCTGGACGACGAGTCGCTCGAGCAGATTGACCCGTTGCTGCGCTCAATTGCCGCCGATTTGCGCAGTGGCGGTGCCAGCGAGCCTGCAGAGCAGCTGGGTGATATCGTCCATGCTTTTGGCCTGGTGAGTGTGCAGATCGATGTTGAGGGTGCGCTGCCTGAGGACGCGCGTGTCGCCGCCGCATTTTTGCAGATTATTCGCGAGGCCTCGACCAATGCCACCAAGCATGCGCAGGCGCATCGGGTCCATGTGCGCCTGTGGCAGGAGGGGACGGATGCTGACGCCGTCGCACGCATGACGATTTCTAACGACGGGTCCCCGGCCCCCGTATCGTATCGCGAGGGAACGGGTATCCCAGGTATGAGGCATGTCGCGCAAGATCTGGGTGGCAGCCTAGAGGTCCATGCCGCCCCGCCCTTTACGCTTACGGTATCCATTCCGCTTAACGCCAGCGATACGTCCCAAAGGAGAAGCTCATGATCCGCGTCCTTATAGTCGAAGACCAGGCCATCCTGCGCGAGAGCCTGGCGCGCTCCGTTGGCGACCAGCCCGATATGACCGTTGTTTCCGCCATCGCCGATGCCTCCGAGGCCTTGGGTGCCGCGCTCAAGGAGCGCCCGGACATGATACTGATGGACGTGTGCACCGAACACGATTCAAACGGCATCGTGGCGGCGGCGCGCATCAAGGAGCGGCTGCCCGAGTGTCGCATCATTATCATGACCGGCATGCCCGAGATCACCTTTGTCGATCAGGCCCGCGAGGCGGGCGTCGATAGCTTTGTGTACAAGAACGTCGGTATCGACGAGCTGTTCGCCGTGATGCGCTCCACGCTGGCGGGCTATTGCACGTTTCCCAAGCCGCCCGAGAGCATTTTTTCGGGCACGGCGGCACTCGATGATGTCGAGCTGTCGATTTTGCGCCTTGCCTGCGAGGGCAAGAGCCGTCGCGAAATCGCGGCCGAGCTGTTTATGAGCGAGGGCACCATCAAGCGCCGCATTTCGGAGATCCTGAGCAAGACCGGCTACGACAACATCATGCGTCTTGCCGTGCATGCGGTGACCGAAGGCAGCATCGTCCCCAATATGGAGCGCTAGCGCTCGTTACGCATCGGCATAAAGCGGCGGGGCCGCAGGATTATCTCCTGCGGTCCCGCCTGGCAAGTGCGCGGATGTGTCCGCCAATCCGCGGCCATCGATGTCTGTCGCTACGCGATGGTTGCGCTGTAGGAGGCGACGTCCTCGTAGGAATCGGTCAGGTAGGCGTCGATGCCGATGGTCGTATTGACGAGGTCGTCAAGGCTGTCAAGCTCGCCGCTCGAGAACGTGAATTCCTCGGTGGCGCTGGTGCCGGGCATCAGGTTAGCCGAGAACCAGGGTTCCTTCATGGTGCCGTTGACGTTGGTCTTGCCGGAAGGAGCGTAGAAGGTCAGGTCCTTGTCGCTCTTGTTGGTGATGTTGACGACAAAGCCGATGTCGCCCCAGTCGTCCTTGAACTTCTCGGTGATGGTGATGGTGCACAGATCGTCATCGGCGACGGTGACGGCAGGGGAGATTTCGACGTTCTGGACATCGTTGTCTTCGACGGCCTCATCGATCTCCTCTTCCTTCTCGGCCGCCTCGCGATCCTTCTTCACCGTACCGGACAGGTCCTTGTCGGACTTGGTAAAGACAAGATTGCCGTCATCTTCTTCGAGGATGAGTTTGCCGTCCTTGAGCTTCATGTCATGCGACTCGTCTTCGGCGGTGATAGTTACGGTGGTGGCGTCCTTTGCCTCCCATTTAAGGTCGACGACTTCAAGGAACAGGTCGAGGGCGCCTGTGCCGTCCTCATCGAGAATCAGGACGCAGTGGACACCCCAATTCTTGAGCATCTTCATGTACTCATCGGTCAGCTCTTCGCCCTCCACGGTTCCACCCGAGAGTTCCCAGCTGCCGACGAAGTTGGCCTTGGGGTCTTTGCCGCCGCCGCTGCAGCCCGTCAGGGCAAAGGTAAGCGCCAGGACGCATGTCAGAAATGCGAGTACGGACTTTTTGAACGTTGTCTTCATGGTGTCCTCCTTCATCGAACGAAACCCATAGAAGCAAATGCGGGGGTGGCGGACCCCCCGCCAATTACCAGATAGAGGGGCTAGGGCCTGGGCGTTCCGCAGTTGCTGCAGAACTTGCCGCCGTTTTCGCTACCGCAGTTGGGACAGAACCACTTGGCCGGTGCCGGGGCGGGTGCGGGACTGCCGCACTCGGGGCAGAACTTGCCGGTGTTGGTGGCGCCGCAGCTGCAGGTCCACGTGCCGGCCGCGGGGGCAGCGGCAGGAGCCGGTGCGGGGGCGGGTGCCGGAGCTGGCTGTGGGGCAGCCTGTTGCTGTGCCTGGCCGGCGGCGAACAGCTGGCTGGCGTTCATGCCGCCCATGCCGCCCGCCATGCCCATGCCCATAAAGCCGGCCATCGCGCCGTTGGGGTTGGCCGCCGCGGCGCGCATCGCATCGCTCTGGGCGCTGGCGATGTTGGCGGCTGCCATGGTGGGATCGCGCATGACCGCGGCCTTCTGCAGGTCCTTGATCATCTGCTCGTCTTCTTGCGAGGCGGCGATGGAGTTGACGCCAAAGCTCACGATCTCGACGCCGCGCAGGTCACGCCAGTCGGCAGAGAGGACCTCGTTGAGTGCGCGGGCGAGTTCGGTGGTGTGGCCGGGAATGGCGCTGTAGCGGATGCCCATCTCCGAGATCTTGGCAAAGGCGGGCTGCAGGGCGGTGAGCAGCTCGGACTTAAGCTGGCTGTCGATTTTGTCGCGCGTATAGCTGTCGGTCACGTTGCCGCACACATTGGTGTAGAACAGCAGCGGGTTGGTGATGCGGTACGAATACTCGCCGTTGCAACGAACGGAAATGTCGACGTCCAGACCGATATTGTTATCGACCACGCGGAAGGGCACAGGCGAGGCGGTACCGTACTTGTTGCCGATGATCTCCTTGGTGTTGATGAAGTAGACACGCTGGTCTTTGCCCGCGTCGCCGCCAAAGGTAAAGCGGCTGCCGATATTGGCGAACGTCTCCTTGATGGAGTCGCCCAGGTTGCCGCTAAAGACGCTCGGCTCGCTGCCGGTGTCAAAGACAAACTCGCCAGGCTCCAGCGCGACCTCGATGATCTTGCCGTTTTGCACCACGAGCATGCCCTGGCCGTCGTTGACGGCGATGACGGAGCCGTTGGAGATGACGTTGTCCTCGCCGCGCGTGTTGGAGCTGCGGCCGCCGGTGCGCTTGCTGCCCTTGCAGGCCAAGACGTCAGCGGGCATCGATTCGCAATAGATAAATTCTTTCCACTGGTCGGCCATGACGCCGCCGGCAGCACCCAATCCAGCTTTCAAGAGTCCCATGGTGATCTTCCTTTCTCGTCAAAGGCCGGGTGGTATTGGTCAGAATGGCTAATCGTCCTTGTTGTCCTTCATGACAACGGTGGTCTCGGTGTGGCTGAAGGTGTCGTGCTTCTCGGTCAGGTCGAGGTCTCCGCAGTAGTAATCGGCGTGGGTGGCCTCGTTGGCCGTCTTGAGCTGGCCCACCAGCAGCACGTCCGCGATGATTACGATGATCAGCGGCGCGACGATGTTGATGAGGATGCCCTCGACATCAAAGGCGAGGTAGTCCGGATCGAAGGCGTTCTCGCCCATAAAGAGAATCTGGGAGAGGACAAACCCGATCACAAAGAACAGCACCGAGGCGATGGCGAGCTTGGGCTTGGAGCAGGGAAGCTCGCCGACCATGCGACCGGTCTGTCCGTTCATGGCAAACAGATAGCTCTTGCCGTTCCACGAGGTGGAAAGCATCCACACGGGGAACAGGGCATAGTCGCTGTCTTCCCAGGTGTAGTCGAGCTGCTTGCTTTCGACCGTGGCGTCGTCGTACTCGTCGACGACGGTCTCGCGCAGGGCCGAAATCGTGCTCTCCTCCATGCGGCGCTCGGCACGCGCCTTGCAGGTCTCGCAATCCTCGTCGTAGCGGTTGGCGATGTAGCCGGGCATATACGCGACCGAGAACGGGCGCAACGCGTCGTAGTCAAACGGCTCGATGGCGTCCATATGGCCGTCGGGCATCTTGGACGATCCGTCGACGGGCACGTGCTCAAACGAGATATTGCCCTTACGGTAGGCGTCGTAGTGGTCGGTGGTCGTGACGGTGCGGTCGGATTCCTCGGTAACGGTCTCGTTGGTCGCGTCAAAGCACACTTCGCCGTCAACGCGGGCGCCGTAGAGCCAAAACGGCACGTAGACACCTTGGACTTCGTCGATATGGTTGCCGGTGACAAAGCTCTTGGGCAGCAGGATCTTGCCCTTGTAGTGGTCTTTGAGCGCGGCCATAACGTCATCGCGCCCGAGCTTAAACGGAATCACCAGGTCGGGTGAGAAGTCGCCCGAGAGCTGGCCGGGTGCTACGGCGGAGTTGCCGCAGTATGGGCAGGTGGTAACGGCGACGGTGCCGTCCGAGACCAGCTCGGCACCGCACGACGAGCAGATGTAGCCGGCGTTTTGAGCCAGCTCCTGCACGGCATCGTCGACAGCAGGCTTGGGGGCCGCGGCTGCCGCATCGGCTTTGGCATCGGCCTTGTCCTGGCGCTCGCGATAGAGGGCCTCGACTTCTTCGACTTCAAAACGCGAATCGCAGTAGTCGCAGACGAGCTTTTGCTCGGCACTGGCAAAGTGAAGGGGGCCGCCACACGCGGGGCACTGATAGTTGACGCTCTCGAAGGCCATGATCGGTCCTTTCGCTGCCGGAGGCTATGCACCGATGGCGCCGCCGCAGTATTCGCAGCGCCCGCTGGCATCGGGAATGGTGGTTGCACCGCAGAAGGGGCAGGTGACCGCGGTCTTGGGGGCCTTAGCGGCCACGACGCTGTCGCGCGTCTCCTGACGCAGCTGCACCAGCGCGTCGCGGACCTCGGTTGCCTGGCGCTTGGCCTCACGGTATTCGATGGAACCGCGCTGGTCGATGGTGGAGTCGTTCACGCGCAGGTTGATCTCGGTAAAGTACGGCGTGTTGACGTGGATGGTCAGATTAAAGTCGTAATCCAGGTCATAGCGCGGCGGGTTGTAGCTCTCGCGCTCGCCGTCCTTGGTCTCGCGATAGATCTCGGTGCGATGCTCGTCGATATCCATATCGCAGCCGAGTACCTGCGAGAACTCGATGATGTCGGGATTGGCGTCGCGCCAGCGGCTCTGCGAAGTGATGATCAGCAGGCCCGCGTCCTCATCGAGCATGATGTTGGTTCGCCCGGCAGAGAGCGTGCGCGTGGGGTTGAACGACGCCAGGCGTTCGGCATTGGCCTCGCGGTAGGCGAGCTGCTCACGGATATCGTCCGCGGTGCTGGAGCGATAGCCGTGGAAGTAGGGGGAGAGCTTTCCGGCGCACTCTTTGCACAGGTAGCCTTCGTTGATCTTGGTCTTGCCGAGAAGTCCCAGCTCGGTACCGCAAATCGCGCACTCTTTCTTCTCGAACATCTTGTCAAAGAAGCCCATGGCTGCCTCCCATCAACAGGTAGCGTGTGTCACTTTTGATGATGGGGGAGTGCGCGATTTTTCACGATACCCAGACGGCTCAAGGAGTCTCCACAACTGGGACACATGGCCCATTTTTGACTAGTCATTAGGGACGTTCTTAAACGACTAGTCAGCAAAGCGCCCAGCGAGCATTAGCAGCTCGCTGGGCGCCAATAATCTGCTGCCGACACAGGCAATCGACGAAAAGGCCATTTAGTCGGTATCGAGACCCTCCTCCAAGTATTCTTTAAAATACGGAAGGTCAAAGCCAACCCTTCCTCGACCACGTTCCCCGATAATCCCCTGCTCAATCAGGCGAGCGCGGTATTGCGACGCATAATTGCTCTTTACGCCCATTCGCTGCGCAACATCCGCAATCTTACTCTCGCCCTCATCTACAAGCATTGCCTCCAAAAATGCCTTATCGCCTTCGGAAAGCTCGTAATACGTCGGCGCCAGCACGCGCTGTTCCATGTCAGAACGCGCAAGAGCAATGCCTTCCGCAGCATCTTGGGCCGTAATTTCTTCTGCTTGGGGTCGCACATCCCAGGAGCGGAATCCTACCAGCTGCATAAGAAACGGAAAACCGCCGATGGCATCCACCATCTTCTGAAGGCCGTTGGCACTCACGCGCCTGCCGCCACCCTCTATGGTCCCGTTCAATGCAGCGGCAATTTCTTTGTCGCTAATATTCCCCAAGTGATGCTGGACCGATCGACGTAAAAACGAAACGGACTGGTTGCGCAGCAACATTGAAACCTGATGAGGTAGCCCCGCCATCAGCACGCCCACGCGTCGGCCTTCGCGCACAAACATTTGGTACGTAGAGGCAAAGCTAATCATTTCATCGAACGAAGCCGACACCTCATCGATCGTGAACAGCAAACCGATGTCATATTTGTCCAAAGCCCTTATAAGGCGAGTCATCCGCGTGCGCCAGTTTGCCGAAGGAGCTTGCTCCGGCTCCCATTCCACGCTAAATAACTGGCCCACACTTAGGCCCCTTAGTCTCGGATTTAAGCCGTTATCGATATACTCAGCCGCAACTTCACGCGTTTGCTCATAAATGTCTTCCAGCATTCCAGGAGCAGCAGCCGCGCCGACCGAAATCCAACCATGCCTTTGCGCCTCGGAGCTAAGGTACGAAAGCAGGGCGGTTTTGCCCGTTCCACGTGCGCCAACATAAATCGTTGCTAGGTTGGGATCGCCGGGGCCACGGTCGAGCGCCCGCACAACATCGTCAATAAGATACGTGCGGCCGGCCATAATTGGCGGAACGATGCCAAATGTCGGCGTAAACGGATTGCTGGACACATTCATGGAACACTCCCCCGTCAGCTTCTATCCTGCTTTCACTAGTTTTGCAAGCTTTAATTTCTTTTGCAAGCTTTAATTTCTTTTGCTTTCTTTCACCTCTTTTAACAAAACGCCAAGCGGGCATTAACTGCTCGCCTGGCGTTTTGGTTAGGAGGCTACGATTATTGGGAAAGCCTAGGCTAGGTCCTCGCCATTAGAAGCGATAACCTTCTTCACTCATTGGGGACGTACTTAAATGAGTGGCAGTTGGGGACACTCCTTGCCGAATGTGGGGTCTGTCGCTCGCTATGCCACGGTCACGGCAACTTGGGCGTAGCGGCTGCAGGGGCGCTCGGCGCGCGTCTGCACGGTAAGGGTGAGCACGAAGCGGTCGCCGGTCTGCGCGTCGGCGGGCACGATGAAAGTGGTGCTCGCCGTGCATTCCTGCCACAGTGAAAGATCCTGCGCGCCTGCATAGCTCGACGGGTCCACGGCGACATTCCAATGTGCATCAAAGCCCTTGTCGTCGGGGTCGACGATGGTCGCTGTAAGGGTGACGCGCTCGCCGACTGTAGCGCTGCGGTCGGCTGTGACCTTGACAACATGCGCCGGATGCGAGCAAGCTGCCGGATCATGGGCGCACCATTGCGCGCGGGCGGCAAAGTCTTCCTGATAGGCGCGCAGGTAGGGATTGGGGTTGTCGCCTGCGGGTGTGCCGATGGCGGCAAAACCGGCGGGTGCGTCCGCATCGGGATGTTCATCAAGAAACATGCGGCCGAGCAGCGTGTCGAAGTCGCGGTCATCGATGCCGCGCAGGCCAAACGGCAGCAGCGGAATATAGGTCATGCTATCGCCTTCGGCCATAAAGTCGCCGCGCTCAAACTGCATCGCGGGCATGCCTTCTAGACCCCAATCCAGACGGGCATGCTTGCCAAACTGAAAGCGCTCGGGCTCGTTTTCGTAGACCTTACCATCGCCATAGAGCATATAGCGTGCCATGAGGGGGCCGTTGTTCTGCGTGAGATTCTGCTCGGGCCAAGGAGCCTTAAACAGCGGCAGCGTATCGGGCTGAGCCATCTTGGCGTCGACATAGCCGCCATACATATAGGGCACGCGCCAAAAGATGAGCTCGGGAAAGAGCTCACGCCCATGGTCGAGCCATGAGTTGTCCTGCCCTATGCCATCGGCGACTCCCATCACGCGTACCTTGCGATAGACCCGCTGCTGTACGACGGGCCATTCGGGCGTGGCGCGATAACGCTCTGCAATACTCATGAGGGCGCGAACGATGGTGTTCATGCCACCCCAGCTGAGCAGCCATAACGTACGCGGATCATCATCCAAAATTGCCTGAGCAATTACGCGAGACCCCTCAGTTTCCTCAGTCACATCACCCTCAAAGGCAACATTTCCCACAAAGGTGCGCTCGATCATCTGGGTAGGCGTGGGAAACGGCGGCTCACCGGCAGCGCCCGCATTCGCTTGCAACTGCGGCCAAGCCTGGGCATATTCATTACTCCAGAGACTCTCAATCCAATGCTCGGGAAACGGTCGATATTCACGAAGCTCGCCGGCCAGCGGATCGGGCTCATGAGGCACAACAGCCCACTCATAAGAGCGACGCCCTTTGGTCCGCCAATGCGAATTCACCTCGCCCAACGTATGAACCCCATCCCCAAGAAAGTGATACTGCGAAGCCGTATACACCACAGCCTGAACATCAAGTAAGTTGAGATACAGAGCCAAATGAACGAGCGAGTTCATATCGTCGACTTCCATATCGGTAGTAACAATCACCTGAGTCAACTTCTGGGACATAGGAACAGCTCCAATCAAAATCAATTTAGCCAGTTACGCGCAAGGCAAGACGGGACCCACGCCCCCATCGCCGCCAATCCGACGGCACGCCGGAAGCGGCCGGCCAGAGTCTCAGCAATGGAAACACAGCGGGCACCTGGGTTTACCTCTGCAAACATTCCGCAGGGGGCATGGTCCGGCGCAGCGCGAAGCGCAAAGCGCCGGACCATGCATGCCCGAGGACGTTTGCAGAGGTAAACCCCGGTGCCCGCGAAGGGACGGATTACCTATCGACCCTGGCCGACCACTCCCAGCAGCCCACCGGTTCGCCGTCGATGAGTACGTTGCCCCCGTCGAAGTCTTGATAACACAGGTCGTTGAATTGGTGGATCCACACGCCGTGGTTGAACGTCTTCTTGGGCGAGCCGTCGGCCTCGCGATAGCGACCGGTCAGGTCTTCGACATGACTAAAGTAGGTAAGGTGCACGTTGGCTCCGGCGTCACGTAGGCGCGCCGTGAGCGGCAGCACGGTCTGTTGCGGAGACACGAGTTCGTCGCCCTTGGAGTGCGTAAACCACAGCGGCGTCTTGGCGAGCGCGGCGACGTCCTCGTCCGTGGCGTTGTACCACGGGGCACAGCAGGGAAGGCCCGCGGCGAAGAAATCGGGGTAGTCGGCGCACAGGCGCAGGGTCATAAAGCCGCCGTTGGAAAGGCCGGCGATCACGATGCGGTCGGTGTCGATGCGCTCGGCATGCTCGGCGACAAACTCGTCGATGAGCGCCTTGAGCACGGGGGAGTAGATGCTCTGGTTGGAGCGGCCGAGCTGCTCGACGCCGTTGTCCATCCAAAACGTGGGAGACTGCGGCACGAGCACCCAGGCAAAGCCGCCAAAGTAGCGCTGGATTTGCGCCTGGCTAATGGCTGTCACGCGGTTGCCGACATAGGCGCGCGTGGCGCCTTCGCCCTGTGTGGCGCCCTTGCCTTCGCCGGCGCCGTGCAGGTACACCACGAGCGGGGCCTTTTGGGGCACGACCGTGACCTCGGGCGCGAAGGGATTGAAGCAGGCCGAGTCCTCTGTCTTAAAGCTGGGCTCAAAGAAGCCGTACTCGAGCGCGATGCCATCAACGGCGGTCTTTTGCACGGCATTGCTCCAGCCCTTGAGCGCGGGGCAGATGTCGCCGCGACGGGTATCGAAGACCAGGCCGCAGGTGGGGTCGTCGCCGTCGTCGCCGGGAAGAGCCGCGAGCTGCGTGACGTGCAGCTGGTCATCGAGCATGCGCGAGCCCATGACGCCGCCTTCGATCTTTTTGGTCAGGCGCTGCTCGGCGACCTCGAGTGCCACATGGGTGCCCACGGCGAGCTTGCGGCCGTTCTCGTCGCACGGATACGCGGCAAGAATGTCGATGTAACCCACGGAGGGTGCGGCATGGTCGGCACCGTGCTCCTTGCGCATCAGGATCTCGCCCGTGCGCTCGTGACGCTCTACATATATATGGAAAGTGTTTGCATCGACATCGTTGGCGCGCACGGTGCAGGGTAGGTCGAGAACGACCTTGCTGATCCAGGGGCCAAAGTCGCCCAGGGTGGTGACGGTTGCGTAAGTACACGATCTGAGTTCCATGAGCTGCCTCCCTTGCGCCGCGCGTGCTAAACAATCGCGGCAATACAATCTAAACATGTTTAGTTTAATGCAGAGTTGTGGAACAAGCAGATGAACTCGGTAAACGGCATAATCGAACACGCAGTGAACTACTAAACATATGTTTAGTAGTTTCTATCTGGGGTTTTCTTGATGAGCTAACAGGCTGTTGAGAGGCCACTCAAAGTAAAATCCCACGTAAATAGCCATATATCAATACATAGGCAAAGAGACGATTTACTGCCGTTCAGATACGCTCACCCCCGATTTCCTACCGTTCACCGGACTGCAAACGGCAAAACTGCCACAAATTCAACGCTGCGTGTAAACTAAGTGCTGTAAACGTTCAGTAAACAGATTGTTTACGACAGCGTATCCAAGGGCTCGGCAGCCGTAAGGGGTTATAGTCGCCGGGTCAAAGGCGTGCTTACGTCCAAACGGGTAGGCACACGATGATATGGGGAGGGGTCCCATGGCAGTAGATAATAAGCAGATTGCCACCGATGTCCTCGAGCTCGTGGGCGGTGCGGAGAATGTTGCCGTCGCCACCAACTGCATGACGCGTCTGCGTCTGACGCTCAAGGATAACAGCAAGGCCGACGTGGAGAAGATCAAGAAGGTCAAGGGTGTTCTGGGTTGCCAGTTCGCCGGCAGCCAGCTCCAGGTCATCATCGGCCAGAACGTGCCCAAGGTGCTCGCCGAGTTCGTCGCCATGTCCGGCGTCAAGCAGGGTGCCGCGGTCGACGAGAACCTCGACGCTCCTAAGGAGAAGTTCGAGCTCAAGAACCTGCCCAACATCATCCTCGACTATCTGTCGGGCTCCATGACCCAGCTGATCCCGCTGCTCATGGCCGGCGGTCTGTTCCGCACCATCGCCGCGGTCCTCGGTCCCACCATGCTCGGCGTTCTCTCCGATACCGATCCGACCTACACGTTCCTCTACACCACCCTGTACGAGGCCACGTTTACCTTTATCCCCATCTACCTGGGCTATGCCGCTGCTAAGAAGCTCGGCGCCTCTCCGGTTCTGGGCATGCTCCTCGGCGGCGCCCTCATGGCCCCGTCCGTCGTGAGTGTCGCGACTCAGGAGGGTGGCGGAATCATCTCCGTCTACGGCATCCAGATCGCCGCTGCCAACTACCAGCAGTCCGTCCTGCCGATCATCCTCTCGGTGCCGGTCCTGTACTTTGTCGAGAAGTTCTTTAAGAAGGTCATGCCCGACGTGCTGTCCACGGTCTTCACGCCGTTCTGCACCATGATCGTCACCATCCCCATCGCCTTCATCGTCCTTGCCCCGATCGGCAACGAGATCGGCAGCCTCATCGCCAACGCCCTCTTTGGTCTTGCTGACCTTGGCGGTATCGGTATCCTGATCGTCATGGCCATCCTCGGCGCCTTCTGGCAGCTCTTCGTGGTCTGCGGCATGCACATGCCCGTCATCCTGCTCGCTCAGGTTCAGATCATCGCCGCCGGCTACGATCCCTTCGTCTTCGTTTCCACCAACTGCGCTATGGCCGCTGTCTGGGGCTGCGCCTTCGGTGCCTTCCTCAAGATGAAGAACCCCGACGAGAAGGGTCTTGCTCTGGGTTACGTCATCTCCGCCATCGCCGGCGGCGTCACCGAGCCCGCACTCTTCGGTATCCTCATGCGCTTCCGTCGCACCATGCTCGGCATGTTTTATCGGCGGTGCCATCGGCGCTGTGTTCTCCGGCCTCATGGGTGTTACCTACTACCTGGCCGGCGGTGCCTCTAACTTCCTGGTCTTCACCAACTACCTGCAGGGTGGCCAGATGAACACCGTCTGGGCTATCGCCGGTATGGCAATCTCCTTTGTCATCGCCGCTGCCGTCGTCTTTGCCACTGGCTTCTCCAAGGAGGAGCTCGCCGAGATGGAGGCCTAAGGCCAAACCATTCGGACGCATACGACCTTACCTACACGACAGGGCCCCGTCAGGCGCAAGCCCGGCGGGGCCCTTCTTACAAGGTAGACTGATTGGGGGCGCGTGGCGCCTACTCGCCGGGGTTTGCTAAGCGCCAGGGGCTTTCGCGCGGGGTTACCGCGAAAGAATCTGCCGGTTCGCAACTCCTTTATCAAACGAAAGGACATGCAGATGAGTTTGGGAAAGCTGACCGTTAACGGTCGCCAGGACGGCTTTTTGTGCGAGGGCAAACCGTTCTTTTGGTTTGCCGATACGTGCTGGAGCGCGTTTACGAGCATTGCCGAGGCCGATTGGGACTACTATCTGACCCGTCGCGCCGAGCAGGGCATGAACGTGCTGCAGATCAACACGCTGCCGCAGTGGGATCGCTGCTGCCCCGATCTGGGTATTTGGCCCTATGCCAGCGAGGACGGCGTGCATTTTGATTGGTCCCGTCCCAACCAGGCGTACTGGGATCGCGCTGCTGCCATGTGCCGCGCTGCCGTCGAGCACGGCATTCGTCCGGCGCTCGTGCTTATGTGGTGCAACTACGTGCCCGGTACCTGGGGCGCCAAGATTGCTGAGCGTTGTGGTGCCGAGGTTATGCCGCGCGAGGAGGTCCGCGCCCACGTTGCCCGCGTCGTCGAGAACCTGGGCGAGTTCGACCCCGTCTATGTGGTGACGGGCGATACCGACTTTACCAGCGACGAGGCGATCGCCTATTACGAGGATGCCCTCGACGAAGCTGTCAAGCACGCGCCCGAAGCGTTGCGCACCATGCATATCAACCGCGGCAACCGCACCATTCCGTTGCAGTACCTGGACCGCCTGGACTTCTACATGTTCCAGCCCGGCCACAACTACGAGGGCCAGCCCGAGGCCTGGCGCCTGCCGCAGGACTTTATCGCCAACTATCCCAAAAAGCCGATGGTCAACTCCGAGCCCTGTTACGAGCAGATGGGTGCGTCGCGCAATGTGTACTGGCGCTTCACCGCGCAGGACTGCCGCGCGAGCGTGTGGTCGTCGATCCTTGCCGGCGCCAGTGCAGGTGTGACCTATGGCGCGCACGGCGTTTGGAACTGGCAGACCAGCAAGAGCCAGGGCTCGGTGCTGGGCGAGGGCTTCGATATGCCGTTCCGCTGGCAGGAGTGTCTGCAGTTTGCGGGCGTTTGGGACTTTGGCGCGGTCGAGCACGTGCTTGCCGGCCTGGGCGCTACGGCTGGCGACGACGCACTTGCCGTGGTTCCGGCGCAGGAGCTGCTCGATGACGCGCGCGAGGCCATTCGTGTGGCGCGCGTTGGCGATCGCGTCGTCACGTACCTGCCGCGTACCACGGCGCTCAAGTTTAAGCTCGACGGCACGCGCGGCTGGACGGCAACGGTCCTCGACATGGAGGACAAGCGCATCGCCAAGCTGCCCGTCCGCGACAACGGTGACGGCACCGTGCGCGTGGCCCAGCATCCCTTTGAGCACGACGCCCTGGTGATCCTGGCCCCCGGGCGCTAACGGCTCTTCTCCAACATTTACAACCCAGCCCCTTTCATGAGGTTGCGACGGAATGGTTCCTGCATGGCAGCTTTAAGCTGCCAAGGGGGAGCCATTCCGTCGCACTCATTGGGGACGTACTTAAATGAGTAGTAATTGGGGACGTTCTATGGGAGGGCGGTTTGCGTGGCGGTTATGTGACCCACGGTGAGACCTACGTCGACGATATGTTGCTTCGTCTGACCAAAGTAGAGGCGTAAAACAGAGAGATAATCGGCTCCGGGCGCGATTTGCCGCATGGCCATCATAAGGGGGCAGCTCCTGTGGTGGTCGCGTCGATGCGCATCCGGGACCATGGCGCGTGAGGGGCGAATATGCAGGAGTTCTTTGGAATTGATGTGGGCGGTACGGCCGTTAAATGGGCTGTGCTGGGCGATGATTTTTCCATCCGCGAGCGCGGGAGCCTGCCGACGGGCTTTACCAAGGCTGAGGAGACGGTTTCGGCGTTGATCGGGCTCGTCGAGCCGCATCGTGAGCGCGTGAGCGCTGTAGGCGTGAGCGCACCCGGCGGTATCTACGAGGGAGACGTCACGGGAACGATCCATCGCGGCGGTGCGCTCACGTTTATGGACGGCTGCCCGCTGGGAAAGCTCATGCGCGAGGCGCTGGGGGTGCCGGTTGCCGTCAATAACGACGGTAAGTGCTGTGCACTCGGTGAGTATGCGGCTGGCGCCCTGCGCGGGACGCGTTTTGGCGTGGTGCTCGCTATCGGCACGGGCATCGGCGGCGGCATCGTCATCGACGGCAAGGTCCTGCGCGGCGCGCACTGCTTTGCAGGCGAGTTCAGCTTCTTGCGCAACGATGTCACGACTGCCGCGGGCATGGAAAACTCCTTTGCGGGTTCGGGCGGTTGGCGTGCGCTCCGTGATGCCGTCGTTGCCGAGAAGGGCCTGCCTGCGGATTCTCCGGTGGACGGCCGCCGCGTCTTTGAGTGGATCGCGGATGGCGACATGGCGGCGCGGCGTGCGCTCGACCGCTACGCTCGCTCATTTGACGGACAGCTTATCAACCTGCAGGCCGTGCTCGACCCCGAGGTCTTTGTGATCGCAGGCGGCATCTCGTGCCATCCCGAGCTCATCGATGCCCTGCGTGCGCAGATGCCGCTGGCCCTCGCGAGTTACAAAGGGACCCTTGCCGGCATTCCTGTGCCGCAGATAAAGGCGGCCGAGCTCGGCAACGACGCCAACCTTTACGGCGCTGTCCAGGAGGCCATGCGCCTGGTGTAGCGCGAGCCAAACGAGGCTGTCGAAAAAGATAAAGCCCGGTGTGAACCGCCCGCATCGACGCTTCGCCTGCGCTAAACTGGAAGGCACGTACGCGATTACGAGAGGAGCCCACATGGAGGCTTACAAGCAAGAGTTCATCAAGTTTATGGTCGAGTCCGACGTCCTTAAGTTCGGCAGCTTTACGCTCAAGAGCGGCCGTCAGTCCCCGTTCTTTATGAACGCCGGCGCTTACGTGACGGGCTATCAGCTCAAGAAGCTGGGAGAGTATTACGCCCAGGCCATCCACGATAACTTTGGCGACGACTTTGATGTGCTGTTTGGACCGGCCTACAAGGGTATTCCGCTGGCCGTCGTGACCGCAATTGCCTACCACGAGCTGTACGGCAAAGAGGTCAAGTACTGCTGCGACCGCAAGGAGGCCAAGGATCACGGCGCCGACAAGGGCAACCTGCTGGGCTATGAGCCCCAGGACGGCGACCGCGTGGTCATGGTCGAGGACGTCACCACCAGCGGTAAGTCCATCGACGAGACCTATCCCAAGGTTAAGGCTGCTGCCGACGTCGAAATCAAGGGCCTCATCGTGTCTCTCAACCGCATGGAGGTTGGCAAGGGCGGCGTGACCACCGCGCAGAAGGAGATCGAGGCCAAGTACGGTTTCCCCGTCGCGAGCATCGTTTCCATGGCCGAGGTCGTCGAGACCCTCTACAACCATGAGATCGACGGCAAGGTCGTCATCGATGACGAGCTCAAGGCCGCCATCGACGCTTACTACGAGCAGTACGGAGCTCGGGAGTAGGTAGTTACGCGGGTTTACCAACCCGCGTAACGGCTCGACGCTGCGCGCCGCCCAGGGCGACAATTTGTCATTCAAAAGGCGAGGCATGACCAGAAGGTCTATGCCTTGCCTTTTTCATGCCAACTTGTTCGCCCTGGACGTCGCTCGCTGTCCGTTCTCTGCCTGCGGCGTTGCCTTGCTCCGGATGCGGTAGTCGTTGGTAGTCATTGGGGACGTTCTTAAATGACTAGTCGTGAATGAGCATGGATAAGCGTCCAAAAATCCACGCTCGTCGCTACTTGAGCCCGGGCAGGCGGGTGTAGGGGAACGAGTGCTCCAGGAATTCGGAGCAGTGGTCGTAGTCTTTGGCGAAGTAGCTGCTGTAGAGCGAATCGAGCACGTATTGCACGGCGATGTGGCTCGCGAACTGCGTGATGCGATGCGTCATGCTCTCGTGGTCACTCACCGTAAGGTAGGCGGCAAAGCCAGGGTGAATGCGCGCGCAATAAGGCGTGCCGATGACGATGACCGGGACATGGCGACTGCTGAGGATCGGCAAGATGTCCTTGAGGTTGGGGGCAAGGCCGCTGTAGGAGATGACGATTGCCGCATGGTCGGGGCCCGAGGCGAGCGCCGTTCGCACCTGGGCCTCGACACCGTCGTGGCACGTCGCGCTTTTACCGGCGGAGAGCAGGCGGTCGCTGAACATTCCCGCTGGATAGAGGTTGTGCGAGCCCGTGTAGATGTCGACCTGTCGGGCGTTCGCGATGAGCTTGGCGGCGTGGTCAAGCTGCGTGGGGTCGAGCAGCTCCTGCGTTTCGGCCAGCGTGGTCTGGTAGAGCCCCTCCATGCGCTCCATGACCTGCGCAGGGGTGGACGTAGCGTCGAAGGGAAAGTTGATGTCCACGTCGCGCCGATTGCCCGCCTCGGTTGCCAAGCGAATAAGCTCGACCTTGAGATCCTTGAAGCCCTCGAGGCCGAGCTTTTTGCAAAAACGGTGTACGCTCGCGACCGAAACGTTAGTGCGTGCGGCAAATTCCTTAATCGAAAGCCCGCGGATGTCCTCGCCGATGGCAAGGGCTGCAATGCCGAGCTGTTGCTCGGTGGGGGTGAGGCCCTGCGCCTCGGTGATCTTGCGTTTGATATCCATGCGAACTCCCACACTCGCCAAACCTGCCAAAAAGGGACAGGTTTATTTTGGCAGGTTTTGCCCGCAAAGGGTAACGGGGCCGAGGATGCCGCTGGGGGCGACGGGCTCGGTGAGGGCGAAGATGTCGGGGACCGCATGGTCGAGCGTGTTGATGATGTCGATCGTGAGCTCATGCGAACCGGCGGAAAGTGCGCCGGCGGCAAAACGGTAGGGCGGGCAGATGCGTGTGCCGAGCGAGCGCCCATCGAGCGTGAGCGTCGCGGTTTCGTAAACGTCTCCCAGGTCGATCGTGGCGTCAGCGCAATCGTTGGCCAGCTCAAACGACGCACGATATCGGTAGGTGCCGCAGGTGCCGGTGAACAGATCGGCTGTAAGGTCGCACAGGTGCTTGAGCTTTTGTGCTTCACCAAAGGTGCCATTGCCACCGGCAGGGGAGAGGGCAACGGTCCATGGGCCTTCGATGCGCAGACTGAGCGATGTATCGGCGTCGATTGCGCCGTCTCCAGGCGCATCCTCGCTGCTCGCTTGCAGAACAACGAAGCAGCTCTCGAAGGGTGCGAGCTCCAACGCACCGTCAAACGCAACGGGCTCGGCACCGTTTAGCAGGTCGAGCTGCGTGCCGCAAAGGCGCTCGCCTGTCGCAAGCGCAACCGTGCAGTCGATGCGCTCGCGTGGGTGCTCGTTGACGAGCATAACGTAGGTCTCGCCTGCCCGCTCGTAGCGAAGTGCGCGTAGCCAGGGCTGCGGTGTGTCAGACACAACGGTCTGCAGTCCCGCGCCTGCAAGCGCGCGGGCGACATCGGCGAGCGGCGTTGCGACGAGCCCTCCCAGCTCGACCGCGCCCTCGGAATCGTAGAATGCGCCGGGCACCTCGTCGACGGCAAGCACCATAACGCCTGCATTCGCCATGTATCTCGCCGCCTTTGCCGTCTCCGCGCCAATAAACGTAGCACCGGGCATAACAAATGCCTGGTAGCGGCAGCTGTTAACACCAAGCAATCCATCGGCAATCGAAACCTTGTAGCGGCTCTTGTCCTCAAAAGCCTCGGCGGGCACAAAATCAAAGTCGATCTGCGCGCGCGTGAGCTCTGCCGCCACACGCTCGATAGGCATGGCGCTACCGGCCCATTCGGCATCGGCATGGTACAGGATGGCGACGGGGCGCGTGGCACAGCCTCCCGAAAGCAGCGTTGCCGTACGGTTCATATAGCTCATGAGCTGGCCAAAGTGCGGCCACTGCGGGTTGTTGCCGTGCGCGTAAAAGTGCGGCGGGCAGTCCCAATCGGGGAAGGGCGCCATGCTAAACGCGTGCGGCGTAAACCAATTGACGCCGCGGACGAGCATGTGGTCGGCAATCCACTTCATCTCGCGCAAGCCCTCGTGCCAGCCGAAGGCGCCAAAGACCTCGGCCATGCAGCGCCCCTGCTTTTTGGGGTCGAGGCGCGCGGCTGAAGAGCCCAGTTTGGCAAGCGCGTAGGTAAAGAACTCCATGTTCCATGCGCCATGGAAGTAGCTGTAAGGGCCGTGGTCGATGCCGGGGGCGAGCTGGTTAATAACCACATCGATGCCCGCCACGTCCTGACCGGCGACAGCGCGGAAATAGTGCCCAGCGCCCTGGCCCAGGCGTGTGTGGCAACTCTTGTCTTCGATCACGTGCCCGATGTGCATGACGCCGTGCTCGCGGCACCAGTCGCCAATCTGCTCGTCAAAGCAGGTGCGGTAGAGTTGCGTGGCGATGTCCATGTAAGTGTGGCGGACCCGAGCGCCGGCGGGGTCGCGCGTCCAAAGCTCGCGGAGCTCAGTCAGCCAATTCGTGCCCAGTGCCTCATGCAGGCGTCGCGCAAGTTCGTCCGACCATGGCAGCGCCATGTCGCCGCGTCCGATAAAGCTGCTGGTAGAAGCGTCTTCGAGGGTCGCACCTTTCTCGTTCATAAAGCCAGGCTCATCGGTAAAGAAGCCCAGGATGGTCTTGCCGAACTCGTCGCCCAGATGCTCAAACGTGGGTTCGTAGACGGCGTTGATGAGCATGCGGCACGAATCGGCGTCGACCATGTTGATGTATTCATCGCGAAAGCCGGTCTTTTGGCTGGTGACGTAGAACTCGAGGGTGGTGACACCGGCGGGAGCGTCAAAGCGCAGGCAGGCGGGAGTGCCTCCCTCGGTTTGCTCAACGGCGAGTTCAAGGTCGAGCGGCACGCCGGCAGCGTCAAAACCCCCCGCGCCCACAAAGTGCTCCGTGGGATCCATGAGGTTGCCGAGCTTGATGGTCGTGGACGGTTGGGGTCCAACGATCGTTACCGTGTGATGCTTAAGCACGGTCTTCTTGAGCGCGGGGTCTACATCCTCGCCTGCAAGCGCGCCGTTGGCGTAGCCCGTGGGAAAGTGGGCATCATCGAGCAGCCAGATCTTCAGGCCCAGGCGCTTGCACTCGCCAATGATAAAACGCAGGTCGGACCACCAGCCGTCGCGGCAAAACTCGGGATGCGTGCGCGACTCAAGGCAGACTTCGCGGATGTCCGCCCCGGCAATCTGCTCTAAGTATTCGGTAATCGTCTCGCGTTCTTCGCCCTTGAGCCACAAGAACGGAAGCACATGGTTGTCGTATGCCGCCATATCCACTCCTCTAAAACCAACCTTTTAAATCGATTGAAGTCAGGGTACGTCGTCCGCGCTGCCCTGCTAATATCAAAACCACGGCAGAATATGACTAAATCAACGATGGTGGCGCTATGGATATCACACGTTTGGACAATCTTTTGCTCGAGCTGACCGACAGCGAGCGCGCTTACTGCGCGGGCGCCCGCTATGACTGGAACGATGCATTTAGACAGGGTCAACAGGCAGATATCGATGGCAGGCATGTCCGTAAAATCGGTAACGCGGCGTACGCCCTGCACCAAGAAGGCATGCCCGAGGGTCTGTCGATTGTGCGCAACTCGCGCTTTAACCCCGTGCCAGAGCATGTGCACGATTATGTCGAAATCAGCTATGTCTATCGAGGGAGCGCGCCGCAGGTTGTCAATGGTACGCAACTCACGCTCGCCCAAAACGAGGTACTTCTGCTCGATGCCGCCTGCCCGCATGCCGTAGGCGAGCTCGGCGAGCACGACCTGATGTTGAGCATTGTCATTTCACGGCCGATGCTGCGCCGCAGCCTGGAGCAAAGCCTTTCGTCCACAAGCGCCGTCTCACAGTTCCTGCTCAACGCACTTAACGACGAGACCGATCATCGCGGGCATGTGCATTTCCGCACGGGCGCTAGCCGTCGGGTGCGCCGGTATATACAGGAGATGTTGTGCGAGCTCCTGGAGCCGACGGCAGCGAGCGCCCAGATCGTGTCGAGGCTGTTTGAGCTGCTGCTGGTCGAGCTCATGCAAAGCTACGAGGCCGCGCTGCTGCAAACGGACGGCCCCGCGCTTCCCTCGGCGCAGGTTGCGGCGGCGATGAGCTACATCGAGCGGCATGCTTGCGATTGCACACTCGACGACTTAGCCCGCCACCTGCATCTGAGCCCTAACTACGCAAGCGCGCTGCTCAAGCGGCAGACGGGGCGCACGTTTATGCAACTCGTACAGGAGAGCCGCCTGACACGCGCGGCAACACTGCTCGACGCCGGCTCCACTGCGGAGGCCGCGGCGCGCGAGGCCGGCTACGCCAACATGAGCTTCTTCTACAAAAAATTTGCCGAGCGCTATGGCTGTACGCCGGCCGCCTACCGCCGGCGTTTGCCCAGATAAAACCTCCCAAAATAAACCTGTCCCTTTTTGGTCGGTATCAGGAAGTGTCAGGGTCGGGGCGGAGGTGGTCCGTCGGCGCGAAAAGAAGTGTCGGGTTTGGCGCGCCCGCTTCTGCCCGTCCCGCGCGTGGGCGATACTCGGATTATCGACCCGCGATGCAAAGGAGATGCTCATGGCAAACATCAAGTTCCCCAAGGGTTTCTATTGGGGTGGCGCCACCGCCGCCAACCAGTTTGAGGGCGCTTGGAACGTGGACGGCCGCGGTCCTTCCGTCGACGACCATTTCTTGGGCGGCAGCTACAAGGAGCCACGTCAGATTACGATCGACATCGACCCCAACCGCTTCTACCCCAATCATGACGGTATCGATTTCTACCATCACTACGAGGAGGACATCGCGCTGTTCGCCGAGATGGGCTTCAATATGTTCCGCATGTCCATCTCCTGGAGCCGTATCTTCCCCAACGGCGATGACGCTGAGCCCAATGAGGCCGGCCTCGCCTTCTACGACCGCGTTTTCGACTGCCTGCGCGCCCACAATATCGAGCCGCTCGTGACCCTCTCGCACTACGAGATGCCCTATCACCTGGTCGAGAAATACAACGGCTGGGCGAGTCGCGAGCTCATCGGCTTCTTCGAGGAGTACTGCCAGACCGTCTTCGACCGCTATCAGGACAAGGTCAAGTTCTGGCTCACCTTCAACGAGATCAACTGCGGTACTCAAGACATGGGCAACCTCTTTGAGACCAGCATGATTCAGGGCTTTGAGGGTCCGGCGTCGGCGGTCCACACCACGCCGCAGGCTCGTATGCAGGCGCTGCATCACCAGTTTGTCGCCAGCGGCCGCGTCGTGCGCTATGCCCACGAGCATTACCCGCAGTTTAAGATGGGCAACATGGACTGCTTTATCCTTTCCTATGCCGCCACGTGCGATCCGGCCGACGTGTTCGCCACGCAGCAGGAGATGAACACCATGAACTGGTACTGCTCCGACGTGCAGGTGCGCGGCAAGTACCCGTTCTATGCCAAGCGCTTCTGGGCCGAGAACGATGTTGAGCTCGTGATGGAGGACGGCGACCTGCAGGATATCGCCGACGGCAAGGTTGATTTCTACACCTTTAGCTACTACATGTCCGGCACCGTGGGCACCCACAAGGACCACGAGATGACCGAGGGCAACATGACCTTTGGCGGCAAGAATCCCTATCTGGAGTCCACCGACTGGGGCTGGCAGATCGATCCGCTGGGCCTGCGCATCGCCCTCAACGAGATTTACGCCCGCTACGAGATTCCGCTGATGGTGGTCGAGAACGGCATGGGTGCCTACGACGAGGTCGAGGAGGACGGCTCCATCCACGACCCGTATCGCATCGCCTACTTGCAGAGCCACATCAAGGCCATGGGCGAGGCCATCGCCGATGGCGTCGACCTGATCGCCTACACCTGGTGGGGTCCCATCGACCTGGTCTCCGCCGGTACTGGCGAGATGCGCAAGCGCTACGGCTTCATTCACGTCGATAAGTACGACGACGGCACCGGTACCCACGAGCGCCGCCGCAAGGACAGCTTCTTCGCATACCAGAAGATCATCAAGTCCAACGGCACCGAGGGCTTGGAGTAATCGACAATATGAGTGCCACTGGGGAAAGGTCTTGGGAAGGGCTTGCGATTCGAGCCCTCACCTTAGCAATTTGATCATTTGGCACTATAATCACCATAGGCATGCGCATAACGTTGCGCTTAATCAAGAGGAGAAAACAAATGGGTCTGTTTGATATGTTCAAGAAGAAGGCTGAGCCCGCGGCAGCTGCTGCTCCGGCCTCCATCTCTGCTTCTGCCGGCGCCGACGTGCTGTGCTCGCCCGTCAAGGGCAAGGTCATCAAGATGGCCGACGTGCCCGATCCCGTCTTTGGTGGCGAGGTTCTGGGCAAGGGCTGCGCTGTGTGGCCCGAGGACGACTTGGTCTACGCTCCCTGCGACGGCAAGGTGACCGTCACCATGGGTCACGCCGTGGGCCTGCAGTCCGATAGCGGCATCGAGGTTCTGGTGCACGTTGGCGTCGATACCGTCAACATGAACGGCGACGGCTTCGAGGGCTTCGTCAAGGCCGACGACGTCGTGAAGGCCGGTCAGCCCATACTCAAGATCGACCGCGCCAAGATCGCTGCCGCCGGTTACAAGGACTGTGTCGTCGTGGCCGTGTCCAACACCGCCGAGTTCGCCGACGTCGAGCTTGCCGTCGAGGCCGAGTCTGCCGTCGCCGCCGGTGACGCCATCGTCAAGGTCGTCCGCAAGTAGTCTGCGGCATCCAGAAGATGCACAAGGGTGGTCGGGTTGTCCGGCCACCCTTTTTTAATAAGCTGAGTAGGTGCATTTTATTGCAGAGGGGCTTGCTTTACGGGCCATTCGTTCGTCAAATTGAGCCGCCCGCGCTTTTGCGACGCAGGGGGTTGGGCTGGGCCGCTAATATGGACTTACTGTCACGACGTGCGCTGCGCGGGGAACGCAGCGCCGCTTGTTTGGAGGAATGTCATGAAAAAGAAGCTGCTGCTTGCGCCCCTGATGGCTGCCCTGGCCGCGTGCGTGGTTTTGCTTTCCGGCTGCGGAGGGCCTTCGGCGGAAGAACTCATCACCAACGACCTTACGAGCCAGTTTGACGAGATCAAGAATGGCGGCGATGACTTCCTTGCTGGCCTGGAAGAGGCTTCGGGCGACGAGTTTGAGCAGCTGGGCATCGATCCCAAGGAGTACGCCAAGAGCTATCTCGAGGGTTTTGATTACAAGATCGGTGATGTGACGGTCGATGAGGACAAGGGCACCGCGACCGCCGAGGTCACCATCACCTGCAAGTCCATGAACAAGATCGTCGAAGATTTCGCCACCCAGTATCAGGAGAAGGTCGCAGCGCTCGACGAGCTGCCGTCCGAGGACGACCTGTACAAGATGGCCGGCCAGGTCATGGTCGACGTGACCAAGGCCGCTAAGACCAAGGACACCAAGGTCACCTTTAAATATTCCGCCAACGAGGATAACGAGTGGTCTGCCGACGATTCCGCAACCACCGAGATGATGAATGCGATGATGAGCTAGGGGGTTACGCGGTGGTTCGTTGCGGCGTTTTACCAAACGCCGCAACTGCTCGACGCCGCTCGCTACTCGCCCAGTACCAGCGCCGTGAGCTCTGCCTGGGTGTCCACCACGTAGTCGGCGCCGGCGGCTTCCAGCTCTGCGCGGCCGCGGAAGCCCCAGCTGACGCCCGCGCTCTTAAGGTCGGCGTTGTGGCCGGTCAGGATATCGACATTGGAATCGCCCACATAGAGTGTGGTTGCCGGATCGGCACCCAGCTCCTCCATCACATGCAGTGTGACGGGTGCTTCGGGCTTAGGCGGAAACGCATCGACACGGCCCTGTACCAGCGCAAAGCGCTCGGAACCAAAATACTTCTCGATAAGCGGAGCCGCCGAGACGTGGTCCTTGTTAGTGAGCACGGCAAGCTGCACATCCGCGGCGCGCAGGCGGTCGAGCATCTCGATCGTGCCGGCATAGGGAGCGGTGTGGTCCTCCTTGTGTTCGCCGTAGTAAGCCCTAAACTCGGCAAGCGTCTGCTCAAACATACGGCTGTCGCCCGCATACTCGGCGGGCATAAAGCGTTCAACCAGCTTGAGCATGCCGTTTCCCACCTTGTAGCGGTACTCGTCTACGGCAAACGTGGGCCAGCCGTGCAACTCACAGGTATGGTTACCGGCGGCTGCCAGGTCCTCGAGCGTGTTGAGGATGGTGCCGTCCAGGTCAAAGATCACATGGGAAAAAGCTGCTGCCATGAAAGCTCCCGTCATTGGGTTTCAAAACGCACCTCATAATACTGGGCTTCCGTGTTGGGCGTGCTTGGAATCTGAACATCTCCAGGGATATCAAGCCGCATCGCGCCAACCGTGCGGTTCCGCCCTAGCAAATCCTTGGCAGCTGTTCTCCCACGAGCATGTCGAGGATGCGGGTCGAGCCCCAGCCGGTGCGCACGCGCACGGCGGGGCGGGCACCCTCGGCAAGTGGCAGCACGCGACCGATGATGGCGGCGTTCTCGCCGTAGCGCGCGGCGCGCATGGCGCTCAGCGCCGCATCGGCTTGCTCGGCCGGCACCACGGCGACCATCTTGCCCTCGTTTGCCACCTGCAGCACATCGTAGCCGAGCATTTCGCAGGCGGCCTGCACATCGGGACGCACGGGCACGGCATCCTCGTCGACCTCCATGGCAACACCGCTGGCCTGGGCAAACTCGTTGAGTGTGGACGCCAGGCCACCGCGCGTGGGGTCGCGAAAGCAACGCGTGTCGGGCGCTGCGGCCAAAACGTCGGCAATCAGGTGGTTGAGTGGCGCGGCATCGCTTTCGATCGTGCTCGAAAACGCCAAGCCCTCGCGTTGGCTCATGATGGCGATGCCGTGGTCGCCCAGTGTGCCCGACACCAGGATGACGTCGCCGGGCTGGCAGTTGGCGCCGCTGAGCGCCACGCCCGCGGGTACCTCGCCCACGCCGGCGGTATTGATGTAGGCGCCGTCGGCCCCGCCGCGCTCGACCACCTTGGTGTCGCCCGTGATTATGGACACGCCCGCCTCACGCGCCGTTTCGGCCATCGTCTGCACAATCTGGCGGAGCTTATCCATGGGATAGCCCTCTTCGAGGATAAAGCCGCACGACAGGTAGCGCACGTTGGCACCCGAGGTTGCGACGTCGTTGACGGTTCCGCACACGGCGAGGCGGCCGATGTTGCCACCGGGGAAGAACTGCGGCGTCACCACAAAGCTGTCGGTCGACATGGCGATGCACCCGCTCGCGGGCAGCGCGGCGACGCCGGCATCGTTGCCTTCGAGCAGCTCGGGCGACCCAAAGGCATCCAAAAAGACCTCATCGATGATGCGTTTCATCATCTGACCGCCAGAGCCATGGCCCAACAGGACGGTGCTATCGGTGGCAGTACTGGACATATCGAAAACTCCAATCGTGGGTGGTGCCAGTGTGCGGGTGCGTCCGGACTAGTCGCGGTAGCGGTAGTACGCCGCGCAGCTGCCCTCGGAGCTCACCATGCACGGGCCGACGGGGTGCTCGGGCGTGCAGGTGCGGCCAAAGAGCGGGCAGCTGCTCGGCGTAATGGCCCCGCGCAGCACGTCGCCGCAGCGGCACCCACGCGGCTCGACCGTCTCCTCGACGGGCACGTCAAAGCGGGTGCGGGCATCAAAGCGCGAGAACTCGGGGCGGATGGAAAGGCCCGAGTTGGCAATCGGCCCCAGTCCGCGCCACGTGGTGTCGCACGGCTTAAACACCTGCTCGACCAGCTGGCGCGCCACGGGGTTGCCGTCTGCGTTGACGCCACGGCGGTAGGCGTTGCCAATCGCGGGCCCGCCCTCGACAACCATCTGGACCAGCATGCAGATGCCTTGCAGGATATCGACCGGTTCAAATCCCGTGACCACGCCTGGGGTATCGAATTCGTTGACCAAAAAGCCAAAGGGTGCCAAGCCCGTGATGGTGGCGACGTGGCCCGGCAGGATAAAGCCGTCGATGGCGGTCTCGGGGTCGTTGGCGATGGCGCGCAACGCTGGCGGCGTGGTCTTGTGGGCGCAATAGACCGAGAAGTTCAAAAGCCCGCGCGCCTCGGCCTCCAGGATGGCGGCGGCGATGGTGGGCGTCGTGGTCTCAAAGCCCACGCCCATAAAAATGACCGGACGATTGGGGTTTTGCTCGGCAATGTCGAGCGCGTCGAGCGGGGAATAGACGATGCGGATGTCGCGCCCTGCCGCTTTTTGCGCAGCGAGCGAGGTGGACGATCCGGGCACGCGCATCATGTCGCCAAAGGTGGTGATGATGGCGCCGTCTATGTTGGCGAGCGCGATTGCGTGGTCGATGTCGCGGTTGGCGGTAACGCAGACGGGGCAGCCCGGTCCGCTCAGCAGCTTGAGCCCGGCCGGCATAATGGAGCGAAAGCCATAGCGGCCGATGCTTACGGTGTGCGTGCCGCAGACTTCCATAAGGTTGATGGTGCGGTCACCGACAAGCTCGCAAATGCGATCGATGAGCTCGCGGGCCAGCTTGGAATCGCGAAATGCCGAAAAGTCGATACCGGAGCGAGCCGGCTGTCCGGCCGCCACTAGTATGCCTCGGCCGGGTTGCTGGCGAGCTGGTCTTCTTCGGCCAGCTCGGTCATGGCGTTAACGAGCTCGAGCGTTTCTTGCGCTTCCTGCTCGTCGACGATCTGGATGCCAAAGCCGGCGTGTACGAGAATATAGTCGCCAACCTGCGCCGTCGGCACGAGTCGCAGCGACACGGGGCGCTCGATGCCCATCATGTCGACGGTGGCCTTGAGGTCGTCGTCGCGTTTGACTACTTTGCCGGGAACGGCAAGGCACATATTGTTCCCCTTTTAGACGCTTTGCGCTGGATGGGCGCTTAATAATCCACAGTTGATGGTAGCGCTCGCGGGGTTCGCGGGCAAACGCGTTACGCCTGTGAGACGGCTGGGCGCGGCGGCGTACGAGGGCGAGCTACTGTGATGCAATCCGCGCAAGACGAGCGCTCGCGACCGCCGCCTGACCGTAGGCGATGCAGCCGTCATTGACGGGTACGGTGTGGGGGACAAGGACAGCAAGGCCTGCGCTTTTGAGCTTGCGGGTGAGGAGCTGGAGCAGAAGTCGGTTCATGAACACGCCGCCCGAGAGGACGACGGTGTCGATGCCCTCGCGCGCGCAGATCTCGCTGGCGATGTGTGCCGAGGAGCGCGCGACGGCGACATGGAAGTCGAGCGCGAGCTTGTCGGCGGGCGCTCCGGCTTCAATTCCCTCCAAAAGTGTCTCAAAGAGTGCTTTCTGGTCCAGAACATAGGAGGCGTCCAACCACGATGGGCCAGATGTGGAATAGCCGGCGTTGTCGTCGGGAAAATGGGCACCTTCGCTGTCGAGCGCGCGCCAGGCAGCGGCTTCGAGCTCGATGGCGGGTTCGCCCTCGTAGGTTGCCTGGCCGCAAATGCCCAAAATCGCGGCTGCGGCATCAAACAGGCGACCCATGCTGCTGGTGCGCGGACTGTTGATGCCGCGCTCGATCATCGTTGCCGTTATGCTGCGCGTTTGCTCGTCAAGACTGTTCAAGAGCCCCACGGCTCCCGGGTGTTCGAGCAGGTCGAGCTCGCTGAGCAGGGCAAAGGCGTTGCGGCGGGCATCGTGTACGGATGCGGCGCCACCGGGAAGCGTCCAAGTGCGCAGATGCGCGACGCGTTCAAAATCGGCGAGATGGGAGATAAGAAACTCGCCGCCCCATATGGTGCCATCGGTGCCGGCACCCGTGCCGTCGAAGGCGATGCCGAGGACGCGTGCATCGGGCGCAAGCCGGCCTGCGACAATCGCCTCTGCCGTTACGCTCGCGATGTGCGCATGATGGTGCTGGACTTCGATAAGCGGCAGATTATGCTCCCGTGCCTGCTCGCGTGCCCATTGGCTCGACAGATAGCTGGGATGCATGTCACATGCCAAGGCGGCGGGCGCCAGGTCAAAGAGGTTTTCCAGACGCGAGCGCGCGGCGCTCCAGGCATCGAAAGTCGCGCCGTTTTCGACATCGCCGATATGCTGCGACACAAAACAGGTCGTATGACCGTCGGCGTCCTCGCGCGTGAGTGCGATCGTGGCTTTTTGCTGCGGCCCACAGGCGAGTACGCAGGGCGTGGTGCCGTCGAGCGCCGGCAACGACAGCGGTTGCGGCGCATATCCGCGTGCGCGACGCACGGGCATGACGTCGCCGTCGACCAAGCGTACCACGGAGTCGTCGTAGCGCGACAGAATTGCGCGGTCGTTACCGAGCAGCGCATCGGCGATGCCGGCGGCAACAAGGTGCTCCCATGCAAGGGCATCGTCGGTCTCGATGGGCTCTTCGCTCAGGTTTCCGCTGGTCATGACGATTGCGTGCATACCGTTCGCTGCAGCCGCGGCGAGCAGCAAATGTTGAAGTGGGGTGTAGGGGAGCATGACGCCGAGCTCGGGCAAGTCGTGCGCGACGGATGGCGCGAGTTCGAGGGCGTTGGGGGAGCCGTGGGTGTCGCTGCCGGCTGCGCGGCGACGCAACAGCACAATGGGACGAACACTGCCGGCCAGCAGGTCGCGCTCAACGCCATCAATGTGACACAGGCGCTCGGCGTCGGCAAGGCTGCGCACCATAACGGCAAGCGGCTTGTTGCTGCGACGCTTGCGACGGCGCAACTCGCACACCGCCTGTTCGTTGGTGGCATCGCAGGCCAGATGGAATCCTCCCAGACCCTTGATGGCGACGATCCCGCCGCCTGCCAGCAGCTCGACACAGCGTTCGATGATGGCATCGCTGGCCTCGCGCGTGGAGCCGACGGCTGGTGTTGCGTCGACACCCGCTGGTACAACGTCGCGATCCGCCTCGCGCCACGTAATGTGCGGCCCGCATTCAAAGCAGGCGTCGGGTTGCGCGTGAAACCGCCGATCGAGCGGGTCGGCATACTCTGCGGCGCAGGTGGGGCACATGGGAAAGCGATCCATCGAGGTTGCCGCTCGGTCATAGGGCAGCGAGCGAATGATGGTAAAGCGCGGTCCGCAATTGGTGCAGTTGATAAAGGGATAGTGAAAGCGTCGGTCGGCGGGGTCGAACAGCTCGCGCAGGCAGTCGTCGCATGTGGCGATGTCGGGCGAGATGAGCGTCGTGTGTGCGGTTTGATCCCGCGACGCCACAATGCGAAAGCCCTGCTCGTTGGCGGCGTCCCAGTCGCCGGGTGCTAGGTCCATAAGCTCGACATGCTCCACGCGAGCCGCCGCAGGCGCATGCTCGGAAAGCGCGGCGGCAAATTTGTCGAGTGACTCGCTTAGAGCGTGCGCTTCGATATGCACGCCATCGCCCGCGTTGAGCACCCAGCCGCAAATGCCGTGCGCCATGGCCTCGCGATACACAAACGGCCGCATGCCGACGCCCTGCACAATGCCCGTTACATGGATATGCGCATGTCGCATGCGACCCTCCTTCGTTGAAATGTGTGCTGTTACAGCCCCAAGCTCTGCTCGGTGGCAGCGCAGGTGAGCTCGCCGTGTTTAACGCCGCGCAGGCCCAGCAGACGGTCGGCCAGCTCGTAGACACGCTCGCCGCGACCCTTAAGCGCCAGGATCTCCAGACAGTTGTGGTGATCCAGGTGCACATGCATGGTCGATACGATCTCGTCGGTGTAGTCGTGCTGCACCTCATCCAGGCGGCGCGTCAGGTCGCCGGTGTGATGGTCGTAAATCATGGTGAGCGATCCGATGACCTGCTCGTCGGGCGTTCGCATCTGCTCCTTGGCAATCGAGGCGCGAATCAGGTCGCGTACAGCCTCGGAGCGGTTGGCCACGTCACCGCGGCGCGCGATCTGCTCGTCAAAGCGGCGCAGCAGGTCGTCGGGCGCGGTGACCGAAAAACGGACCAGCTCGGAGGCGGAGCCGCTGCAACGGCAGTCCGCGTCGCCGGTCGGCCCGTGCGAAGGCTCGTGCCCGCAGGTGAGCTCGTGCTCGGCCACGCTACACCAGCTTTACGGAGCCAACGGAGTTATGGTCGGCCTCGATGGCCTCCTCGTAGCCCTCGAGTGCGTCGTGCGCCTCGTGGAGCGCTGCCATGGCGGCCTCGAGCTTGGCGCCAATGCGCTCCATATCAAAGTTTTCGGTCGCATGCAGCAGCTGATGGCTCCACTCGTGGGCGAGCTCGATTGTGTCGTCGACCTGCTTGACGCTCATGGCAAGCTGGCTCATGTTCATTCCGACGTCATGCATGGGAAATCTCCTTTTGTACGGGTCTAATCAGTGGTTCAGATTCTACTACGCCCGCTTTGCGCATCGCCGCATAAGAAAACGGGTGCGAGTCCGTCTGACCCGCACCCGTTCACTGGGGGCTGTTTGTGATTACCATACTATCCGTGGTCGCGGGCGCAGCACCCGGCTCTCCGGTGAGCGGCGCAAAACCGCTCATGGACGGCAGCACATGACCGGCGTATTACAGGTGCTTCTCAAGCAGCGCCTGCAGCCTGGCCTTGGGCAGCGCGCCAACGGAGCGGTCAATTTCCTCGCCGTTCTTAAAGACAACCAGCGTGGGGATGCTCATGACGCCAAACTTCATGGCCAGGTCCTGATTGTCGTCGACGTTGCATTTGGCGACGGCAAGCTTGCCGGCCAGCTCGTCGGCCACTTCGTCAACGACGGGCGAGAGCGAACGGCAGGGACCGCACCACGGTGCCCAAAAATCAACCAGCACGGGAAGGCTGCCGTTAACGACGGAATCGAAGTTCTCGGGGGTAATCTGCTTAATGTCAGCCATGGTGACCTCCATAGTGCGACGCGGCTCAGCCGCGTAAAACTCAGTACGACCGTGCTTATACCCAACGGCCCGCAATGCAACCACTCGCGGTCGGCTCTTTTATATAATGGTGGGCACGCAAACGATTGGAGAGCGCATGCCCACGTCACAAAGCCAGAAAAAAGAAGCCATCGCCCAGGCGACCGAGCAGGAGCTCGCATCGCTCGCGGGTCGCGGCGTGCGTATCGCAGGCAACGCGTGCTCGCCGATTGTGCTGGTAAAAGGTGATTTAGACGATGCCGAGCGTGCGGGCGGCGAGCTGGCTGCCGGTCCGGACGGTGCCGCGCTGCGCAAGGCGCTCCGTGCCATCGGCTACGCGCCCGAGGATTTTTGCGTGTTGGCAAGTGTTGCCGGCGCGGGTGACGGAGCGGTTGCGACAGGCGAGGGCCTGCCGTGCGAGCTGTTCCGCGAGGCGCTCGAGGCCTTGGACCCCGAGGCGGTCCTGCTGTTGGACGATCGCGCGGCCGATACCATGCGCGAGACCTATGCCGACATGCTTGTGGCAATCGACGACTTTGATACCGCTATGCTCAAGCCTGGCTTGGTCGCCCATGTACAGGGTCGTCGCGTGCTCGCGCTCGACGGTTTTGAGGCGGCGCTCACTGACAAAGCCGCCAAGCAGCGCATGTGGGCATACATCAAGCAGCTGACCCCGGCGGCTGCTCCACTGTAGCGGATTGGCGCCGGCGAGCGATTGCCTGGCGGGCATGCCGTCGACCATGCGCGGCGGCCGTCCAAAGATGCCTCCTACGCTATCGAGAGCTCGACTATCCTCAGCTTGCCAGTTCGAAAATGGACCTGCCGCATGATTGAATCTTTATTTCAACTTTACACCTAGGTTTACAGATGTCTTGTCAGCTGTAAACCTAGGTGTCATACTAAAGCCCCAAGATTTGCCAAAAGAGAGGGGTCTTGATGGCACAGAGCGCGAACATGGATGCATCGGAGCTTGCACGCGACATTGCGGCCGGCCTGGCATCGGCAACGACGGCAACGGAGCGCGCGGCACTGGTGCCTGCAGAGCTCGTCGAGGCCATTCAGCAACTAAAAACCCAACGTGACGCGGTGATCCTGGCGCACTACTATGTGGCGCCCGAGGTCCAAGCCGTTGCCGATTACGTCGGCGACAGCTTCTACCTGGCAAAGCTCGCCAAAAGCCTGCCGCAGCAGACCATCGTGCTGTGCGGCGTGGAGTTTATGGGCGAGAGCGCCAAGCTGCTCAATCCCACCAAGACCGTGCTGCTGCCCGAGCCTGGTGCGGATTGCCCCATGGCGCACATGGTCAAGCGCGAGGCGGTCGATGAGGCGCGCGCCGAGTACGGCGACGACCTTGCCGTGGTCTGCTACGTCAACTCGACGGTCGAGATCAAGAGCTGGAGCGACGTGTGCGTCACCAGCTCCAACGCCGTCAAGATCGTGTCCGAGCTGCCGCAGCGGCACGTCCTGTTCATCCCCGATCAAAACCTGGGCCGTTTCGTAGCCGAGCAGGTGCCGCAAAAGCACGTCATCCTCAACAATGGCTATTGCCCGCGTCATCACATTATTACCGTCGAGCAGATCGTCGATGCGCAGGAGGCGCATCCCGACGCGCTCGTGCTGGCGCACCCCGAGTGCAAGGCCGACGTCCTTGCCGAGGCCGACTACATCGGCTCCACCGCCGGCATCATCAAGTACGCCGAGGAGTCGGACGCGAGTGAGTTCATCATCGTGACGGTCCGCGGCGTGCTCTACGAGCTCGAGCGCCGCTGCGAGGGCACCGGCAAAAAGTTCTATTTCCCCGCGGTGCAGCCCACCTGCGTCAACATGGATCTCATCACGCTCGAAAAGCTCGTGCGCTGCCTGGAGACGGGCGAGGGCGAGGTGCAGATCGGCGTGTCGGACGAGGCTGCCGGCCAGGCCAAGCTTGCGCTCGACCGCATGCTCGAGTACGCGTCGCGCTAAGCCAATGTGACATGAGGGACAGTCCCTTATGTCACATTACAAGGGAGAGGATTCCTGTGGAAACCAAACAATACCCCGACATGGAGTGTGACGTCGTCATTGCCGGTTGTGGCGTGGCGGGTCTGTACGCGGCCCTCAATCTGCCGACGAGCGCGCGCGTGATCATGCTTTCCAAGGGCGCTGTCGACGAGTGCGACTCGATGCTTGCGCAGGGCGGCATCTGCGTGCTGCCCGAAGGCCCAGACTACGATGCCTTCTTTGAGGACACCATGCACGCCGGTCATTACGAGAACCGCCGCGAGAGCGTCGACATCATGATTCGCTCAAGCCGCTCGGTTATCAACGACTTGCTAGCGATGGGCGTAGATTTTGAGCGCAAGGCCGACGGCAGCCTCGACTTTACCCGCGAGGGCGCACACAGCCGTCCGCGCATCGCCTTCCATGCCGACATTACGGGCAAGGAGATCACGACCAAGCTGCTCCAGGCCGTTCGCAAACTGGATAACGTGCAGATTTTGGAGCACGTGGCCATGACCGACATCCTGACGGGCGAGCGTGACGGCGCCACGGTGTGCACCGGTGTCGTCGCCGTTCCCGTGGACGAGGACAACTCGGTTCGTCCCGCCGACGAGCTGGCAAACGCCGCCGAGGGCGTGCATGCCGGCGAGCCGTTTAAGATTCATGCCCGCCACACGCTGTGGGCGACGGGCGGTATCGGCGGCGTATACGACCATTCGACCAACTACCCGCAGCTCACGGGCGATGCCTGCTACATCGCTCAGGAGCATGGCATTAAGATGGAGCACCTGGACTACGTGCAGATTCACCCCACGGGTCTGTTCTCGCCGCAGCCAGGCCGCACCTTCCTGATCAGCGAGAGCTGCCGCGGCGAGGGCGCGATTCTGCTCAATGCCGCCGGTGAGCGCTTTACCGATGAGCTTCAGCCGCGCGATGTTGTCGCCGCCGCCATCCGCGAGCAGATGAAGCAGGACGGTACCGAGCACGAGTGGCTGAGCTTTGCCCCCGTCGAGCGCGACGTGGTGACCGGGCACTTTGCCAATATCCGCGCGCGCTGCCTGGAGGACGGCCGTGACATCTTGGACGAGCCCATCCCCGTTACGCCCACGCAGCACTACTTTATGGGCGGCGTGTGGGTTGACAAGGACGGCCGCACCTCGATGCCCGAGCTCTACGCCGCGGGCGAGACGGCTTGCAACGGCGTTCACGGCAAGAATCGCCTGGCTTCCAACAGCCTGCTCGAGTCCCTAGTCTGGGGTCGCCGCGCTGCTTGGCGTATGCGCACCGGCGAGTCGCTGGCCGTGGAACAGGCAGGCGAGCCCGCGCTCGATGGACGCCATCGCGCCTTGAGTTCCGATACCCTTGCAATCGATGATCTGGCCCGTGCCGCCGGCACGCAGGCCGTGGAGGAGTAGACCATGAATCCCATTACCATGAAACTCGTCGTCGATGATCAGATTCTGCAGGCCCTGCGCGAGGACATTACGTTTGAGGACGTGAGCACGGCGAGCGTGTGCCCCACGGCGCGTCCCGCCACGGTGGAGCTCATCGCCAAGGCCGACGGCATCATCGCGGGCCTGGACGTGTTCGCTCGCACCTTTGAGCTGCTGGATTCGCAGAGCTCGGTGCTGTTTGATGTTGCCGACGGTGACGAGGTGCACGCCGGTGACCACGTGGGCCAGGTGCGCGGCGACGCGCGCGTGCTGCTTTCGGGCGAGCGCGTGGCGCTCAACTATCTACAGCGTATGAGCGGTATCGCTACCTACACGCACAACATGGCAGCGGCGCTCGAGGGTACCAAGACCGTGCTTGTTGACACACGCAAGACCACGCCGGGCATGCGCGTCTTCGAGAAGGCCGCGGTCGAGATCGGTGGCGGCAGCAACCACCGCTACAACCTGTCGACAGCCGTCATGCTTAAGGACAACCATATCGACGCCGCCGGTGGTGTGACGCGTGCGATCGAGATGGCACGTGCCCACGCATCGTTTACCACGACGGTCGAGATTGAGTGCGAGAACTTGGACATGGTACGCGAGGCCGTGGAGGCCGGTGCCGATATCATCATGTTCGACAACATGACCCACGACGACATGGCTGCCGCGATTGAGCTTATCGCCGGCCGCGCCAAGACCGAGTGCTCGGGTAATGTGGATGTCAGCAATATCCGCGCGCTCGCCGACCTGGGCGTTGACTTTATTAGCTCGGGGGCATTGACGCACTCTGCGCCGATTCTCGACCTCTCGCTCAAGCACCTGCGTCTGCTGGACGGTAAATAATGAACGCCCGCGAGCGTCGCCGTGCCATCATGGGCGTGCTCGAGCGAGCCAAGGGGCCCGTATCGGGCAGCGCGCTTGCCCGCGAGGTGGGTGTGAGCCGCCAGGTCGTGGTGCAGGACATCGCTCTGCTGCGTGCCGATGGGCACGATATCGTGGCGACCAACCGTGGTTATGTGCTGCAGGAGGCCCCCAGCAGCCCCGCCGTGCCCACGCGCTTGGTCAAGGTTCGCCACAGCGTGGAGCAGGCAGGCGATGAGCTCACGAGTATCGTCGATGCGGGTGGCGCCGTGCTCAACGTGATCGTCAACCATCGTGTGTACGGCAAGATCACGGCCGACCTGGACATCCGCAATCGTCGCGATGTTGAGCGCTATCTGCGCGATATCGAGAGCGGCAAGAGCTTTCCGCTGCTGACGGTGACGAGCGGCTACCACTTCCATCGCATTGCGGCAGAGGACGAGCAAACCCTCGACGAGATCGAGGCTATGCTCAAGGAGAAAGGCTACCTTGCCGATTTAATGCCCTACGAGGATGATTTGTCCTAGCCCGATACTGTCTTTATAAGTTGCGGTGAAATAGTTCCTAAAATCGGCACCTAAGCAATGAATCGGGAACTATTCCACCGCAACTGCCAAGGTAGCCCCGTCCCCAATTAACTGCCTATACAAACAAAAGGAGGCCTCCGCGGCGATGCGGAGGCCTCCTTTTTGTGCACGGTGTACTTTTGAGTGTGCAAGTGGGGAGTTGTTACTCCTCGACGATCTCGGTGATCGCGCCAGCGGGGCAAGCGTCCTGGCAAGCGCCACAGGCGACGCAGGAGTCCTCGTCAGCGACGGTGGCGACGTCCTGGAGCTCCAGAACGCCAGCGGGGCAGGTGTCGACGCAAACGCCACAAGCGATGCACTCGTCGGCATCAATTACGGGATGAGCCATGGTAGTTTCCTCTCTGTTGACCGACGCTACAGACGATGCGCGCCGGTTTGATTCGGGCAAAAACATACCACGGGAGCGACCGTTTGCAATACCCTCTGGCCGGCATCTTCATACCGTTCGCCGAGTATGCCAAGGTTTACTAAAAAACGTGCAGGTGGGGCCGTTGAGCTGCGCAAATGTTAGCTAAAGGTGACTTGAAATATTGAGCTATTGAGCGAGCTTTTGGAAAGCGCATCCCGTTATTTAGCCGTGAAACGGGTCGCGCTTTCCCCCGGGGTCGCCTCAAGCCACCCCATGCGGCCTCGGGCCCAAACCTCAGCCATCTCTACATAGATCTCTATAGATTTGCCGAGAACTCAATCAGTGCGTCTACCTGCGCATTTGTGAACCTAAACTCTCAGCAATAAGAAATCTTATATGAATTGACTTAGATTTTGTATATTCCGGCCCATAAGGGGATACACTACATCCTGAAAGACAAGCCGAAACACCGCGCGACAGATCGTCGAGGCGGCGCGAACGCAAAAGAGAGAGGGAATTTCTAATGAGTAAGATTCTTGGTATCGACCTTGGTACTACTAACTCCGCAATGGCCGTTCTCGAGGGCGGTTCTCCGACCATTATCGTGAACGCCGAGGGCGACCGCACCACCCCGTCCGTCGTGGGCTTCCGTGCCGACGGCGACCGCGTCGTGGGTAAGGCCGCTAAGAACCAGGCTGTCACCAACCCCAAGAACACCGTGTTCTCCATCAAGCGCTTCATGGGCCGCAAGTACTCCGAGTGCACCTCCGAGATCAAGACCGTGCCGTATGAGGTCAAGGAGGGCCAGGGTGGCCGCGCCGTCGTCGACATCGAGGGCAAGGATTACACCGCCGAGCAGGTGAGCGCCATGACGCTCGCAAAGATGAAGGCCGACGCCGAGAAGTATCTGGGCGAGACCGTCACCGACGCCGTCATCACCGTCCCGGCCTACTTCAACGACGCCCAGCGTCAGGCCACCAAGGACGCCGGTAAGATCGCCGGCCTCAACGTCAAGCGTATCGTGAACGAGCCGACCGCTGCTGCTTTGGCCTATGGCCTGGACAAGCAGGGCACCGACCAGCGCATCCTGGTCTTCGACCTGGGCGGCGGCACCTTCGATGTCTCCATCCTCGACCTCGCCGACGGCGTGTTTGAGGTTCTGTCCACCTCGGGCGACAACCACCTGGGCGGCGACGACTGGGATCAGCGCGTCATCGACTGGATGGCCGATAAGTTCCAGCAGGAGAACGGTGTCGACCTGCGCCAGGACCCCATGGCCCTGCAGCGTCTGAAGGAGGCCGCCGAGAACGCCAAGAAGGAGCTCTCCGCCGCCCAGCAGACCACCATTAACCTGCCGTTCATTACCATGAACCAGTCCGGCCCGCTGCACCTCAACTACACGCTGACCCGCGCCGAGTTCGAGAAGATCACCCGCGACCTGCTCGAGCGTTGCAAGCAGCCTGTCACCAACGCCCTGCGCGACGCCAAGCTCAAGCTCTCCGATCTGACCGAGGTCATCCTCGTCGGCGGCTCCACCCGTATGCCCGCTGTCCAGGAGCTCGTCAAGACCATGACCGGCAAACAGCCCAACATGTCCGTGAACCCCGACGAGGTCGTTGCCGACGGCGCTGCCGTCCAGGGCGGCGTGCTCACCGGCGACGTCGAGGGCATCCTACTGCTCGACGTTACCCCGCTGTCGCTGGGCGTCGAGACCATGGGCGGCATCATGACCAAGATGATCGACCGCAACACCACGATCCCGACCTCCAAGACCGAGGTCTACTCCACCGCTGCCGACAACCAGACCAGCGTCGAGATCAACGTGCTCCAGGGCGAGCGCGAGCTTGCCCGCGACAACAAGTCGCTCGGTAAGTTCCAGCTGACCGGTATCCCGGCTGCCCGCCGCGGCGTGCCGCAGATCGAGGTCACCTTCGACATCGACGCCAACGGCATCGTCAAGGTCTCCGCTAGGGACAAGGGCACCGGCAAGGAGCAGCAGATTACCATTTCCGGCTCCACCGCTCTGTCCGACGACGAAGTCGATCGTATGGTCAAGGACGCCGAGGCTCATGCCGAGGAGGACAAGAAGCAGAAGGAAGAGGTCGAGGTCCGCAACCAGACCGATAGCCTGTGCTACTCCACCGAGCAGACCCTCAACGAGCTGGGCGACAAGGTTTCCGCCGACGTGAAGTCCAAGGCCGAGGCCGCTATCGCCGACGCCAAGAAGGCGCTCGAGGGCTCTGACGTCGAGGCCATCAAGGCCGCCGGCGAGTCCCTGCAGTCCGTGGCCTACGAGCTGGCTCAGGTTGTCTACGCCGATGCTCAGCAGCAGACCGACGGTGCCGCTGGTGCCCAGCCTGCCGACGATGACGTAGTCGACGCCGACTACGAGGTTGTGGACGACGAGGACAAGTAATCATGTCCGCCCGTAAAGCTCGCACGGAGGCGGCTGCCGCCGGCGCCGCCCCCGTTGACTCTGAGGAGAAGGACGTGAAGATTCCCGTAGAGGCCGCAGACGATACCGAGGTCAATGAGGCCCCGGCCGCCGAGGCTGCCGAGAACCAGGTAGAGGATTCCAACAAGGAGGCGACGATGACCGAGGACGAGATGGTGGAAGCCGCTATCCGCGCCGGTGAGGAAGCCGCCGACAACGACTTTAAGCTCAAGTTCGAGCAGGCCCAAAAGGAGCTTGCCGACGTGCGCAATGAGCTCGATGCTGCGGCAGAGGCCCAGAAGGCCGCCGAGGACAAGGCGAAGGACGCTACCGAGCGAACCGCTCGTCTGCAGGCCGACTGGGAGAACTTCCGTCGCCGCACCGCCAACGAGCGCATCGCCGAGCGCGAGCGCGCGACCGAGAAGCTCGTCACCGCGCTGTTGCCGGTGATCGACGATATCGAGCGCGCGATCGACCATGCCCGCAGCCAAGAGCTTTCCGACGACTTTAAGCAGTTCGTCGATGGCGTTGACGCGGTACATGCCAAGCTGCTCGATGTGTTTGCGCACGAGGGCGTTGAGCCCATCGATCCCAAGGGTGAGGCGTTCGATCCGCTCGAGCACCAGGCTGTGGGTCGCGTCGAGGACGCATCGCAGTACGACGAGACCGTCAACGACGTGTACCAGAAGGGCTACCGCATGGCGGATCGCATTCTGCGTTCCGCGATGGTGACGGTGACCTACGGTGGCGAGAAGCGCCCCGCACCGGAGCCCGAAGCGGCGCCCGAGGATGCTACGGCCGATACGGCCGAGAGCACCGAGGAGTAATTGAGAAGGGCCCCGGGGCAACACCCGGGGCCCTTTCTGGCCTAGTGCCATATGACAGTATGAGCCGCCGTCCGCAGGGGCGGCGGATATAACAGGAGAGGAGCTACGATGGCTGCAGGCAAAACCTTCTATGACATCCTGGGCGTATCCAAGAGCGCCTCCGACAAAGAGATTAAGAGTGCGTTTCGCAAGCTCGCGCAAAAATATCACCCCGATGCCGGCGGCGACGAGGCCAAGTTTAAGGAGATCAGCGAGGCCTACGAGACGCTTTCGGACGAGAAGAAGCGCAAAGAGTACGACCAGATGCTCATGTTTGGCGGCATGCCGGGCGCGGGCGGCGCGTATGGCGGCGGCTACGGTGCCGGTGCGGGCGCCAGCGGCTGGGGCGACATCTTCGACAGCATCTTTAGCGGCAACGGCGCCTGGGGCAGCGATTGGGGCTCGGGTTTCGCCGGGGCTGCGGGCGCTGCCGGTGCGGGTGCGGGTCGCAGCCGCGCTCGCAAGGGCGGCGACCTGTCGCTGACCGTCGATGTGACGGCCGAGGACGCGTTTCGCGGCGTGACGCACAAGGTCACCTACCGCATTCCCTCGACAGGCGAGCAGCAGACCATTACGGTCTCGGTGCCCGCGGGTGCGGTCGACGGCGGCAAACTGCGCTACAAGCGTCGCGGCGAGTACGGCGTTGCCGGCGGCGAGCGCGGCGACCTGGTCGTGACCACGCACGTGGAGGAGCATCCGCTGTTTAAGCGTAAAGGTGCCGACGTGACCATGGAGGTACCGGTCTCGGTCTATGAGGCGGCGCTCGGCTGCACGGTGGACGTGCCGACGCCCGGCGGTGCGACGGTTCGTCTGAAGGTGCCCGCGGGTACCCAGACGGGCAAGAAGTTCCGCTTTAAGGAGATGGGCGCGCCCGACGTTAAGCACCGTGGCCGTACGGGCGCGCTGCTCGTCGAGATCAAGGTGCAGGTTCCCACGAACCTGTCTGATGACGAGCGCGATGCCATGACCAAGCTGCGCGAGGCCGACACGCGCGACTATCGCGAGAAGGTCAATCGTTACAAGGCGACGTACTAGGGCGGTCGCGGCGCACGACCACGCCCGCGGGCTTATGATGGACGATAACGAGACGGAAAGGGGTCAGGTAGCATGGCCGAGGACAATAGGAACAAACCGCTGTACATGATCAGCGTGGCGGCCGAGCTGACCGGCATGCATCCGCAGACTCTGCGCGTCTACGAGTCCAAGGGCCTGGTGAACCCCCAGCGCTCGGGCGGCAACACGCGCCTGTATTCGCGTGCCGATATCGAGCGCCTGGAGCTCATCAACCAGCTGACCGACGAGGGCATCAACCTTGCCGGCGTGGTGCGTATCCTCGATATGAAGGAGCGTGCCGAGGAGCGTGAGCGCGAAAACGAAAAGCTCCGTGCTCGCGTGCGCCAGCTCGAGGACGAGCTGCACGAGTACAAGATGCAGAAGAAGATCACCGCCCTGGCCCCGCGCGACGGCTCAGTTAACCCCGAGCAAGTCATGCGCAAGCTGCTGGGCGCCGGAGGGGATCTGTAGGTTACGCCGTTCTGCCGAACGGCGTAACGGCTCGACGCTGCGCGCCGCCCAGAGCGACAATTTGTCATTCAAAAGGCAAGGCATGACCAGAAGGTCTATGCCTTGCCTTTTTCATGCCAACTTGTTCGCTCTGGACGTCGCTCGCTGTCCGTCCTCTACCTGCGGCGTTGCCTTGCTCGCTCTGGTAGTCATTGGGGACGTTCCTTTTGTGCCGGCACTTGGGGACACTCCTTGCGCCAAACCTGTCTTCCCGTCCCCGGCTCGTTCTATGCTTTACCGAGATAAAGTGAACGTGCAGATTCGTAACCCACTCGCAACCGTTCTATGGCACGATATTGAACGAATGTATGCTATGCGCCCAAATCTTTTGGGCAGAGTGGGAGACAGTATGGTCAAGCTGTACGAGGACGGCATCTACCTGCGCGGCGGCAGCGAGGTTGTGCCTGCGGCCGAGGCTGCCGAGCGCGGTATTACGCAGACGCCCGAGGATGCCAAGCGCGGCACCATCGCGTATTCGATCCTCCAGGCACACAATACGTCCGGCGACCCCGAGGCGCTCAAGATTCGCTTCGACGCCATGGCGAGCCACGACATCACCTTTGTCGGCATCATCCAGACGGCGCGCGCCTCGGGCATGGAGCAGTTCCCGCTGCCCTACGTGCTCACCAACTGCCATAACTCGCTGTGCGCCGTGGGCGGCACCATCAACGAGGACGACCATGTCTTTGGCCTCTCCGCGGCCAAGAAGTACGGCGGCATCTTCGTTCCGCCGCACATCGCCGTCATCCACTCCTTTATGCGTGAGAACTTCGCCGGCTGCGGCAAGATGATCCTGGGTTCCGACTCGCACACCCGCTATGGCGCCCTGGGCACCATGGCCGTGGGCGAGGGCGGCGGCGAGCTGGCAAAGCAGCTGCTGCGCGACACCTACGACGTTGCCTATCCCGGCGTCGTCGCCATCTACCTCACGGGCACCCCGCGCCCCGGCGTCGGCCCGCACGATGTGGCGCTCGCTATCATCAAGGCGGTCTTTGCCAAGGGCTACGTCAAGAACAAGGTCATGGAGTTTGTGGGCCCGGGCATCGCGAGCATGACGACCGATTACCGCAATGGCGTCGATGTCATGACCACCGAGACCACCTGCCTGTCGAGCATCTGGGCCACCGACGAGGACACACGCGCGTTTTTGACCATGCATGGCCGCGGCGACGACTACCGCGAGCTCAAGCCCGCCGATGTCGCCTACTATGACGGCTGCGTCGAGGTCGATCTGTCCAGCATCAAGCCCATGATCGCGCTGCCGTTCCATCCTTCCAACGGCTTTGAGATCGATGAGCTCAACGAGAACCTCGAGGATATCCTGCATGAGGTGGAGCTCGAGGCTGCCAAGATCGGCGAGGGCAAGACGCACTTTAGCCTGCTCGACAAGATCGTCGACGGCAAGCTGCACGTGCAGCAGGGCGTTATCGCCGGCTGCTCGGGCGGTAACTACGACTCCGTGGTCCAGGCTGCCCGCGTGCTTAAGGGCGCCAACACCGGCTGCGGCGAGTTCTCGCTGTCGGTTTATCCCACAAGCCAGCCCGTGGCGCTCGAACTTACGCGCCGTGGCTACATCTACGACCTTATGGAGGCCGGCGCGATCGTGCGTACGGCGTTCTGCGGTCCGTGCTTTGGCGCCGGCGACACGCCTGCCAACAACGGCCTGTCCATCCGCCACACCACGCGCAATTTCCCCAACCGCGAGGGTTCCAAGCCGGGTAATGGCCAGCTGAGCGCCGTGGCCCTGATGGACGCTCGCTCCATTGCGGCGACGGCTGCCAACGGCGGCGTCCTGACGCCGGCGACCGACCTGCCCGAGGAGACTTGGGACGAGGCCTGCGAGTACACCTTTGACGACGCGCCGTACAAAAAGCGCGTGTACTGGGGCTTTGGCAAGGCGGAGCCTGCCGACGAGCTGGTCGAAGGCCCCAACATCAAGCCGTGGCCCGCGATGGAGCCCCTCGGCGACGATATCCTGCTCAAGGTGTGCTCCAAGATCATGGACCCGGTCACTACGACCGATGAGCTCATTCCCTCGGGCGAGACGAGCTCCTTCCGCTCCAACCCGCTGGGCTTGGCCGAGTTTACGCTCAGCCGCCGCGACCCGGCCTACGTGGGCCGTTCCAAGGAGGTCGACGCGGTGGAAAAGCGCCGCGTTGCCGGCGAAGCGGCAGGCGACCTGGCGGCGCTCGATGCCGAGCTTGCCGGCGTGTTTGAGGCGCTGGCTGGCGCGGGTGTCGCGGCAGACGCCAAGGCGACCGAGTACGGCTCCATGCTCTATGCCAAGAAGCCCGGTGACGGTTCTGCCCGCGAGCAGGCCGCGAGCTGCCAGCGCGTGATTGGCGGTCTGGCCAATATCGTTCACGAGTACGCCACCAAGCGCTATCGCTCCAACGTGATGAACTGGGGCATGGTGCCCTTCCAGATGGAGGCCGAGCCTAACTTTGAGGTAGGCGACTACGTCTTTGTGCCGGGTATCCGCGCCGCGCTCGACGGCGACCTAAAGGACATCGCTGCCTACGTGGTGCGCGCCGACGGTGCGGTCGAGCAGATTGAACTCTACATTGCCGATATGACGGCCGAGGAGCGCGCCATCGTCAAGGCCGGCTGCCTGATCAACTACAACAAGTTCAAGGCCGCTGCCGAGTAACGCGCTTAATTGTCCGCCCGGGGCTTACCCTTTCCCGCCCGCTCACGCGCTTCGCGAGGGTCGCGTTCGGGAAAGGATAAGCCCCGGGCTACATTTCTGCGTTCTCGCTGGGTCTTGAGGGACGCTAATAAATAGACTTGCTTGATGCCGCCCCTGTTATCGGGGCGGTTCCTTTTTGTCGAAAACCGCCACAAAGGGGACAGGCACCTTTGTGGCGGTTTTTGTTTGTCTCGTTCTGTAACAGGTAGACCCTTATTTGCCGAGCAGTTGTTACAGATTTAGATAAACGGGCACCGCTGAACAATTCATCTCGATCTGTAACATCTGGACCCAAAAACGGCCGCTAGATGTTACAGATTGAGATGGTGAACGCCGGGGCCGAAGATCATCACAAAGGCTCCTGTCCCCTTTGTGGTGGTGGGGGCGAGCTCGATGCTGCCGTGCTCGCTGAACGACATTCTAATGAGCGTCTCTACAGGATTTTATCTGGGCTGGCGGGCTTGGTTGTTTTGGGGATGCCGAGTTTGGATGACGCGAAATCGTCAACATTGTCCTTAATTCCGTCTTTGGTGTAGACAGTGACCATATAGGTGCTGTGTCCGAATTCGCCCTTGTCGCGTGTTGCCCAGGCATCCCAGTAGGCGGCCCCGTTTCGCCCTTTGATTTTTCCGACACGGCGGAGTTCTGTTCTCTTTAATTTCTGGTTGCTATAGATGGTTCGACCGGCCTCCTCGGTGAGCCCGCACTGTCCAAGCAGCTTGTCGAGGACTTGGTTCATGTGGCGCTCATCGGTGTTTGGTGCGTAGTCGTAGGCGAGGGTGACGGAGTCGAGTGGCTGGTCGTCGATTAGATAGTTTAGCGCCTGAGGTTCAAGGCAGAAATAGGGGGAGCATCCGTCGACCTTGCCGAGCAACGGTAACTTGGACTGCCAACTTCCGGTGGGAATTGCATATTCGTAGAACACGCCACGGCAGACAAAGGAGAGCGAGGTGGCACGCGAGCCGGCGTCGATCATCCCGCAAAGATCGAAGGGCGAGGCGATACCAAAAGAAAAGGGCTTGATGACGATAAGGAAGAGCATCACGATGGGTATGGCGAGAATGGCGATGACGTTACGACCGGTGGAATGAGGCGGCTTCACATGCGCTCCTCGAGACAAAGATCTGTTGAGGATAGGCAGAAATGGATATGTTCAGAGAACAATTCAAGTTTAATCTCATGGCGCGAGATGGTCGACCGTTAGCGTCGAAAACCACCACAAAGGTGCCTGTCCCCTTTGTGGTGGTGAGGAGCGCGCGGCTTCTTTTGGTAATAGTGTTAGCTGGCGGTATCATTAGTGCAGGTGGCGAAGGTTTGCATTGTGGGGTGTTTTGCCGTGAGCCGTTCTGCCCGTATTGGATTGATTGTCTTGGCGCTTGCGATCGCTGTGGTTGGCGCGGGCGCTGTCGGTATGGCATTTCTACCTGCTGCGGTGACGGAGCCGGTGGTCAAGCCTGTGACTCAATCTGTCGAACTTCTGACCGGCGACGACAAGCCCGAGGCCATTACCGTTGATTTTGATGAGCAGCCGGCTGTGCTGGGTATTAGCAATTATCCGCGTATTCAGCTTGGGGCCATGCGCTATACCACGGATACAAGCCTGATCGATAGGGCGTCCGAGCTACTCAAGGGCAAAACATTTAAGCGTTGGTACGGATATGCGTCCTATCGGGCAAAAGCGAACGACATGGTTGGCGGATGCCACTCTTCCATCGAGCTGGACATTGCAAACGGCGCAAAGTTATGTGATGTCTCGTACGATCCGGGCTACGAGGGCAATGAGGGTCCGGGCATCTACATCATGGACGGCGATGTCGCCTATGTCATGGAGGGCGACCAGACCGAGCTCAACGATTTTATGGGTCAGTGTATCCAAGATGCCTATAAACAGACCTGCTTGCCTGACCCGCAGACTGCACGCGATAGTGGGTCTGCCCGTACATGGCTGTTCGAGGATGAGATGCCCTGGACCGTCGAATCGGGAAGTACGGGTTCGGCGAAGGAGTAGAGACCGCGACCACCACAAAGGTGCCTGTCCTCTTTGTGGTGGTTTTCGGTCTGTCTCGATCTGTAACATCTTGGCCGCTAAAAGTGGGCCTGGTGTTACAGATTTAGATTTTCGATTCAGGTGTCTTCTGTTCGTCTCGATTTGTAACAGATAGAGCTCTATTTGCCGAGTAGATGTTACAGATTGAGACAAACGGGTGCCGCTGAACAATTCGTCTCGATCTGTAACATCTGGAGCCAGAAACGGTCGATAGATGTTACAGATCGAGATAACTAGGGGATGAGGTCGCAGCTGGTGAGCGGGTCTGTCCCCTATCTCTTGATCACTCAGAAAATCTTATATATAGAGACTTAGATTTGTGTATAAGATCGCGCAAAGCTGGCAACAATACTTCTCGAACAACGTGAAGCCGCCCCGTAGGGCGGCCGCCCCAAGAGAGGTGATTCCATGAGAATCGATAAGCTAGCAATGACGTCGCGCGAGGCGCTGCAGACCGCCATGAGCACGGCTGCCGATGCGCAGGCCGGCGCGGTGGAGCCGATCCACCTGCTGTCTGCCCTGCTTGGTGCCGGCGAGCGCAATATCTCCGTGATTATCGAGCGCATCGGTGCCGACCCAGCTCAGCTCGCACGTTCCACACAGGATGCCATCGACCACGCGCCCAAGGTTTCGGGCGAGGGTCAGCAGATGGGTCTTTCCAATGAGCTTGTCCGCGTCATCGAGAAGGCCGAGAAAAAGGCCACCAAGATGGGCGACAGCTTTGTGGTGACCGAGCATTTGCTGATGGCGCTTGCCGAGGACAAGGGTGAGGCTGGTCGTGTACTGCGTGACGCTGGCGTGACCAAGGAGCGCATCGAGCAGGTCTACGAGGAGCTGCGTGGCGATGACCGAGTGACGTCTGCCGAGGACAAGACCCAGTTTGAGGCGCTGGAGCAGTACGGCCGCAATATCTGCGACCTCGCCCGTGCCGGCAAGCTCGACCCGGTCATCGGCCGTACCGACGAGATCCGTCGTACCATCCAGGTCCTGTCCCGTCGCACCAAGAACAACCCCGTGCTCATCGGCGAGCCGGGCGTCGGCAAGACGGCCATCGTCGAGGGTATCGCCCAGCGTATCGTGGCCGGCGACGTTCCGAGCACCCTGCGTGACCGCGACCTCATCGAGCTTGACATGAGCGCGCTGGTCGCCGGTGCCAAGTACCGCGGCGAGTTCGAGGACCGCTTGAAGGCCGTGCTCAAGGAGGTACAGAAGTCCGAGGGCAAGGTCATCCTGTTCATCGATGAGCTCCACACCATCGTGGGCGCGGGTGCCACTGAGGGCTCCATGGACGCCGGCAACATCCTCAAGCCGGCGCTCGCCCGTGGCGACCTGCATGCGATCGGCGCGACCACGCTCGACGAATACCGCAAGTACATCGAGAAGGACGCGGCGCTCGCGCGTCGTTTCCAGACCGTTATGGTGAGCGAGCCTACCGTCGAGGACACCATCTCGATCCTGCGTGGCCTCAAGGAGAAGTACGAGATCTTCCACGGCGTGCACATCACCGATAGCGCGCTCGTGGCCGCCGCCGACCTCTCTGATCGCTATATCGCCGACCGCTTCCTGCCCGACAAGGCCATCGACCTGGTCGATGAGGCGGCAAGCCGTCTGCGCATGGAGCTCGACAGCATGCCGGTCGAGATTGACGCCACCACGCGTCAGCTCACCCAGCTGCAGATCGAGGAGCAGGCGCTCATGAAGGAGACCGACGATGCCTCCAGGGAACGTCTGGAGGCTCTGCGCCAGGAGATTGCCGAGGTCCAGGAAAAACTCAACGTGCAAAAGGCTGGCTGGCTCAACCAGAAGAACGCCATCGACCACGTGCAGGAGCTCAAGGGCCAGCTTGACGAGGCCAGGAGCGAAGAGGAGCGCGCAACGCGCAATGGCGATCTGGGCCGTGCGTCCGAGCTGCGCTATTCCGTGATCCCGGGTCTGCAGCAGCAGATTCAGGATTCCGAGGCTGCGCTCGAGGCGCAAAAGCAGCAGGACGGCGAGGGCCTCAACGAACAGGTGACCTCCGATGAGATCGCCGAGGTCGTGAGCGCCTGGACCGGTGTGCCCGTCTCCAAGATGATGCAGGGCGAGCTCGACAAGCTGAAGGGCCTGGAGGGCGAGCTGCATAAGCGCGTCATCGGCCAGGACGAGGCGGTCTCCGCCGTCGCCGCAGCTGTGCGCCGCAGCCGTGCGGGCCTCTCCGATCCAGACAAGCCCATCGGCAGCTTCTTCTTCCTGGGCCCCACCGGCGTGGGCAAGACCGAGCTCGCCAAGGCGCTTGCCGAGTGCCTGTTCGACGACGAGCGCGCGCTCGTGCGTATCGACATGTCCGAGTACATGGAGAAGTTCAGCGTCCAGCGTCTGATCGGTGCGCCCCCGGGATACGTGGGTTATGACGAGGGCGGCCAGCTCACCGAGGCCGTGCGCCGTCGTCCGTACTCCGTAATCTTGCTCGACGAGATGGAGAAGGCCCATCCGGATGTCTTCAACGTGCTGCTGCAGGTGCTCGACGACGGCCGCCTGACCGATGGCCAGGGTCGCCAGGTGTCCTTCAAGAACACGATTATCATCATGACGTCTAACGTGGGTTCCAAGGCTATCGCCGAGCTTTCCGGCAAGGACGAGGAGGAGATGCGCCATCAGGTCAACGCGGCCATGGCTCAGACCTTCCGCCCCGAGTTCCTCAACCGTATCGACGATATCGTGGTGTTCCATCCGCTCGGCATGGCGCAGATTGAGAAGATTGTCGACATCCAGCTTGCCGACGTCCGCGCGCGTCTGGCCAAGGAGCGCATGACGCTTGCCATCACCCCGGCGGCCAAGCAGATGCTCGCCGTGGGCGGCCTGGACCCCGTGTTTGGCGCCCGTCCGCTCAAGCGTCTGGTTCAGCGCGAGGTCGTGGATGCCATCGCCGCCGCTATCATCGACGGCACGGTGCGCGAGGGCGATCAGGTGACGGTCGATGTCGACAAGGACGGCGGCTTTACCGTCGTGTGCGACAATACGCCGGCGGCCACCTACGAGGTCCCCGACGCCGAGTAGATTTTTGGGAGATGCCTTAAAACCTGCCAGTCGTCTCTAAACGCCAAGGGCGGCGGATCCAATTGGGTCCGCCGCCCTTTTTCGTGCGACAATCGATGATGTTGAGCGGATGCGATGCAAGGAGCTATGCAGATGAAAGACGAGAACAAGACGAACGCACCGGCGGCTGAGGCAGTGCCCGCCGCACCCAAGCCTGCGCCTAAACCGGCGCCCAAGCCGCGCGACCCCTACATCCGCGCCGAGAACGAGGACGACGACGGCTACGATCCCTACAGCGATCGCCGCCCCGAGCGCGAGCCGATGTTCGAAGCCGACCCGTGGCGCTGAGTGCCACCCAAAAGGCCACCAATAAGTTGCGGTGAAATAGGGACTGTTTTGCGGTTTGACCAGCAAAAACAATCCCTATTTCACCGCAACTGCGTTAGGGATGTGGATGTCGGGCGGCTGTCTTCGGGCTGGCTAGTCCTGGGCCTTGATGCTCGGCAGGAGAATCTGGGCGAGGTAGTCGGTCTCGAGTTTGGTCGCGGCGTCTGCCTTGCCGTCTTTACCGACCAGGTCGTTTTTGATCTGGCTGTATGTGTAGCGGTTGCCGGTCGTGAGCTCGACAAGCTCAATCGCCGTGTCCATGGGGTAGGTCGACACGGGGTTCTGCGTGCGCCCGTTGATGGTTTGCGGAATCACGTACGGATAGACAGGGCCGCTGACGTAGACGGTGTAGTCGTTGCCCAGGCTGACCGTGCCCAAAACCGTATCGCCGTCATCGGGGGTAAAGGTCTCGCCGTCGCGCACTGCGACAAGCGTCACGAGCGGTGTGTTGGTGTCGCTGTCCAGATAAATGCACAGCGTGCTGCCGTTTTGCCAGGTTGCGACCTTGCCATACCACTCAACCGGAATATCGAGCTGATACAGGTTCGTCGCCTTGTGCCGAGCGTCGGCATCGCGGGCGGACTGAGCCTCGCTTGCGCTTACGGCGTTGGTGGCGGCATCGCGGCGCGTAATTGCCGCCTGCTGGAGTATCTTTGCCGCGGCGGCAGAGCTTGCGCCCCCTGCCTCGGCATACTTGGCGGCGGCATCGATCTGGTCGTCAGTCACCGTGTCGGCCGAAGGTACCTTGAGCTTAAAGGTGGCTTGAGCGCGCAGATCCTGCCCATCGCTCTTAATGGTGACCTGCGCCTTGGTGGTCGGGACGGTGTAGATGGTGCCGTCTTCCGCGATGGGGGATCCAGCAATGGAGAGCGTGTAATCGCCGGGCAGCAGCTTAATGCCGCGACCGTGCTCGTCAACGTAGAGCGTTTCGCTCACAGAGGAGCCGTCGGAGTCCTGGCCACTCACCTGCACGGGGATCTTTGAGCCGGTGGAGCAGTCGAGCCCCGCGGCATGTACGCCAATTTGCACCGACATCATCGTGTGCGCACTGGCGGCGACAGCGGCAGCCTGCTCTTGCTGATATCCGTTCCAGGCAGCATAGCCTGCGCCGCCGGCGACGAGCGCGACGGCCACAACGCCGGCAACCATCAGGTTGCGGCGCCTGGGCGACATCTTACGATGACGAACCTCGGCTTCGCGTGCCGAAGGAACGGACGGTAGGGGAATATCGCCCATGGCGATGGTCTCGTCCACGGCAGGCGCAGAGCCTAAGCCAGGGAGCTCGCGGGTCAGCGAATCTTCGGCGGGCAAGCTGTCGAGCAAGATGGTTTCCTCGCTCGTGTCGGATTCGGGCTGGTCGTCGGCCTCGCATTCGGATTCCTCGTGCCCCGCCTCGTCTTCGGTGGGCGCGGCGCCATCGTCTTTTGCATCCTGATCATCGGGCTGCGCTTCGATTTCCGGCTCATCTCGCACATCAACGCTCGAATCGTCAAACGCAATCTCGGCCAGCGCAATCCGGTCAAGGCTCTCCAGGGCCTCAGCGCATGCTTCTGCATCTTGGGCCGCATCCTCTTGGCTCATCGTCTCATCTTTCATATATCCCCCAAGCTCAATATCGGGACAACACTGTACCCAAAAATGGAGCCATATAAAGCGCATGCGAAATATAAGATCCGATTTAACCCGAGTGCATCGTTTAGCCGCATCCTCGCGGCAGCAAAAAGCCCCCGGAACGTGAACGAATCACATTCCGGGGGCCCTGCAATGCGTTGAGTTGCGCGGAGCCGGTTATGCGGCTTCGTACTCAAGCGATGTTTGCGTCAGGCGCGTTACTCGGCGTGCGCGTAATCAACCTTGGCGCGGCGAGCGGTAGCCTTCTCCCAATCGCTGGTGCCCTCAAAGACATCCTGCTTGTAGGGATTGCGACCGAGCTTCTTGGCGCGGTAGGCGATGTAGATGATCGCGGCGACGTTGGCGATCAGCGCGGCAATCGAGACCGCGGTGGCGGCGCCTGGGTCGAGCGTGGAGTGGGTCACAAAGATGGACTCCTCCTGGAAGTACGGGAACACCTGGGCAAACATGCACCAAATAGCAAGTGTAAAGGCGCGGTTCTGAATCCAGCCGCCCTTGTTCCAGATAAAGGCGGCGACGGTGGGCGCCAGCAGCAGCGCAAAGCCGCAGAACCAGGAGTGGGTGGGCAGGCAGTTGTAGGTGTAGCAGAAGTTCCAGACATCGTAGGCGATGATGTAGACCCAGGTCATGTCGGGCCACAGCATATCGGTCTGATCCTCGGAGGCGTAGACGCTCCACCAGCCGGTCATGCAGAAGATGTTGATGAGACCGGCGATGCCGTTGAACACGTTGTTCCAGCCGGCAAGCTGCGTGACACCCTCGGAGGTGACCCAGGTGGACTGGCCCAGGACAAAGAAGTGGTAGGCACTCTCGAAATCGGACACGACGGCAATCATGATGTTGATAGCGACGATCACAAACGGCCATGCGCGGAACCAATGCGCCTTGCCGATCTTGCCCCACTGGTACTTAATGGCAATGAAGCCCCAGCAACCGGCCAGCGCCGCGTATACCTTGGCGTAGTGGAACCAGCTGTTCTGGTACACATGGGTGGGGTTGGTGAGCGCCCACTCGGCACCCTGCGAAACGCCGACGGCGATGGCGACGCAGTAGATGGTCATGGCCAGCGGAGCAACGCCAAAGATGATTGCCGCGCCCAGCTTGGTGCGGCGGCCGACCTCGTTGAGCACGATCAGGCCAATAAAGACCATGGCCCAGCCGGCCCAGTGGATAAGGGTATCGCTACCCCAAACATCGAACAGCATGCTGCTCTCCTTTCACACGCCCGCGGCCCCTCTTCTGATCGCGGGCAGTTTGGCCAAATGGCGTCAGTTCTGGGGCTTGCGCTCCGGATACTTGGCGGTATAGCCCTCGATGTGGAGCGTCGAGGCGATAATCTCCTTGACCGTCTCGTCGGGCACATCGGGGTGCGTGCGGATATACATCAACAGTCCCATGATGAGGGTGTAGAACGTCTCGTAGACATGGTCGATGCGTAGCTCATGATGGGCGACAAAATCCACCACGGTGGTGTCGCAGATATACTGCGCCACGCGCTGGACCACGTTGTGCAAAAAGCCGCCGTAGAGCGCACCGCTGCTCGAGGTGAGCGTGCTCGGCAGCTCGTGGCCGCTCACGACCAGACGCTTGAAGAGCGGGGCGACGGTGTCGAGTGCGCCTTCGATGTCGCCAACCGTGCGGCTGGCATTCCACTGCTCGAGCTCGGAGATAAAACCGTCGATTGCCTCGTCCATGACGGCGGTGACGGCGGCGTCCATATCGGCAAAGTAGTGGTAGAACAATGAGCGCGTACAGCCGGCTCGCTTGGTCACGGCCGATACCGAAAGATGCGACACGCCCAGCTCGGAGCTTACGGTGCGCACGGCATCGAGGATCTCGCGACGGCGTTCGTCGCCTGTCAGGCGCTTTGCCGCGCTATCGGATGCGGGGACGGCATCGACCACAGAGGTATCTGCTGTGTTGTCGCCCATGTTTTGCCGCCTTTCATCCTCTTTTGCCTGACCGTTCGCCTAACAGTCTTGAATATTGTTGACGGTTCGTCAATACTATTTTTGACACAATGTCAACAATGGCGGGTGAACGGCATGGGGGCATGCCCGGCCTGCAAAAAAAGAGGGGCGCCGCGGTCTCGCCGGGCTGTGGCAAGAGAAGGGACGACCATGATTCTCAACGGACCGGGGATTAGCTACACCGAGCCCGATATCGGTGCGGAGTTTGTGCCGCCGCTGCCGGAGCATCCGCGCGAGGCCATCGTCAAGCTGTGCGAGCACTGCACCAACCGTCTGCTGCATCGCGACGAGCTGCTGGGCTACGAGTACTGGTCGTTTGCCGAGGCCGCGACCGACGAGCAGGCCGAGGTGCTCTGCAAGATGAAGATGCGCCGTCCCTACACGCTGCCCGAGATGGTCAAGCTCACCGGCATGCCCGAGGCCCAGATCGAGAAGATGCTCGACGACATGAGCTACACGGGTCTGCTCGAGTACAACTGGGAAAACCCCGAGCGCGCCAAGCAGTGGGTGCTGCCCATGTTGGTACCGGGTTCCGCCGAGTTCCTCAACATGCGCGTGAGCCAGCTCGAGGAGCATCCGGTCTATGCCAAGTTCTTTGAGCAGGCGTCCAAGGGGCCGCTGTCCAAGGCCACGCCGATGGTGCCGCCCGGAGGCGCCGGCATCGGCATGCATGTCATTCCGGTCGAGAAGGCCATTGATGCCACGAGCACCTCGGTGCCGATCGAGCATATCGAGCATTGGCTCGACAAATACGAGGGCAAGTATGCCGCCAGTACCTGCAGCTGCCGCGCGAGCCGTCGCGTGATGGGCGAGGGCTGCGCCGACGACCCCGCCGACTGGTGCATCGCCGTGGGCGATATGGCCGACTACGTGGTCGAGACCGACCGCGGCCACTATGTGACGCGCGAGGAGGTCTACGACATTTTGCGCCAGGCCGAGGACAACGGCTTTGTGCACCAGATCACCAATATCGACGGCGAGAACAAGGTTTTTGCCATCTGCAACTGCAACGTCAACGTGTGCTATGCCCTGCGCACCTCGCAGCTGTTCAACACGCCCAACCTGTCGCGCTCGGCCTATGTCGCCAAGGTCGAGAAGGACAAGTGCGTGGCCTGCGGTCGCTGCGTCGAGGTGTGCCCGGCCGGCGCCGCCAAGCTCGGCCAGAAGCTCTGCAGCAAAAAGGCCGGCGGACAGGTGCCCGAGTATCCGCGCCAGGAGCTGCCCGATGCCACCAAGTGGGACCACATCAAGTGGTCGCCCAACTACCGCAACGATAACCGTATCGAGACGCACGAGTCCGGCACCGCGCCCTGCAAGACGGCTTGCCCCGCGCACGTTGCCGTTCAGGGCTATCTGAAGCTCGCGGCTCAGGGTCGCTATGACGAGGCCCTAGCACTCATTAAGCGCGAGAACCCGCTGCCCGCTATCTGCGGCCGTGTGTGCAACCGCCGCTGCGAGGACGCCTGCACCCGCGGCCGTGTGGACGCCGCCGTGGCCATCGACGAGGTCAAGAAGTTCATCGCCCAGCGCGATCTGGATGCCGCGACCCGCTACGTCCCGCCCGTGGTTACGCCGACGCGCGCTGGCGGCTTTGATCAGAAGATCGCCATCATCGGTGCCGGTCCGGCCGGCCTGTCCTGTGCTTTCTATCTGGCCGAGAAGGGCTACAAGCCCGTCGTGTTCGAGAAGAACGAGCGCCCGGGTGGCATGCTCACCTATGGCATTCCCAGCTTTAAGCTGCAGAAGGACGTCATCGAGGCCGAGGTCGAGATCATTCGCCTGATGGGTGCCGAGTTCCGCTATGGCGTGGAGGTCGGCCGCGATGTGACGCTCGACGAGCTGCGCGAACAGGGCTTTAAGGCCTTTTATGTTGCCATCGGCTGCCAGGGCGGCCGCCTTGCCGGTATTCCGGGCGAGGATGCCGAGGACGTGACCGTGGCCGTCGACTTCTTGCGCGAGGTCAACAGCGGCAAGATCGACGCGCTGCCCGGCCGCACCATCGTGGTGGGCGGCGGCAACGTGGCTATCGATGTCGCGCGCAACGCCTGCCGTTTGGGTTCCGAGCACGTTGAGATGTTCTGCCTGGAGAGCGAGGCTCAGATGCCCGCCAGCGAGGAGGAGCGTCGCGAGGCCATCGAGGACGGCGCACACATCAGCTGCGGTTGGGGTCCCAAGGAGGTTCACCTGGACGAGGCCGGTCGCGTGTGCGGTATCACCTTCAAGCGCTGCACGCGTGTCTTTGACGACGAGGGCCGGTTTGCGCCCGAGTACGACGAGAACGATCTGCGTCGTGTCGATGCCGACCGTGTAGTCATGTCGATTGGCCAGTCCATTGTGTGGGGCGACCTGTTGGCTGGCTCCAAGGTGGAGCTTGGCCGCGGCCAGGGTGCTCTTGCCGATCCCCAGACCTACCAGACCGCCGAGCCCGACATCTTTGTGGGCGGCGACGTCTATACTGGCCCCAGCTTCGCCATCGATGCCATCGCCGCCGGCCACGAGGCCGCCGTATCCATCCATCGCTTTGTGCAGCCGGGATCCACGCTCACCATCGGTCGCAACCAGCGCCGCTACACCGCGCTCGACCGCGACGACGTTGTGCTCGAGAGCTACGACAACGCGAGCCGCGAGGTTGCGCATGTGGACCGCGAACGCGAGAAGGCTGCGCCGTTTAGCGAGTATGTTGAGACCTTTACCGAGGAGCAGGTGCGCGCCGAGACCGCCCGTTGCCTGGGCTGCGGCGCCTCGATCGTCGACCCCAACAAGTGCATCGGCTGCGGCCTGTGCACCACCAAGTGCGCGTTCGACGCCATCCATCTGGATCGCGACCGCCCCGAGTGCTCAACGATGGTCAAATACGAGCAAAAGCTCCCAAGCCTTGGCAAGTATGCTCTAAAGCGTGCCATCAAGATTAAATTTGGTCGTAAATAGGTAGCCATGGCGGGTAAGGGGACGGCGCAGACTAGATCTCGTCGTCCCCTTGCTTTGAGTTTGCATCGAATCAACCTCTGCAGAAAGGGTTTCGCCTTGCATGAATTGGGAATCGTCTATCACATCATTCGCGATGTCGAGAACGTGGCGCGCGCCAATGGCGTGCGTCGCGTTTCGAGCGTCACGCTGCTGCTGGGCGAGGTCTCGGGCGTCGTTCCCGACTTGCTACTCGACGCTTGGCGCTGGGCGGCAGATAAAAAGCCCATCACCGAGGGTGCAGAGCTTATCGTGGAGCCCGTTGAGGCCGTGACACATTGCGAGGCGTGTGGCTGCGACTACGCGACGGTCGAGCACGGCAAGGCCTGTCCCCATTGCGGTAGCGGCGAGACCTATTTGCTGCAGGGCCAAGAGGTAATGATCAAACAGATCGAGACCCCCGAAGAGGATCCGGCAGGCGCTGCCCCCGACGGCCCTTCCGACGCGCCCGATGCCGTCGACGCCGCCAACCCCCTCCACATCGCCTAGGATTCCCTATAAGTTGCGGTGAAATAGTTCCTAAATTCAGCCTTCTGGCTCTTAAACAAGAACTATTCCACCGCAACTATTTTGAGTGCTTTCATAGATCATAAGTCACGAAAATAGTCAAGCCATGTCTGTTTAAACAAAATAGCGGCAGTACAAGCGCGTTCGCGCTTGCCTAAAATCGATATTAATGAACAGCCTGCTTGTATCTGTAAAATGCATGGCTTGATGAGCGACGCCTTGTCGTGTAATGAGTCAAAAAGCAGTAACGTAATCAACTTATAACAAACCTAGACGTTTAAACAAATAATCCAACCTTTTGCGGATTTAGCTATAATTCCACAAACCAAACAGCTATACTCCTTTCATGTCGTGTAGGAAATACGTAGACAAAAAGGAGGTTATGTGATGGTAAGTATTGTTCTTGCTAGCCACGGGGACTTGGCAGCTGGAATCAAGCAGACGGGCTCGATGGTCTTTGGCGATCAGCCGTCTGTTGCCGTGGTCTCGCTCGAGCCGAGCATGGGCCCCGACGACTTCCGTGCCAAGGTCGAGGAAGCAATCGCTTCCTTCGAAGACCAGGAGCAGGTGCTCTTCCTCGTTGATCTGTGGGGCGGCACGCCGTTCAACCAGATCAGCGGGCTCATCGAGGGCCACGATTCCTGGGCTATCGTCACCGGTGTCAACCTGCCTATGCTCATCGAGGCATATTCGCAGCGCTTTGACGCAAAGAACACTGCACATGCGATCGCAAAACATCTCGTGACTGAGGCTAAGGCTGGCGTGCGTGTCAAGCCCGAGTCTCTGGAGCCCGAGGAGAAGAAGCCGGCTGCGGCCGCCGCTGCTCCTGCAGGCGCCATCCCTCCGGGAACGGTCATCGGCGATGGGCACATCAAGATCGCCCATGTCCGTATCGACACCCGTCTGCTTCATGGTCAGGTGGCCACCACGTGGACCAAGCAGATCAACCCCAACCGCATCATCGTGGTTTCCGACGGCGTTGCTCACGACGAGCTCCGCAAGACCATGATCGAGCAGGCTGCCCCTCCGGGAGTCCATGCCAACGTCGTGCCTATCAAGAAGATGGCCGAGGTCGTCAAGGACACGCGCTTTGGTGACACCAAGGCCATGCTGCTCTTTGAGAACCCGCAGGATCTGCTCAAGGCCATCGAGGCCGGTGTCGACATCAAGGAAGTCAACATCGGTTCCATGGCTCACTCCAAGGGCAAGGTCGTCGTCACCAACGCCGTCGCTATGGGCGATGATGACGTTAAGACTCTCGAGGCCCTCAAGGCCAAGGGCGTCAAGTTCGAGGTCCGCAAGGTTCCTTCGGATTCCTCCGAGGATCTCGACGCCATGTTGAAGAAAGCTAAGGCCGAACTGGCCGCTCAAGCATAGTAAAGGAGGGTCCGATACATGTCTGCAATCACTATTCTGCTTGTTGCGATTGTCGCGTTGCTTGCCGGTATGGAAGGCATTCTGGATGAGTTCCAGTTCCATCAGCCGCTCGTGGCATGCACGCTTATCGGTCTCGTAACCGGTCACCTTCAGGAGGGTATCCTCCTGGGCGGTTCGCTCCAGATGATGGCCCTTGGCTGGGCTAACGTCGGCGCCGCTGTCGCGCCTGACGCCGCTCTGGCCTCGGTCGCTTCTTCGATCATCATGGTGCTCGCCCTCAACGGTGGCGCCACCGATTCGGCCAAGGCCGTTACCACCGCTATCGCCGTCGCCGTCCCGCTGTCGGTCGCTGGTCTGTTCCTGACCATGATCTGCCGTACCATTGCTACCGCTATCGCTCACGCCATGGACGGTTGCGCCGAGAAGGGCGACTTCTCCGGCATCGAGCGCTGGCAGTATGCTGCCATCCTCATGCAGGGCCTTCGTATCGCCATCCCGGCAGTGCTTCTGTGCGTCATCCCGGCCGAGGCCGTTACCAACGCGCTTAACGCTATGCCCGACTGGCTGTCCGGCGGCATGGCTGTCGGCGGCGGCATGGTCGCTTCCGTCGGTTACGCCATGGTCATCAACATGATGGCCACCAAGGAGACCTGGCCGTTCTTCGTCCTCGGCTTTGTCCTTGCTGCCATCCCTCAGCTCACGCTGATCGCCCTTGGTCTCATCGGCATCTCCCTTGCCCTCATCTACCTTGGCCTTAAGGATCTGGCCAAGCAGGGTGGCGGCATGGGCGGTGGTTCCGGCGACCCGCTCGGCGACATTCTGAACGATTACGAGTAGGAGGGGAGTGATACATATGGCAGAGAACAAGATTCAGCTCACCAAGGCTGACCGCAAGAAGGTTTGCTTCCGTCATCAGTTCCTTCAGGGCTCGTGGAACTACGAGCGTATGCAGAACGGCGGCTGGTGCTTCGCAATGATCCCTGCGATCAAGAAGCTCTACACCAGCAAGGATGACCAGATTGCCGCTCTTAAGCGCCACCTGGAGTTCTATAACACCCACCCCTATGTTTCCGCCCCCGTCATTGGCGTTACCCTCGCTCTCGAGGAGGAGCGCGCCAACGGTGCTCCGATCGATGACGTCGCCATCCAGGGCGTCAAGGTCGGTATGATGGGCCCGCTCGCCGGCGTCGGTGACCCCGTCTTCTGGTTCACCCTTCGCCCGATTCTGGGCGCTCTGGGCGCTTCCCTGGCCATGTCCGGCAGCATCGTCGGTCCGCTGCTGTTCTTCTTCGCGTGGAACATCATCCGTTACGCTTTCCTGTGGTACACGCAGGAGTTTGGCTACAAGGTCGGCTCCTCCATCGCCAAGGACCTCTCCGGTGGTCTGATGGGCAAGGTCACCGAGGGCGCTTCCATCCTGGGTATGTTCATCATCGGCGCCCTGGTCGAGCGCTGGGTGTCCATTTCCTTCACCCCGATCGTCTCCACGGTCAAGCAGTCTGCTGGCGCCTTTATCGACTGGGCTAGCCTGCCCTCCGGTTCCGAGGGTATCAAGGAAGCGCTGACGATGTACAACTCCGTCGGTGCTACCGCCCTTGATCAGATGAAGGTCACCACGCTTCAGGCCAACCTCGATCAGCTCATCCCCGGCCTTGCCGCCGTGTGCCTGACCCTGCTGGTCTGCAAGCTCCTCAAGAAGAAGGTCAGCCCGATCGTCATCATCCTGGCTCTCTTCGCCGTCGGCATCATCGGTCGCTTCTGCGGCTTCATGTAAGCACGCTTCGGCTTAAGACCGAGAGTTGCTAGGTAAGGGCTTTTGAGCCATTGAAACGGACCGCACCCGGTGGGTACACTGGATGCGGTCCGATTGTTTTTATTGGAGGGCGAGGCGCGTATGGCGCAATCTCAGAACAGCACGGTCGATCTGGCAACGCCGGCAACCTGCCTGATGGGGCTTACCAGCCACGGTAACGTGATGGTGGGCAATAAGGCGTTTGAGTACTATAACGAGCGCAATCCCGAGGATTATATTCAAATCCCGTGGGACGAGGTCGACTATATTGCCGCCGAGGTTTTGCGCGGCACCAAGAAGATTACGCGTTTTGCCATCTTCACCAAGGACAACGGTCACTTTACGTTTTCGACGCGCGACGACAAAGAGACGCTTCGCGCGGTCCGCAAGTACGTCGATGAGGATAAGCTCGTGCGTTCGCCCGATTTTATCGACGTAACGACCAAGGGCGCCAAGAGCATCCCCGCTGCCATCAAGAGCCTTTTCCACAGAGACAGCTAATCGTTGGCGATAGATGGCGGAAAATGCATCCCGGAATTTGTTCTCATTCCGGGATGCATTTTCCTTTTGAGGGCCAGTTGGGAAAGCTTGTCCCATTATTTCGCGTTATTCCGGGTTATTCTTTCCGATATGGGGTGCCCTCGGAAACTATTCGCTATAGAGCCTTCTCGATGAGTGGCCATGCGCTACATGGCAAAGGGGTAAATCTGCTACACTAGTACAACATGCCTCCGTAGCTCAGGGGATAGAGCACCGCTCTCCTAAAGCGGGTGTCGACGGTTCGAATCCGCCCGGGGGCACCAGGAAAATCGCAGGTCAGGAGTTATTTTTGCTTCTGACCTGTTCTGGTTTTGGGACTAAGAACCGCTTTCGTTTGTAAATCTGGTAAGTAAATATTATGACTTCCCGAGTTTTCCACTGAAAACAGGAAATCACCATTTTGGGGATAAAAGTTTTCAACAGCTGTTAGTCGGTTCCATTTTGGTGATGTGCTTCCCTCTTTTGGGTAAATAATTTCACCATTTTGATGATTCGGTAGCTTTGAATTATTTGATAAAAAGCCTGCTCAGAAGCTTGTGTAATACCCAGTTTGGTGAAACCAATTAATAGAGAAATAGTTTATAAAGAAATAGGGACGGCGATGCCGTCCCCTTCGCTCGCAGAGCTCGCTGCGCGGTCACGTGCCGTGACCTTGCCGCCGGCTACGCCGTCGATTGATACGCTCACTGCGTTCGCTGATGATGGACTAATCCTTTTTATCAGTGACACCAGTCATAAGTGCAGCAATTGATATGTTGAATCCATTGGCAATTTTAGAGAGGTTAGAAAGACTGACATTTCTTCGCCCGACCTCTATCGAGGCGTAGTAAGACCTGTCCATGTCAATGCGGTTCGCAAATTGCTCTTGTGAGTAACCAGACTCTGATCTGAGTTCTTTGCAGCGTAGACCAAAGGATTGTTGTAGCGGCGAGATATCCATGACAAAAAGAGTCATGGATTGTTGTATTTATGCCAACGGACTATATACAACAATCCCAGTTAAGGCGCATAATTACCTCTATTGGAAAGAGCTCTGATGCCCAGTCGGATAGGGCGCGGAAAAGGAATGGAATAGCAATGACTCAGGGAAAGCATTTCGCTGCCGGTGGCGATCACTTCGCCGCACTGCCAAACAAAAAGATTCACACTCCGAAGGGGATCGCGCGTCTGACCGTCACCGCGGCGACCATGGCCGCCATGACCGGATCGAGCCTCATCTCACCGTTCACGGCATTCGCCCAGACCGGTGACGGGGGCACGCAGCACCCCGCCGTGATGTCGCCGATCGCCGCCCACGCCGGCGCGGCATCCGGTACCGGCGCGAAATCCGCCGCACAGACCATCGCGGACCTGCAGAAGGCAGTCGACGAGGCGAAGGCGAAGGAGGACGCCGCCAAGGCATCCTACGATGAGGCCGCCGGTCCCTACAACGAGGCGGCTTCCGCCCGCGACCAGGCCAAGGCATCCTACGATTCGGCAGTCAGCGCCGGCACGGCAGCCGACCGAGCGGCAATGGACGAGTACGCCCGTCAGGTCGCAGAGGGCAAGGACGCCGCCGATGCTGCCGGCAAGGACCTCGAGCAGGCGAAGGCGGGTCTCACAGACGCCAAGGCAGATGCGTCCGAGAAGGACGAAGCGTACCAGTCCGCCCTCAAGGCGGCCCAGGATGCCAAGGATGCCCTCGATAAAGCCAAGGCAGATGCCGTAAGCGCCACCCCGGAGGCAATCAGTGCCGCCGAGCAGGCCGTGCGCGACGCCCAGGCTGCCGTGGACAGGGCACAGGCCGAACTTGACAACGCCAACGCAACGCTTGCCGATGCCCAGTCCAAGCTGGTTGCGGCCCAGTCTGCAAAGGATTCCACCGATGCCGTCCTCGCCGCAGCCCAGCAGAACAAGGACACGGCGGATGCGAAGGCCGCAGCCGCCAGCGCCGCCTACGAGAAGGCGAAAGCAGACCTCGCCGCAGCGGAGGTAGGCGCGAGCGGCCCGGAGTACGATGCGGCAAAACAGAAGGTCGCGGACGCGGAGGCAGCCCTCGCTGCCGCACAAGCGACACAGTCCCAGTGCGAGTCCGAGCTCGAGCAGGTACAGTCCGCTGCGGCAACGGCACAGGCCGACCTGAATGATGCCCAGGTGGCCCTCTCCGTAAAGCAGCAGGCTGCGGCCGATGCCGAATCCGGCGTGAACGCCGCCCAGTCCGCACTCGATGCCGCGAACGCCGACCTCGATGCCGCCAAGCAGGCGAACGTCGACGCCATCTCCAAGCTGAATGCCGCGAAGCAGGCTGTCAAGGACGCCGAGTCCACCAAGGCAGCCGCCGACGTAGAGCTCGCGAACGCCAAGGCCGCAAAGGATACCGCAGACGCCTCCGTGACCGCCGCGCAGCAGAAGGTCGACGAGGCACAGGCGAAACTCGATACCGCCGACGCGCAGCTCAAGCAGGGAGCCATCGGCTTCTTCCGTGCCATGGGTGCCGAAGATGCAGCCAACATCATCCTGAACTGTACACACAAGGACTACACCGAGGTCGGAAACAGCCTCGATGCGACCAGTCTCGACAACATGCTCGCGGCAATCCCGTACATGAAGTCCATCAACGAGTATCGCAAGTCCGTCGGTCTCTCCGAACTCCAGGTCACCTATAAGCTCATTGCAGCGGCGATAGCCAACGCAAACTATTCCGATGTCAAGTTTGGACATTCCATGCAGTTCGATACGACCGAAAACCTCGCATGGAATTATGGAACCGATCCGAAACCGCAGTGGGTTGACCAAGAAAAGGCTTTCTTCGATCAGGCGGTTCAGGAGCTCTATGGCGTCACCGGTCTAACCGGTAAGGATGCCGTAGATTTCTACAAGACGCATAGCGGGATTGAATCCTATGTCAACCAGCACTTCAAGGTTGCCGGATATCCCGCAACCGTCGGTCACTACCTGCATGTCATCAGCCCCGAAATCGGCTATATGGGCATGGCAGTCTGCAGCAAGGGAACCTTGAACGGCTGGCAGACCGACAGCCTCGATACCGCAAACCTTGGTTGGGCAGGTTCAGGCTGGAACATGAATCCCATGTCCGTCGACGAGTACGAGCAGAAGCTGACCTCCTATATCAACGGCCTCAAGAACGCCAAGAGCGCACTCGACGTAGCCAAGGCCGATCTCGCATCCAAGAAGCAGGCAGCCGCCGGCGCCGCCACAACCGTCCAGCAGAAGCAGGTCGCGGTGGATTCCGCACAGGCAGGTGTCGATGCCGCAAAGCAGGGTGTTGCCGATGCCCAGCGTGCCGTCGATGCC
>JAXKGN010000022.1:0-106617 GCA_036550355.1 Collinsella sp.
AGCCACACTCGGGCACTTGGAACGGGGGAAACGGCGGTCGACGAAACTGGAGAGGAGGTATTACGAGCTCCTGTGCGAATTGGAGAGAACGCTCCCGCAAACTGCCTCTTGACAACTTATAGGAGCGTCGGTTTTATTATCCACATTAAGCCGATGGTCGGAGGTTTGCGGTTCATCGTAGTAAACGGGCGTTCTTTTTGGCGGGTGGTGTTGCACGGGCGTCGGTGGTGAGCAAAACGACCTGTTTTCCTCCGTCCCCAAGGGGTCATTTGTGAAGAGTGTCCCCAACGACTAGTCTTAGGCGAGGGGCGTGGGCTCCCATTCTCCGGTGAGGTGGGGGATGTCGAAGGTTCGATAGCCACAGTCGTAGGCGTGGGCCTGGGCCTCGCGGATGTTCCAGCAGATATCGCAGGCGCGGTGCGCATCCGAACCAAAGGTAATGGGCACCTCGGCATGGGCAAAGCAACGCAGCAATCCGGTCGCGGGGTAGTAGTCGTCGAGCCCCTTGCGCGGCGCGGCAGTCGAGACCTCAACGCGGCGGCCCGTGTCGTGTGCACACTCTGCCATCTGCTCCCAGAATGGCGCGGGGTCAAAGTCGGGCGCAAAGCCTTCCTTCGAAAAGCGCATGACCAGGTCGGGGTGGGCCATTACATCAAAGTTAAGCGGGCTTTCACAGGCGCGGCACCAGTTATCGACATAGCGCTCCCACACGCCGCGTACGCCCAGGTTTTCCCAAACATGCAGGTCGGTGTCATCGTCGACCCAGCCACAAAGCGAATCGGGCGTATCGGGACGAGCGACGTCCTCCGTCCCCGCCGTGCCCGCAGCACCGGCCATGATATCGCCCGGATCGCCAGTCCAGTGCACACTGCCCAAGCGCACTATGGCACCCGCTGACCAGCGCTCGACCAAAGGCTCGCAGCCCTCGTACCAATCGCATTCAAAGCCATAGATAAGCTCGAGCTCCGGCGCAATCTGCGCGGCAAGCTTGCGGGCGTCCTCAAAGGCCAGGCGATGTGCCGGCAGGTCGCCCTCGACAACCTGCACTTCGCAGTTGGCGTCCATGCTGGCGGGTAGGGTGAGGTGGTCAGTCGAGACCATGACGTGGCACCCGGCCGCAGCAGCGGCGCGAACGTTGTCCTCAAACGAGGCGTGCCCGTCCGAAAACGAGGTGTGGGTATGGCAATCGACCAGCGGGCAAGCAGACATGGCAGCTCCTTTGCGTCAGGCGAATTCGCTCCATTGTAGCGGCGCGGCTCTCGATGCGACGAGCGCGCCGGGGTGTCGGTTTCTTGCGGACAGGGAAAATCGCGCTCATCGCGCTCCGCCACATCCACGCCGCCCGCGATGTGCTAGCGTTTGAATGAACAAAACGAGCCCGTGCGGAAAGGAGCCGGACCGTATGCCATGCGATAGCAAATCTCCGCTGTCCCGCGAGACCGATGCGCCCGAGACCATCGTCAAGCTGGAATGCGATATCGACGACGCGTCGCCCGAGGTGCTCGCCTACGCCGCCGACCGCCTGCGCGAGGCCGGTGCGCGCGAGGTGCACTGGCTGCCCCTCTATTGCAAGAAGGGCCGTCCCGGCTGGCAGCTGCAGGTAATCTGTACCCACGAGGATATCGAGCGCCTACAGACGATTATCTTTTTGGAAACCACGACCAATGGCATCCGCCGCCAGGTTATGGAGCGCGTTTGCCTACCACGCCGCTTTGAGCGCGTAACAACGCCATGGGGCGAGGTGTCCGTCAAGGTGGCGACCCTGCCCGACGGTAGTGAGCGTGCGGCGCCCGAGTACGAAGACTGCTCCCGCCTCGCTCGCGAGCATAACGTGCCGCTCCAGCGCGTGATGCAGGCGGCACAAGCCGTGGCACTGCGATTTGAGTAACACGGCCGAGCGACGCGCCGCGCCCGGCCACATCAACCCCATCCGAAAGGAACTCCCCATGAAATACCTTATCGCTTCCGACATCCACGGTTCGGCATATTGGACTGAGCGCCTGGTCGCCGCCATCGAGTCCGAGCAGCCCGACCGCATCGTCCTGCTGGGCGACCTGCTCTATCACGGTCCGCGCAACGACCTGCCGCGCGACTACGCCCCCAAGCGCGTAATCCCGCTGCTCAACGCCCTGGCCGACCGCATCATCGCCGTCCGCGGCAACTGCGATGCCGAGGTCGACCAGATGGTCCTCGACTTCCCCCTCATGGCCGACTACGCCACGCTGTTCGACGAGACCGGTCGCGAGCTGTTCCTGACGCACGGCCACGTCTTTGGCGCCGGCATGCACAACAGCGTCGACCACGCGCCCGCGCTGCCCGAGGGCTCCGCGCTCGTCTACGGCCACACGCACATCAAGGTCAACGAGGAGAGCGCCGCGCACCCGGGCCTGCGGCTCTTCAACCCCGGCAGCGTGAGCATTCCCAAGGACGGCTCGCACAGCTACGGCATCTACGAGGGCGGCGCGTTCCGCCACGTGATCATGGAGGAGGACTAACCATGGCGCAGCACATGGCTCAGCAAAATGCCGAGGGCTCGCGCGATCTGTCCACGCTGGTGGATGCATCGGCCGAGCTGCAGCATCTGGTGCAGACCATTTGGCGCCTGCGTCAGCCCGACGGCTGCCCGTGGGACCGCGAACAGACGCATCAGAGCATCGGCAAGAACATGATTGAGGAAGCCTACGAGGCGCTCGATTGCATCGAGGCCGATGATGCCGCGCATCTGCGCGAGGAGCTGGGCGACGTGCTCATGCAGGTGGTGCTGCATGCGCAGATTGCGGCGGACGCCGGTGAGTTTACGCTGGCCGATGTGGCGCGCGATATCGACGCCAAGCTCATTCGCCGCCACCCACACGTGTTTGGCGATGCGGACGCCGATAACTCCGACGAGGTGCTCAAGATCTGGGACGAGGTTAAGCTTGCCGAGAAGGCTGCCAAGGACAAGGCCGTGGCAGCAGGCGAGGCTGCGCCCGAGGGCCTGCTCGACGGCGTGCCCACGCATCTGCCGGCGCTGATGCAGGCGCAGAAGGTGTCGCGCAAGGCGGCTGCCGTGGGCTTTGAATGGGAGACGGTCCAGGATGTGTGGGACGAGGTAGCAGAGGAGCGTGCCGAGTTTGAGGCCGAGGAGCCCGGCTCGCCCGAGCGCGAAATGGAGTTTGGCGACCTGCTCTTTGCCCTAGTCAACGTTGCGCGCAAAGAGGGGATTGACGCCGAGAGCGCCCTTCGCGCCAGCACGGCCAAGTTCCGCCGTCGTTGGGCTGCGATGGAGGCCGCCGTGCACGAGGCGGGCGATGACCTCGCCGCCTGCTCAACCGCTCAACTCAACGACCTGTGGGACCAAGCAAAAGCAAGCGAGTGAGGCCTGCGTCTCTCACGGCATCCATTCGTAGAGAGGTCTCTACAAGCAAAAAGCCATATACAACGGAAGATGTGCCAGCTGCGCTTCGGCATCCCACTCGAGTTGTTTAGGGTGCAACACGTAAGCCATCCCAATCTTCTTGTTAAAGCGCGCGCGGAATCGGTCGAGGGAGATGGTTCCGTATCTGCGTGGCGACTTAACTTCGACGGGGCTGATGCGCGGCTTTTCGGCGGCATTGACATAGGGTCGGGTAACGAGGAAGTCGATTTCCATGCGCTCCTCCCCCTCCTTCTTTCCGCTTTGGGAATAAAAGAAGAGCCTGTGTCCATTGGCCTTTAGAGATTGGGCAACGTAGTTTTCGGTAAGCATTCCTTCGTTCAATCCGATGTCGCCGCGAAGCACGGCCCTGTAAACGTCTTCATCGGTATCGTTGTTGTCAGAGAAGGCAAGCGTTACAAGCAGGCCGGTGTCTGCCATGTAGCACTTGAGGGCCGTTTGCTCCATGCTGAGTGAAAGGCCCACGCTCGGTTCGCTTGCGGCATAGCAGATATTGGCAATTCGCGCGTCTGCCAGCCAAAAGAAGGCTTCTTCGTAGGTGCGCATGCGTGCGTTTTTATCAAGTGAGGAAAGCTTGAATCGTTTTTCGTGCCTAGAGAGCTGACCCGGGATGCCATCGAGTACGGAGACGACTTTGAATTCGTAACCGGTTGCAAAACGAGAGATATCGTTGCGATAGAGCTGAACGATTCGGCGCTTCGAAGCGTCGACGGGCGCAAAAGCGCGCTGTTCAACATAGATGGATACCGGCTCAGGCATGCCGCCTACAAGCATGTATTCGCGCATAAGGGAGAGCGCTCTGCGATGTAGGGCATCGGGGAGCGGCTTCATCTTGTTAAAACTCATGCGAATGAGATCGGCCAGCCCCTTTTCGTCCATGCCCCAAAGAAACTCCTCAAAGTCGAGGGGCTCAAGTTCCAGAGACTCTTCTTCGGACGGGATGACGATATCTTTAATGTTCTGCTTGATGCTGAGCAGGGATCCAGTTTCGATGTAGTCGTAACGTCCGTCTGCAACGAGATACTTGATGAGTCCGCGTGCTTGCGGGTACATCTGGACCTCGTCAAAGACGATAAGCGTCTCATGTTCATAGAGTTTGACGTTATAGAAAACCGAGAGATAGAGGAAGAGCGAGTCGAAGTCAGTGCGATAGTCCTCAAAATATTGCTTAACTTCGGCAGGTGCTTGAAAGAAATCAATGACAAGGCAGGATTTGTATTCGGTTTCTCCAAACGTGCGGACAAGCGTGCTCTTGCCGACGCGGCGGGCTCCTTCAATAAGAAGTGCTGTTTTACCAGCGCTTTCATGCTTCCATTTTAGTAGTTTGTCATAGGCTTTTCGTTTAAGCATGGCTACCTCGTGTACGATATCCAGAACTTTTATAACCTGATTATGCACGATATCCAGAACTTCAGACCCTTAAAATTGCACGATATCCAGAACTTTGCACGATGTAAAAGCACATTACTGGCTCTTTCATTCGCAAGCCAGGTAAAGACGGTATGCCGATAGAAGAATTTAATGGGGGGGGTGACCTCTAGAGATGAATGCTCGGTGCAAAAATAAGCGCCTCAAAGAATGATTTCTCCAATTCATATGTATCCCTCGGCTAACTTAGGGCATAATGCAAAAAGTGCGACAAGGCTAACTTATGAACCTGCGCGCCGCTGCAGCGTGCAAGCCGCGTCGCCAAGCATTCAACCCGTTTCCAAGTGAGAGGGAGACAACATGAGCGATATTTTGGACGTCTACGGTCGTGAGGTGCTCGACAGCCGCGGCAACCCTACCGTCGAGGTCGAGGTCGTGCTCGAGGACGGCAGCTTCGGTCGCGCGATGGTGCCTTCGGGCGCTTCGACCGGTGCTTTCGAAGCTTGCGAGCTGCGCGACGGCGACAAGGGTCGCTACCTGGGCAAGGGCGTTTCGCAAGCCGTCGAGCACGTCAACAACGAGTGCGCCAACGCCGTCGTGGGCCTCGATGCCTTCGATCAGCGCGCCGTCGATGCCGCACTAATCGTCGCCGACGGTACGCCCAACAAAACCAAGCTCGGCGCCAACGCCATTCTGGGCGTATCGCTGGCCGTTGCCCGCGCTGCGGCAGAGTCGGCGGGCCTGTCGCTGTACCAGTACCTGGGCGGCGTCAACGCTCACCTGCTGCCCACGCCTATGATGAATATCCTCAACGGCGGCGTGCATGCCGACAACAACGTTGACTTCCAGGAGTTCATGATCATGCCGGTGGGCGCTCCGAGCTTTGCCGAGGGCCTGCGTTGGTGCGCCGAGGTCTACCACACCCTCAAGGGCGTGCTGCACGAGGCCGGCCTGGGCGGCGGCGTGGGCGACGAGGGCGGCTTCGCGCCCAACCTCAAGACCAATGCCGAGCCGTTCGAGTACATCACCAAGGCCGTCGAGAAGGCTGGCTTTAAGCCCGGCGTCGACTTCATGTACGCCATGGATCCGGCCTCGACCGCGTTCTACAACGCCGAGACCGGCATGTACGAGCTCAAGGGCGAGGGCGTGGAGTACACGAGCGCCCAGATGGTTGATTACTGGGAGAAGCTCGTCGACACCTATCCCATCATCTCCATCGAGGACGGCATGGCCGAGGAGGACTGGGACGGCTGGGTCGAGCTTACCCGCCGCATTGGCAACAAGGTGCAGCTGGTGGGCGACGACCTGTTCGTCACTAACACCGAGCGCCTCAAGAAGGGCATCGAGCTGGGTGCCGCCAACGCGATCCTGGTCAAGGTCAACCAGATCGGCACGCTCACCGAGTCGCTCGAGGCCATCGAGACTGCCAAGGAGGCCGGCTACGCTTGCATCGTGAGCCACCGTTCCGGTGAGACCGAGGACTCCACGATCGCCGACCTGGTCGTGGGTGTTAACGCCGGCCAGATCAAGTCGGGCGCCCCGTGCCGCAGCGACCGTATCGCCAAGTACAACCAGCTCATCCGCATCGAGGACGAGCTTGAGGGTAGCGCGCGCTACGCCGGCAAGTCTGCGTTCTACAACATTCGCTAGGCAGCGGCGTGTGCGGGGGCGGGGCTGACTCGGATTCGCCTCGCTTCCGCCGGGCACTGTTGAGCACCATTGGGCGCTGGGCCATACGGCTCAGCGCCTTTTTTATGTCGAGCAAAGGCTGGCGAAAGCGGTGCGGGCGCTCGTGCTATAACTAAAAGACTTAGCGCAAACAAACCTCAACCGCACAAGGCGCACATGGATCAGATTTACGACAACAGGTATTATTCCGCCGGTTCGCGCGAGCCGTCGCCTCGCCGCGCGCCTACCGTGCAGCTCGGCGGGTCCGACTACGCCGGTGTCGATCGCCGCGCACAGCGTCCGGCAAGTGCCTCACATCCCCGTGCTCAAATGAATACGTCGACGGGTCGCCCGCCACGCTCGGCGCCCCCGACGCATGCTTCGCGTACGCAGCACCCCTCGGCTCAAACGCACGAAAAGTCGACCAGGCCCTCGAGCCGTCTTTCGGGCTCGGACTTCATGCACTACGCCAACGACAATGCGGTGGTCAAGGCGATCTACGACTTTACCCATGGACCCCAGCGCGGGCTGTTTATTGGCATTGTCGTCGTCCTGGTGCTCGTGAGCCTGTACTTTCCCGTGCGCGACCTCTACGTTGCCAAACGCTCGAACGATATCTTGGCCAAGCAGGTCGAGATTCGCCAGCAGTACAACGACGAGCTGCAGAAAAGCGTCGACAAGCTGCTCTCGGAGGAGGGTATCAAGGACGCGGCATCCGAGGACTTGGGCCTGGTGATGCCCGGCGAGAAGAGAATTGAAGTGCAGGGCCTGGACGACGATTCGGATTCGTCTTCGAGCAAGAAGTCGTCGAACGCCAAGAAGGCCAGCGAAGTTGCCAAGGAAATCGAAGACGTCGGTAAGGACGCGCCGTGGTACATCCAGGCGCTCGACATGCTGTTTGGGTTTAACGGTGTCGAGGGCCAGACGGTCGTGTCCAACGGCAAATAGCGCCCGGAGGGGAGCCTGCAATGGCAGATTGCAAACGCTATAAGGTAGCCGCGATCGACCTGGGAACAGTGTCGTCGCGACTGGTGTTAGCGCAGGTCGAGGCCGGGGCGATCGTGGAATCGTCCAAGCATACCGAGATCACCGACTTGGGCGAGGGCGTGGACGCGACGGGCCGCTTTTGCGAGGCGGCCGTCGAGCGTGTGCTCGCCGCGTGTCGTATGTTTGTGGACGAGGCGCATGCCTTTGGGGCCGTGTGCATCTGCACCACGTGCACGAGTGCCGCGCGCGATGCGTCCAATGCCGCCCTGCTGCTGGACGGCCTGCGCGAGCTGGGGCTCGAACCGCAGGTGATTCCGGGCGAGGTCGAGGCACGCCTGACGTTTTTTGGCGTGGCGCACGACTTTGCCGGCGAGCGCATTATTGTTGCCGATTCGGGTGGCGGATCCACGGAGCTCGCGACGGGCGTCTATGCGCCGGAGCGTGGCGTCTTTGCGCTAGAAGGGACGCGCTCGCTGGACATTGGCTGCCGCCGTGTGACGGAGCGGTTTTTCTCGGCGCTGCCGCCTGCGGACGGCGAGCTTGCTGCCGCTGCCGCATGGGCAAACGAGCAGTTTGCGGGCTACTTTGAGAGTCTGCCTGTCGACTTTGAGCGCGCCGAACGCTTGGTCGCAGTGGGCGGCACGGTGACTACGCTGGTGGCTCTGGTCCACGAGCTGGAGCCGTATGATTCGAGCTTCGTGCACCTGCGCGAGCTTTCGCTGGAGCAGGTCTCGGCCGCTATCGAGCGCATGTCCACGCTGGACGCGGACAGCATCGCCGCGCTACCGGGTGTGCAGCCCAAACGCGCGGGCGTGATCTTGGCTGGCGCCGTGGTAATCCGCGAGCTCATGCGAGCCGGCGGCTACGACACGCTCACCGTAAGCGAGAACAGCCTGCTTGCCGGCATGGCCGCCACCATCAACGAGGTTCTCGACGGCGCGACCCCCACCATCGCCTGGGTCCCCAGCCTGAGCGCTCTTTAACCGTCTTCCTCTGAGTTGCGGTGAAATAGTTCCTAAATAAGCTGATAAACGGTATAAACAGGATCTATTCCACCGCAGCTTAGAGTCCCACCGGCATCTAAAAGAAACAAGCCCGCATCCCTTGGGGACACGGGCTCGAAAGCTCCATATGGTAGGGGCGGTGGGACGTCCGCGTATTTGCTGCGCAAATCCGCACCGGCTTCGGCCGCCTGCCGGCGCCCTCGTCGGCTCGCTGCGGACGCTGCGCGTCCGCCTGGTGCTCGCCCCCTCGCGGGTTCGAGTCCCGCCGGCGTCCAAAAGAAACGAGCCCGCATCCCAACGGGACACGGGCTCGTAAGCAATCACATGGTAGGGGCGGTGGGACTCGAACCCACAATCCTTGCGGCGAGAGATTTTAAGTCTCCTGCGTATGCCAATTCCGCCACGCCCCCGTGAGACTAGAAGTCTAGCACAAGCCGTCCGTTACGCGTTGACGGCCATTGAGTGCCGGCCTGACTTTTCCAAGTACTCGGCAAACTTGGCTTCGTCGCCCTTGTTCTTGTACTGCAGGGCCAGCAGGTATTCCAGGCGGCAGCTCTTGACCTTGTCGTCACCGGCCTCCTTGAGCATGCGCTCCAGCTCGGGAATGTCGTTGTGGCGCTTGAGGATCATCGTGTCGTACATCAGTTGGCATTCGTGTGCGACTGCCTCGGCCTGGCCGCCCTCAAAGCCTTTGATCTCGTGCAGCAGCTCCTTGGACTTTTTGCGGTCCTCCTGGCCAACGTAGTAGTTAAAGGCCTTAATCACCAGGTCGACGCGCTGCATTTTGGGCAGGTTGAGCCCCAGCAGCAAATCGAACATCTCGTCGGCACGCTTGTGGTCCTCGCGCAGCAGATAGGAGTTCAGGCGCAGGTAGTCGCGGTTATAGCGCGGGTACAGCATGCTGGTGAGTTTGCCATCGAGCAAACGATCGAACTCGTCCCACTGCTTCGCAGCCATAAGCTGCTGCAGGCGCTTAAACGTGGTGCGTTTTTTGACGCTAAAGAATACCGACACGGCGATGCAAATAATGACGACGGCGGTCCAGAGGGTGCGGGAATCGGGCATATTGGGGTCCTTAGTCGCTCATAAAGCGAGCGGTATGACAACACGTACTAGATGTATTATACGCAGCGCGCAAGCAAACTGGCATAAAAGCTCATCGAGGCCGAGTGCCATCGCTCGCTGCGGTACACTTACCTAAAGTAAACCATGAAGGGAGACATTACCTATGAAGAAGATTGTTTTGGCTTGCGGTGCTGGCGCTGCTACTTCCACGCTCGTTGCCCAGAAGGTCGCCACCATGCTCGACGCCAACGGTTACGCCGACAAGTACGAGATCGTGCAGTGCGCCATCTCCGAGGCCAAGGACGTTTGCGACGAGGGCGCCGACCTGCTGATCGCCACCACCGTTGCCCCCGAGGGCCTCACCTGCCCGTACGTGAGCGGCGTGCCCTTCATGACCGGCATGAACCGCGTCGCTGCCGAGAAGGCCGTCCTCGACGTTGTGGCTCAGTAGGCGCTGACTGTATGAGTGAGCAGAACGCCAACCCGGTCGAGCTCTTTGGCATGCGCGTCGCTCACGTGGGCATCAACGCCACCGACCCGGTCGATGCCCTGGAGATCGCGGAGCTGTTCTCGACGACGATGGGTCTGCCCGTTATCGAGACCCCGGTTTCGTACTTTAACGATTCGCTGGTCGAGGTCATGAAGCAGAATGGTCGTGGCACCAAGGGCCACATCGGCTTTGCCGTCAACGACATTGATACGGCCGAGAAGTGGTTTGCCGAGCGCGGGCTCGAGGTCAACGAGGAGTCGCGCGCGCTGCTGCCCGACGGTAGCACCAAGCTCGTGTACTTTAAGCGCGAGTTCGCCGGCTTTGCCGTGCACCTGTGCCGCGAGTAGCGTACAAGCTGCTATAGCTAGCAAAAAGGGATAGGGCCGCATGGCCTTATCCCTTTATTTATGCCGAGGGGTTGACTTTTGCAACGGTCAAAAAACCGAAGTCTAATACTTTTCCGAGAAGTGAACGAGACAAATCGGATCCCCGAAGCATTGACACTTTAAGGGCGTCGTTTCCTGCGGTTTCGATACTAGAATCCTGCGATTTTGCCGACGAAAAATGTGGATGCTTCAGGGGTCCAAAAACAGACGTTCACTTCGCGGAAAAGTATTAGACCTCGATTCACGAGGGGGCTTCCTACCGCGGCAGGCGAATCGTAAAGCGGCTGCCGACCCCTTCGACCGAGGTCACACCGATGACGCCGCCGTGGCTGTCGACGATCCACTTGGCGATAGCGAGCCCCAGGCCCGAACCCTGTACGCCGGCATCGCGCGCGTTGTCGGCGCGGTAGAACCGCTCGAACGCGTGAGCTGCGGATTCCTGGTTCATGCCGATGCCCTCGTCTTCAACGGCTATGTCGACCGCGCCCGTGCCCGCTTCGGGTGTTATGCCAAATGTGACGGTCGTTCCCGCGTCCGAATACTTAGCGGCGTTTTGCACGATCACGCGCAGAGCCTGCTTCACGAGCGCGACATCGACGGACGCGTCGCAGCGCGGGTCGCTGGCAAACGCAGCGTCAAAAGCCAGCCGATATGTGTGCCCGGCATCAATCATCTGCGATTCCTCGCACACCTCGCCGACCAGTGCAGCCAGGTTGGTATTCACGCGCCGCAGCACGGTGCGGCCGGCATCTCCGCGTGCCAAAAACAGCAGTTGTTCCACGAGCTCCTGCATGTGCTCGCTTTCGGCCTTGAGCGAGGCGATGGACTCTGCCAGCACGGCCGGGTCGTCTTTGCCCCAGCGGTCGAGCATGTTTACGTAGCCCTGAATTACCGCGATGGGCGTGCGCAGCTCGTGACTCGCATCGTTGACAAAGCGCATCTGCTGCAGCTTGGCCTCTTGCATCTGGCGCAGCAGGCGGTTGAGCGCGACCTCGATGCTCGCCAGGTCGGCGTCGCCAGTGGTGACGCTCGGCGAATCGACGCTTGCTCGCTCGATGGCCTGCTCCAGCGTTTCCATCTTGCCGCCGGAGAGCTGCATGCGGCCGAGCTCGTCCACGCGCAAAGCCAGGTCGTTGAGCGGCGCCATGGTGCGGCGCACGCGCCTCGCGCCGCCGAGCATGTTGAGCACGCTGATGACCTGCCAACCCACAACGACAAGGTAGAGAGGCCATAGCGTGACGAGGTCCTGCGCGAGGGGGAAGGTCTTGCTGGTGCGCGCAAGCTCGACGGTGTAGGTGAGCGTTGTCAGGTCCCAGCCGCGCGCGGGCGTCAGCGACATGCCGTGAACGGTGGCGCCGGGAATCCAGCCTGCGGTAAACGCGCTGTCGGGCAGCGTCTGGTTGTATCCATAGACGAGGATTGCCGCCGCAATCACCACCAGCAACAGATCGAGCCAGACGTAGCTCACCAAGCGGCGCCACATGTAGCTCCAGTTGATGGCGCGGGCGATGGAGGTGACGCGCTTGGTCTCGGCGTTACGCGCGACAGACATAGCCCACCCCGCGCACAGTTTGGATGATGCGGGCACCGCCGGCGTCTTCGATCTTGGCGCGCAGGTGCGCGATGTGTACGTCGACGTTGTTGGTGTCTCCTACGTATTCGTAGCCCAGTGCCTCGTGCGCGATGCGCTCGCGCGTGAGCACGGTGCCGGCATGTGCCATAAGCAGGGCGAGGACGTCGAACTCGCGGGCCGTGAGCGCGATGGGCGAGCCGCCGACCGTGACTTCGCGGCGGTCGGGGTCGAGCGCAACCGAGCCCACGGTGAGCGTGGCAGGGGAGGGTGAAGCGGAGGCCTGGGTCGAGTTGCTGGCCGGGGGAATCGCAACGGCGCTCTCGCCCGCGCCGCCCGCCATACCCGCCCTGACGCCGGCGCCGCCAACGCCCGAAGCCGTCCGCACGGCCTCCGAGCGCTTCAGCGCCACATGGATCCGTGCGAACAACTCCTCAATCGCAAACGGCTTGGTCAGGTAATCGTCAGCGCCGGCATCGAGCCCGGCCACCTTGTCCATCACAGCATCGCGCGCGGTGACCATGATCACCGGCACGTCCTTGTGCTTGCGGACACGCCGCAGGACCTCCATGCCGTTGAGCTGCGGCAACAGCACATCGAGCAGAATCAGATCGTAGTCGCGCTCCAGCGCCAGGTCAACGGCGGTGCGGCCATCGGCGGCGTGCTCCACCTGGTAGCCCTCGTGCTCCAGTTCGAGCGTCACAAAGCGGGCGATTTTCTCCTCGTCCTCTACGATAAGGATCCGTGCCATGCGTGCCCCCGTCTGCGATTACTTGTCGTCGTTCAGATTTTGCTTGATGCCGTCCGCGGCATCGGCGGCGTGATCCATCAGGTTGTTGATGCTGCCGGGCACGTCGCCGTCGCTGTCGATACGGTAGCGCATGCCAAAGAACAGGCCAATCAGCATCAGCCATATCGTGGCGCCCCAAGCAAACAGCGCGACGATGGGGATCAGGATGGGGATGTTGAGGATGATCGCATCGCGGCGCGTGGCGATAAACTTGGTGTCCAGGCTCAGGCGGAAGAGCTTTTTGAGGTACTCCCACACGCTGTCCATCTTCTTGGAGAAGTCGGTCTTTTCGCTCGACTTTTCGTAGGCGGCCTGCGTGGCGACCATCTCGGCCGAGGGCTCATCGACTGGCGCGGACTCGGTGGCGGCGTGCGCCGACGTGGTCTGGGTCTTGCCCTGCGACTCGAGCCAAATGATGGCATCCAAGACGTTACCGTCGGCGGCGTCGAGCGCGGCCTTGGCATCGGTGTAGCTCACGTTGCACTTGGTGCGGATGGTTTCAACTTTTTCGAGGTCGTCCATGACCTGTCCTTTCGTTCGATGGGCGCGACGCCGGACGATCTGCCCGGGCGCGAGCGTTGCGTTCGGCGGCCTGCGTTGCGCGGTGCCGCCCCGCCCTTGGTCGAACTCTATAGTGCAGGTTATAGATTAAGCGATTCTTGAGCCAAGATTAATAGTGGATGAGTTTTTGGGTGGCGCGGAGGCGGGCGGGGGCAGAAAAGGCAGGTTTTGCGTGGCGTGAAGGAGGTGCAGTCTGATCTTTGGGACGGCTGACAGCGAGGTCTAATACTTTTCCGAGAAGTGAATGAGTGAAAACGGACCCCCGAAGCATCGACACTTTTCGGGTGCCGTTTCCTGCGGCTTTGATGCCAGAATCCTGCGTTTATGCCGTTGAAAAATGCGGATGCTCCAGGGGTCCAAAAACAGACGTTCACTTCGCGGAAAAGTATTAGACCTCGATAGCAGGGGATGGTGGGCCGATGACAAAGTGGTGGCAGAAAAGGGGTACGCAAAGCACGCCGGTCATAGGGAATCAAAATCACGTTGCAAAAGCATGAGAATATCCTACAATTGCAACATGAAGTACTTTAGCAACATAACGGCGATAAGCGAGCTTTCCGAGAGTGAGGGCGTGTTCACCACAGCCCAGGCGGCTCGTATGGACATCTCTCGAGATGCGCTGGCACACTCATGCCGCGTGGGGCGTCTTGAACGGATATGCCACGGCGCCTACCGGATGTCGGGCACGCAGCGCCGAGACACTGACGAGCTCAACGCTTTTTGGAAACTCACCAATCCCTCCCTTTGCGCGTGGGAGAGAAAACGCCAGTGGGATGGCATCGCCGTGAGCGGTACGACAGCGGCGAACCTACAGCAAATGGGCGATTTCTATCTGTCCCCCTACAGGATGACCGCGCCCATGCGCATCAATACGAGAAACGAATCCCTTTCTTTTGCAAAGCGCGAGATCGCTGAGCAGGACATCGTCTGGCTCGACGGCCTGCCGGTAACTAAACCCGAGCGCACGCTTGTTGATCTTTGCCTCGATTGCGAGGACCCCTCATTAATTATCGATGCCTATAACGACGCGCTTGGGCGAGGGCTCGAGATACAGCGGCTGAAAGATCTTGTAGAGGAGAACTCTAAAACCGCCAAACGACGCGAGTTGATGATGCCCTTGTTGACGGCGCTGAACGAGTAATGAAAAACGGAGGACATGGTGAAGTACAAAACACCTGCCGCACTGGAGATGGCTGTTAGGGATGCCGCAAGAGAATCGCCGATGGATACTAATCGGGCGATCGTCGGTTTCTACTTTCATCGCTTCCTATGTCGCGTTTTTTCAGAAGATGACGGCCGCTTTGTACTCAAGGGTGGCCAAAGCGTCCTGGCGCGAACACTCGATGCGCGTGTCACAAGAGATATTGACTTGGTTGCTCAAGAGGAGAGCCTCGAAGAGGCTGTTGCCGATCTGGCGCGGGCGGCTTCGATTGATCTGGAGGATTTCGTTTCGTTTGTCTTTGATCGTGCAGAGCAGATCAAAAAAGAAGATGAGTATCGGTGTGGTGCGAAGGTGTGGTTCACCCCCTTTATGGGAACCAAGAAGCTGCAGCCAATTTCAATTGACTTGGTAATTGATGAAGTGCGGGGACTTGAGCCTGAGGTTCTTGCGCCGATCGATCGTTTGAATATTGAGGGGCTCCCAGTCTGCGACTATCGAGTATGCCGAGTGGAGAGTGCCCTTGCAGATAAATTGCTCGCAATGGTAGAGATGCATGAGGGCCGTGCCTCTTCGCGAATCAAGGATATAGTCGACATCTTGGTGTACGCGAAAACTTGCTTCGTCGATGGGACTACGCTTGTCGAGAGGGTCGAGAAAGAAGCATCTGCCCGCAAGGTGGCAATGCCGGAAGAGTTCGTGGCGCCTCTCTGGTGGAAACAAAATGGTTCTGCGCAGTACATAAAGATGGCGAGGCAGGCGGGGGTACTTGATCTCGCGGGGAACATTGCTGGGGCAGAAGGGGTCGTCAATCGGTTGTATACACCGTGCTTTAATCATTCGGCGAATGTGCGCAAATGGAATCCTCAGACCACGGGATGGGAATAGGCTAGATAGTTAAGCCGGCGGCAGGATTAGTTCCTGCCGCCGGCTTAAGACGTTTCTACTGCCTATGTATGCGCTACTCACAGGCCTGGTCGACCACCTGAGTAACGGCCTTCTTTGCGGCTTCGAGGTTGCGCTGGGCTTGGGCGACAGCGGCCTCGGCTTGTTTCTTGGCCCTTACGACCTCGGCAAAGCGATTGATGGATTCGCTATACTCGCGCGTACGCGGGTCGAGTGCTGGTGGGACTTCGATCTCGAACAGATCGGTAGGGCGGATGGCGTGGCTGTACTGATTGTCGGACAATACCTGCAAAACTATGGACCCATGGCCGTCGGTGAGGTACGCCGCGACCATCTCTGCATACACCATGCGCTCCTCGTCGGTCATCGTTGGAATCGCCGGGCGAATGGCGGTGGTGTTGTGCGAGGCAACTAGATGCTGCTTTGCATCATCGATGCCGACCACAAGTAGGTTCGACGCGCCGTAACGACCGAGTATGCGCGGCATGACGATATCGCCGCAACGAAGCTCGTAACGAGCCAACACGTCTGGACTTACCTTTACAGGTTCGGAATCCAGCTCCGACGCGCCTTCCGCAACATCCTTGGGCAGCAAATAGCCGTTGCGGAAATCCTGAGATGAAATGCGGCGCACCTCGACAGCGTCGATGTCATCCGAGGTGGTGCTGTCTCGGGGCATAAACGGCACCACGCGCATAAAGCTGTCGCCGAGCGTTGCGCTGTAGTTTTGAGCTACGGAGATCAGGCCAACCCTGCCTTTGGAGAGCGCGGCGTGGTGTTGGAGTAGCTTGCGCGTTTCGAGCTCGACGGTTTCAATGGAAACCGTTTTGCGTGAGTCGCACTCGATGCCGCTCCAGTCAGGGGAGAAAGCCAAGGGAAGATTGGGGTAGCGAGCCCCGTCGGCAAACCGAAGGCGTGGCATGGGCGTGGCGGCATTGCGGAATGAAACGCTGCGATTTCCCGTCGACAATACAATAAGTGCGTACATGCCGTGCATCGGAGATTCGGCGAGCGGGTGATATAGGACGCTTTCGACGAGCCCCTCGCGCAACAGAATCGCGCGTGCCTGCTCGGCGTTGTCCAAAGACTCGAACGGCAGCAGTACGGCGGCTCGAGTACGACCGGAGAGGGCTAGTGCATACAGGCACCAGAGATAGGCCTCCCAATCGCAGAAGCCCAGGTAGCCAGGCTCCAGATCATTAATGAGCGCCTCACATGCGCTGTTGATTTCGCGAAAACGTTTGCGAACGCAAGCTGTGGCATCGATAAACACCGGCGCCGCGTTGTCATTGCCCGTGTTCTGCTTGCCGGGCTCAAGTTCGCAAATATTAGGTACGCCGTTGCCGTTCAGCCTGAAGCATTCACGAAGCGCCTCGCAGCCGATGGCGCCAGGTAGGCGAACGGTGAGTAGGCGGCTGCCTTGTTCTAGGTTAAGCGCGCGCGAGAGGGCGGCGGCGGTGAGACGTGGCAATGATGTTGTTTCACGCATGTATAGAGCCCTTTCTTCTTGGTGGGCTATATAATAGCAGAAAAATTTAAAAATTTCTAATGACGAGAACAGCCTACTGTGCTATCCTCGAAGCAATCCAAAACCAACTCAATACCAACTGCTTGATGCAATCGCTACACAGCCTTTAGGCAAACCGCGCTATCAAGCAGGGTGATTTCACTAACGAAGCTGCAGGTTAGGTCGATTGTCATCATCCATACCTCAGAGCATTCTAAAACTTAGAACAGACTTACACCAAACACCCGAAACCGGATAGAAAGAAACATTCATGAAGAAACGGGACAACATCTACGAGGCATTCCTCAGTGCGATCGACGAGGATCTCCGCGACATGTGCGAAATGAACGGAAAGGTAGAACGGTCTCTTCCGTGTCCGTACTGCGGCGAGAAGAACGTCGAGCGCCTGGCCAAATCGCTCGTTGGCGTGCTGGAAGAGCGCTCGCCCGATATTCCCGGGCTGGTGCCCGAGCAGTATCGAGCCGATGTACACGAGGCCCGCGAACTTTTGACTGCCGCGACACTCGCTTTGCTGCCACTGTATTTTCCCCCGCGCGATAGCCGCATAGGCAGTGTAGCGACTGTGGTGAGTATGTTTAGGCACGGGCGTACTGCGGGCTTTAAATCGGCTGGTGTTCTCTTGTTCGAGGAAGTTGCGACAGGGATGAAGTACAGCACCAAGCAGGGTGCCTATATCCCGTCCTCCTTCGTGCGCCATACCGATGGCAGAAAGCCATGCGACCGGCTGCACCGCGATGGATCGCGTGGCTTTACGGCGGATGAAGATGATGCCGTCATGTTTTATAAGCGCTACCTCAAGGTGCAGCGACGCGTGTTCGATACGAGTCCGCGTTTCAACTTTGAGTTATGCGTCAAACGCCCGTTTGAGGCACTTTTGGACGAACGACACACTTTTTATTACATGGAGGAAAAGATGGAAATCGATTTGACCAACAAAGTACACGGACTCGAAAATCGCTATCTCCTCAATATCAAGCATCATAAAGATTACGACCTGCTTGACAAGCTGATGATCCATGCACTGCTTGCGTACCTGGGCGACACAACGGTCTCAACTGCTGCTCGCGAGAGTTATCTGGCGCAGGCCGAGCGCCTGATCGGTCACGCGACCAAGTCGCCGCACTCGGCACAGCTCAATGAGGACGACGGCGACGATCGCATTGCTTAACAACCACTAACGCCACGGACAAGAAAGGGGTCACGCCATGCCAGTCATCAAGATGTACGGCTACGAGGCCGCGCAGCAAACGGAGTATCAGACCAAGAAGTGGGCGACTAAGGAGGAGATGCGGGCGCTGTCGTCCGGCGATGAGCAGCGCGACGTGATCCTGGCGCAGGGTGCCACGGTGGCGTTCTACGAGGACGACAAGCATTGGGAGACGAGTGTGTCCAACAATGTTTTTGCCTTTGGAGGTACCGGCAGCGGCAAAACGGCGAGTTTCATTTTGCCCAACCTGCTCAATCACCACGAATGCTGTTATGTGGTCACAGACACCAAGGGTGAGCTGCTGCGCCGTACGGGGAAAGGCTTTGAAGAGGACGGCTACGAGGTAACGGTTCTCGATACTGTTAATCCCGAGCAGTCGGCCGGATACGACCCTCTGCGTTACGTGATGGATGTCGAGGATATCCCCACCACAGTGGCGGCAATCATGGAGGGGGTCGATCCTGACGGCCGTAGCCTTAGGTATGATCCGTTCTGGAATAACGCGAGCGACCTGCTGCTTCGAGCGATTGTTGGAATCCTGTTCCTCCTGGAGACCCTTGCCGGCACCCTTACGCCGGGTGAGGACCCCAATGCCCCGCGCCGCTACCTTAAGATGAACAACGTCTTTAAACTGGCTGCGCTCATCAAGGTTACGGGAGATGGTGAGGGGCGATTCCCGTTGGACTACCTTGTAGAAGAGGTGGAGTCCAGGGAGTTTCTCGATAAGTTTGGTGCGGAGAACGCTGATCTGTATGGCGCTGAGCAGTATCGCGATTTTCGAGGTGCGGCAGATAGGACGCTTAAGAGTATTCTGATCACGCTCAATGCAACTATCTCGCGGCTTAAGACGCCTCAGCTCATGCGCGTTTTTGAGAATGACGAGATGCGTCTTGATCGTATTGACGAGGGCAAGCGCATGATCGATCTTAAGGTGAGCGACAACGATTCGGCTAATGCATGGCTTGCGAACGTTGCCCTTAAGCAGCTGTTTAACCTTGCCCAGCGCCGTGCCGATGCCAGCCCCAGCGGCCATTTGCAGCGTCGCGTACAGTTTGTGCTCGATGAGTTTCCCAATGTGGGCCGCATCCCCGATTTTGAGCGCAGCATTGCGACTGTGCGCAGTCGCGGCATTAGCTTTTTGATGTGTGCGCAATCGCTGAGCCAGCTCGATGTCGTGTACGGCAAATCCACGGCGCTTACCATCCTCGATAACTGCGATAGTTTGGTCTATATGGGCGGCGGCAGCAACATCGCGACGCAGAACTACATAAGCGAACTGTGTGGCGAGTCGGTTTTGGGCACCAAGTACGTGGGCGCCGAGCGCACTGCCGTAGATGTGCGCGGTTGCGTGATGACCCCAGGCGAGGTTGGGCTTATGCCCCGCACCGATTGCCTGGTCAAGGTGACCGGCATGCGTCCCTTCCGCGCCAAGAAGTACTTTTGCGCCGATCATCCCAATGCTGCCAAGTGGCTGAGGGATTAGCCCTTGCAGCTTTGTGTACCCCATCTTGCATGTTTTGTCGCACGGCTTCCGTTAGTCGTAAGCCGTGCGGTCCAGTTTTTGCCTCCTTACCGATTCCGTTTAGAAGGGAATTGCCATGCCCGTTATGTATCGTGAGCCCAGCATCATAAAGAAGTCCAAGGACGGCCGTGTTGCCGCTGTCGATATGGCAAGCGAACTGCTCAACAGCCGTGTGCTGCTGCTGGAGGGCGAGGTCAACGATGCGACCTGCAACGGCCTTATTAAGTCCATGCTGGTGCTGGAGCATCAAAGTGCGACCGAGCCCATCACCCTCATCATCAACAGCCCGGGCGGCAGCGTCACGGCGGGGCTGGCGCTCATCGACACCATGCAGTCGCTCGATTGCCCCGTGATCACGGTGGGCGAGGGCGTCGTGGCCTCGATGGCCGCGGTGATCTTGGCCTGCGGCGACCACCGTCAGGTGTACCGCCACACGCAGGTGCTCATCCACCAACTGATGGGCGGCATGGGCATGGCGCAGCAGACCGATATCGAGATCGTGGCCCAGCATACAGCGGCCATGCGCGCCGAGCTGGACGAGCTGCTGGCCGAGCATGGCAACCTGAGCGCCCAGGAGTTCCACGAGCTCACCGAGCGCGACTGCTGGTGCAACGCCAGGCGCGCTCTGGAGCTGGGCCTGGTGGACGAGGTGATTGCGCCCAGCAAGAAGGCGCTCTAGCGGGGCGCATGCCTTACAAGTACGTTGTGCAGGGCGAACAAGTGCGTAAATTCACAGCCAGAAAGAGGTTGAACATGAACAGGATTTGGGACGTCGATGGCATTGAGTGGGAAGACCTGCCCACCGTGAGCGACCTGCTGTGCGCTGCGGACACAAAGATCCTGGCGCGTGAGGTTGCCCTTCGATACGGCGGCAAGCCGGACGGCCGCGGCCGTGGCGATAGCGAACGCAGCCTAAAGCGCGCCCGCCGCAAGGTCAAAAAGCTGCGGAAGATAGATCCCGAGCCCAGCGACAAGATCATCCTGTTGCCCAAGCATGTCATCAATCGTCGCGATGCGGGCCACGGTTTTGGCTATTACGACGTGGAGCCGTGCATCTTTATGCGCGACGGCGTGCAAAGGCTGGGGGAGGACGCACTCGCCAATGTGCTTCCGTGGGAATTGATCCTGATGGATGATGAGTCCGCGAGCGAAATGCTGGGCTTTCGCGTATGGCTCGAAGGCGAGTGGGATCTATGCGAACGTTATCGCTTTTTGGCCGTGGTGTGTGTTCGCATGCTGAACAACATCCGGGCGCAAAAGGAGCTGCGCAAGTTCCTCGAGCAGGGCGATGCGGCCTGCGATATGGACGAGGACGATGTAGTTGAGGACATTCGCCGCGACGTGCTGTATCCCGAGGAAGTAATTAACGCCAAACTCGGCGGCTATTGGGACGCGAGTTTGGGACTCAACCTGCCCTGGAAGGACGAGCATCGGCAGACTTGCACGCGGATTGACAGGGCTATCGATGACCTGTTTGCCGAGGAAACGAAGCGCTGCGCTGCGGAGCTTGGGAAGAAGCTCGAGCGCGGGTATGAGGAGCGCGGGGAGTTACTGAACGGGATGTCCTTGTGAACGGTTGCCGACGGTCCGATAAAAATCTGTCCGGACGAAATGATAGAACGATAGCGTAAATAGCATCTGCACTTTAAGGAGTTAACAATGGGAATCGCCTATAAGGAACTGTTTCGTGTAAACCGTCCTATCTGTGGGCCTGGACCAGGAGGTTTCTTCATTAAAAGATTCAAGGAAGGCGGCTACAGTGAGGCTGAATTGCTCGATTTAATTTCGGGAGTGGACTTTTCTCTTGGTGAAGTGGATGAGGACATTAGCCTGAAAAAGAAATGCGAAATAGTCGAACAGGCGGTGAGTGGGGTGCATTATACGAGTTGGGCCCCCAGCGTGATCAGCATGATCATCTCACTTACGGTCGGAGGGTGTCTGTCTGCATGGGCGGGCAACAATTCAATCGCTGCCGGGGTTTTCGTGACGCCATGCCTGATTGCCTTGGGAATATATGCATGGTTTCGTTTATGCTTTGAGCGAAATCAAACGGTACTGTTGGGTGCGCTGAACCACATAAAGACACTTCAGCCGTAGTTGCATGAAATCGCCGATCGCCTGCCGTGGGCCCTCGGGACCGCCCTCGCGGCGCCCTTCCCGCTCTTTCCGGACATGGCGTCCTCCGATCTCCCGGGGCCGGCCGACCCGGCCCTCAGGGTATCGGATTCCCAAATTCATCCGTACATGTACGGATGAATTTGGGAGGTGTTCGGATGAAGTTGATATTCAAGGGGTGCGGCAGTTGGCAGGAATCTCAAGCGCCCAACCGCCAATCTCCACATTTCTTTGCTAAACTAGCTTTGCGCGGGAAACCGTGCATAGTTCGGGAGCATGTCCCCCAACTGGATCTAGGTTCGGATGCCGTTGCCCGGACTATTGGTGAAGGTTGGGGGACTTCCTACTTTCCATAGCGCAAGAAGTCGTAGATGCGGACGCACTTCCGATAATGCGAATCTTTCAACAGAGCCCTCTTCTTGGCAGGGTCGTTTCCCACGTCAGCCAGTGCCCGCTTCAGCAACGCTTCCAAGTCGTCGACGTCCATCTCTTCCTCTGAAAGGCACGGGATGAACGCGAACGGGCTCTTTGGCGCGCATGCATTCGCAAGGCCCTTTATGCTCAGCGACCCTTCGAATCTGCGACGAGTCGCAGGCATCGATTTGCGGAACGTTTCGCTTCGATAGCTATCAATCGAGGTGAGCGTTGGGAGATAAGTCGCTATGTCCTTACCGACCTCTCCACCGAGTCCGCGCGTGTACTTGAAGACAGGCATGTTGTTGGGCCGTTGGCGCACGTACATGTTGAGGTAGTTCTCGACGATGAACTTTGGGTCATAGCGAAGGTTATCGAGCACGATGTCCTCGAAGATATCTTCAGGTGAAATCGGCTTTCCGATGCTACTTGGTGACACCGACAGGCCGATGACGATCTTCTGGTCCGGGTCAAGGTCGTTGAGGACATTGTCTATCCCTGAGACGATGATGTCGGAACTCGGGTCGATATGCTCCGCAAGCCTGAACACGCTGCCCCTCAACTCGCGGATAAATCGCGTGCTATACATTTTCCGGAAGCTGCGCATCGCATCGTAGATCGACTCGAAGTCATCCGTGGTGATCTTCGTCATCGAAAGCGTACGGCCACCGAAACTCATAGCAATCTCGCCAACAGAGGTGTCGGTTGCGTGCTGAACGAAGATGAGCCGCTTGCCCAGCCGTTTGAGCTTGTCATCTGGTAGGCATTCGCAGATGTCACCCAGTATCGACCTGATGTTCTCGTCTTGAATCGAATAACCGAGGAAGATGACGGGATACTCGACGAAGAGGGTGAGCAGCTTCGCCGAGAGATACTTCCTCTTCTGCGCGAACTCCGCATAGTCAGCGCTGGTCAGGACGATGCTTCCCGCCCTCGAGACTGAGCCATGGATCTTGTATATCTCCTGAGAGAAAGCCTGGTCAGAGAACAGGAGGTCGCTTTCTCCGACGTAGGTCGTGAAACCAGGGAATAGGGTCTCACACATACAGTCATAATTCGTGGTGATGATGCCGGCAACTTTTTCCCTGCCCGCCTTCGCCAGCTTCTCAGTTTCGGCGCTCTCGACGAGACGAGCTCTCGCGATCTTATCTGCGACGTAGATCTTCATGGGCGAAGCGTCCCCGGTAAGCTCGTCACTGTGATCTTCGCGGAAGGCAGCGAATTCATCCGATGCAAAGAGCTCGTGGTTTACTTCGCTTTCCATGAGCGTGGCAACGTACGGCAGTTCGGACTCGACCTCGCCGTTCTGGACAGCAATCTTCGCCTGGCTCTTGAAGCGCGCGAAGGCATATGGGTCGTCAAGCACCTCGGCGCAGATATCCGAAAGCAGCCCCTCCCATCCCGGCGTGCCGCAGTAACGACGGGAGAGGCCAGAGCCGATGAAGAGAAACGGATAACGCCCGGCATCATCAACAGCTTTGTGGATTATCGATTTGATTCTCTCGTCCATAATCTTTCCTCCTGTACCAATCGACATGCTCGTGAAATGTTATCCCACCAACTTCGGCGAGTGCGGGCTGAAAGCATCGTTGCCGTTCTGCCCGTCGACCAATCCGCACGCGAGACTCAGCGGCACAACTGCAGCGTTCTCGACCTCCACGCTAAGCACGTAGTGGAAGTCCGCCCCCTGGCTCCCACGATTCCGCTCGTAATCAATGGCGGCCAGCCGGTCGGCTAGTTCGTCTCTCGAAACCAGCTCGTTAGCCTTCACCTTGCAAAGCATGGGTTCAAGTTCGTAAGTGTTTGTCTCGCTGATTGCGTTCCTGTAGAAGCGGAAATGGGTCGTACGAAAGAGATCTTTATGATGGGAGTACACGTGCCCGTCCTTAATGGCGTAGAAGTAGAAAAGGAACTCACCGCCCTCGTTTAGCCTGCCGCTACTTTCAAGGAAGCGGTAAATTTGTGGCGCTACAACGGAGAGCCGATTACGCTTCCGAAGCGATTTGCCCCACGAGCTGAGTTTATTGAATACCACAACGATATGATATTTAAAGGGTAATTGGACTATCTCCCGACCAAACGAGGATTCGGATTGGCTTGCTGAAATGTGGCAGTGCCCTGTTCTAAGCAACGTATTTGCGATAGAGTCGCGCGGGAACGGTGCTCGGGGCCGTTGCACCAGTAGCAAATTACTTATATCGAGCGATGTGATGCTGCGATTTCGGAAATGCTTGCCTGGTTGTGGCGCCGACTTCGAAAAGCTGGTTTTTATTTCCATTACAGCTGAAACAGGCCGTCAAAATTCATGGAAGATCTTTTCGATAGTAATGGATGAACTGAGGAGGTTTGTCTGGAGGGTGGATCGAGGTTCAAGATTGTTGCGCTCTGAAACGTTTCAGCTGAGGTCGGAGAGCGATCGCATGAGTCGATTTATATTTCGGCAGCGTTGCATCCATAGAAGAGAGAGGGATGCGTATTCGTTTGGCAGCGAGGGCGTGAGTGGGCGGGAACTTCGTGGCGTACAGCAATAAGGCTATACCTAAAAGCCTTTGTGTTGAACGGGTTTTCGCGGGAGCGGAGGGTGCGTGCCGCGAGGGACGGTCCGCGGCACGACCGACCCGGCGCGGCATCCGGAGCGGACGCGGATGCGGCGCGGACGGCCTCTGACGGGCGAGCATGCGACAGTGGTTGCCCTGCTGGGCGGCAATAAGCTCGAATCGAGCACGAGCGATTCTTGTCCGGGCGAAGCGTTACAACTGGATTTGTTCTGTTGCCGACTGATCTTGAAGCATGTTGGAAGAAACGAAATTATAATTATTTATTTGTCTGTATCTATCGAAATGGAGACCGAGCGCGTGGAAAACGAGAGGAACATAACGGCAGTTGACCTTTTCGCCGGCTGCGGCGGAATGTCCCTCGGCTTCGAAAAGGCTGGCGTCAATGTTGTGGCTGCCTACGACAATTGGGACGCTGCCATTGATGTCTATCGCGCTAACTTCCAGCATCCTGTTTTCAAAAGGGATCTCTCCGACGTTTCCGTATCCGAGGAAGTTGCCGGCTTCGCTCCGGATATCATCATCGGCGGGCCTCCTTGTCAGGATTTCTCGCAGGCCGGCAAGAGATCCGAGGATGGTGGGCGCGCAATCCTCTCTGTTAGATATGCCGAGATCATCGCGAGGTGCAAGCCTCGCTTCATCGTTATGGAGAACGTCCCACGCGTTCGAACGAGCAAATCCATGGAAGCGATTCGGGCCACCCTCAAAGCGCAGGGTTATGGCTTGAGTGGGCGAGTGATGGATGCAAGCCTGTGCGGGGTCCCCCAAGCTCGCAAGAGATACTTCTTGATCGGATGCCTTGGGGCGCCCGACGGGTTCCTCGACCCATATCTTGAGAAGGGCCTTTCTGACCATCAGATGACAATTCGTGAGTATCTCGGTAACGAGCTTGGAATTGATTACTACTTCAGAATTCCGCGAAGCTACACGAGGCGGGCCATCTTCAGCATCGACGAGCCCTCGGTCACTATTCGTGGTGTGGACAGGCCGATACCGCCGAACTACAAGCTTCACCCCAACGACGCGGCGGACCTCAGTCAAGCCCGGTGCTTGACTCCAAAGGAACGCAGTAGGATCCAGACTTTCCCGGAGTCTTTCAAGTTCTTTGGGAGTAAGACGGATATCAACCAGATGGTGGGCAACGCCGTACCGGTAAACCTTGCCACCTACGTTGCACGAGCGCTACTAGAGTACAGGAGGGATGTGAGCGATGGACTGCGTTGATCTTTTCTCGGGATGCGGCGGTATGTCGCTCGGATTCCAGAATGCGGGCTTCAACATAAAGGCGGCGTTTGATAACTGGCAGGCGGCTGTCGACATCTATTCGGCAAACTTCGACCACCCGGCATTCAAATACGATCTTTACGATGCGGAAGCGGTCCCGAAAATTGAAGAGTATTCGCCGTCGATGATAATCGGTGGCCCCCCTTGCCAGGACTTCTCCATTGCGGGCGCCAGACAGCGCGGCAAAAGGGCCAATCTCACCATCCGATATGCTGAGATAGTTCGGGACGTCAGACCCGAGTGGTTCGTCATGGAGAATGTTTACAATATCGAGCGGATGGACGTCCTGCCCGAGGCGCTGGAAATATTCCGCAATGCTGGATACGGTCTCACGAGGCGCGTCCTCAACGCCAGTCTATGTGGTGTGCCTCAGATTCGCAGGCGCTTTATCCTTGTCGGTCATCTTGGTGATAAAGATGACTTTCTCGGCGAACTCTTGGATTCAAGGCTGAGCGACAAGCAGATGACCGTCAGGGATTACCTTGGCGATTCGCTCGGCACGCAATACTTCTACATGCATCCACGCAACTTCCAGCGTAGGGGCGTCTTCACGATTGACGAGCCAGCGGTAACGGTACGAGGCACCAACCGTCCGATACCGCCAGCATATAAGAGGCATCATGCCGACAAGGCTGATATTTCTGAAGGTGTGAGAGCCTTAACATACAAGGAGCGCAGCTATCTGCAAACCTTCCCCGAAGAGTTTGAGTTTGTCGGGTCCAAGACAGACATTGAGCAGGCGATTGGCAATGCCGTGCCAGTTAAGCTTGCTGAGTACGTTGCTAGATGCATAGCTGACTATGCAGCAGATTAATTGTGGTGGTTGCCATGTCCTTTGTCGATGAATGGAATTTGAGCTATCCCATTCCGAATTCTATATATAGCGAGAATACGCTATCCGTTCGCGGGAGAACAGTTGGACAAGGTGGTGCTGGACAGTACGAACTCAAAGGTTCAGGCTCTCTTGCAAACGGGGATACGCTGACTGCAGTTGACATTATCGGACACGCAATCATCTTGGAAGTAGTCGTACCCTCTACTGGGCAAGTTGTCTCCCTTGGCACGCGTTATCCCGTTGCAAAAAAAGGCGGAAAAGTACGTGTGCAAATACAAGGAGACGGGGCAAAGCGTCCAAATGTCGGCAACTTGTTTGCCGCACTGCTGTTGTTGCCAGTGACGGGCAAAGTAAACGATTCATCGCCGTTGCAAGAGGACGGTTTTGCGGAAAGGACATTCTGGATGGATGCAGCCGAAGTAAAGCCTGTGGGCGTCTCCGAAGATGCATATATCTTGGAGCTAACGAAACTCTTCTTCGCCACTGGAAGCAGATACAAAGACGGGCAGTTTTCGGGTGCGATAGATTACGACTACAAGTCGAGAATTGACGATCTTATTGCCCTTTGCAATCGCGGATGCAAGATGAGGGCTGGTAGCCTGACCACGGCATTCAAGTATTTCGCTGACGTTTACGCAGGGAAACTTGAGTTTGATTACAGCGTGGCTGAGTTCATGCGAAACCTCATAGCGAGCCAATTGATTGCCGAAGAGGGCATCGACTACGAACAAGGCGATGACGTGCTGCCCGCAATGCATCAACTAATCGACCTTGCTGCAAAGAATTCATCGAAAGCATCAAGCAGAGAGAAGAGGACTTTTCAGCTAAACAACCTTCCAGCTGAATTTAAAACCGACTTCTCCAGGCGCTACATCACGTCACTACTGGCAAAGCCCTTTGTCATCCTTGCTGGCAACAGCGGAACAGGCAAGACGCGGATTTCCAAGCGTTTTGCAAAGTACCTTGAGGTCTTGGATGAAGACGGGGAGCCAAACTGGTTGCTCGTCCCGGTCGGTGCCGACTGGACCGACAACACCAAGGTGCTGGGCTTCTTCAACCCGATTGCAGACGGCGGCAAAGGCGCGTACGAAGAGACCGGCATACTGAGACTCATCGAACGGGCCAACGCTAACCCCGAGGTTCCGTATTTCCTCATCCTCGACGAGATGAACCTGAGCCATGTCGAGCGGTATTTCTCAGACTTCCTCAGCCACATGGAGACCATCGGCGAGGATAACCTCATCGTGCTTGATGGGTACGGCGATGGCGGTGCTGACAGGCTGCCCTATCCGCAGAACCTGTTCGTTGTCGGCACCGTGAACATCGATGAGACCACTTACATGTTTAGCCCCAAGGTGCTCGACAGGGCAAACGTCATAGAGTTCAAGCCGTCGAAGGCCGAAGTCCTCGCAGGGTTCAAAGCCATCGAGGATGCGCCGGACGTTGCCGTCGCAGCTTCCGGCGTCCCCCAGGCTTTTCTGCGTCTCGCCAAGGACATATGGGAGGGAGCCAATTACATCAGCGAAGATGATGCTAACGCCATCTTCGAGAAGTTCGGCAAGCTGTATGAAGAGCTGGAGAAATGCGGCTATGAGTTTGCCTTCCGCACCGTGCGCGAAGTGCGAACGTACGTTAATGCCGCGCACGAGCTTGACGGCGAGAACTACGAACTCGAGCGTTCTGTCGATGAGCAGATTGTCCAGAAGGTGCTGCCGAAGCTCCATGGTAACAAGCGTGAGATCGGCAATCTGCTTAAAAGCCTGAAAGACATATGTGATGGCGAGCTGAGCTCCGTTAAGATAAGCCAGATGGCAGCGAAACTCGATAACGTGCAGTATGCGAGCTTCATCTAGCCTATGGACGGCAGCATCGGCGCAATCCGCTTTGCAGCGGATGGAAGAACAATAGCCAGGCTCTACCAGAGCGGTGCGCATGACCGAGTCGATTGGGACGAGGAACAGCAGACCGGGCTAACCGGGCTGACGTGTTTCGGTCTCAAGCCGGAAGCATCCCAGAATGGCGCTGGTTCAACACCAGCCTTCGCCGTCAAGGACGGTCTTGACGGGAGTCCCACGCTTCGAATCAACGAAACCACATGTTATGTGCTCGAATACGAGCGGACCCCTGATGGTGGCCTGCATCCTCGCGCCTCGTTCCAAAACGAAGGCAAGAATATCAGGTGCGACAGAAACGGCAATAGTGTCACCTTCCAGTTCGTGAACTATCTCGGGCGTTCGAGGATTCGATTCGGCGAGGAAGCTGATGCGCCGATGCTACAGTTCGAAGTCGTCCCGCTCAAGATTGGCTATGAAGACGATTACATCGAGCTCACCGAGGAGCTTGCCGCAAGGTGCGCTGCGCTGCTCCTTGACTACTCGGGCTCCACGTCGAACGTTTACAAGCAAGCCGACGAGAATCGCGAGACGCTGCTTGAGCAGTTCGTCTTCCTGCGGCAGTTCTGCTACGAACCGAACCTCCAAGCCCTCTTCGAGGCGATAAAGAGGAACCCTGATAGGACGCTGGATCACGAGGACGAGCTGCGGTCGGTTGGGGCTGGCATGCCGTCCCGGAGGTTTTATACGAACCCCTTCTCGAACAGCCGGATGTGGACGCGCTTGAACTGCGGCGGCGATGCGGGAGGCGTCTACCTCCCCCAGATGGTCAGCGTCACGCGCAAGTACGACCTGCTCGACACGCCCGCCAATCGGTTTGTGAAATTTGCCCTGCATGAGATTGACCGGATCTGCACCTCTCTGATGACTGTCCTGGATGCCGAGAAGGGCGATACTCGGCAGACGGAGTGTTATCGCGAAGCCGCCGCGCTGCACGCCATGCTGGATACGATACTCAGCGACGCCTTCTTCGACGATGTCGGCACCCTGCAGATGATGCCTCAGAACAACCAGGTGTTGCAGAAGCGCGAGGGATACTCGCAGATCTTCTTCGCATATTCCATGCTCGATATGGCGCTGCAGCTCGACTGGAAGGGCAAGGATGACATCTACGAGGGCGAATCGAAGAATGTGGCCCTCCTCTACGAGTACTGGATCTTCTTTGAGCTGTACGACATCGTAAGGGGGATCGAGGGGTGCGAGCCGATAAGCACCGATGACCACCCATTTATCGGGACGAATCCCGACGGTGGGCTGTCAATATCCCTCAAGCAGGGCGTACGCTCCTGCCAGTCATTCCAGATTGCGCAGTGCGGCGCGAAGGTAAACCTCTACTACAACCGCACCTTCTCGCCCCGTGACTTTCATGCCACTCGTTACGAGGGTTCGTACTCGAGACCGTTCAGACCCGACTACACGCTCGCGATATTCCCGGATGCTTATACAAACGAGCGAGCCGCAGTGCAAGATGGAGCTGTTGCATTCGTCCACTTCGACGCCAAGTACCGCATCACCGACTTGACGGGGCTTGTCGGCAAGGATGTGGGCACCGAGGAGGCAGAGCGCGAGGAACTTAACGAGGAGAAGGCGGCCTCCACCACGAACACCTACAAGCGCGGTGACCTGCTGAAGATGCACACGTACAACGACGCGATACGGCGCACGGTTGGCAGCTACGTGCTTTATCCGGGGTCGGGCGAAACGGGCGAGAAGGGCCAATTCCGGCTCTTCGAGGAGATTTTGCCGGGTGTCGGCGCTTTCGCCATGAAGCCGAGCATCAGCAGGACGGCAGAGAATGCGTTGCGCGATTTCATAGAGAAGGTCATCGGCGAGAACACGGCAAGCAATACGCGGCTGAACCGGCTGAGCTACTTCACCGAAATGGTTGTGGCTGAGCCTCCAAGCGCGGGCAAGACGGATAGCGACTCCTACGGGCATGGTGGCGAATCGTTCGTGATTGGCTACATTCGAGGGGACTCTCCCGATGACTACTATCACTTTCTCGAAAGCAGCGGCAGGCTCCGCAAGGGCGGGCGCTTTCTCTTCTACTTCTATGCCATTAAGGACGGGCATGTCTACTCGCACCATAAGGATCTCTTCCGCACGTCGTGGTTCCGCTTCTATCGGAACGCCATAAGCCAGACGAACACCTACGAGATCGAGCCTGTGGCGTGTCGCATAACCTCGAATGAGCTGGTTTCGAGGGACGAGCTGGCCGACCGCCTGGCCGACCTTGGCTACGTGCGGGATCGTGGGAATCAGGGTGCCGACTTCTACTATGTCCTGTCCGTGCGGGTGGAAGATGACGCGGCAGAACCCTTAAGCCTGGGGCGCAGGGCGGTGGATGAACAGAACGGCAACGATGCGTTCAGCCCCCACTCGCCAAAGATTGTTGGGTGATCATCTGGTCATTTTCAGAGTAGCGGTAACACCTACGGGCGCGCGAGGGGCAACGCATGAGGCCAATCGTCTACAACGGGGTTGACCTGTCGGGCGTGTGCTCTGCCGAGGTCATCGAGAAAGTTGCCCTGCCCGTGGAGGCGGAGACCCTGGCGGTGCCGAGGCGTGCCGGCGCACTGCTGGTGGCGGGGCGGCTGTCCCCCAGGCTAGTGCGGGCGCGGCTGTTCATGGACACCCGCCCGCGCCTTCAGGACGATGTTCGGCGACAGGGACGACGCAGCGGCGCTGCCACGTCGCGCAGGTAGCGGAGGAGGGTTGCTCCCAATGGCCCGCGGCGTCCGCGCCCCGGTGCCACCCCGTGACCGGCGGCTTCGCTCGAAGCCGCTACATCAGGCTCGTTCCCGCTTTTCCGGGTCATATCCCTTCGTATACACGGTAAAGCTAAGGCTATCTATCGTGCCGGTGCTGTAGACGCATGCGTCGGGCGCGCTCCGTGTGCCTTGGGCGGTCGGGTCGGTCGAGACACAATCGTCCCTATCTATTCCAAGCAATGGAATGGGCTTTGCCACCTGGTCGGCGCTATTAATTTGCGCAATGATCTCCAACAACTCGTATAACTTGATAAGCCATGAGCTGTATGGGTGCTCGCCGGGTCCCTTGTGCTTCAGCGTGCACTTTGATTGCGGGCTTTCGGCGAGCTGGCTCAAGCGTTCAAAAAGCGCCGGGTACTCGGCTTCGGGAAACTCGACTTGTACATACTGTATGCCATTGAGGATGAATCCGTACCACAGTACGGGGTATGGAAAACCGTTCCTATCTGGTCGCCTGATTTTTGTCCTGCAATTGGGCTGGTTGACGATAGACAGCCATGCCGCATAGAGCTCGTCGGAAATTAGGTCGCTCGCTTGGTATGTTGGGCCAAGACCATCGAGAACAAAATTGCCAAGGCTGTCAAAATAGTGGGCACAATCCGTTAAACCCTTTTCGTATGCCGTGTCGGCTTTTCTCCGTATATTGAGTGCGACGTCGCGGGGTGATTTGCGACCAAGATGTTTTTTGGCGTTGTGCCGCGGGTTGCAATAGAGCTTGGTCGCCGCGTTATATCGATCGCAGTACTTGCTGTTAGGGCCGGTCGGAAAAAAGAGCGAACCACAGGTTTGGCATGTTATCGGCATAATGCCGCACAGCAGCAGCTCGTGGAGGATGCGGGCATAAAGGCTTGCAAAGGAACATTCCTCTTCGGTGAAGTAAAGCTCTCCTGCCTTTGCAATAACAGCTTGAAGCCTTACGAGCCTATTGAGGTTTTCCTGGTCGTTAAGCTCTGCATACGTATGGAAGTCTCCATTTGCGTAGATTTGGTTCTCGCGCATAGCCTCGAGATAGTTCTTGCGAAACGCCTGCATAAAGGGGGCGCTATTCATGCGTTTTATATCGCTCAAATGTTCTTCGAGCTTTTGAGCCGTTTCGTTTCCGGGCAAGTGCTTTTTGGCTGCGTATGCAAAAGCGTCGCCAAAGCGGATGATTGCCGGCAGCTGATTATCGAATAATCGAAATTGTCGCGGGTCGCTTGTTTTGATGGCGGCTGGGAAAAACTCTTCGTTTTGCGCGAGCAGGCTAGGTGCCTCGGTGTTTTTAAGCAGCGGGGCAAGCTCCAGACATTCATGATAAAAAACAATGAGAAGCGCTCGAAAGAGATCGGTATTGGTGCAAACGCAAGCTGTTTCTATCTGCGAGTTGACCTTTGGATAGTTGTCTCTTGGATTGTCGCGTTTATACGGCACCGGTTCTGTTAGCCCGGTCTTGCCGTTGGTAGTTGTAATGTCCATGTCGTTCGACACGAGCTTGAGATAGGAGCTGAAGAGGGACGCCATTTCTTGCTTATTGAGTTGGGCCGATGTCGTGATCACCGCGCGGTACAGGCGGTTGATTTCGTTGCACTCAATAGCGTTGTTGTTCATCCAGCAGCTGTAATAGCGATAGTCGGGAATCGCTGTGATGTTCATGACACACTGCCTGCAGACATTTTCAAGGAGATACCTGGCCATGCCAGATATCTCTCCGTGTGCATGGCGCGTAATGGCTTTATCGAATATCGGAGCAAAGAAATCGAGGTCGCGTTCCTTTTGTTTTTGAAGGTTGACTTCGATTTCGGCTTCGTTCAATTCTGCTTGCGCGGACTCTTGGTCGGAATCGTCTGGATCGAGCCAGTCGTCATGGTCTGGTTCGGCTGCGTAGTCCATCGAAGCGTGTTGCGCATCGTGGGGAGCAGGGGGCTGACGAATGGCGTTCTGCAAATCGATGTAAAAGCGCAATTTTGCTCGCTCACGAAAGTGGCCCCCAATCTCGTTGAAAAGCGAGCTTAAGTCGACGCGTAATAGGTCGTTGGCTACGGAGACGAGATTCCATGCGTTTGCATTGCCGGTTGCGTTTCCGTCATCGGCGCAATCAATCTCTGGCGTTCTGTTAAGAAGAAGCATGCGGGGATTGACGGGAGAGCGAAGAAAGCCAGCCTCGAAACCCCAGCTAAACGGCTCTTGTTCGGAATCAAGCATTAATGCTCCAAACAGCCAAAATTTAAAACCCGATAAAAGTCATATTACGCGGCTGTTTGCGGCTGTTCAATGGAATCAAGCGAAAAGGCTTAAAACCAGGGAGGCCGTTATGTCCGATTGCATCAAGCTCAACAAAGGAAACATCGATGTATGCGAGCGCGAGGTTATCGTTCTTCGCGAGATCATCGCTGCCGCCATGGGTCGTTTGCACCAGATGCGCAAGCAGTGCGAGCGCGGCTATGTGTCTTCGGAGGATTTCGAGAATGCGTTGGATGCGTACGGAGTAATCAGTGAGCGATTCGATGAGCTTGACCAGCTTGGTTTCGAGTTCAGATGGTCGTCAGTCCCCGATGCCGGAATCGATGAGAACGACGGGCTCGAATGGATCGAGGACGACAACCCTCCGCGTGAGCGCGGTTTTGATATTGCTTGTTAATGTGACCGAACGGTTGATTGGAGACAAAATGTATCCGTACTACGAATGTGACAACTATCCCATGAGCATTACAGATGATGACGGCCCGTTTCTGATCATGGAGGCGAGGCTGTCTGGCGACGACGAGCTCAATGATGATTTTAGGAAAGGCGCCAGTTATAGATGCTCGTGTGCGACTGTTTCTGCGGCGATTGATCTTTGCAGGTCGATGACGGACGGCGATGCCGATCCTTGGTATGAAAGTTGGGAGAAGGCGGTTGAGCGTTATCCGCTCGAGAAATGCGAGGATGCGACAACGCTGTATTGGATCGAGCCGACCGATCCGCACAAGGCGCTGTGCGCCCTCCAACCCCATTGCGATCTTGAGCCATACGTGGCTGAGGCAATTGGCGCAGTTGACACGTATCTACTGGAGTGCGCGGACTATCCCTTTACGGTCGATCATTTAGATCTAAAGGACGTTGACGTCCTGCTCAGCGCTGCTTGGGGATTGGCTCGAGTCCTCGAAGAAACTTGGGGCACTTGCGACCCTGATGATGTTTTGGAAAAGATCGAGGATGCTACGTACAGTGCGTATATAACGGTTAAGGACCTGATCGCGGTCGAAGAGGCGGCCAAAGCCAGCGCAAAGTCCGATGACAATCTTTAGCCACCGCACTGAACGGCGCGACCGATCGGAAGGCTGCCGGGAAAAGCTTTAGCAAGCGCCCCGACCAGGTTCAGGAGTCTGCCGCCGATGCATCCCTGATGCGTGTCGCCCTTGCAGTGATCGATGCCAAAGAGCGCGAGGCGTTGGAGTGCGATCTTAAGAAACTGCTCGCTTCGTGCGAGTAGTCGCTGACTGCTCCTCTTTCCTTTCTTTCTTCTCTCAAGCGGCATGGACGCCGCCGCCTTGACCGCCCAGCGCGAGTTTTGTCCGCACGGGATGGTATCAAACACGTGTAACAACTAAATCGGAGGTTTGACCATGGCTATGTGGGATCTCAACTGCCAATCGAATCCGTCGTCTGCGGACGACAAGGAGCTCGCTCCCTATCTTGCACGTCAAAAGGCGATGCGCGAGTTTTTTGAGCGTGCGCTGTTTGCCCCCAAGGATCAGGGCAACAATGGCCTGTACTTTTTGGGCGCCACGACGGGCTCGGGTAAAAACTATACGGCCGAGCAGGTCACAGCCGACCTCATCGCCGGTGGCTGGGACGATTCGGGCTGTTTTAACAAGTGCCCGGGCCGTCGTTACCTGGTGTTTGTGGTGCCGGGTAAGGACAACCGCGACAACTACGTTGCGAGCGTGCGCAAATTGCTGGTTGAACAGGGCATGGATGGCGATGCCGCGCAGCGCATGGTGTTCGATCTTCCGCGTGCGGGCGATAACATCCTGCATTGGATTGAGACTACGCGCGGTAAGGGCGCCGTGGGCGTGCGCGACATTCCGTGTCCCATCGAGGCGGACGACGAGAGCTCTCATCGCATCATTAAGCGAGCGTGGGGCAACGCGATGGAGATCGCCGATGACCTTTTGGGCATCCTTGACACTCGAAATCGTCTGGGAGGTGTTGCAGACCGTTTGACCCCCGCCCTTCGCGACAAGCTATCGTCGGCGGATGCGAGCTTGCGTTGGGCTGTGAGCCACGAGCTCAAAAACATCACGCGCGGCATGGAGGTGATCCCCCAGATTTGGCCGTCTGCCCTGCTCAATGACGAGAGCATACCGCATGTGATTGCCCTGACGCCGCAAAAGCTCATCAATAGGATCGATACAGTGACCGGTGCAGGCGTTGTGCTCTTTAACGCAATGGCTGCCGAGAAGGGCCTGTTTATCTTTGATGAAATCGACCACATGAAGGCCGACATACTGTCGACGCTGACAGACGATCCCGTGACGTTTCAACCGGACGAAGTATTGCGTATCCTCGATCGTCATTTTAACGGCGGTGTGGTGGACCCCTTGCTACTGGGGAATCGAGATCAATGGATGGCGGTCTATACGCACGCTTCCACGTCGGGCGATCACAAAGGGTCAAACGCCGAGAGGAACAGGGTTTCGCGGGCGAGCGTAGAGGAAGATGCCGAAGAAATCGCCAAGGATGCCAAGAAAATTCAAAAGGCACTCGCCTCTTGTATTAAGGACATGAAACTGCGTCCGCCTTTTGCGCTGTCTGACGAGGCGAAAGAAGAGCAGCTCTCCGGTCGACATCTGTTTGGCAGCGACGATATTTCGGTGGGCGACAACTCGGCGAATCCGTTGCGCTTCAAACTCAATGAGGGCGGTACTCGCAATATGATTATCACTCGCGGAGGGAGTGGGCAGCAAACCGTCAGCAAGGCGGTGCGTCGTGCACGCGGTCTGGTCAGGATGGTGGTGGGTCATCTCGCCCGTTGCGCCACGCTTATGGACAAGCTGTACTACGGCAGCATTTCGTACAAGGACGACCTTTCGCGCAAGAACATCATCGATGCCCTGGGCATTAGGAACAACCAGACCAGCGAGAAGTATTTTTGGGATTCGTTGATGCTGGCGCTGTTCTTTAAAGATCGCAAGAATGACGAGATCGATGCCGCCGACGACTCGATGTATGCGCGTGGTGTCGATTATCTAGTGATGGAAACCACCATCGAGCACATGTTTACCACGTACCTAACCAGCCACGGCATTGAGCGCATGCCCGAGGCCTACCTTGCCTCCATTGCCGCCAAAGCGCCTTGCGTGTGCATGAGCGCAACATGGAGTGCGCCGACCGTCAAAAACTTCAACCTCGATTACCTTGACGAGGTTCATGGCGTGGTTCGCAAGGACGCTTGGATTGGCGAGCTCAACCAGGAAATCGTGCGACAGACTAAGCTGTTTAACAAACAGGCTGCGAAGGAGTACGACGTCGATATTGCCTGGGTGGATGAGTCCAAGGAAATTGCCGGCATGGTCGCGCTGGCAGGCGGCGCCTTTGGCGGCATCATTGTGTCGCCCGACGAGGTGTACGAGCGCGCGATGCGGTTCTTTGACGGGATTGGCGTGAGTGAGGGACTTGCGGTGCGCTTGCGCTTAAAGATTGCTGACAGGGTGGGCGTGAGCGACGCCAAGAGCATCGAGTTTGAGCTGAAGCGCCTGAGCAAGACGCTTGTTGCCGTGAGTACTTGGGCCCGTGGTGTGGCGCGTAACGAGCAACGGGCGGGAGCCGTTTTTACCACGCGCCACATGGGAAACCATGGCGAATTCAATAGTCTGGCGCTGGATCTTGCGCGCGAGATTGTCGCGGAGCTGGTGATTAGAAACATCAAGTGCCCCGAGATGTCGTACGAGAAATCGCTTGAGGCCGCCAAGGACATGGTGCCGTGCTTTAACGCTGCGGAATGGGATGCAGGTTGGCGTGGCGCTCAAAAACGTCTCGAGCTGGGCCAGCCGACCCTGATGTTTATCAATCTTTCGGCCGGTGGCTTTTCCAAGAATCTCAAATACAAGGTGCCGGAGAATCTGTGCGACATGGTTCATCAGGTCGATTGCGGCTTTGAAAATGCCGACCGTCGCCCCAAGATGGATCTTGATTTCTTATATATCGAGTCGCCCACAAGTCGTTTGACCTGGGGAGTGGAGATCAACTCAAATAAGTTTGTCCAGCAGGCGCTACTTGGCGTGGTGGAGCAGGAGGAACTGGTAGCGCGCGGCGAGGTTCCGTTTACTCAAAAGCGCCGGAACGTACGGATGCTTCTATCTGGCGTTAATAAGAGCCTGCCGGTGCGCGACACCCTCTCTTATCAGGTCGAAGGCGCTCGCATTGTGGCACAGGCTGTGGGTCGCCTGATGCGCACGAGTGTAAAGATGCCTTGCGTGCAGGTGCTGCTCGACCGCGAGATTGCGAACGATTGCAACTTTTCGTTCTTGCATGATTTGCCGATGGGCTACGAGCTTGAGCAGGTGGTTGGTGCCTGCGCCGCTGCCAACAACCATATGACGGACAACAAGGAACACGCTGCCGTTAAGCAGCAGAACCTTGCCGCCTTTAGGAACAACCTTGCCAAGCAAAAGCACGAAAAGCTGGCGTGGAAAGTTACCTCGCTAAACGCCGGGGACGAAGATCTCACTGCTTTTGATGGCGAGCGCGACTTTTACCTGCATCATTTTTGCCTGCCGTGGGAAGATCTCGCGCAATACCCAGAGCGCCGGAGTACCGCGCTGCGCATGTCGCATGCTGCAAATGGCTATGCCTATGTAGAAGGCGGGGCATGCAAGGTGCCGCACTTTGAATTCCCTAGCTACGATGGTGAGCCCGTCGAGCAGATTGCTGCTCGTCTGGAGGATCGTTGCCACTGCAAGGAGGGCTTAAAGGGCGCGACGGTTCGCCAGGTGAGCCAGGCGGCGGCGCGCGTACCCGAGCTGCTGTCAATTCGCGAAGTGCGTGAGCGTTGGTCGAGCGACGGGGTGCCCACAACGCTGCAGCCGGCGGCGACGGCGCACATGACGCCCTATATGTTCCAGGCGGTCTACCTGGGTGAGCTGGGAGAATCTGCCGGAAGGGCAATCTTTGAGGCATATTACGACGGCCGCTATTCGCTTACGCGTGGCGATGCGGCACACGCCGAGACAGGTGGCGACTTTGAGGTGCTCGATGCTGCTGGCAACACGACCGGGGTATGGATCGATTTTAAGCACTATCGCATCGGTGCCTATATCGCTTATGTTCGCGACGGTCGCGAGGCGTCGGATGCCGAGCGCTTTAGGGCGAAGGCTCAAAAGGTTGGGGCGAAACGCCTGCTAATCGTCAACGTTTTGGCTGATGAGGCAGCGCTTGAGTGCGTGCCCAAGGCACTCGATGCTGAGGGGACTGTGTTCTCCGTTCCTTATATGGCCGCCGACGGTGCAATCAATTTGGAGATGATGGAGGCGATCGGCCGTGCAATCGAAGCATAACCAGCCGTGCGGTTTGGGAGACATCGCCGTATCAGAGCTCGTGTTGCAGCTCGATGCCGCTGCTGCCGAGGAGCGCTACTCGGTCTTTTGGTGCAACGTCGGCGATGCGGGCAAGCATGCCGTGGCGAACTTTATGGCCGATGTGTGCCAGACGGGCAAGGTCGTCGCGCTCACGCAGCTTGCAGACAACCGCGTCTTTCTGATGGTCAAAGCGGGCGTGCAGACGGGCGACCTTAATGCCTCGCTTTATCAGGAGCAGATAGTTCCGATTAAAACTAATTGGAACGAGTTGGACGATTACGTTGCGCTCCGCTTGCTGTTCAACTCCTGCTCTCAGTTTGAGGGGATTGAGGACGAAGTTCCCAATGACACCGGGCACCTGTATGTCATTAGCGCCAAGGGTGCCCGCCGCGATGCTGTCGAAAGCGACGGAAGGGGACCTGCCAAGATCGAAACGGTTGAAATCGTTATCGATGAGGATTGCACCTTTGATCTTAAGATTCGGACGTTTACCAAGCGCCGTGTGCTTATTGGCAGGGCACAAGGTGACGAGAAAGAGCTCGAAAAGATTAAGAGCCAAGTGGGCTACAGGCTATCGCCCGTGGCGACGATGGTGCTTGCCCACGAACAAAAAGACGAGTACATCCTGCGCCGAGCCAAGGGCGACAAGCCGTCCAAGCGCCGTGATCTGACGTTCTCGGCCCAGGCGGACAAGGTCGCCTATACCAAGAAGGGCATTTTGTATCGAGAGCTGCAGATTCTCGAACGCCGTTACAGCGACTTCGCCCGGGTGACGCTCATGGAATACCCGCGTAAGAGTTTCTACGAGGTGCTCAAGGGTGATGAGTACGCGCGCGTGGTTGCGGAGCGCATGGCGGGGCAGCGAATCGTGGTGTCGTTTGCGCGCAATGGGCTTGCCGAAGTGGCGCGCCAGCTGGCCGATCGACTTAACGATTCCTCGTGGGGCGTTCGCGCAACGTATGGCGGAAGGGCCGTGGATTCGCGGGCGCTGAACCTTGTCGTTGTGCCCAATGAGGTTGCTGAGGACGACGGCTATGCCTTACATGCTGGCGTGGTGGAACAGCACGTGACACCGGATGTGTGCGAGCCACTGTTTAAGGTGGCGCCAAAGCAAAAGGATCGCAATGCGCAAGAGGCGATCCTGGGCGCCATGCTCAAAGAACTGCTGGTAAAGCAGGATGTTGTCGACGAGCGGGTGACGGCGTTTGATCTTGATGCTTTGGATATTGAGTCGGTGACGGTGTGTGGCTTGGTCGATGTGCCGCATAAAACAAAGGACAAGATTGAGCTGGATTCGCGTATCGCTACGTTGGCGATTGGCGCGGATGGGGGCATGCGCTATGCCTCACATTCGGCAGAGGATGGTCCCGAGGACGAGATGGAGCTCGATCTGCTGACCGCGGACGGCAAACTCGATAAGGGCGCCTATGTCTTTGACGTGCATGCGGACGGGCAGTCTATGCTTGCGCGCGTGCGGGATACGGGACTGACGACGTTTTCCAATAACTTTATGGCCCTGGTGGGTGAGCATCAGCTCACAGGCAAAGCAGGGCGTAAGAAAGAGATTTTCGAGAGCTACAACTCGCCTTATTACGGCATTGGAACGTTCGAGCGTGCGGGCAAGACTTGCTATTTTGTGGGCGTCAACAACGGCACCCAGGAGGATATGGCGACTGCGATTCACGTGCGTTCGATTGAGGTACTCGACGGCGATGATTTGTCTGAGTTGTTGGTTCAGCTGGCCAACATAGGCCTTTCGCGCTATAAGGCTCCGTCCGTGTGGCCGATTCCGGTCAAGTATCTCAACGAGTGCGCTGCGCGTGAGGGCGCGGTAGAGGATGGCGGTGGCGACAAGTGATGGTGTTGCGCAATTATCGCTCCTAGAACTTTTTGAAATTACGCTTGCATTGTAAAAGGGGAGAACATATACTGCAGCCATAGCACATCAGATGGGGTCTCAAAAAGAGACCAAGCAAACGAGTTTTCAGTTTATGTTGAGAGGTACTTGAGCATGACCAGCAGAATTTTCCCCCTTTACAACGACAATACCGACCATATCGATCTCAATACCATCTACGGTTGCAGTATTGGTTCTAAGGCCGAGAACTACATGTTCGCTCAAGATGATCTAGAGCTTAGCTCCGAAGATTATGAGTACCTGAATGATATTGAGCGCGAGCGGGAGTATGAGCTCGGCATCCGCTGATGGATGTGGGCTTGTCTCCAACTCCTCCGATTTAATTACCCCGTTATCACCTCTTTTTAGCGGGGCATATTGGATCGATTATGTGTCAAACATCAGCTCATCGTGGGAAGGAATCGGCAATGAGCAAGAACGTGAACAAGAACATCAATGGCGGCGCTGCGGGTAAGGCGAAGGCCGCCGGGCGTATGGCGACAGTTGCTGCGGCAACGATCGCCATGACGGGCGGGTCGCTGCTGTCTCCGCTGACTGCGGTGGCGCAGGGTGCGAACGGTGCCGACGCTACTGCGAAGCCGGCTGCGGTGCTGTCTCCGTTGACGAGCGCGGCTGCTGCTAGCGCTGGCGCGGGCACGGTGTCAGCGGTGCAGAAGGTCGCCAACCTGCAGGCTGCGGTCGATGCGGCTCGCGCTAAGGCCGCTGCTGCCAAGGCCGATTTGGATGCGGCCGCCGCTCCTTACGACGCCGCCGCTGCCAACCAGCAGCAGGCTCAGAGCGCCTACGATGCGGCCCGTGGCACAAGCGACGCTGCCGCTTCTGCAGCTTCGGCCGAGCTGGAGCAGCAGATGGGTGCCGCGCAGGACAAGGCCGATGCGGACGTGAAGGCGCTCGAGGACGCTCAAGCTGCACTCGATGCCGCAAAGAGGGATCTGGCGGACAAGGGTGAAGCCCTGACCGCTGCCCAGAAGACCGCCGACGATGCCCAGGCTGCGCTCAAGTCCGCGCAGGCCGCTGCTGCCGATGCCACGCCCGAGGCTGTTGCCGCGGCTCAGGCCGCTGCCGAGCAGGCCGCGAGCGAGCTGGAGCAGGCAAAGCAGCAGGCCGCCGACGCGCAGGTCAGGCTTTCGAATGCCCAGGCTGGCGTTGATGCCGCCGCGGCCAAACAGCAGGACGCGCAAGGCAAGCTTTCGGCAGCTCAGCAGGCAAAGGATGCGGCCGATAAGGATGTGAATGCCGCTCAGGCGAGCTATGACGCCGCCAAGGCCGATCTCGACCGTGCCGAGCAGGGTGCCGCGGGCCCGGAGTACGAGGCTGCCAAGGCCAAGGTGGACGCCGCCGCTGCCGCGCTGGACGCCGCCAAGTCGGTCCAGGCGCAGCGCGAGGGCGAACTCGCTGCTGCCTCGCAGGAAGTGACCACTGCCGAGGGTGAGGTGCAGGCTGCTCAGCAGGCGCTCGCCGTCCAGCAGCAGGCTGCGGCTGACGCGCAGTCCAAGTTGGACGCTGCCACGGCTGCTGCGACCGCGGCAGACGCCGCCGTCGATCAGGCTAAGGCCGAGCATGCCAATGCGCTTGCGGCGCTGGCCGACGCTCAGGCCAAGCTCTCGGCCGCTAAGGACGAGAAGAACGCTGCCGACAAGGCGCTCGACCAGGCAAAGGCTCAAAAGCAGCAGGCCGATCAGGCTGTAGCTCAAGCGCAGGCCAAGCTCGACGCCGCTCAGGCTACGGCGAACGCCTCGGCGGAAAACTACCGCCAGGGCGCCATTGCGTTCTTTAAGAGCGTGGGTGCCGACGATGCGGCGGACCTGATTCTCAACTGCAAATATGCCAGCCTCACCAAGGTGGGCGAGGAGGTTGACGCGACGAGTCTGACCAACATGAAGCAAGCGATTGTGTGGCTCAAGGCGTGCAACAAGTATCGTGCGAGCGTTGGCCTGGGTGAGCTCAAGGTGACGTATGCCATGATGGCGACCGCGATTGCCGATGCGAATTTCTCCGATACCAAGACTGCGCACGCCATGCAGTTCAACGTGGGCGAAAACGTGGCGTGGAACTACGGAAGCGACCCGTTCATCCAGTGGGTCGATCAGGAGAAGGCCGTCTTTGACCGCGCTGCGGCTACGCTGGGAGCGACGGGCCTTACGGGAAAGGCTGCTTTTGATTTCTACGAGCAGCATGGCGACGAAATCGATCGCTACGTGGCTGCGCATGGCGGGAGCGTGCATACAGTCGGTCACTACATGAATGTGATCGATCCCGATTACACCGTAACGGGTATGGGGGTTTGCACGCGCGGGACGATGAACCGTTGGCTTACGCAGGCGCAGACGTTCTCTATGTCTGGAGGATGGTACACGAATGCCGCCAATCCGATGACGGTTGCCGAATACGAGGCTGCGCTTAATGCGTGGTGTGACTCGTTGGCAAATCCTGGGCAGGGCGTGGACGCGGCTCGTCAGGAGCTTTCTGCCGCTCAGGGCGCGGCTGCGCAGGCTGGCGGCAAGGTGAGCGCCGCGTCGCAGGCCGCCGCTGCAAGGCAGGCTCAAGTCGATGCTGCTGCCGCCGATGTTGACGCTGCTGCCGCTGGGGCCTCGGATGCCCAGGCTGCCGTGGGGGAGAAGCAGGCCGCGGCTGAGGCCGCTGCGCGTGCCGTGGCTGATGCCCGCGCCGACGTGGACGCTGCCAGCGCTGCGGTTACCGCGGCGCAGAGTGTCGTGACTGCCAAGTCTGATGAACTCGATGTCGCCAAGGGCAAGGCTGCCGCTGCCCGGCGTGCGCTGGATGCCGCTCGCGCCGGCGTTGGCGACAAGGAGAGCGCGCTTGCTGCCGCCCAGGACGAGCTGGCTGCGTACTCTGCCGACGTTGCCGCTGCTCAGCGTGCATTTGATGAGGCCTCGGCGGTGCTCGAGGGGGCGCGTGCCGTTCAGGCTGACGCGCAGGCTGCAGTGAATGCCGCGCAGGGTGCGGCAGGCCAGGCAGATGCCGACGTCGCTGCTGCCCAGGCCGAGCTTGTTGCCGCCCAGGCTGCTGCGAGCGGTGCCGGCACGGCTGTGACCGCGGCTCAGGCCGCATCCGTCGCGGCTGCTGCTCGTGCGGCTCAGCTACATGATGCCGCCGCGGCGCTTGCTCAGGCGACGGAGGACAAGGCCGCTGCCGATGCTGCTGTTGAGGCAGCGGCTTCGGCGAAGACCGATGCCGAGTCTGGCGTGACTGCGGCGGACGACGCCGTAACGGATGCGACCGCTGATCGCGATGCTTCTGCCGCCGCGGTTGCCCGCCTGCGCAGGATCAACCTTGCCGACGCCATCGCTAGCGGCCGTGCCAACGATGCGGATGAGGCGCTCAACGCTAAGATCGCTGCAGCCCACGATGCCGCCGAGCGCGCCGCAGCTGCCAAGATTGAGCTCGACGCTGCCGTTGCTGCGACGGATGCTGTGGCACCTGCCTACTTGGAGGCGCTTGCCAACTATACCGCCGCCAAGGCCGAGCTCGACCAGGCTATTGTCGAGCTCAACGCCGAGATCGCTCGCCAAGAGGCCGCCGAGCGCGGGAATGGCGAGCAGACTCAGCCTGCGACGCAGGTGGCGTACCAGGCCAAGCACATGACCTCGGCGTCCGAGGCCACCACGCAGCAGACGACGATGCCCGCCACGGGCGACGTGTCCAACCTGCTGGGCGAGACGTTCGTAATTGGAGGCACGGTCCTGGTTGCCGCCGGCGTCTTCCTGTCCGACAAGCGCCGCCAGCTGATCCGTTAGGGACGGAGGAAAGCGGATCATTTTCGGCGCGCGCCGCAAGGGCATGGGTCCTGCGGCGCGCGCCGCTTTTATCTTCAAGATTAATTAAGGAGGGACATATGCAAATTAGAGGAGAGGCCGCGATTGCCTGTGGGTTCATGGCGGGCTTGGCAACGGGGCTGCTGTTCGATGGATGTTTCGACAGCTACATCAATCGATTCTGCGATTCTGATTTTCCGAGAGGCTGGCCTCGGAAAACGGCACCGGCTCGTCAAAAGGCGGATGCGCCCATCAAGTCCCGCAGCGTGGCTGCTTCAAAAACCAAGGTGATCGTCATCAAGAACGGCAAGATTTATCACCGTTCTGGGGGATGCAAAAACCTTCCTCAAAATGCCATTAGAACAAGCGTGCCACTGGCGACCGCGCTCAAACGAGGAAAGACCCCCTGTTCAGTATGTTGCCCGCCAGCGGCTTAGACGATTCTTCGGGGGTGTTCTGCAAGGACATGGGTCCCTGCGGATACATGGGTTTAAAAACGTGTCCGCACGGCATGGGACACTTACCCTGCCGCCCTGCTCTGCCGCGGCGGCATGTACCCAAACAACGATCCTCTAAGGAGTTCGATACCAATGAGCGATAACACCAAGCATCTCGCAAAGAAGTGCGTCAAGGACGCGGGGCCGTGCCTCGCGTTGTGCCTTGCCGGCGCAGCGGTCGCGCTGCTGGCTGTTCTGGGGCCATTCGACGTGCTCCGAAGTGCCAGTTCTCTGCACGTTTGCATGGCCCTTGCCGGCGCCATGATGACCGGCGGCGTACTCGATCTGATTTTTTGGGTGCTCGACCCGTTTGGATGGAAGAACGAGGGGTAAGCCCTAAGGGATGGATACCCCGCAGCAACAGGAGGTCCCCGTGATCTGGTTTACCGGCGATACTCACTTTGGACACGAGAACATGCTACGGCTTAGCGATAGGCCTTGGTCGACTGTTGCGCAGATGAACGATGCCATGGTCGCCAACATTAACAGCAAGGTTGCTGCGGATGACGAGCTCTACATCTTGGGTGACTTTAGCTTTAAGATGACGGTCCAAGACGCCTACGAGCTGCGCAAAAGCATTGCCTGCAAGCGCGTCCATCTGCTGCCCGGCAACCACGACAAAGACTGGACGCAGCCTGCGGTAGCGGATGCTTTTATCGTCGAGCCGCCCATTTGCGCGCTCAAGATCAACTGCCAAAAAATCGTGCTGAGCCACTATCCCATGGTCGACTGGCAGGGCATGTCGCACGGCAGCTGGCATTTGCACGGGCATATCCACAGTTGCGGCGGCGCATACAACGAGTTCAACCGCAGGCAGGGACTGCTGCGCTATGACGTGGGCGTGGACGCCAACAGCTACGCCCCGGTGAGCTTGGAGGAGCTCAAAGCTTGGTTTGCGCAGGTAGACGAGCCGATGTGTTGCGTTAAATGGCCGTGGTGGGTCAATGCCACGGGCGACGAGCAGGTCGAGCACGATCTCGAAAGTTATAAGAGGGAAGTGGTGATCCGATGACGGTCTATGTGACGGGCGATATTCACGGCGGCCTCGACATGCAAAAGCTGCGCGATTGGGACCTTGGGGATAGCCTGACGAGCGACGACTATCTCATCGTCGCGGGCGACTTTGGCTTTCCGTGGGATTTCTCTGCCGAGGAGTGCGCCGACATCGCCTGGCTGGAATCGCGTCCCTATACCGCGCTGTTCGTCGACGGCAACCACGAGCGTTTCGATCATTGGGCGGAGCGCCCCATGGAGTTGTGGCACGGTGGGCTGACGCAGCGCCTATCGGATACCTCTCCCATCCGACGCCTGACGCGCGGCGAGGTTTTTGAGCTCGATGACTCAACGATCTTTACTATGGGCGGTGCCACGAGCGTGGACAAGGAATACCGCATACCGTATTCCAGCTGGTGGCCACAGGAGCTGCCGGACGAGCGCAACTTTGAGGAGGCGCGGGCAAAGCTCGACAGCGTGGGCTGGAAGGTCGACTACGTGATCACCCACACCTGCTCTACGCGCATGCTTTCGCCCACGCTTTATCCGGCACCCGGCTGGAATTACCCCGCCGTTGATCGGCTTACGGCATTTTTCGATGAGCTGGAAGACCACTTGGATTACAAACGCTGGTACTACGGGCATTTCCATCGGGATGCCAACCCGGCCGAGCGCCACACCGTGCTCTACGACTGCATCGTTCGCCTGGGCGACGAACTCCAGCCCTGGGATGTTGCGTAGGGGCGAGGCGTTTGGCTACTCGGCAGTTACAGTGATGTTCTCGCGATGCGCACGGATGACATCCCAGCTAAAGTGCTCGACCAGCTGCTCAGCAGAGCGCGGTGTGGCGTCCGGTGCGATGCCCGTTTGCCTGGCGAGCCAGCCCAGCAGTGCCTCGGGCGTGCCAAAGCGGGCGCGGAGCTCGCCCAGGTCCAGGTCGCGGTCGCGCTTGGAAAGGCGGCGGCCGTCCGGCGACATGAGCAGCGGAATGTGCGCGTAGTGCGGCGTGGGAAGTCCCAGCAGATGCTGCAGGTAGATTTGGCGGGGCGTGGAGCCCAGCAGGTCGCATCCGCGCACGACCTCGGTAACACCCATGGCGGCGTCATCGACCACCACGGCTAGCTGATAGGCAAACACGCCGTCGCTGCGGCGTACCAAAAAATCGCCGCACTCGGTGGCGAGCGCCTCGCATTGGGCCCCGTATGTGCGGTCCACGAATTCGATCACGTCGCCCGCGAGGTCGTCGATGCCGGGCACGCGCAGGCGCGTGGCCGGGGCGCGCAGAACGCTGCGGCGGGCAACCTCCTCGGCAGAAAGGTCTCTGCAGGCGCCGCGGTAGATGGGCGTGCCGTCGCTGGCATGTGGCGCGCTCGCGGCGCGGAGCTCGGCGCGCGTGCAAAAGCAGGGATAGGTGAGGCCGGCGTCTTGCAGCTGGTGCAAGGCGCTCTCGTACAGGTCGAGGCGATCGTGCTGATAGTAGGGGCCTTCGTCCCACTCGAGTCCCAGCCAGGCTAGGTCGTCAATCAATTGAGCGGCAAGTTCCGGGCGCTTGCAGCGATCGTCCAGGTCCTCGATGCGCAACACGATGCTGCCGCCCTGGCTGCGGGCCGAAAGCCACGCGCGCAGGCAGCTGAACACGTTGCCCAGGTGCATGCGGCCCGAGGGCGACGGGGCAAAACGGCCCACGACAGGTGCGGGAACGGAGGCAGGCTGCGTCGTTGGCGCATCCGCGGCGGGCGTTGGTATGTTGCGTGTTTTGATATCCATGCGGACGAGTATAGCGCGGGGCACGGTAGGGAAGGCGTTTCCGTGGCTCGCAAGTTGGCGGCGCTGCGCATTGCGCACGGTGGGTCTGCGGCCCAACGTCTCGATCGCCGTACGCCGACTCGGCCTTATACACGACAGAAACCCCGGCAGCTCTTCGCAACTGCCGGGGTTTCCGCGGAAAAGGGGGACATGATCCTCGAGCGAACGGGAAAGGGGCAACCGTTTTCGCTCAACTGCTTTATGCCCCTCGACTGACGGCTCAATCAGCGCATGCCGCGCCCACACAAAGCCGCTACACCTGTGACGGAGCTGTGAAGTGGTATCTATTGCTGGCGCAGGACTCGGCCAAAGAGCGTCCCAAACGACAAATTTGTTGCAGTCCGTCGGTTCAACCCAATGATCCGTTTTCCTCCGTCCCCAATAGATCATTAGGAACGTCCCTAAGTGCCAGACTCGGGTGGGACTTTTGTCCCATTTGACGTTCCGTTGGCCCAGATATTCGTCATGCGTACCCGCAAACGTGGGACAATGGCGCTGTTGGTTTTACAGACAAAGGATGTGCCTATGAACACCCTCGCCGCCAAAGTCAGCCGGCAGCGCCGCCCGTTTGCGCGATTTGTTTCCATTTGCGCGCTCGTCGCGTGCGCACTGCTGCTGTTGCCCGCCGTTGCACGTGCCGACGGCTACTCCATGACCCAAACCTATATCGGCGCCACGGTTGAGGCCGACGGCTCGCTGACCGTTGTCGAGGGACGCCAGTTTGATTTCGATGACGACATCAACGGCGTGTTTTGGGAGATCAATACAGGCTCTAACCAGCAGGGCGGCGCGGCGGGCGTCAATGTGCTGAGCGTCGAGGAAGACGACACCGCGTTTAACAAGGTCGACAGCGCAAACAAAGGCGACAACGGCGTCTATACGGTTGAGCAGTCCGACGACGGCGTAAAGATCAAGGTTTTCAGCCCCCACGAGAGCGGCGATAGCGTGATCTATTACGTGAGTTACACCATGACCGGTGCGGTCATGAACTGGGCCGATACCGCTGAGCTCTACTGGAAATTTGTAGGTGACGGCTGGTCCGCGGATTCCGACGATGTCGAGATGGAAGTGTACTTCGCAAATGCCGCTGCCGGGACGGCGGCCGTCAAGGGCGATAACTTCCGCGCATGGGGCCACGGTCCGCTGACGGGCGACGTGTCACTCGATGAGGACGAGCCCATGGTCACCTATACCATTCCCTGCGTGCATCAGGGCGAATTCGCCGAGGCACGCATCGCCTTCCCCAGCGACTGGGTGCCATGGCTTTCCGCCTCGAGCGAGGAGCGCATGTCAACGATCCTGAGCGAAGAGAAGGCGTGGGCCGACGAAGCTAACGCCCGCCGCGCTCACGCTCGCATGATTGCCAATGTACTTGCCGTACTAAGTGTTGTCGCGGCGGTGGCCTTTACCGGCACAATCGTTGTGCTCAAGCTGCGCCGCCGCAAGCCCAAGCCGCTTTTCCAGGACGAATATTTCCGCGATGTGCCTTCGGCCGACCATCCCGCCGTGCTTTCGGCCCTCATGAGCTGGAACGAGGTGCCCGATCAGGCATATATCGCCACGCTCATGAAGCTCACTGACGACCGTGTGATCAAGCTGGAACAGGCGACCGTGACTAAGGCTAAGAAGGGTCTGTTGGGGCGTGAAAAAGAAGAGCAGACGTATCGCGTGACGGTGAGTGATGCGGGTTGGAAGTCGGCCAAGGGCATTGACCACATGGTGCTCAAGGTCTTCTTTGCCGGTGCTAAGCCCGACGAGAACGGTGACCGTTCGCGCACGTTCGACGAGCTGCAGCACTACGTCAAGCAGCACGCTACACCCGTGGGCGACAAGCTCGAGGACTATCAGAACACCGTTAAGGGCAAGCTGGCCGATAGCGAGTACGTTGCCTCGGACGGCATTGTCGCAATGGTGTTTTGCCTGGTTCTTGGTATTCTGATCGCCTGTATTCCCGCGGGATCCATCTTCTTTACCGACGGCGCACAGGCGAACATTATCGCCGCGGTTATCTCGGTGCCGATTGTGCTGGTGGGTATTGGCGTGGGCCTTACGTTCCGCCGCTTTACGCCGGAGGGCGCCGAGGTGGCGGCTCGCTGCAAGGCGCTCAAGCATTGGCTTGAGGATTTCACGCGCCTAAAGGAGGCCGTCCCCGGCGATCTGGTCCTGTGGAATAAACTTCTGGTGATGGGTGCGGCGCTGGGTGTTTCGAAGGAAGTCCTGCGTCAGCTTGCCGAGGCTGTTCCTCCCGAGGTGCGCGAGGCCGACGGTTTCTACGACAATTACCCCTGCTACTGGTGGTACTACCATCATTACGGTACCGAGTCGCCGCTCGATTCGTTCGACGGCGTGTATCACGAGAGCATCCGTGAGCTGGCATCGAGCTCCGACAGCTCGGGCGGCGGCGGAGGCGGCGGCTTCTCGGGCGGCGGAGGCGGCGGCGTCGGCGGAGGCGGCGGCGGAACGTTCTAACGGTCGTAAGCTATGGGATGGGCTTTTCTCGACAGCCGTCGGGGAAAGCCCATCCCTTTTTATGCGCTACCTACGAAGACTGCTCCCAACGACTAGTCACTGGGGACGTTCCTAAATGACTAGGTATGGCTGCTAGGCCTAGGCTGTTAGGTCGAGTTCGTAGAGGAAGCTTTCGCGCGGCATGTCGTGACGGCGCTCTTCGCGGTTGGCGCGGTGCGTGGCCGTGCGCTTAAAGCCGTGCAGTTCGTAGAACTTCCACGAGCAGTTGGAGTCGGTGTACAGGTGCGCCCTCGTCGCCCCGCGCGAGGACAGGTACGAGACTGCGGCGTCGAGCAACACCGAGCCAACGCCCAGGCCATGGACGTCGCGATCTACGGCAAGCAGCGTGACCTCGTTGTCGTGTGGCAACGGGCTGCTTTCGAGCAGGCGGTTGTTGGTTCGGATGGTTGCGCGCACAAACGAGAGATACTCGGCGCAGGCATCGGGCTCCAGCTCGCGCATCTGCGACAGCAGTGCACGCTCAGTATCCATCCAATGTTCGTTGACGCTAGCGCCGGAGCTCTGTCCTGCGCGTGCAAGTGCAATGCCGCGCGCCTGACCGTCGATTACGGCAACCTGCGAAAACGTCGATGAAGAAAGGCAGTAGGCAAGATCGCACGCGGCTTCGAGGCGGTTGTACTCATCGTTATCCGAGTTGTTGTGCCAAAGCTGCTGCAAGATCAGCGCGATGGCGTCGAAATCTTCGGTATCAAACGGTCGGTAGAGAACCCGCGAGACCATGGTGCCTCTTTCTATTGCGGATGCATATCGAGCACAGTTCTACCACGCCATTGGCATCTAATTATGGTGCCCCTGTGTTCCATCAACTCACCGTGCCCAGTGGCGCTTCTGCAACCCCAGCTCGAAGCTTTTTCTGCACAGCCGTGCGTTGCGGGGTGCATCGTCGCGCTCGATGCGCTACATTGAATCAGTATTTTCAATGCCGCTGCGCGAGCGCTGCAGATCGACGTATCACCGACTCACAGAGCACGGCGGCGTACCAGACAGGAGGACTGCATGGGATCTGATGTGAAGATCGCACGCGCGTTGATCTCGGTTACCGATAAGACGGGCGTCGTCGATTTCGCACGGACGCTGGTTGACGACTTTGGCGTCGAGATCATCTCTACGGGCGGCACGGCTCGTGCCATCGAGGACGCGGGCGTTCCCGTAACTCCCATCGAGGAGTTCACGGGCTATCCCGAGATGATGGACGGCCGCGTCAAGACGCTGCACCCCAAGGTTCACGGTGCGCTGCTGGCCCGTCGCGATTCCGAGCAGCACATGCAGGAGGCCGCTCAGCACGGCATTAAGCTGATCGACCTGGTCGTCGTCAACCTGTATGAGTTCGAGAAGACCGTCGCCAACCCCGAGGTCACCTTTGCGGATGCCATCGAGCACATCGATATCGGTGGCCCCTCCATGCTGCGGTCTGCCGCCAAGAACGCCGCGAGCGTTACCGTCATCTCCGACCCGGCCGACTATAATGCCGTCCTGGCCGAGATGCGCGAGACCGGTGGCTGCACCACGCTTTCCACCCGTCGTCGTCTGCAGGTGAAGGTCTACCAGACCACCGCCGCCTACGACACGGCCATCTCCCGTTGGCTTGCCGCCCAGGCAAGCGACGTGGCGGACACCTCTGCCAAGCTCGAGATCTCGCTGGAGAAGGTCGACGACCTGCGCTATGGCGAGAACCCGCAGCAGAAGGCTACGGTCTATCGCTTTGCCGAGGGCTGCGAGAACACCGCGAGCTCGCAGTTCCCGCTCGTGGGCTCCGAGCAGATCCAGGGCAAGCCGCTCAGCTACAACAACTATCTGGATGCCGATGCCGCCTGGAACCTGGTCCGCGAGTTCGATGAGCCGGCCTGCGTGATTCTCAAGCATCAGAACCCCTGCGGTTCCGCCGTTGCCGAGGACATCACGGCAGCCTACGACCGCGCCTTCGCCTGCGATCCCAAGAGCGCCTTTGGCGGCATCATCGCCTGCAACCGCGAGGTCCCTTACGAGCTCGTTGAGCATTTTGCCGACGAGAACAAGCAGTTCGTCGAGGTCATCATCGCTCCGAGCTACACCGCCGAGGCGCTCGAGCGCATGGTCAAGCGCCCCAACCTGCGCGTGCTGGCGACCGGCGGCGTGGACCACGGCGCCCAGGTGGAGCTGCGCTCCGTCGACGGCGGCATGCTGGTGCAGGAGGTCGACCACGTGACCGAGGATCCCGCGACCTTTACGTTCCCCACCGACCGCAAGCCCACCGACGCCGAGATGGCCGAGCTTGAGTTTGCCTGGAAGGTCTGCAAGGGCGTTAAGTCCAACGCCATCCTGGTTTCCAAGGGCAAGGCCGGCATTGGCATGGGCCCGGGTCAGCCCAACCGCGTGGATTCTGCGCTGCTGGCCTGCGAGCGTGCCGAGGACTTCTGCGAGCGCGAGGGTGTGGAGAAGGGCGGCTTTGCCTGCGCAAGCGACGCATTCTTCCCGTTCCGCGACAACGTCGACGTGCTTGCCGCGCACGGCGTGACCTGCATCATCCAGCCTGGCGGCTCCAAGCGCGACGACGAGAGCATCCAGGCCTGCAACGAGCATGGTATTGCGATGGTGTTTACGGGCGCCCGCCACTTTAGGCACTAAGTTTCGCCCCGGGACAAAATAATCTCTGCAAAAGACGGCTGCTCCGTTTGGAGGGCCGTCTTTTTGGTATAAGAGGACGGAATGACTAACACGAAAGGTACAACCATGCCCCAGATTGATGATGCCGAGCTGTTTGGCAATGCCGAGGATCAGCGTGCGTACGAGGACTTTTGCGCCAATCAGGAGGCGGTCGAGAAGTTCACGCTCGACAAGCCCGCGCTCATCTGCCGTTGGCGCATGTCCAACAAAAAGGTGCCCATGCTCAACCGTCACATCCGCGCGCTGTCTGAGCGCCTGGTGCAGGGCGAACCACTTACCCATAACATGCTCAGCTGGGCCAAGCAGCACGTTGAGTGGTCACTTGCCGAGGGCGACTACACCGCCCGCGACGGCGTGCTCATGCTGGTGATCGATATCAACGGCAACGCCGCCATGACGGTGGGGGAGTACGAGCCGCTGGCCGACACGTCGGCCAAGGCGCTGCGTGCCCGTTCTGCCGAGGCTCGCTCCGAAGCCGACGAGACCGGCGTGGCGCCCGAGCTGCTCGCTGCCGTCAACGACGGTGAGCTGGCCTTTGTGGCGCCGGCGGACGAGTGCCTGTGCGGCACGGCGACGCTCATCGAGCAGCTGGCCCAGACCAAGGGTATCCCGGTCACGCGCGTAGATATTCCCGCGCAGCTTAAGGGCGCGCTGTTCCTAGTGAGCGACGAGCACGGCGTGGTCCCTGCCACCGAGACGGATGCCGCCGAGGCCGACGCCGCCACGGTCGCCTTCTTCGCCGAAGGCTACGAAAAGCTCCGTGCTCGCCGCTAAATGATTTTTCTGGGACGGGGATTAAAGAATCATTTTGGTCCCCGCCACCGCTGCGAGTGCGAGGCGGACAAAACGCCCCCGCTCGCGAACAGTTCTGTCACCTTGGTACCGCGCGCGGTGCACACCTGCAGTTTCGCGGCCATAATGGTGGCAAGACAACCAAGAGGGGAGCGGAATCCATGGCGCTGATCTATATCGTTGAGGACGACGAGCCCATCCGTCGCGAGCTCGCCGACATTTTGGCGCGTGCCGGTTTTGAGGTCGAGGCCTGCGAATCGTTCGAGCACGTCTCGCGCGATATTCTTGCTGCCGCGCCCGACCTGGTGCTGCTCGACCTCACGCTTCCCGTCAAGGACGGCCAGCATATCTGTCACGAGGTTCGCCGCGAATCCGAGGTCCCCATCATCGTCCTCACGTCGCGCACGACCGAGATCGACGAGGTCATGGCCATGACGCTCGGCGCGGACGACTTTGTTCCCAAGCCCTATAGCGCGCGTGTGCTCGTGGCGCGCATCAATGCCTTGCTGCGTCGCACCGCGGCGGCAGGCGAGCGCAGCACGCTCGTCCACAAGGGATTGGAGCTCGACCTCGCCCGCTCCATGGTCACCAATACGGCAACCGGCGACAGTACCGAGCTCACCAAAAACGAGCTGCGTATCCTTTCGCTGCTCTTGGGTCGCGCGGGCAAGATCGTCTCGCGTCCGGCCATCATGCAGGACCTGTGGGACTCCGACGCCTTCGTGGACGACAACACGCTTACCGTCAACATCAACCGCCTGCGCACCACGCTCGAAAAAATCGGCATCAAGGGGTATTTGACGACGCACCGCGGCCAAGGCTATTCGGTCTAGGGGCCGGCTATGTCGTTTGGCAAGTTCTTTAAAGACTCGCTGCTTCCCGTCGCCGTGTGGACGTGCGGCGTGCTGCTGAGCTGCTTTGTGCTGGCGGTCGCCGGTGCTTCGACATCTATTGTGGTCGTGGCGGTTGGTGTGTCCTTTATCTTTGGCATGCTGGGCGTCGTGATCGAGTATGCGCGCCGCCGCCGTTTTCTGCGCCAGCTGGAGCGTGCGGCAGAGGAGCTCGAGAGTCCCACATGGGTGCAGGAGATGGTGCAATGCCCGACCTATGCCGAGGGCGAGCTCGAGTACGAGGTCTTGCGCCGGGTGGGCAAAGCCGCTTGCGACGAGGTTGCCGAAGGCCGGCGTCAGACCGATGACTATCGTGACTATATCGAGAGCTGGGTCCACGAGGCCAAGCTGCCCCTGGCGGCGGCTCACCTGATTTTGGAAAACCTGGATGGCAGCGAAGACGACCTGTCGCGCGTGGATGACCTGGGCCGTGAGCTGGCTCGCGTGGAGCGCTATATCGACCAGGCGCTGTACTACGCGCGCTCGGAAGTCGTGGAGCGCGACTACCTGATTCGCCGTTGGGATCTCAAGACCTTGGTGACGGGCGCGATTAAGGCCAACGCGCGTGAGCTCATCGCGGCGCACGTGGCCCCGGTGTGCGAGAACCTCGACTTCGAGGTCTTTACCGACGAGAAGTGGCTCGAGTTTATTCTGGGCCAGCTTATTCAGAACAGTATTAAATATGCGCGCGAGGACGGCGCGAAGATCGTGTTTTCGGGCGCGTTGCTGGACGAGGGCCTGGCGAGCGAACGCATCGAGCTCACTGTCGCGGACAACGGCTGCGGCGTGAGCGCGGCCGACCTGCCGCGCGTGTTCGAGAAGGGCTTTACCGGCGACAACGGCCGCACCACCAAGCGCGCAACGGGCATCGGCCTCTACCTGGTGGCGCGCCTCTGCTCCAAGATGGGCATCGACGTCACCGCGGCATCCGAGCCCGGCAAAGGCTTTGTCGTCACGTTTGCCTTCTCGACCAACAAGTTTCAATACTTTGAGTATTCGTCGCGGTGTAACGTCCCGGAGCGTCATTCACGTTAAGACAATTATCCCAAACGGGATAATTCCATCATGATGTGCTATGATTATCCCGTTTGGGATAATCATAGGGGATTAGCATGCAAGACTGGAATGAGCGAACGATTTTTGACCCAGCTGAACTCGGTGCATATTTGCGTGAGCGCCGGAAGAAGCTCGGTTATACCCAACGCGATGTGGCTGATTTCAACCAGTGCAGTTTGCGCTTTGTGAGCGAGCTTGAGCGTGGAAAGGCGGGTGCCAATCTTCGCCAAACCCTTCAAATCGCTAACAGCTTGGGGGTCGATTTGATCCTGAGGGAGAGGGGCGACGGCTCATGGCATTAAAGGTTTATCGTGAGTATCGGGGAACGTTTGAGCTGGTCGGAGAATTTGAGAGGGCCGACCCCGTAAACGAGACGTTTGCATATGATGAGGGATATCTTGAACGCGACGATGCTGCCGCACTCTCAGCTTCTCTTCCCTTGCGACATGAGCCATATGCCAGCAATGAGTTTTCGGCCTTCTTTTCGGGCATGCTTCCCGAGGGCCCGGTTCGGCATGAGCTGTCGATGCGTTTTCAAATCCCCCAGTCAGACTATTTATCGATGCTCGAGCGTTTGGGCGATGAGTGCGTTGGTGCCTTGAGGTTTCTCGGCGATGAGAAATCGAGCTACGATCCGGGCTATCGTCCTCTGCAAGACGAGGATTTTGAGGCACTTTCTAAGGCGGAAGTGTTTGAGATTGCAAATGATATGCAGGATTCGAGGCTGTCGTTGGCGGGCGCTCAGTCTAAAACCGGTTGGTTTTTACCGCGCGGTAAAGATGCAAAAAAGGCCGGGTCGGGGGATTGGATGCTGCCGCTCGGCTCTGCCCCCTCGACTCACATAGTCAAGATTGCTTCAACTAAACATCCGGATTTGCCGTTCAACGAATTAATTTGCATGACGGCAGCGTCTGCTGCTGGGCTTGAAATTGCCCGTTCAGAAGCTTCGGATACGATTCCTGGTGCGTTCTTTTCCGAGCGTTATGACAGAATCTGGAGCAATGAGCCGCCGTCGATGAGCGGATTCGATGTGCCTCTGAGGCTGCATCAGGAGGATTTTTGCCAAGCGGTTGGCTGGCCTTCGTATATGAAATACGAGACACGTCCCGATAGCTGCTATATGGCTCTTTGCGGCCGATTGATAAGAGAGCAATCGTCTAACGTAATTGCTGATACTCAAATGTTCGCTCGTCAGGTAATGGTCGATTATGCGTTGGGGAATTGCGACTCGCATCTCAAGAACCATTCGTTTCTTTATAGTCCGAGTTGGCGGGAAAAGAGGTTGGCCCCTGCATACGATATTGTTTGCACGACGATAATGGGATACGACCATAATCTTGGGATTGATATTGGGGATCACCGGGTGATCGATGGGGTGACTCCTGAAGATTTCGAATTCATGTCTCAAGATTTGCATCTGCCACTCAAGATGATCAAGAACATCGCGGCGGAAGTGGCTGAAGAGGTGTCTGCCCAGCTTGCAGAACTTGCCTCTGCAACCGGAGATTTGGGTCGGGTCGCTCTGAAAATTCAGACGGATTCCGTTGAGAGAATGAGGGTTCTGGAGCAATTCTCAGCCTAAAGCAAAGCGGGGCCACCGTAATGGTGGTCCCGCTCTTGGAAGACTTGGGCACGTGGGCTTGCGCTCCGCGATGCGTTAGGCGTATGTTTGCTACTTCACGACCAAGATGTCGCAGTCGGTGTTGCGCAGCAGGAACGTCGAAATCGAACCCAGGAGCGCATACTTGATCGAGGACAGGCCACGAGCGCCGCAGAGCACCAGATCGGGCTTGACCACGTCGAGCATCTCGTCCTTGAGCGTCTCGCGAATACGGCCGGCGCGAATCATGACCTCGACCTCGGGAATGTCGGGATTGGCCTTGGCCTCTTCGAGCTGCTTGGCGATGGAGTTCTTAAATGCCTCCTCCAGGCCGTTGACCAGATCGACCGGATAGGAACCGGCGCTCTCGAGCGCCGTGGAATCGATAACGTGGCCGATGATCAGCTTGGCGCCGTTGTTCGCGGCGACCTTGATGGCGCGTGCGAGCACAAAATCCTGCTGCTCAGTACCGTCGAGTGAAACAAATACCTTGGTGTAGCCCTCGTTCATGGTTTCCTCCTTGGTCTATCGCACGGGCGTGGGGCTCGTGCATCGGGCGGGCGCGGATGCGTGGCCGCCGGACACTTTATCTTGTTGCAGTTATACCCAAGGATTTGGGTTTGACCGCTCGCAATTCTGTGAACGGGCGAGTTTTTTGGTAAGGGTAGGCGCAGGCGCGCCGCCAACGGTTGATAATGGGACATCGCCCGCACCGTCCGCAGAACAATATCGGCGGGTGTCTAACGAGGGGGTCCCTTTGGATATCATTGAGCTTCTAAAATCTGCCTTCATGGGCCTGGTCGAGGGCATCACCGAATGGCTGCCTGTTTCGTCGACCGGTCACATGATCTTGGTGGACGAGTTCGTCAAGATGAACGTGAGCGAGACGTTCTGGAATATGTTCCTGGTCGTGATTCAGCTTGGCGCCATTTTGGCCGTCTGCGTTTTGTTTTTCTACGACCTCAACCCGTTTTCTCCCAGCAAGGGCAAGGAGGGCCGTCGCGACACCTGGGTGCTATGGGGCAAGATTGTGCTCGGCTGCATTCCCGCCGCGACGATCGGTCTGCCGCTTAACGACTGGATGGAGGAGCATTTCTACAATGCTCCCGTCGTGGCGCTGGCGCTCATTGTGTACGGCGTGCTGTTTATCGTGATCGAGAACTGGCGCGCGAACAAGCGCGACCAGGCCGCTCTTGCCGGTTCGTTTGGTTCGCGTGCCGTGGTGGCGGGCGGACGCCCCGCTGGTGCGCATTTTGCCACTCCCGCTGCGGCTGCCGCTTCAGACGATGACGATAACCTGGACTTTGGCTCCATCACTACGCTCGAGGATCTGAGCTGGAAGACCGCGCTGGGTATCGGTTGCTTCCAGGTGCTTTCGCTGATTCCGGGCACATCGCGCTCCGGCTCCACGATCATCGGCGGCCTGCTGCTGGGCTGCACGCGCTCGGTGGCGTCTAAGTTCACGTTCTTCCTGGCCATTCCCGTTATGTTTGGCGCGAGCGCGCTCAAGCTGGTCAAGTACTTTATTAAGGGCGGCACGTTCGGCACCAACGAAATCGCCATCCTGGGCGTGGGCTGCGTCGTCGCCTTTGTGGTGTCGCTCATTGCCATCAAGTGGCTTATGGGCTTCGTGCGCCGTCACGACTTTAAGTGCTTCGGCGTCTACCGCATCATCCTGGGCATCGTGGTGCTCGCGTACTTCTTTGTCCTGGAGCCTATGCTCGGCCTGTAACTTGGTCGACGCTGCGCGGCGGCCGGGGCGACAACTTGTCATTCAAAGGGGGCGGCATGACCAGAAGGTCTATGCCGCCCCTTTTCATGCCAATTTGTTCGCCCTGGCCACCGCTCGCTGCTGCTGCCATGACATCGGCGGTTTCGTGATTGTCAATTGATTGGTGCAGACCAACCTGACCCCATTGCGCCAAATTCGCTGGGGCGGCCTGACGGTGACGCACGGAGTCGTGGTGTGATTTGCGTCGGTGTCCGCGCGGCTCGGTATACTGGTACGGCTCAAACTATGGCGCCGCCCGCAGGCGCGCCGTCCGTCAGATGAGGAGTCGCCCATGACCCAGCCCTTGCCCTGGGAAAAGAACGCCGCGGTATCCGTGCCGCCCGCGCCGGAACCCGTGCCGCTCGATGCATACACCGCTCCTGCTGCGCCGGAGCCCGAGCTCGTCCCGCTCGACATTTACGACGCTCCCGCGCCGGCGCCCAAGCCCGCCAAGCCGCTCGTCGACATTGACAGCCTTAATCCCGCCCAGCGCGAGGCTGTCCTGTCCACCGAGGGCCCGTTACTGGTGCTCGCCGGCGCCGGCTCGGGCAAGACCCGCGTCTTGACCTTCCGCATCGCACATATGCTCGGCGACCTGGGTGTTAAACCTTGGCAGGTTCTTGCCATCACGTTTACCAACAAGGCCGCGGCAGAGATGCGCGAGCGTCTGGCGGCACTCATTCCCAGCGGCACCCGTGGCATGTGGGTGTGCACCTTCCATGCCATGTGCGTGCGCATGCTGCGCGAGGACGCCGACCTGTTGGGCTACACCGGTCAGTTCACCATCTACGATGACGATGACTCAAAGCGCATGGTGCGCGACATTATGCAGGCGCTCGGCATCGAGCAAAAGCAGTTCCCCATCAACATGATCCGCAGCAAGATTAGCTCGGCCAAAAACGCCATGATCGGCCCCGAGGACATGCTCAAATCCGCCGACAGCCCCAATGACAAAAAGGCCGCGCAAGTCTACCTGGAGCTGGAGCGCCGCCTGCGCGCCGCCAACGCGATGGACTTCGACGACCTGCTCGTGCGCACGCTCGAGCTGCTGCGCACCCGTCCCGAGGTGCTCGATAAGTACCAAGAGCGCTTCCGCTACATTAGCGTCGACGAGTATCAGGACACCAACCACGTCCAGTACGAGATCGCCAACCTGCTGGCCGCCAAGTACCAAAACCTCATGGTCGTGGGCGACGACGATCAGTCCATTTATAGCTGGCGTGGCGCCGACATCACCAATATCCTGGACTTTGAGAAGGACTTTAAAGACTGCAAGACCGTCAAGCTGGAGCAGAACTACCGCTCTACGGGTCATATCCTGAACGCCGCCAACGCCGTGGTACGTCACAACTCGCAGCGCAAGGACAAGCGCCTGTTTACGGCCGAGGGCGACGGCGAGAAGATCCAGGCCTTCCAGGCAAGCGATGAGCGCGACGAGGGTCGCTGGATTGCCGGCGAGATCGAAAAGCTGCATGCCAAGGGCACGAGTTACGACGACATCGCCGTGTTCTACCGCACCAACGCCCAGTCGCGTATTCTCGAAGATATGTTTCTGCGCGCGGGCGTGCCCTACAAGATCGTGGGCGGCACGCGATTCTTCGACCGTGCCGAGATCCGCGACGTCATGGCCTACCTTAAGATGATCGTGAACCCGGCCGACGAGATGAGCGTCAAGCGCGTCATCAACACGCCGCGCCGCGGCATCGGCTCCACCTCGATCCAAAAGATCGAGCAGCTGGCGCGCGACAACCGTTGCTCGTTCTTCCAGGCTTGCGAGATCGCGTGCGCCGAGACGGGCATGTTTAGTGCCAAGGTGCGCAACGGCCTGTCGAGCTTTGTGTCGCTGGTGCGCGAGGGCCGCCGCATGGACGGCGAGCTCAAGGACGTTGTCGAGATGATCGTCGATAAGACGGGCTTGCTGCAGGCGTTTCGCGCCGAGGGCACCATGGAGTCCGAGAGCCGCGCCGAGAACATTCAGGAATTCCTGGGCGTCGCCGCCGAATTTGAGGAGACGCACGAGGATATCGAGGGTACGCTCGAGAGCTTGGAAGAGCTGCGCGCAGCCGGCGTTGCCGACGTGCCTGCCGAGCCTGAGTCCGAGCCCGTTGTGGTGAGCGCGCCTGCGCCCGAACCGGGGCCATCTGCCCCGGCATCCTCGTTTGAGGCGCTCGTCGGCGCGCGCGATGCCGCAGGTTCCAATCCGCTCGATAGCCTAGCCGCCCCGGCGCTCTCGCCGCAGGACGCCCTGGCCGCCGCCATCGCGGGCAACGCGTATGCCGCGCCGACGGAGATGCCGGCGGGTGCCGTGCATGCCGACGAGATTGAGCGCACCTACGGTCCGCTCACCTGTAAGGCGCTGCCGGCACTCATGGAGTGGCTGGCCCTGCGCTCCGACTTGGATTCCCTGGCCGGCGAGACGCATGCCATTACCATGATGACCATCCACTCCGCCAAGGGCCTGGAGTTCCCGGCGGTGTTCGTAGCCGGCATGGAGGAGGGCATCTTCCCGCACGTGCACGACTCTGGCGGCAGCGATGACCCGGGCAAGCTCGAGGAAGAGCGTCGCCTGGCCTACGTCGCCATCACGCGTGCCCGTAAGCGCCTATTCCTGACCTATGCGGCCACGCGTCGCACCTACGGCTCGACCTCTGCCAACCCGCGCTCGCGCTTCCTCAATGAGATTCCGTTTGAGGATATCGAGTTTAGCGGTATCGGTTCTGCCGGTTTTGAGGGCACGGGCTGGGAGAAGCGCGGCGACCGTCACGGCACCTTTGGCTCGGGCATGGGTTCGGATATGTATGGCGGCAAGGTGTTCGGTTCGCATACGCGCTCGACCGGCGGTTCCGGTTCGCGCGGCGGATCGAGCTTTGACGATTTCTTTGGCGGCAGCAGCTACGGGACCGAGCGCCATCGTGGGGTCTCGCCCGACGCCGGCCGTGTTGCCTCGACCTTTGGTTCGGGTGCGCCGCGAGCCAAAAAGCCGTCGTCCAAGGTGTCTCCGACGGTGGAGCGCAAGGTCGATCGCGCCAGCGCATCGCAGGACTTTGCCGCGGGCGATACCGTGAGCCACAAGACCTTTGGCACGGGTACCGTGATCTCGGTCGCCGGAGACATGATCGAGGTCCAGTTCGAAAAGACCGGCCAGACCAAAAAGCTGATGAAGGGCTTTGCGCCGATCGTCAAGCTGTCGTGATCCTGGCGGACCTGGGCGGGCTGATAAATAGATATGGCAAGGGGCTCTCCCGCACATGGACGGGAGAGCCCCTTGTTGCGTTTGGGTTGTTGGTGCGACCTACAGGTGGCTGATGATCAGTTCCATCTTGCCTTCGAGGTTGATGGAGCTGACGGTGCTCGGGGCCAGCAGGTGGCTTCCCTTGTGGACGGGGTCGCCGCAGACGGTGCCTTCGCCGTCGATGACCGACAGGCACATGAAGGGCCAGCGCTGGTCGAGGGTCTTGCTGCCGTTGACGCGCACGCGATCGACGGTGTAGCAGGGGTTGGACTCGAGCTCGGTCACGCCGTCCACCTCGGGCGCGGTCACCGTGCCGTCGGTCGGAGCCTGAGCATCAAAGTCGATGCAGTCGAGGCTCTGCTCAATGTGCAGCGGGCGCAGGTTGCCGTCAGTGCCGGGACGGTCGTAGTCGTACAGACGATACGTCACGTCGCTCGACTGCTGCGTCTCCAAAATGAGCGTGCCGGTCTTGATGGCGTGCACGGTACCGGAATCAATCTGGAAAAAGTCGCCCTTGTGAATCGGCAACACGTTGAGCATGTCGTCCCAACGTCCTTCCTCGATCATTTGTGCGGCCTCGGCGCGGTCCTTGGCACGCTGGCCGACGATGATCGTGGCGTCGGGCTCGCAGTCCAGCACATACCAACACTCGGTTTTGCCCAGGCTACCGTTCTCGTGCTCGGCAGCGTACTCGTCGTTGGGATGAATCTGGATCGAAAGGTCGTCCTTGGCGTCCAGAATCTTAATGAGCAGCGGGAACTCCTTGCCCTCGCAGTTGCCAAAGAGCTCGCGATGCTCGGCCCACAGCCACGACAGCGTGTGGCCGGCATACGGGCCCTCCGCAATCTGGCAGTCGCCGTTGGGGTGGGCCGAGATGGCCCAGCACTCACCGATGGGGCCATCGGGAATGTCGTAGCCAAATACGGTTTCGAGCTGGCGACCGCCCCAGATCTTCTCGTGGAAGATCGGCGTCAGTTTAATCAAATCGGACATATTCATACCTCATTGTGTTGCGCGGGCGCTGCGTAAAACTGTTCAAAACGAGCGCCCGCATGACTGCAAAAACCTATGCCAACGTTACGTTGTGCAACTCAAAGCGGTCGCCAACGTTGCGCGAGACCGAATACTCAAAGGCGGCGCCGCTGTCCAAAAAGCCAATCTGGGTGAGCTCGAGCAGGGGAGAGCCAGGCTTGGTGTCCAGGCGCTCGGCTTCTTCCTCGGTTGCTGCCACGGCGCGAATGGTACGGTGGAAGCTCGAAATTTTCAGCCCGCATTGCTCGCGGATGAAATGGTAGACCGATCCGTACAGGTCCTTCTTTTTCAGCCCCGGAATCAGCTCGAGGGGCATGTAGGTGTACTCGATAACGATGGGCTTCCCATCGGCCTGACGCACGCGCACGACGTGATAGGCAAAGTCATCCTCGGCAATTCCCAGCTGGGCTGCGATGTCCGCTGGTGGATTAACAATCGAGAAATCGTAGACCACCGAGGTCACCTTTTCCCCGCGGTGCTCATACGAAAAGCCCTGGGCACGGTCGTTTTTGCCCTGGAAAAACGCCTGGCCGGGAAGTCCCGCCGTGTCCTTAACGTAGGTGCCCGATCCGCGCCGGCTGGTAATAAGACCTTCCTCGGTGATTTGCTCGATAGCTCGTTTGACGGTGATTTTGGAAACGCTATAGAGCTCACAGAACTCAACGACGGTGGGAAGCTTGTCGCCCGGTTTAAGAGCGCCATCCTCGATACTTCGACGAATATCTGCAGCTATCGCCTCGTATTTGGGAATCATGGAACCTCCTTTCCGACATATATGAATACAAAAAGTAAGTATAACCCTCAACAGGGCATCCATATTACTTTTATCTAAGAAGTTCGAGAAAGAAAAAAGAAAAAGACGCTTTACTTTTAAAATGAGAGCGCTATAGTTTAAGCAACGAACGGAATCCTTCCGCACAACAGGATCGACCGTTTGGGGACGGTTTTGTTTTGGCGGGTTGGATATCGGTATGGCCGGTGCGCGCCCGCGCCGGATAACCTGCCAAAGCAAACCCGTCTCCAACCGGAAGCTCTAGAACACGAAAGCGAGGACTTTGATGGCACAGTATCAGCTGCCCAACGACTTCTTCTTTGGCGCTGCTATGTCCGGCCCGCAGACTGAGGGTCAGTGGAACCAGGGCGGCAAGCTCGAGAACCTGTGGGACACCTGGTCCATCCAGGATCTGGGTTCGTTCTACAACCGCGTTGGCTCTTACGCCGGCAATGACTTTATGGCCAAGTACCAGGAAGACCTTCGCATTTTGAAGGACTTGGGTCTGGATACCTATCGCACTTCCATCCAGTGGAGCCGTCTGCTCGATGCCGACGGCAACCTCAACGAGGAAGGTGCCGCGTGGTATCACGAGTTGTTCCGCGCCTCTCGCGAAGCCGGCTTGGAGCCGTTTGTCAACTTGTACCACTTTGACATGCCCACCTACCTCTTTAACCGTGGCGGCTGGGAGAGCCGTGAGGTTGTCGAGGCTTACGCACATTACGCCGACGTCGCCTTCCACGAGTTTGGCCAGGAGATTAAGTACTGGTTCACCTTTAACGAGCCCATCGTCGAGCCCGAGCAGCGCTATCAGGAGGGCGTGTGGTTCCCGCAGCTCCACGACTTCAACCGCGCCCGCACCGTGCAGTATCACATCTCGCTGGCGCACGCGCTGGCCGTGGCCAACTATCGTCGCGCCTATGACGAGGGCGCTATTCGCGCCGATGCCAAGATCGGCATGATCAACTGCTTTACCCCGGTCTACACCAAGGAGAACCCCAGCGAGGCGGACCTCGAGGCCGTGCGCATGACCAGCGGCATCAACAACCGCTGGTGGCTCGACCTCATCACCAAGGGCGAGCTTCCTGCCGACGTGCTCGACAGCCTGGCCGAGGGCGGCGTTAAGCTCCCGTTCCGCGCCGGCGACCAAGAGATCCTCAAGCAGGGTGTTGTCGACTGGCTAGGCTGCAACTACTACCACCCCACGCGTGTTCAGGCGCCGGCGAGCAAGGTCGACCAGTACGGCCTGCCGCACTTTGCCGACGAGTACGTATGGCCCGACGCCGTTATGAACGAGAGCCGCGGCTGGGAGATCTACCCGCAGGGCCTCTACGACTTTGGCATGGACTGCGCTAAGAACTACCCCGATCTTGAGTGGTTCGTTTCCGAGAACGGCATCGGCATCATGGACGAATACAAGAACCGTGACGCCGAAGGAACCATCCAGGATGACTACCGCGTCGACTTTGTACGTCAGCACCTGGAGTGGGTGGCCAAGGCCATCGACGAGGGCGCCAAGTGCCGCGGATACCATTATTGGGCCGTCATCGATAACTGGTCTTGGGCCAATGCCTTTAAGAATCGCTATGGCTTTGTCGAGGTCGATCTGATGGATGGCTATAAGCGCCGTCTTAAGAAGTCGGCGGCCTGGCTCAAACAGGTCGCCACGACCCACGTGGTTGATTAGCGACCGGACGAACGTCCAGACCGCGCGCCGCCGCGCGCAACACATGGCACATCTGGTGGCAGAGGGCGACAGACCACCGTGCGCATAGGAAAGGCCGGATTTGAAAGTTAGGAGCAATCATGGCCAGTGACAACGGAAAGAGCTTCCTCGACAAGTTTGCCGAGGTCTCTGCGAAGGTGGGAAACCAGGTTCACCTGCGTTCCCTGCGTGACGCCTTCGCGACCATCACGCCGCTCTATATCCTTGCGGGTATCGCGGTTCTTATTAACAACGTCGTGTTCCCTCTGTTCCCGCTCGATGCGGCGGGCCTTGCCAACCTTCAGACGTGGGGTTCGGCGATTACGCTGGGCACCCTCAACGTCTCTGCCATTATCTTGGCCGGATTGATTGGCTACAGCCTCGCTAAGAACAAGCGCTTCGATAATCCGCTTGCTTGCATGGTCGTCGCTATCTCTGCCTTCGTCATCATGATGCCGCAGCAGATCACCGCCACGCTTGCCGCCACGAGCCCACTGCTCACCGACAAGATCACCTCCGCCGAGGTCACGGGCGCCCTTTCGACTGCCAACACCGGCACCAACGGTCTGTTCTCGGCTATTATCATCGCCCTGCTTTCCGTCTCGCTCTTCATCAAGATTTCTGGCGTCGAGAAGCTCAAGGTTAAGCTGGGCGAAGGCGTGCCTCCCGCGGTCTCCAACTCCTTCAACGTCATGATTCCGATGCTGCTTAACCTCGCGGTCTTCGCTCTTGCCGCAGCCCTGCTCGCCGTGTGCGCCGGCACCGATCTGTGCACCATCATCTCCACGTGCATCTCCAACCCGCTCAAGAGCATCATGAACGCTGGTCCGTGGGCTGTTATCCTCATCTACACCCTTGCTAACCTGCTGTTCTGCGTCGGTATTCACCAGTCCACCATCTCTGGCGCTACCGTCGAGCCGATCCTGACCATGCTCATCGTCGACAACATGGCTACCTTTGCCGCCGGTGGCACCATCCAGCCCGATCACTACATGAACATGCAGATCGTTAACAGCTTCGCCCTCATCGGCGGCTCGGGCTGCACCCTCATGCTCCTGCTCGACACGCTCCTGTTCTCCAAAAACAAGGCTTCCGAGACCGTTTCCAAGATGGCTATCCTGCCTGGTCTGTTCAACATCAACGAGCCGGTTATCTACGGTTACCCCATCGTGTACAACCTGCCGCTCATGATCCCGTTTGTCCTCCTTCCCGACCTGTTCATCGGCATCACCTATGGCCTTACCTGCGCAGGCATCATCAGCCCCTGCATCGCCCAGGTGCCCTGGACCATGCCTCCCGTCATCAATGCCCTGCTCGCTACGGGCTTTGACTGGCGCGCTGGCGTGTGGCAGGCTATCGAGATTGTCATTGGCATGGCCGTCTACCTGCCCTTTATGAAGATTTCCGAGAAGGCAATCGCCAAGCAGGAGGCTCTCGCCGAGTAGAACGCCTAACGTTCGTCCCTTTCACCTTTGCGGGCGCCGGTACGCGGCGCCGGTGCCCGCAGCTCTCTCCCTTGTGTAAAGATGCAGGGGGGGGTGGGCACAATAGCCGCAAGGAATAAAACCAGTTGTCGTCTGCGCGCCGCGCAGTTATAAGGAGGAAACCATGAAGAAGATCATGCTCTGCTGCAATGCCGGTATGTCCACGAGCCTGCTGGTCCAGAAGATGCAGGCCGAGGTTGCAAACCGTGGTCTGGATATTGAGGTCGAGGCTCGTCCCATGAACGAGGCCCACGATCACCTGGACGAGTGCGACATGTTGCTGCTTGGTCCGCAGATCGGCTACACCAAGGGCGATTTTGAGAAGGAGGCCGCCGGTCGTTTTCCGGTCGAGGTCATCAACATGGTCGACTACGGCCGCATGAACGCTGCCGGCATCATCGACCACTGCGTCAGCGTGATGGGCTAGGTGCTCTGCATGGAGGATATGAACGAACTGCAGATGACCTGCTTTGAGATCATCAGCTACGTCGGTACCGCTAAGAGCATGTACATCAATGCCGTGCAAAAGGCCAAGGAGGGCGATTTTGACGCCGCCGAGGAGCTTATCAAGCAGGGCGACGAGGCCTATAACGGTGGCCACGATGTTCACATGGGGCTTCTGAAGAAGGAGGCCAACGGCGAACGTAACGGCGAGGCCCCGTTGATTTTGCTGCATGCCGAGGACCAGATGGCCGGCACCGAGACCATGCGCGTCATGGCGACGGAGCTCATCGAGGTTCACAAGCAGCTGCAGGCACTTCAGGCCTAGTCGGCGTTATCGCCGCGACGGACCGTGCGGTCCAACAGACAACATAGTCCCTTTGACGGGCGCCGGGAGCCTCCGCCTCCCGGCGCCTTTATTTTTGGGGATGGTCTTGCGCGGCCTGTTGGGCAGCCAATTGCGTTACCCCAGATAAAACCTGCCAAAACAAACCTGTCCCTTTTTGGTAGGTTTTTGCCTTGAGAGCGGTACCATACAGGCAATGTTTAAACGAGAAAGGTGGGCTCCCATGGAACCTAAGCAGTACTACATCGGCATCGACGTCGGCGGCACTTCGGTTAAGGAGGGCCTGTTCGACGAGGACGGCAACCTGCTTGCCAAGGCCAGCGTGCCCACGCCTCCTATCGTTGACGCCGTGGGCTTTGCCGCGGTGACCGAGGCTATCGACCAGGTGGTCGCCAAGGCACAGATTCCGCGTGCCTTTGTGGCGGGCATTGGCCTGGCCGTTCCGTGTCCCATCCCGGCGTCGGGCGATGCCAAGGTCAAGGCCAACATTGCCATTAACCTGCCCGAGCTGAGGGTCGCCATTCAGAAGCACTGCCCCGATGCGGTCGTTAAGTATGAGAACGATGCCAACGCCGCTGCCATGGGCGAGGCCTGGCTCGGTTCTGCCAAGGGCGTGCAGAACGTGGTGATGGTCACCATCGGTACCGGCGTGGGCGGCGGCGTTATCGTTAACGGCGACGTGGTATCGGGCGTTGTGGGCGCCGGCGGCGAGATTGGCCACATGTGCCTGAACCCGGCCGAGGAGCGCACCTGCGGCTGTGGCGGCCATGGCCATCTGGAGCAGTATTCCAGCGCCACCGGCGTGGTGAGCAACTACCTTGCCGAGTGCAAGAAGGCGGGCGTCGAGCCCATTGAGCTCACCGGCCCCTCCGATTCCAAGGACGTGTTCCAGGCCTGCCGCGAGGGCGACAAGCTCGCGCTGGCCGCAGCCGACACCATGGCCGACTACCTTGGCCGCGCCCTGGCGCTTATCGCCAACGTGGTCGACCCCGAGATGTTCCTGATCGGTGGCGGCGCGTCCGCTTCGGCCGATGTTTATCTCGACAAGGTTCGCGAGCACTTTAAGCAGTACGCGCTCTCTGCCTCGCGCGAGACGCCCATCAAGGTCGCTTCGCTCGGAAACGACGCCGGCATCATCGGTGCCGCCTACGTAGCCCTGCGCGCCGCCGGTAAATAGCTGGTGCAAGGGGGTCAGGTTACTTTGCACCAACACGGTGCAAAAGGGACAGTCTTGGCCCCCATGCCTGCCCCAAAATATGCCGTGACCCTTCCGTCTGCGAAGGCTCGGCATCGGCGTGCTACCATAGCTACGTCCAAGTACACATATCAAGTGGAGGATATCCATGGCAAACGTTCTTGTCTTTGGTCACCAGAACCCCGATAACGACGCCATCATGAGCGCCGTCGTCCTGTCCCAGCTGCTCAACCAGGTTGAGTATGCCGGCAACACCTACGAGGCCTGCGCCCTGGGTCAGCTTCCGGCAGAGTCCGCCAAGCTGCTCGCCGACGCCGGCATCGCCGAGCCCCGCGTGATCGAGTCCGTCGAGGCCGGTCAGCTCGTCGTCCTCACCGACCACAACGAGTCTGCCCAGTCCGTCGCCGGCCTTAAGGACGCCACGGTCTTTGGCGTTGTCGATCATCACCGCATCGGCGACTTCGAGACCGCCGGCCCGCTGCACTACATCTGCCTGCCCTGGGGTTCCAGCTGCACCATCGTCACCAAGCTCGCCGGCGTGCTCGGCGTTGAGCTTTCCGACGTCCAGGCCAAGCTGCTGCTCTCGGCCATGATGACCGACACGCTTATGCTCAAGAGCCCCACCACCACCGATGTCGACCGCGCCGTCGCCGCCAAGCTCGGCGAGCAGGTGGGCGTCGACCCGGTCAAGTTTGGCATGGAGGTCTTCCTCACCCGTCCGTCCGGCTCCTTCACCGCAGCCGAGATGGTCGGCAACGACATCAAGATGTTCGAGCCCGCCGGCAAGAAGCTGCTCATCGGCCAGTACGAGACCGTCGACAAGACCCGCGCGCTCGGCATGATCGACGAGATCCGCGAGGCCATGCGCGCCTACGCCGCCGAGAAGGGTGCTGACGGCATTGTCCTGTGCATCACCGACATCATGGAGGAGGGCTCGCAGGTCCTGCTCGAGGGCGAGACCGAGGCTGCTCAGAAGGGCCTGGGCATTGCCGACGACCACGACGGCGTCTGGATGCCGGGCGTCCTCTCCCGTAAGAAGCAGGTCGCTGCCCCCATCATGGCCGCCTGCTAGGTTTAGTTGACCGAACGCCACGACCGGATCGCGGACGCCCCGCGCTCCGGTCGTTTTTTGTGCATGCGCCGCGTCGTCTCTTGGACAGGCGTGCCCGTGCCGTTGAGCAAATAATGTTCAACCTGTGGTTCCGCTTTTCGGCCACGCCTGCGTGCTTGTCGTGCAGGGTAGGCTAGATGCAAGCGTAATACGTTAGAGCGCGGCGCCGCCACTTGGGCGGGCCGTGCTTTTTTAAGACGGGAGCTTTCCCGTGAAAGGAGCCGCCCATGGCAGCAACCGAGCAGCTGTTCAACGTCCGTGAGCGCAAGCGCTTTGAACGCCACGACATTTGGGAGCGCATCGCCGAGAACGGCACGATTTCCGCCGCGGTTATGGTCATCGCCGCCATCGCCGCCGTCATTTGCGCCAATACCGATGCCTACGAGGCCATCCATCACTTTTTGGAGACCCCGCTGTATGTGGGTCTGGGCAACCTTACGGCCGGTCTTACCGTTGAACTTTTCGTCAACGACTTCCTCATGGCGATTTTCTTTTTGTTGGTGGGCATTGAGCTTAAGTACGAGATGACGGTCGGCGAGCTCAAGAATCCGCGTCAGGCCATGCTTCCCATGCTGGCGGCCGTGGGCGGCGTCGTCGTTCCCGCCTGCATCTACCTGATCTTTAACCATGCCGGCGCCCGCAACGGTTGGGCCATCCCCATGGCAACCGATATTGCCTTTGCGCTGGGCGTGCTGTCGCTTTTGGGCAACCGCGTGCCCAACGGCGTGCGCGTGTTCTTCTCGACGCTCGCCATCGCCGACGACCTTATCTCCATCGCCGCCATCGCCATCTTCTACGGTCAGAGCCCCAATCCGTTTTGGTTGGGCGCCGCTGCGCTTGTGACCTGCGCGCTCGTGTGGCTCAACAAGACGCAGCATTACCGCCTTGCCCCGTATTCGGTACTGGGTCTGCTGTTGTGGTTCTGCATGTTCAAGAGCGGCGTACATGCCACGCTCGCCGGCGTCATCTTGGCCTTTACCATCCCGGCCAAGTGCGGCGTCAAGCTCGATAGCCTCACCGATTGGTTGGGCGAGTGCCTGCCGCTGCTTGATGACCGCTACGACGACGAGGCACACATCCTGGGCCAGCATGACTTTACCGTCTCGACCACCAGGGTCGAGCGCGTCATGCACCGCGTGACCCCGCCGCTCATCCGCATGGAGCGTCTGATCTCCACGCCGGTCAACTTTGTGATTCTGCCGATCTTTGCGTTCGTGAACGCACAGGTTCGCCTAGTGGGCGTGGACATGAGCACGCTGCTCACCGATCCGGTGACGCTCGGCGTGTACTTTGGCATGCTGCTGGGCAAGCCGATTGGTATCTTTGGCATGACGTTTGCCCTGGTTAAGTTTAGGGTCTGCGAGCTGCCGCATAACGTTAACTGGCACATGATTGCCGGTGTGGGCATTCTGGGCGGCATCGGCTTCACCATGTCGATCCTCATCAGCGGCCTTGCCTTCCCGACGGCCCAGTTTGAGGTCCTGGCCGCCAAGGCCGCCATCCTTGCCGGTTCGGTCACCGCTGCCGTGCTCGGTATGATCTACATGAGTGTGGTCTGCAAACACCTCGCGCCCAAAGACAAGTAAAAGCATATACAAGTTTGAAAACGCCGCCTGTGGACACCATCACAAGCGGCGTTTTAGTCAATGGGGACGTTCTTAAATGACTAGGTTTATTCCACGGTGCCGTAGACGGCGCCCCAGCCGTGGGCGGCCAAGGCGGAGTTGAGCTGGTCGCAAAGTGATTGGCGGTCGTAGTAGCCGGGCGGTAGCAGGTTGACGATTTCCATGAGGTCGGGCGCCAGGTCCAAGATCTCGGCCTGTACGATGAGATCCAGGCGGTCGATGGCGCGGCGGTCGTAAAACAGCCCGTCGACCAGGCGCTGCAGGTCGCCGAATTCCTCGGCCTGGAACGATCCGTATTCCATAGTGCCTCCTTGGGCGCCCCACGCCGGCATGCGCGGCGATTCATAATTCATTGCGATGAACTTAATCTATCACGGCTTCATGCCGTTGCGGCGGTGGCGGTCTATACTTAGACAAACTGCAACGTCCCGCTTCGCGAAAGGTCGCACCCATGCAGACGATCTACCAGAAGATGGAAACCACCGAACTCGATGCCGCCATCGAGGCGCTCAAAGCCGAGGTCGCCGAGGTCAAGGCCAAGGGCCTGGCGCTCGACATGGCCCGCGGCAAGCCGTCGCCCTCCCAGGTGGACATCTCTCGACCCATGCTCGATATCCTCAATGCCGATGCCGATCTGCACGACGGCAACGTCGACTGCTCAAACTACGGTTGCTTTGAGGGCATTCCCTCGGCACGCAAGCTGGCGGGGGAGTTCCTGGGTTGCCCTGCCGAGCAGACGCTCGTACTGGGTTCGTCGAGCCTTCTGATCGAGCACGATATCGCCGGCATGTTTTGGCGCTGCGGTTCGTGCGGCAGCGAGCCTTGGGAGGCTTACGAGGCCGCGCACGACGGCAAGAAAGTCAAGTTCCTGTGCCCTGTTCCCGGCTACGACCGTCACTTTGGCATCACCGCCGACCTGGGTATCGAGAATGTCCCCGTCGCGATGACCGACAACGGCCCCGACATGGACGAGGTCGAGCGTCTGGTTGCCGCCGACGACTCCATCAAGGGCATCTGGTGCGTGCCCAAGTATTCCAACCCCACGGGCATCACCTTTAGCGAGGACACCGTGCGTCGCCTGGTCGAGATGCCCACGGCCGCGCCCGATTTCCGTATCTTCTGGGACAACGCCTACTGCGTGCACGACCTGTACGACGAGACCGACGAGCTCGCCAATATCTTCGACCTCGCTCGCGCGGCGGGCACCGAGGACCGCGTGGTGGCTTTTGCCTCGACGTCCAAGATTACCTTCCCGGGCGCCGGCATCGGCTTCATCGGTGCGAGCCCCGCGGTCATCGCCGAGTTCTCCAAGCGCCTGAAGGCCGGCCTCATCAGCGCCGACAAGCTCAACCAGCTGCGCCACGTGCGCTTCCTTCCCACCATCGAGGCGGTCAAGGAGCACATGAAAAAGCATGCCGAGTTCCTGCGTCCGCGCTTTGAGGCCGTTGAGCGCAAGCTCACCGAGGGCCTGGGCGATACGGGCTGTGCCACCTGGACGCACCCCCGCGGCGGCTACTTTGTAAGCTTCGATGGTCCCGAGGGCTCGGCCCAGAAGGTCGCCGCGCTTTGCGCCGACCTGGGCGTCAAGCTCACGCCGGCCGGTGCCACCTGGCCCTATGGCAAGGATCCGCGCGATACCAACATCCGTATTGCGCCGAGCTATCCCACGGTCGATGACCTGGAGGCCGCGCTCGACGTGCTGGTGCTGGCCGTTAAGCTTGTCGCTGCCGAGCTTGCTCGTGCCGAGCGCGCCTAACGCCTAGGGCCCCGCAAGTCCGCGCCCAGTACTATCCGCACTTTCGATACGTAAAGGAGCGTATACATGGATTTGGGTATTTCCACCAACCCCACGCCGGAGATCTACACCATTAAGGTAACCGGCGAGATCGATATCTCTAACGCTGATAGCCTGCGCAATGCTATCGACCTGGCGCTCGAGCAGCCCACTGAGGCCGTTGAGCTCGATTTTGCCCAGGTGAGCTACATCGATTCGACGGGCATTGGCGTGCTCGTGGGCGCCGCGCACCACGCGGTCGACCACGGTAAGCGCTTTAGCTGCACTAATGTGCAGCCCCAGGTGATGCGCGTGGTTCAGCTGCTGGGCGTCGACCAGGAGATTTCGATCACGGCGGCATAATCTTTGCCCCCAAAAGGGCGTGCCGTTTGGCATATGTTTGTGATGCGCTCGGACGTTTTGGCGTCCGGGCGCTATACTTGACCGAATGAATAGACGAGTTCCGGCCGAATGGCGCGGTGCGGGCTCGACTCACATCGAGCCTTGGAGGTATGTGTGTTTGGTATTGGAGAGGGTGAGCTCGCGATCATCGTGGTCTTCGGCTTTTTGCTGTTTGGCCCGGATAAGCTCCCGCAGATGGGCCGCACGATCGGCCGTGCCATCCGTCAGTTCCGCGAGACGCAGGAAAAGATGACGGCCGTTGTTCAGTCCGAGATCATCGATCCGGTAAGCGAAGCCGCGTCGGCCCCGGTCAAGCCCAAGAAGGCTGCCGTCGATGACGATTCCGATGCGGACGAGGATGCCGCCGGGACGGCTGCACCCGCAAAGAAGGAGACCTTTGCCGAGCGCCGTGCCCGCCTTGCCGCCGAGAAGGCTGCGAGCGAGGGTGCCACCGAGGGCGAAGGCGCTGCTGATGAGGCCGAGAGCGCCGAGCCCGCCAAGGCCGAGCCTGCTGCTGCCGCCGTCGAACCCGAGCCAGCTGCAGAGCCGGAGCCCGAGCCCGAGCCGGCAGAGCCCACGACGGCTGACCTCTACGCCCGTCGTCCCCGTAAGCGCAAGGCCGTCGTCGACCAGCTCGCTCGCGAGCTCGAGGCCGAGGACGACGCTGCTGACGCCGACGCCCCGAAGGGAGGCGATGAGTAATGCCTATCGGACCTGCGCGAATGCCGCTCTTCGATCACCTGGGAGAGCTCCGTCGCCGCCTGACCATCGTGGTCGTGTCGGTGTTTGCCGCCGCTATCGTGCTGTATTTCGCCACGCCTGTGGTGCTCGACATCCTGGAAGACCCCATCCGCTCTTTTGTGCCGGACGGTAAGTTCTACATCACCACCACGCTCGGTGGCTTTGGTTTGCGCTTTTCGCTGGCCATCAAGATGGCCGTTGTCATGTGCACGCCCATGATCATCTGGCAGATTCTGGCGTTTTTCCTGCCGGCGCTTCGCCCCAACGAGCGCAAGTGGGTCGTGCCCACGGTGCTCGCCTCGACGGTGCTGTTCTTCCTGGGCGCCATTTTCTGCTATTTCATCATCATTCCTGCGGGCTTTGAGTGGCTCATCGGCGAGACCTCGGCCGTCGCTACGGCACTGCCCGATCTGGAGAACTACGTCAACATGGAGCTGCTCTTTATGATCGGCTTTGGCGTGGCGTTTGAGCTGCCGCTCATCATCTTCTATCTGTCCGTCTTCCACATCGTGTCCTACGCTGCTTTCCGCGGTGCCTGGCGTTATGTATACGTTGGCCTGCTCGTGGGCTCGGCTGTGATCACGCCCGACGGCTCGCCCGTTACGCTGGGTCTCATGTATGGCGCCCTGCTCTCGCTCTACGAGATTTCGCTCGCCATCGCCCGTGTGGTCATTACCGCGCGCGAGGGCAAGGAGGGCTTGTTCGTGAGTCGTCTGGACCTGTTCTCGGACGACGAGGACGACGAGGAGTAAAACGGTATGCACGAAGTTGGCATTGTCAACGGCATACTCGATACAGTGATTCGCGCGGCGCGTGGGGCGGGGGCCTCGCGCGCCGTTTTGGTAACGCTGCGTATCGGGGATATGACCGAGGTCGTGCGCGAAGCACTCGACTTTGCGTGGGAGACATTTCGCGACGAGGACCCGCTCACGCGCGGCTGCGAGCTTGCCGTGGAGGAGGTCCATCCACAAAGCGAGTGTCTGGACTGCGGCGAGGTCTTCGAGCACGACCGCTTCCATTGCCGCTGTCCCCAGTGTGGCGGCGCCAACGTGCGTCTGCTGCACGGCCGCGAGCTCGACATCGCCAGTATCGAAATCGAAACCCCCGACGATTAGCCCGCTAGCCATCTGGTGATGGGGTATAAAGGGGCCAAATTAAGGAGCGCTAAGTATGGCTGAGAAAACGATTGATATCGCGTCGCCGATCCTGTCGCGCAACGAGCGCCTGGCAGATCAGCTACGTCAGCGATTTAAAGAGACAAACACCTATGTGATCAATGTGCTTTCGAGCCCTGGCTCGGGCAAAACCACTACGATTCTGGGCACCAACGAGCGCCTGCGCGACAAGGCGGGCTTGCGTTGCGCCGTCATCGAGGGCGATATCGCCTCGGACGTCGACGCCATCACCATGAAGGAAGCCGGCATGCCTGCCATCCAGATCAACACGGGCGGCCTGTGCCACCTCGAGGGCAACATGATCATGGAAGCCGTTGACGCGTTCGACCAGGCCGTTGGGCTCGATAACATCGACGTCATCTTTATCGAAAATGTGGGCAACCTGGTCTGCCCAGTTGACTTTGACCTGGGCGAGAACCTGTCCATCATGATCCTCTCGGTGCCCGAAGGCGACGACAAGCCCATCAAGTACCCGGGCATCTTCCAGCACGCCGGCGCGCAGCTGCTCAACAAGGTCGACGTGGCCCCGGCTTTCGATTTTGACATGGATAGGTATACTAAGACACTCGATGACCTCAATCCGCAGGCGCCGCGGTTTGCCGTGAGCGCGCGCAAGGGCGAGGGCATGGATGCCTGGTGCGATTGGCTCATCGGGCAGATTGAGCAAGCAAGGGCGTAAGTCGGCCGCCATACGGGCGGGCGTAGCCGCAGAGATACGAGATAGGAGCCTCTTTTGAAGCTCATCATCGCCGAGAAAAACGACGCCGCGCGTCAGATCGCCGAGCGTCTGTCCACGGGCAAGCCCAAAAAGGACAAGGTGTACAACACCGCCATCTACCGTTTTGAGTGGAAGGGCGAGGAGTGCGTGACCATCGGCCTTGCCGGTCACATCCTAGCGCCCGATTTTTGCGACAGCGTGCTGTTCGATAAAAAGCTGGGCTGGTATTCGGTCACCGAGGACGGCGAGATGCTGCCGGCCGACATACCCGATGGCCTGGCGCGTCCGCCCTACGACACCAAGCGCAAGCCGTTTCTTGCCGATGGCATCTCAATCAAGGGCTGGAAACTCGAGAGCCTGCCTTACCTCACCTGGGCGCCCGTCATTAAGCTACCGGCCGAGAAGGAACTCATTCGTTCGCTCAAGAACCTCGCTAAAAAGTCTGATAGCGTCATTATCGCCACGGACTTCGATCGCGAGGGCGAGCTAATCGGTTCGGACGCCCTTAACAAGGTGCGCGAGGTGGCGCCGGACTTGCCGGTTGCCCGCGCCCAGTATTCTTCGTTTACCAAGGCCGAGATCACGCAGGCCTTCGATAATCTCGTCTCGCTCGACCAGAATCTGGCCGACGCCGGCGAGAGCCGCCAGCACATCGACCTCATTTGGGGTGCGGTGCTCACGCGCTACCTGACGCTCGCCAAGTTTGGCGGCTTTGGTAACGTGCGCTCTGCCGGCCGTGTGCAGACGCCGACGCTTGCCCTGGTGGTCGAGCGCGAGCGCGAGCGCATGGCGTTTGTGCCCGAGGACTATTGGCAGATCCGCGGCATGGGCGCCGCACAGGGTGCTCCCGAGGACGACCGCTTTAAGATTGCGCACAAGACGGCGCGCTTTACCGACAAGGATGCTGCTGAGGCGGCGTACGGCCATGTCGACGGCGTTGCGACGGCAACCGTCGCCGCGGTGACCAAGCGTTCGCGCAAGCAGCAGCCGCCCACGCCGTTTGCGACCACCTCGCTGCAGGCTGCCGCCGCAGCCGAGGGCATCTCACCTGCGCGTACCATGCGCATCGCCGAGTCCCTCTACATGGCCGGTCTCATCAGCTACCCGCGTGTCGACAATACCGTGTACCCTGCGACGCTCGATCTGGGCGCCGTGGTGAGCGACCTGGCAAAGATCAACCCGGCGCTGGCGCCCGTATGCAAAAAGGTGCTCGCCGGTCCCATGAAGCCCACGCGCGGCAAGGTCGAGACCACCGACCACCCGCCTATCTATCCTACGGGCGAGGGCGATCCGTCCACGCTCGACGGTGGCCAGCGCAAGCTCTACGACCTCATCGCCCGTCGCTTCCTGGCAACGCTCATGGGTCCCGCGACCATCGAGAACACCAAGCTCGAGCTCGACGTGAACGGCGAGCCGTTCGTGGCCTCGGGCGACGTGCTCGTGACCCCCGGCTTCCGTGAGGCGTACCCGTATGGACTCAAGCGCGACGAGCAGATGCCGCCGCTTGAGCAGGGCGATACGGTCGACGTGTTCGACATTAAGCTCGAGGCCAAGCAGACCGAGCCGCCCGCGCGCTACAGCCAGGGCAAGCTCGTGCAGGAGATGGAAAAGCGCGGCCTGGGTACCAAGTCAACGCGCGCGAGCATCATCGAGCGCCTGTATGCCGTGCGCTATCTCAAAAATGATCCCGTGGAGCCGAGTCAGCTGGGCATCGCCATCATCGACGCACTGACGCAGTTTGCCCCGCGCATCACGAGCCCCGATATGACCAGCGAGCTCGATGGCGATATGACCCGTGTGGAGCGCGGCGAGGACACCGAAGAGCATGTCGTGACGCACTCGCGCGCGCTGCTGGCCGGCGTGCTCGACGAGCTGCTCAAGCATACGCAGGAGCTGGGCGACGCCATCAGCGACGCCGTCACGGCCGATGCGCGCGTGGGCGCCTGCCCCAAGTGCGGCAAGGACTTGGTTATGAAGACGAGCGCCAAGACCCGCGGCAGCTTCATTGGCTGCATGGGCTGGCCCGACTGCGATGTGACCTATCCGGTGCCGAGCGGCGTCAAGGTGAGCCCGCTCGAGGGCGAGGCTGCTGTGTGCCCCGAATGCGGTGCGCCGCGCATTAAGTGCCAGCCGTTCCGCCAAAAGGCTTTCGAGATTTGCGTGAACCCCACATGCCCCACCAACTACGAGCCCGACCTTAAGGTGGGCGAGTGCAAGGTGTGCGCCGAGGCAGGACGCCATGGCGACCTGATCGCACACAAGAGCGAGAAGAGCGGCAAGCGCTTTATCCGCTGCACCAACTATGACGACTGCGGCGTGAGCTATCCACTGCCGGCGCGTGGCAAGCTCGAGGCGACGGGCGAGACCTGCCCCGAGTGCGGCGCCCCCATCGTGGTGGTCAACACCGCGCGCGGCCCGTGGCGCATCTGCGTGAACATGGACTGCCCGACCAAGGAGAAGAAGCCCGCCCGCGGCCGCAAGACCACGACCAAGGCGAGCGCGGCGAAGAAGACCTCGACTGCGAAGAAGACGACGGCTAAGAAAGCCACTGCCGCTAAGAAGACGACCGCGAAGAAGTCGACTGCCAAGAAAGCAGCCGCCGACAAGTAACGGCGCAGTCGAAACATTGCCCAAAAAACGAGCGAGGGTCCCATGATCCTCGCTCGTTTTTTGACCGGCAGTTAGGGACATTCCTTTTTCTGCCGGCAGTTTAGGAACGTCCCTAACTGCCGGCTCGGAAACGACAAGGCGTTAGTTCACTTCGACGGGTTTGGCGCCGGGATAGCGCTCCTCAAAGTCTAGGCGGTACTTATTGTCATTGGTGCCCGCCACGTTGTCGCGCGACAGCGGCGCCACGATCTCGTTCTTATGGTCCGCGGGCTTTGCGTACTTTAAGCTGATCTCCCAGGCATCGCAGATCGCATCGATGCGGTGATCCAGGTCGTCGTACAGAGCAATGATGTCCTTCCACGAGCTGTAGTTCTTAGAGCTTGTGGGGACGTCCAGGTCCTCGACGATATCGTAGTACTGCTCGATGGTGTCTTCCGTGCGCTCGGCGACGTCGGCGAGATTTTGACGGGCGGTACGGTCCTCTTCCAGATAACCGCCATTGAACGCCTCTGCGCAGGCACGGACCTGGTTATCGAGATCTTCGAGCAGGTCGTAGTATTCGCTCAGGCGACGGTAGAGGTTTTGCTCGGAGAGGGTCGCCTGGCTGCCATCCTCGTCATCATCGTCATCGTCAAAAAGGCTATTGGGGTCGTCGAGAGGCTTGAGGTCATCATCGTCAACATCATGGTGCAGCTTAGTAATCTCGGCAGTCGTTTGCGTGGCGGCGTTGTCGAAAGGCTTGATCACAAAAAAGATGACCAAGGCGATGATAATTGCCACGAGCACAACGATAACGGCGATAAGCGCCTTGGTGCTGCTCTTTTTGGCGGCGGGGGCCTGCGGTGAATCAGGCGCGTACGTAGATGCCGGTTGCTGTTGGGGCGGGGTGTCCGCGACGGGTATGCGCTGCGTCGTTTCGACCGCTGCGGGGCTGGCGGCGGGGTCGGGGCGATAGGCGAGGGGGTCGTCCGGCTTAGCTTGCGGCGTATCGAGGAAGCCGGTCTGCTCAAACGCGGGTTGGCCATTGCTTGCGGTTGTCTGCTCAACGGGTGCACCGCATGAGGTGCAGAACTTGGCATCATCTGCAAGAAGTTTGCCGCACGAGGCGCAATACCGAGACATTGCCACTCCTTTCGCCACATTTCAAATCAATACGACGATTATACCCAGCGCTCAAAAAAGTCGGCAGCTAGGGACGTTCCTTTTCTGCCGGCACTTTAGGAACGTCCCTAGCTGTCGCCTAGTCATTTAAGAGCGTCCCCAATGACTACCCAATGACTAGGCCCGATTTGGGGCGCGCCTGCCCCTGGGGTATCATGGCTTGGTTGATATATCTGCATTTACGCGCCTTATAGGAAGGGGCTGCGCTCATGGCTTTTGAGCCCGCTCAACATAGCTTTATCACGCTCGAGGGCGTCGATGGTGCCGGCAAGTCCACGCAGGCGCGTCTGCTTGCCCGCGCGCTCGAACTCGCTGGCTACCAGGTTGTGAGCCTGCGCGAGCCGGGCGGCACCGCCATCAGCGAAAAGATCCGCGCTCTGCTGCTCGACCCCGCCAATACGGCGATGGGCGACACCTGCGAGTTGCTGCTCTACGAGGCGGCGCGCGCCCAGTTGGTGCACGAGGTCATAGCTCCCGCCCTCGCGGCCGGCAAGGTGGTCCTGTGCGACCGCTTCTACGATTCCACGACCTGCTACCAGGCATTTGCCGACGGCCTCGATCGCCAGATAGTGTGCGATGCCAATAACCTGGCCGTCGCGGGAACACACCCGGCGCTCACGCTCGTCTACCACATCACGCCCGAGCAGGCGGCGCTACGCATGGCAGCCCGTGGCGCGGCAGATCGCATGGAGGCAAAAGGCATGACATTCCAGGAGCGTGTTTACCAGGGATTTTGCGCCATTGCTGCCGAGGAGCCAAACCGCGTAAAGCTCATCGACGCCACTGCGACCGTCGAGGAAGTCTTCGAGAAGACGGTCGAGCAGATTCGCGCGTACGGTCTCGTCATTTCGCAAGATGCTGTCGCCGCCGCGCTTGCCAAGGAGGCCGAGTAACATGGCCCCCGCTCAGGCAAGCCTGCTGGCCAAGCTCGACACCCAAGAGCGCGTTCGCGATTTTTTGACCAACGCCGTCGCCAGCGGCCGCGCATCGCACGCCTACCTGTTTTTGGGCGCTCCCGGTGCCGGCAAGCTCGATGCCGCATGGGCGCTCGCCCAGGCCTTCCTGTGCGAGCAGGACGGCTGCGGAGCATGCGACAGCTGCGTACGCGTTGCTCGGCATACGCATCCTGACGTGCACTATTACACGCCCGAGAGCGCCACAGGCTACCTCATTGCCCAGACCCGCGAGCTGCTCGATGACGTGCCGCTGGCGCCCATCCGTGCCAAGGCCAAGGTCTACATCATCGATCGTGCCGAGCAACTGCGCGCTAACACCGCCAACGCGCTGCTCAAGACACTCGAGGAGCCGCCCGAGGGCGTTATGTTCATCTTGTTGGGCACCTCGGCAGACGTGATGTTGCCCACCATCGTGAGCCGCTGTCAGTGCGTGCCGTTTCGGCTGGTGTCGCCCACCGTGGCCGCGCAGGCCGTGAGCCGCGCGACGGGTCAGGATCTCGCGCGTTGCCGCATGGCGGTCGCCGTGGCGGGAAGCCCCACACGCGGCATCGAGTTCCTTAAGAGTGCCGAGCGCCAGGATGCTCGCCGCCAAATGGTCCGCGCCATCGATTCGCTCATCGCTGCCGACGAGGCTGATGTGCTCAGCCGCGCCAAGTCGCTCATCGTCGCCGTTAAGGCGCCGCTCGCCGAGGTCAAGTCCACACAGGAAAAGGTGCTCGAGCAAAACGCCGACTACCTGTCGCGTGGAGCATTGAAGCAGCTTGAGGACCGCAACAAGCGCGAACTCAACGCGCGCGAGCGTTCGGGTATCATGAAAGCGCTGGCGAGCGCGCGGACGCTCATGCGCGACGTGCTGCTGACACTTCAGGACGAGGCGGCCGACGTCGTGAACGAAGACGTGCGCGACACGATCGGGCGGCTTGCCGCCGCGACGAATGTTGCGGGTGCCACCCGGGCGCTCGAGGCGGTCGCGACCGCCGAGCGCAACATCGCCAGAAACGTTACTCCCCAGCTGGCCATCGAGGTCATGCTGTTCGATATCAGGAAGGCACTGAAATGCCGTTAGTCGTACCCGTTAAGTTTACCTACGCCTCGCGCGACCTGTGGTTTGATCCGCAGGATCTGGATATCCTCGAGGCCGATTATGCCATTTGCTCCACCGAGCGCGGAACCGAGATCGGCCTGGTCACGGCCGATCCCTTCGAGGTGCCGCAAGATGAGATCGGCCAGCCGCTCAAGCCCGTGCTGCGCGTGGCGAGCGACATCGACCTGCAGCTTGCCGACGACCTGGCCATCCAGGGCGACGAGGCCATGGTCGATTTCCGTCGTCTGGTCAAAGAGCTCGACCTCGAGATGAAGCCGGTCGGCGTCGAGTACCTGTTTGGCGGCGAGAAGGCTGTGTTCTACTTTGCGGCCGAGGAGCGCGTCGATTTCCGTCAGCTCGTCAAGGACCTGTCCTCGACGCTGCACATTCGCGTCGACATGCGCCAGATCGGCGTGCGCGACGAGACCCGCCTGGTGGGCGGCTATGCCCAGTGCGGCCAGGAGCTCTGCTGCACGCGCTTTGGCGGACAGTTTGAGCCGGTTTCGATCCGCATGGCAAAGGAGCAGGACCTGCCGCTCAACTCGTCCAAGATTAGTGGCGTCTGCGGCCGCCTGATGTGCTGCCTGCGCTACGAGTTCGAGGCGTACAAGGACTTTAAGAGCCGCGCGCCCAAAAAGAAGACGCTTATCGATACGCCGCTTGGCAAGGCGCGCATCCAGGAATATGACACGCCGCGTGAGCAGCTGGTGCTGCGCCTGGAGAACGGCAAAGTCTTTAAGGTCAACCTGGCCGATATGACGTGCTCGGAGGGTTGCAAAAAGAAGGCCGCCGAGCAGGGCTGCAACTGCCGCCCCGACTGCGTGACGCGCGACGTGCTCGAGCGCATCGAGTCGCCCGAGATGCGTCTGGCGCTCATGGAACTCGATCGCGAAAACGGCGTCGACGTGGGCGATGGCCTGTCGAGCGCCGATCGTCTGGCCGGCACATCGATGCCCAAGCGCCGTCGTCGCGATGCCGAATCCGATGCTCGCACCGCTCAGGGCCAGGGCGAGGGCCGTGGCCGTGGAAAGGGCCGCGGCAAGGCCGAGGCGCCCGAGACCGAGGGAGCAGCCGATGGCCGTCGCCGCCGCAAGCGCACGGCGTCCGTCGACAATGGCGAGGCCGCGGGTAAGAACGCTTCCCGCGAGCGCGAGGCTCAGCAGCCCCAGCAGCAAAATCGCGGCGGTGGCATGAACCCCACGCGCCGTCGTCGCCGTCACCTGTCGAGCGAGGAGCGCGAGGACGCCTTCCGCGCCGCAGCTGCTCGCGAGGCCGGTGCCGCTCCCAAGGGCGCCTCGGCCTCCGACGCGCCTGCCGACAAGGCTGGCAAGCCGCGTGGCGAGGAGGAGCGCGCGTCACGTCCGCGTCGTCGCCATTCCTCGGGCGCGCAGCAGAAACCCTCGATTCCTTCTGTGGCCGATCAGGTTTCGGATGGCGAAGTCAAGGTCACGCGCCGTCGCCCCGGCGATGGCGGAGGAGCTGCCGCCAAGGCTTCGCACGGCGGCGCTCGCGACGAGTGCGAACCGCGTGAGGATCGCGGCGGCGAGGGCTCGACCGACCAGGGTCAAAAGCGTCGCCGTCGCCGTCGCTCCCGCAAGCCGCGCCAGGACGGTGGCGAAGGCTCGACCCGCACCTCGTCCGTACCGCAACCGCCTGCCGGCGAATAACGTCCGTAAGCGGATGTAACCCGCCTGACCCCAGCACCTCTGGGTATCATGGCTCTACACCGACAACCCTCCCTTCGCCTTCGCGTAGGGAGGGTTGTGTCATGAAGAGACATCTGAACGTATTGACTCGCTTGCAGGGCGCAGGCGTCCTACCGTTTGCGGACGAATTGCTACCGCTTGCCGAGCGCGCGACGTATGAGGCGCTCGAGGCGTTGTCGCCCACGCGATGCGCTGGCTGCGAGCGTTCCGGTGCGCTGATCTGCCAGGATTGTCTGGCATCGCTCGCGCTCATCGATCCGTGTCATAGTTGCATCCGATGCGGCGCCCCGTTTGGGGATTTGCTGTGTACCGAGTGCTCGGTCGAGGGCACGTCTTCGGCAATGGCCGAGGCGCTCGATCGCTGCCTGGCGTGTGCCGTCTATGCACATCCGCTGCCGCGCATCATCAAGGCGTACAAGGATGCGGGCGAGCGCCGTCTGGCACCGTATCTGGCGGAGTTGCTCTACGACACTGCCTTGCATGCCCAGGTGGCAGCATCCGATCGCTACGGCGGTGTGTTGTCCGGTGCGGACGCGGTGGTGTTTGTGCCCGCGACTGCGGCGGCGTTTCGGCGGCGTGGATTCGACCATATGGAAGCAATCGCGCGCTCGTTTTGCGATCTTTCGGGTGTCCCGTTGCTGGACGCCCTGGTCAAATACGGTCATGGTGACCAGCGAGAGCTCGGCCGCGATGAGCGCCGGGAGCATGCCCGGGGCATGTACGAGACGGTCGAGGATGTGCGCGGCCGCCGTCTGCTGCTCATCGATGATGTCATTACCACGGGCGCGACCATGGCAGCAGCCTCGGCGGAGCTCAAGCGTGCCGGCGCCGCAGCAGTCGATGGCCTCGCTATCGCACGCGTTTGGTAGGGGTGGTTTTGTGGCAGTGAAGATAGCGCGACGCATCGAGCCGACAAGCGAGCAACTGGCGGCCTCTGTAATCCTGACTGGCGCCTCGGCGCTGCGCATGATGCGCGCCGAGCGCCGACAAATGGGTTACATCAGTTGGAGGGACCTCGCTCCCGATGAAGAGTGCCGTGTGCTGCGCGCATCGTCCCCCTCGGCCGAGGACATCTATCTTCCCGATTTGGTGAGGATCGGGGTCGTGAGTGGCGAGGTTCAAGAAGACCTGTGCCTACTGGTGGGGTCTGCAAAGCAGCGTCGCCGCATGCCTGGTGCAAGCTGGTCCGTTTGTTCTACAGGCCTGCCGGACGCTTCGATTTTGGAGGTGGAGCCGGGGGTGTACAGCTTGTCTCCCGAGGCCCTCTGTGCCGCCGTTGCGCGCGAAGTCGGCTGTATCCAGGCATTTGCCCTGGCCCAGGAGCTGTGCTCCAAGATTTCGCTGAGCGATCGCGGACGGTATCTGCCTCCCTACAGCTCACCTGTTGCGAACAAGCTTGCAAAGGACAAAGACCAACCAAAAGACGTAGGCTACTTTGAAGTTGAGCCGGTGCTGACGCCTGATCGACTGGAAAAATACCTTTCCGGATGCAATGGGAGTGCCGCCAAACGGCTGCTGCGCCTGTGCCCCTACCTGTCGGAAAACCTGCGTTCACCCATGGAGTGCATCATGCTTGCCATGTTTTCGCTTCCGTTTTCCTATGGCGGATTTGCCTGTGGTCCCTTTAAGACCGACCACAAGATCGAGTTCAACGACCGTGCGCAGGCGATCTCGGGGATGCCGCATGTGGTTTGTGATGCCTATCAGGAAGCAGCCCGGTTTGACCTGGAATACAACGGTGAGCAGGGTCATTCGTCTCGTGGCGGGCGCATTCACGACGAAAAGCGCAATACGGGTTTTGTGGCCATGGGAATCGAGGTCGCGACGGTCAACAACGAAATGCTCTGCGACATGGAAGCGATGGAAGCGCTCGCATGGCGCATCCACCAGCGTATGGGTAAGCGATATCAGAATCGTGTAGAGGCTCGTCGAAAGAGGCAAGATGCTCTGCTGAATACGCTCCGAGCGTGCTTTGGGCTCAAGCCGGCGTAAAACTATGGCTTTATAGGGGGTCTGTTTATATGCCCTGTGCAAAAAACGGCAAATATGAGTACTGTTACTAGATTAGTGACAGCAAAAATAAAGAAACTTGGGCCGAAAAACTGGATTCAGCGAAGAGATAATAAACGAATGTGGAATATCTTGGCGCCAAGCGGGCTGTGCGGAACTCAAAAAGGGCTCGTGGGGCGGAAATACGCTGCTACTAAATTGGTAGCAGTACTCATATTTGCCGTTTTTTGCACACGGCACCCTGAGACGGGTGCCCCGGGGCTCCCCGTGGGGGAGCTCCGGGCTTCATGGGGGCACGAATGGTCCGCCCCGACCTGCGAAATCTGTGCTCGCGATGCGAATAACGTCCCTAACCTTAAACTATAGCTTGAACTTAGCTATAATGCGCTACGTTCCTGCCAGGCTGTGGTTGCGGACGGACGAAATGCCCATCCTAGTCCAAGACAGACGCGGTCAAAGGGATCCACGTAAGCGACCGCGTGCGCGCGGCGCGATCATGGCGCGTCCTAGATGTAAGCCGCACCGTCCGTTCTACTTTCTTTGGGGCAATACCGCCTCGCGGGCGAGCGGGCCAGTCGTGAAGGTGGCTGCGGCCTCCCGAGCAAACGCCCCGGTGCGCAAGTGTGGGGTCAAATACCAGGTCAGCTGGTGGGAACAACCCGATATTCCGTGCAGGGCACGGATTGTATACGACACAGAAGGCAGGGTAGTGGACATGGTGAGGGGCAGCTTGATGCATGCGGCTCGGTTAGGTGCTGGGACCGCGGTGGTCATTGCCGTTTTGGGCCTGAGTGGATGTGCGTTCAATCCACTGTCCACGTTCACGACGCCCACGATCGACCAGATCGAGCGCGAGACCGTTACCCCCACGGTATCGGACGATGCCCTGGTCACGCCGGGAACCCTGACGGTCGCCCTCGATACGTCCGACGCCCCACAGGCCATGCAGGATGCCGACGGAAACCTCACGGGCTATGCGGTCGATGCCGCTCGTGCCCTCGCATGCCGCATGGGTCTCAAGGTCGCTTTTGTCGATGCGCCCTCGGCCGATTCCGCGCTCAGCGATAAAAAGGCCGACATCTTTATTGGCGACATCAAGTCTGCGGGCGGCGACATCAGCTCGCTTGGCACCTGTCTGTACGATGCTGCCGCCGTGTTCGGCAAGACCAGCGACGGAGAGTCCCCGAGTGTCTCAACCGACACACTCAACACCGCTACCTTGGGCGTTCAGACTTCCTCGGCCTCGCAGGAAGCGCTTGCCAAGCAAAGCATCACGGCCAACCAAAAGACCTTCTCCAACATCAACGAGTGCTTCGAGGCACTCGAGTCGGGCGAGGTCGATTACGTGATCTGTGATTCCACGGCCGGTGGTTACCTCGCGCGCCTGATGAGCCAGATCTCCTATGTCGGCACGCTCGAGGCACCCTCCACGCTTGGCGTCGCAGGCCTTAGCTCTAACGATGAGCTGTGCCGTGCCGTGAGTGATGCCCTCGACGGCATCACGGTCGACGGCACGCTCGAGGCAGTCCACTGCGTCTGGTACGGACAGATGCCCTATGACCTTACCGCCAAGACCGTTTCGGGGGCCAATGTGCAGGCATCCGACTCCACGTCCAACGAGACCGAGTCCTCCGATGACGACGCCTCTGATAACAACAGCGACGGCCCGTCGTCTAGCCAGGAGGGCACCATCACCGACGATGACATCAACAAGCTCAATAGCTAGTTATTGGTAGGGGTGGCGCCTGCCACACGCTGAACAAGGCGCTTCTTCACGGTTTCAACACGCATGGCCGGGTCTCCCAAATAGGGGAGCCCGGCTTTTCTATTTTGGTAAAACTAGCAGGTCAAAGCTAATTTTCGGGAGAAAAATTAACTCCGTCGACGCCTTCCTATAGCGCACTTTGCCACGGAAAAGTGCGAGACTTCGGTATGCGGTATCAAGCAGTCGTTATTCGGGTCTTTGGGAAATCGCGTGATTAAATGCACGGCAATGGGTACATAGCCAGTACAGTAAGTCCCCGAGGCAGATTGGAGCCACGTATGGATATCAAGGTTTCTGGACGCAAGACGACGGTAACCGATGCTCTGCGTGCGCATGTGGATGAGAAAATCGGCGAGGCGCTCAAGGTTTTCGACATCGAGCCCATGACAGTCGACGTCGTGCTTCGTTATGAGAAGAACCCCTCGAACCCCAACCCGGCAATCGTCGAGGTCACGGTTCGTGCCCGCGGTTCGGTGATTCGCGTTGCCGAGCACGGCGCAGATATGTATGCTGCCATCGACCTCTCCGCCGATAAGGTCACCCGCCAGCTGCGCAAGTTCAAGACCAAGGTCGTGGACAACCGCCAGGGTGGTGCCAGTGCCGCGGATGTCGCGCCGGTCGAGCGCGTTGAGGATCTGGCCGACCTGCTGCTGCCCGAGGAGGACGACGACCTGCTCGTCCGCGAGAAGGTCATCGATGTCACCCCGATGACCGAGGAGCAGGCGCTGGTGCAGACCGATTTGCTGGGCCACGACTTCTACGTGTTCGAGAACGCGACGACCGGTCTCATCAATGTGGTGTATCACCGTAAGAATGGTGGATATGGCATCATCAAGCCCCGCATCGAAACACTTGACGAGTAAAATACGTTAACTTGCATGAGTTAACGGTTGGCGGCCATCCCATGCGGGTGGCCGCCTTTTTACGTAAGGAGTCGCTTTGATGGACAAGGCCGCATCCGCCGGTCATTCGAACCGTTGCCGCATCGTCGTCGATACCTGCTGCGACTTTAGCCCCGAGGTCGCCGCGAACCTCGATGTCGATATCCTGGGTTTCCCTTTCATTATCGATGGCGAGGAGCGCACAGACGACATCTGGTCGAGCATGAGCCCTAAGGAGTTCTACGACCGCATGCGCGCCGGTGCCCGCGTGTCCACCTCGGCTGTGTCGCTCGGTCGCTATATCGAGTTTTTTACCGAGTGCGCCAAAGAGGGCACGCCCACGGTCTACCTGTGCTTTACCTCGGCGCTGTCGTCGAGCTACAACTCCGCGTGCCAGGCGGCAGATGCCGTGCGCGCCGAGTATCCCAACTTTGAGCTCTACGTGGTCGACAACGCTCTGCCCTGCGCGACCGGTGCGCTCTTGGCGCTCGAGGCCGTGCGCCAGCGTTCGGCGGGACTGACCGCCAAGCAGTTGGTCGATTGGGCAAACGAGGCAAAGACCTACGTCCACGGCTACTTTACGCTCGAGAGCTTCGATGCGCTGGCTGCCGGCGGCCGCATTCCGCCCGCGGCGGCGCAGCTCACGGCAAAGCTCGACGTCAAGCCCGAGCTCTCCTACGACCTGGCCGGCTCGCTGTCGCTGATCGGCGTCAACCGCGGCCGCAAGAAGGCGCTCAAGTCCATCCTCAAGTCGTTCCGCGAGAACTACGTGCCCGACCGCACCATGCCCATCGCGATCATGACGGCCGATGCCGAAAAGGATGGTGACTGGCTCGAAGCCGCCATCCGCAAGGAGGAGGGTTGCGCCGACGTCACGATCATTCGCGGCTCCGTGGGTCCCACCATCGGCTCGCACGTGGGCCCCGGCATGGTGGGCTGCGCGTTTTGGGGTAAGAACCGCGCCGACAAGGCGTCGCTTTCCGACCGTATCGCCCGCCGCGTGCGCGGTCAGTAGGCAAGCGCTGCGTCCGTAATCGCCCTCGACTCACAGCCCAAACGCTGGCACCGAGTATTCAACCTGGTAACAACACCCAACCCAAAAGGAAAGGTTTCATGGCAAACAAGCTCTCCGTCGCATTCATCGGCACCGGAATCATGGGTGCCCCCATCGCCGGCCACATTCTGGACGCCGGCTATCCCGTCACGGTCAACAACCGCACCAAGTCCAAGGCGGCGGCGCTTATCGAGCGCGGCGCCGTCTGGGCAGATACGCCGGCCGATGCCGCGGCGAACGCCGATGTCGTCTTTACCATGGTGGGCTATCCCTCCGAGGTCGAGGAACTCTACCTGGCGGGCGACGGCCTGCTCGCGTGCACTAAGCCCGGCGCGGTCTTGATCGACCTCACCACGAGCTCGCCCGAGCTTGCCCGTGACATTGCCGAGGCCGCCCAGGTTTCTGGTCGCATGGCGTTTGACTGCCCCGTCACCGGCGGCGAGTCGGGCGCTATCGCCGGTACGCTCACGGCTATCGTGGGCGCTACCGAGAACGACATCGCGCCGGTCCGCGACATCCTTGCCACCTTTGCGGCCAACATCTGCTGCTTCGACGGCGCCGGCAAGGGCCAGGCTGCCAAGCTCGCCAACCAGGTGTCGCTGGGCGCCTGCATGGTCGGCATGGCAGACGCCATGGCATTTGCCGAGCTGAGCGGCCTTGATCTGGAGAAGACCCGCCAGATGATCCTGGGCGGTACCGGCAAGTCCGGCGCCATGGAGAGCCTGGCTACCAAGGCGCTCGACGGCGACTACAAGCCCGGCTTTATGGTCGAGCACTTCATCAAGGACCTGCGCTTGGCGCTCGCCTATGCCGACGATCGCGAGCTTGCGCTGCCCGGCGCCGACGTGGCCTTTACGCTCTACGACATGCTCGATGCCATCGGTGGTGCCAAGCTGGGCACCCAGGCCATCACGGTCCTCTATAAGGAGGAGGCCGACGCCATCGCCGCCGGTCTGGACTGGTCGCAGTATCGTCCCGAAGAGCACGGTGCTCACGAGGACGGCTGCGGTTGCGGCGAGCACGGCGACGACCATGAGTGCGGTTGCGGCCACCACCATGGCGAGGACCACGAGTGCTGCGGCGGCCACGGCCATGATGATGGCCACGAGTGCTGCTGCGGCCACCATCACGGGGAGTAGCGCCCATGAGCTGGACGTTCGTGGTGCTTGCGCTGGTGCTCTTTCTCTTCGCGATCTACATTGGCTTTTTGTGCGGCCAGTGGGCGTGCGAAAAGCGCGTCATCACCAAGCGCGACTACTGGATTGCCAACTTTGCGGGAGCGGCGGCAGTCATCCTGCTGACCTGGGTGTTCTCGCTGTTCCCGCTGGTGCAGTTTGCGCCGATCGGCTGGCTCGGCGGCTTTATCGCCGGCCTTAAGATGAGCTTTGGCGAGTCCGTCGGTCCGTGGCGCAAACACGACGAGGTCTTTAACGTTAACAAGGCTCACCGCGCCGCCGCCGACGCGGGCGATGCCGAGGAGCGCCGCCGTGCGCGTCGCAATGGCGCGGCCGACCGACAGCTCATCTCGGTCACCGATGACAGCAAGGGTGCTGACAAGCACGCTAAGAAATAGTAAAAAGAGGTAACTATGGCAGAAAACAAAGACGAACAGCTCACCGACGAGGAGCTGGCACAGCTCCAGCTGGCAGAGGAGAACGAGAACGCCGTCGACCGCCTGGTCCAGGAGCTCGGCTGCCCCACGCGCCGCATCCGTCAGTTTGCCGCCCGCGTGCTGCACCTGCTTGCCGAGCGCGATCCGCAGCGCGTCGTGCCCTGCGTGCCCGCGCTGATCGAGGCGCTCGACCGCCCCGAGGCTCAGACCCGCTGGGAGGCTCTCGATGCCCTGGCGGCGCTCGCCACCACCTGCCCCGAGCAGCTGGGCGATGCCTTTGAGGGCGCCGAGACCGCGCTGTTCGATGAGATTTCGTCCACGCTGCGCTATGCCGCCTTCCGCCTGCTGTGCGTGTGGGGCGCCACGAGCGTCGAGTGTTCGCGCGAGGCTTGGCCCATCCTGGACGAGGCCATCCAGTGCTACCACGGCGACCTCGAGTATCGCGACATGCTCGGTTGCCTGTACGAGTTTGGCCGGGGCGAGATTGACGCCGAGGTCGCCGAGAAGCTCGCGCTGCGCCTTAAGTTCGATGCCGAGAACGGCAAGGGTAGCTATCTCAAGACCCGTTCGAGCGAGATTTGCGAAATGCTTGTTAAACGTTTTGGCCTGGATCTCTCCAAAAAGAAGAAGCGTGCTAGCGTAAAAAAATCTGACGACGCCGAAGACGAGGAGTAACAGATTATGGCGCACGATGTAGTCCTGATTCCTGGTGACGGTATCGGTCCCGAGATTACGCAGGCTATGCGCCGCGTGGTCGAGGCCACTGGTGTCCAGATCAACTGGAACGTCCAGGAGGCCGGTGCCGGCGTCATGGACGAGTTTGGCACGCCGCTGCCCCAACATGTGCTCGATGCGGTCGCCGAGACCAAGGTTGCTATCAAGGGCCCCATCACCACGCCGGTCGGCACGGGTTTCCGCAGCGTTAACGTCGCCCTGCGCAAGCATTTTGACCTGTACGCCTGCGTGCGCCCCTGCCTGTCGCAGCCGGGCGACGGCTCGCGCTTCCGCGACGTCGACCTGGTTATCGTGCGCGAGAACACCGAGGACCTCTATGCCGGCATCGAGTTCGATGAGGGCGCTGCCGAGGTCGAGGAGCTCTCGCAGCTCGTTGAGCGTTCGGGCCAAAAGACCTTCGCCGCGGATTCCGCGATCTCGATCAAGCCCATCTCTATCGCCAAGAGCCGCCGTATTGTGGAGTACGCTTTTGAGTACGCCCGCCGCTGCGGCCGCAAAAAGGTGACGGCCGTGCATAAGGCCAACATCATGAAGGCGACCGATGGCCTGTTCCTGCGCGTTGCGCGCGAGGTGGCCGCCAACTATCCCGATATCGAGTTCAACGACAAGATTGTCGACGCCACCTGCATGGGCCTGGTCCAGAACCCCAACGACTTCGATGTCCTGGTGCTGCCCAACCTGTACGGTGACATTGTGAGCGACCTGTGCGCCGGTCTGGTAGGTGGACTGGGTATGGCTCCGGGTTCCAACATCGGTGCCGACTGCGCCATCTTCGAGGCGACGCACGGCTCCGCGCCCGATATCGCTGGCCAGGATATCGCTAACCCCACGGCCGAGATTCTGTCCGCGGCTATGATGCTCGATCACCTGGGCGAGAACGACGCGGCCAATCGCATTCGCGCCGCCGTTTCTGCCACGCTCGACGAGGGTGAGCAGGTTACCGGCGACGTTCGTCGTGCCCAGACCGGCTCCGTTGAGGGCGCTGTGGGCACGCAGGCCTTTGCCGATGCCGTTATCGCGCACCTGGCCTAAGGCATGCAGACTGCAAACGCCTAAATAGTACTTAAGTGTTTGCGTATAACCTGAGAATCAATACGCCCGGCGCTTTGTCGGGCGTATTCTATTGCGGACTATGTTTCCTAACAAGGAGTAACTGATATGGGTCTGATTCAAAAGAAGGACGAGAAGGACGAGATCGACGGCATCCAGATCATCGAGCGCGGCGAAGGCCCCGATGGTGATGAGGAGGAGAAGATCGATCTGGTCGCCGGTACGTCTGCCGAACATATTGCCGCCGGTACGACGGCCGAGGAGGAGGACGCTCGCCTGGAGGCAAAGATCGCCGCGGACGCCGCCGACGAGAACCTCATGCCCGAGGAGCAGGACGAGGACGACGATATCCTGGGTTCCGACGAAGACGACCGCGCATCCAAGCACAAGAAGACGATGATTGCCGCCTTCGTGGTTGCAGTCGTGATCGCTGCTGTGGTCGGCTTCTTTATCGGCAACGGTGGTTTTGGCGGCAAGGGCGTCGGCTCGGCGACCCTCACCGAGGACCAGCTCGATTCGACCGTGGCAAGCTACAGCTACAACGGCAAGAAGAGCGACATCACCGCGCGCGAGGCCATTGAGAGCCAGTACAGCCTCGACACCGTCAAGGATGGCGATGGCAACTACACCGCTCCCTCTGCCGACGTCATCCTGTCCTACGTGCGCAACAAGATCCTGCTCGACGCTGCCGAGGACGAGGGCATCACCGTCTCTTCTAAGGAGATGAAGAAGTACGCCGAGGATTCCATCGGCACTTCGGACTACAAGACCATGGCCACGCAGTATGGCGTGTCCAAGGACCAGGCCAAGCAGATCGTCCGTCAGTCCGCGACGCTGCAGAAGCTCTACAAGAAGAAGGTGGGCGATAGCTCCGCAAGCATGCCGACCGCCCCGACCGAGCCTGCTGACGGCAACGAGGAGACCGCGAGCAAGGACTACGCCGATTACATCATCAAACTTGCCGGCGACGAGTGGGATAGCGAAAAGGGCACCTGGAAGGACGCCGATAGCACCTACGCTAAGGCCTTCGCTGACGATGCCTTTACGGCTGATAGCGCTACCTACAAGCAGGCCATGACCGCCTATTACACCGCCTACCAGCAGTACTCTTCGCAGGCTTCGAGCGCCAGCTCCAAGTGGACCGAGTATGCTAACGGCCTGTATGCCAAGGCCAACATCAGCATCTACGGCCTGTTTGCGTAAGGTTTGCCTGCACTACTGCGCGCTAACCGATCTACCTGATTGAGCCCGCTAGAACGGACAACGTTCTAGCGGGCTTTTTGTTGCCGAAATCAATAGGATAGGCCTCGCGCCCGCGCAAGCGTTCCATCGCGTTTCTCTAATTCATCTGGGAAAACAGCTGCAAACGATTACAAGTAACCGGTGAACGGTCGAAAACTACCGTTCACCGATAATCTCAAAACTGGTTCTAACTGGTATTAAGTCAAAAAGACCAATTCACATATCTTCACAATGACCTGCAATTTTTCTTCACGCTATTTTTAGCCGCCCTGCGTTGTTTAGACACAGGAAAAGATCCGATCTTTTGCCAAAACATTTCGAAACGGTTTCAAAACCGCAGGTAGAAGTGTTAACGACCGGTAAACGGTCGATTTATCACCGTGAGCGGTGCAAAAACGTTTTACCGTATGAATCAAGGAAAGCGACCTCTTCTGGGGTGATATAGTGACAACAACACGTCACGTGGTTACTACCAGTTTAGAAACCACTGGTCTTCAAAGAACGCTTTCCAAGAAGCTTTAAGGGCGAGCGCCCGCTGGCTTCCGAAAATCATCGGACTCAGATTGTACACACCTTCGGAAGGGAAATTTGAATGGTTGGCTTTATTCTTACCGGTCATGGACAGTTCGCACCCGGCCTTGCAAGCGCTATCGCGATGGTTGCTGGCGACCAGCCTGCTTTTACCGTCGTTCCTTTTGAGGGCGACCAGGCCGCATCCTACGGTGAGGATCTCCGCGCCGCTATTACCGCCATGCGCGAGGAGTGCGATGGCGTGCTCGTCTTTACCGACCTGCTTGGCGGCACCCCGTTCAACCAGTCGATGATGATTGCCCAGGATGTCGACAACGTCGAGGTTCTGACTGGCACCAACCTTCCCATGGTTATTGAGCTTCTGTTCCTCCGCGGCAATGCCACGCTCGCCGAGCTTGGCGAGCAGGCCGTGACCGTTGGCCAGACGGGCGTCACCGCCCAGACGGTCGCATCCGTTGCCGGCTCCGAGGAAGAGGATATCTTCGGCGACGAGGACGGCATCTAATGGCCGATTTCGGAGCCAACGTCCTGAGCTCCTCGGTCGCCCTTTTAGGCCTGCTTGTCATCATGGGCTTGATTTACACCATCTGGTCGCAAATCAACATGAAGAAGAAGCAGAAGTACTTCAAGGAGCTGCACACCGAGCTCAAGCCGGGTCAAGAGGTTCTTTTCGCCGGCGGTATCTACGGAACCGTCAAAGGCATCGAAGGCGAGAAGGTCCAGATCAAAGTCCGATCCGGAGCCGTCGTAGATGTTTCGCGTTACGCGATTCAGGAGATCAAGTAACTGTCGTCAGCAAATAACGAAAGGAAGCTGATCAACATGGCAGAACCCAACATTCTTCTTACCCGCATCGATAACCGACTGGTTCATGGTCAGGTTGCCACCCAGTGGAACTCCACCCTGGGCTCCAACCTCATCCTCGTCGCCAACGACGACGTGGCGTCCAACACCATGCGCCAGAACCTCATGAAGATGGCCGCTCCCGCCGGCGTCGCTACGCGTTTCTTCTCTCTGCAGAAGACCATCGACGTCATTGGCAAGGCGAGCCCGCGCCAGAAGATCTTCATCGTGGCCGAAACACCGGAAGACGTGCTTACGCTCGTCAAGGGCGGTGTGCCTATAAAGAAGGTAAACATCGGCAACATGCACATGTCGGAAGGAAAGCGCCAAGTCGCCACCTCCGTCGCAGTTAACGACGAGGATGTCGCTGCGTTTAAAGAGCTGCAGGAATTGGGGGTGGAGTTGGAGATCAGGCGCGTTCCGAGCACGCCTGTTGAGGACACGAGCAAGCTCTTCTCGTAATCCTCGTTATCCACGTTGTCAGGAGTGAAACCCTGACGTTCTGTACGTGAAATCCAAAGTGCGTACATACATTTTGAAAGGAGGAGCAAGATGGAATACTCGATCATCCAGATCGCTCTGGTCTTCGTCGTCACGTTCATCGCGGCAATCGACCAGTTTGACTTCCTCGAGTCTCTCTATCAGCCCATCGTCACCGGCGCCGTCATCGGTCTTATCCTTGGCGACCTCAACACCGGTCTTCTCGTGGGTGGTACCTATCAGCTCATGACGATCGGCAACATGCCGATCGGAGGCGCTCAGCCGCCTAACGCCGTCATCGGCGGCATCATGGCAGCCATTCTCGCTATCGCCACGGGCCTCGAGCCCAACGCGGCAGTCGGCCTCGCCATTCCGTTCGCTCTGCTTGGCCAGCTTGGCGTTACCCTGGTCTTCACGCTTATGTCCCCGCTTATGTCCACGGCCGATAACATGGCTCACAACGCGGACACCAAGGGCATCGAGCGCCTGAACTACTTCGCCATGGCTCTGCTCGGCCTGATCTTCGCTGTCGTCGTCACCCTGTTCTTCATCGCTGGCGCTACCATCGGTCAGACCATCGCTTCTGCCATCCCGACTTGGCTGCAGACCGGTCTCTCCGCTGCAGGCGGCATGATGCGCTTCGTCGGCTTCGCCGTCCTGCTCAAGGTTATGATGAACCGCGATATGTGGGGCTTCTTCCTCATGGGCTTTGGCCTCGCGCTCATCACTGTTGCCAACGATTCGCTGGCAACCCCTGCTCTGCTCATCCTCGCTCTCATCGGCTTCGGCATCGCTTTCTGGGACTTCCAGCAGCAGACCGAGCTGAAGGGTGCAGCTGTTTCTGACGGAGGTGACTTCGAAGATGGCATCTAATGAGTATGTGATCCCGGAGCACTACGAGGATCTCACTCCTGCTCCGCAGCTCGACCAGAAGACCCTCAACAAGATGGCTTGGCGCTCCTGCTTCCTGCAGGCATCGTTCAACTACGAGCGCATGCAGGCCGCTGGCTGGCTCTACTCCATCATCCCCGGTCTGGAGAAGATCCACACCAACAAGAACGACCTCGCGGCTTCCATGAGCCACAACCTGGAGTTCTTCAACACCCACCCGTTCCTTGTCACCTTTGTTATGGGCATCGTGCTTTCGCTCGAGCAGAACAAGGTTGACATCCCCACGATCCGCGCCGTCCGCGTTGCCGCAATGGGCCCGCTCGGTGGTATCGGTGACGCCCTGTTCTGGCTGACGCTCGTTCCTATCACGGCCGGCATCACCTCCAACATGGCCATCAACGGCAACGCCGCTGCACCGATCATCTTCCTGGTGATCTTCAACGTCGTCCAGTTCGCTCTGCGCTTCTGGCTCATGAACTGGTCCTACAAGCTTGGCACCAGCGCTATTGACGCTCTGACCGCCAACATGCAGGCCTTCACGCGTGCCGCTTCCATCATGGGCGTCTTCGTCGTCGGTTGCCTGGTCGTCACCATGGGTGGCACCCAGATCAACCTCCAGATCCCCAACGGCACCACCCGTGGTCTCTCCGCTACTACCGTGATCGTCTCCGAGAAGGAGGCCGAGAACTTCACCGGTATGGAGGGCATCGATACCGAGACCGCTGAGGCCGGTACCATCGCCATGACCGATAAGGACGGCAACGCCCTTACCGCTTCCGATGCCGACGGCAACGCTGTCGAGTGCGGCGTCACCGATCTGGGTAACGGCATGGAGTCCGTGACCTACGGCACCGTTACCGAGGATCCGGTCAACTTCTCTGTTGCCGACACCCTCAACACCATCGTCCCGAAGCTCGTCCCGCTTATGCTTACGCTGCTGCTTTACTACATGTTCGCTAAGCACAGCTGGACCCCGACCAAGGGCATTCTCCTGCTCTTCGTCCTTGGCATCCTGGGCGCTGGCCCGCTTGGTCTCTGGCCGAGCATCTGGTAAGGCTCTAGCTTGAGGGGTGTGTCCCTACGCGGCTCACACCCCGACCCCTTAAGCCATGTGTATGTTAAAAGCCGCGTGCTCGAAAGAGCGCGCGGCTTTTGTTTTCTTAATGATTCGGGTGTGGCAGACAGATAATGCATAACACCCTAGGTAGTTAGCCGAATTCGAGCAAAAGGGAGGATAGGATGGCGATCGGAGCGCGTAAGCAACCGCTGTACGATCAGCTGGTCGATATTCTGACCGAAAAGATTGACCATGAATATCGCGCCGGTGACATGATTCCTTCCGAGCGCGAACTTTCGGAGCGCTATGGTCTCTCGCGCACTACGGTACGCCTGGCTCTGCAGGAACTGGAGCGTTTAGGACTGGTGGTTCGGCAGCACGGTCGCGGTACCTTTGTGACCGACCGTTCGGCAAAAGCAACCAATCTTATGCAGTCCTACAGCTTTACCGAGCAGATGCGCGCGATGGGTCGAGAACCCGAGACCACGATTCTCGAGTTTTGCGAGATGGAGGCCGATAAGAATCTGGCCGAGCATATGGGATTGCGCATCGGTGATCGCATTTTTAAGCTCAAGCGCCTTCGCTCTGCCGACAACATGCCCATGATGGTCGAACGCAGCTATCTACCGGTTCGTCAATTTCTGTCCCTAAAGCGACCGCTGCTGGAGCGTAAGCCGCTTTACGATGTGATTGAGCAGGACTTTCAGCAAAAGATTCGCGTGGCCGAAGAGGAGTTCTATGCGAGCATAGCCCGTCCCACCGATGCCCACCTTTTGGGAATTGTCGAGGGCTCGCCTGTGCTCGATTTGGTCAGGACTACGTATAACGAGTCAAACGAGGTAGTGGAGTACACACTCTCGGTTGCTCGTGCCGATCAGTTTAAATACAAGGTTTACCACCAGCGCAGTAACTAGTGCTCGCATCGTTTCCATATGGTGATTTTTTGCATTTAACTGGTTACTACCAGATAACCAACCGAAGTGTATAATTGCACGTCAGAGGATTACTTCTAGAGAGAGGTATTAGAAATGTTCGAGAAGAGTGTCGAGGAGCTCACCGAGCTCGGCGCCCAGATCACTACGGCCGAGATTGCTCAGCAGCCCGAGCTTTGGCGTGATACGCTCAACATCTATCGCGAGAACAAGGAGGCCATCGAGGCCTTCCTGGCCGAGGCTCGCGCTATGGGCGAGGGTCGTCTGTCCGTTGTTTTCACCGGTGCCGGTACGTCCGACTACGTTGGCGATACCTGCGCCCCGTACCTGCGTCACGCTGGCAACACTGATCTCTACGACTTTAAGCCCATCGCCACGACCGACATCGTGAGCGCCCCGCGCGACTTCCTGCGCGCCGAGGATCCCACGCTCGTGGTTTCCTTTGCCCGCTCTGGCAACAGCCCCGAGAGCCTTGCCGCCGTTGCCGTTGCCAAGGAGCTCGTCCACAACGTCAAGTTCCTCAACATCACCTGCGCTCCCGAGGGCAAGCTCGCCGTCGAGTCTGCCGATGATCCCAATGCGCTGACGCTGCTCATTCCGCGCGCCAACGACAAGGGCTTCGCCATGACCGGTTCTTATTCCTGCATGACCCTGCTCTCCACCCTTATTTTCGACACTGCCTCTGACGAGCAGAAGGCCGAGTGGGTCGAGACGATTGCCAAGATGGGCGAGGAGGTCATCTCCCGTGAGCCCGAGATCGCCGATTACCTGGCTGGCGATTTCAACCGCGTGACCTACTTGGGTTCTGGCTCCTTCGGTGGCCTTGCTCAGGAGAGCCAGCTCAAGATCCTCGAGCTCGCTCACGGTCTGGTCGCTACTTCCTACGACACCTCCATGGGCTATCGTCACGGACCTAAGTCCTTCGTCGACGATAAGACGCTCGTCTTCGTGTTCGTCAACAACGACGCCTACACCCGTCAGTACGACATCGACATCCTCAACGAGATCGGTGGCGACGAGATCGCTCAGCACACCATCGCCGTTCAGCAGGAAGGTGCCACCGTCTATGAGGGTGAGTCCTTCACCTTTAAGGGCTACGAGGCACTTCCCGAGGGTTACCTTGCTCTGCCGTTCGTGATGTTTGCCCAGGCTATCAGCCTGCTCAACTCCGTCCGCGTGGGCAACACGCCCGATACGCCGAGCCCCACCGGCACGGTCAACCGCGTGGTTAAGGGCGTGACGATTCACCCCTTCACCGCTTAATCGCGTCCCCCTGTAAGGGCGCCCGTCCGCTCATAACGGCGGGCGGGCGCTTTTTGTTTTACGTGAGCTGGGTATAAGCATTACCACAGTCAACTGCTTTAGAAGCGAGGAGTGCATATGAGCACGTACGCAATTAAGGCTGACAAGTTCTTCTTGCCGGCAGGCCCGCAACTGGGCGGCTATCTTATGGTCGAGGATGGCGTTTTTGGCGCCTGGCAGGCCGACGAGCCCTCTTGCGAGATTAAGGACTACACGGGATCGTGGATCGCACCGGGTATGGTCGATACTCACATCCATGGCTTCTACAACCACTCAACTACCGATAACGATCCCGAGGGCATCGATATCAGCTCAACCGAGCTCGCCCGTCGCGGTACCACCAGCTGGCTGCCCACGACGTTCACCGATGGCGTCGAACAGATCAAGGACGCCTGCGCTGCTATCGCCAAGGCGGACGAGGGCCGCGGCCCCGACTTCTGCGGTGCCCGCATTCAGGGCATCTACCTGGAGGGCCCCTTCTTTACCATGAAGCACGTGGGCGCGCAGAACCCCGCTTACCTGATTGACCCCTCCGAGGAGGTTTTCGACCAGTGGCAGGAGGCTGCGGGCGGTCGCATCGTTAAGAGCGCCATGGCCGCCGAGCGCGACGGTGCCGCTGCTTATGCGGCTGCTCTGAACGCCAAGGGCGTGGTGACCAGCATCGGTCACTCCGACGCCACCTACGATGAGTGCATCGCCGCTATCAATGCCGGTGCCAGCTGCTTTACGCATACCTATAACGGCCAGCGCGGTCTGCATCACCGTGAGCCCGGTGTCGTGGGTGCTGCCATGTCCACGCCCGAGACCTACGCCGAGATCATCTGTGACGGCAAGCACGTAAACCCTGCCGCCATCAAGGCACTGCTGCAGGCAAAGGGCTGGCAGCACACGGTGCTCATCACCGACTGCCTGGGCTGCGGCGGCATGCCCGAGGGCAGCTACACCAGTGGTGGCATGGACGTCATCATGAAGGACAACCTGTGCTGGCTCGCCGACGGCAAAAGCATTGCCGGCTCGGTGCTCACGCTTGCCCAGGGCGTCAAGAACATTGTCGATTGGGGCATCGCCAGCGCTGATATCGCCATTCGCATGGCAACCGAGGTGCCGGCTCGCTCTGCGCACATCGAGGATAAGTGCGGCAGCATCATGCCGGGTCGCGACGCCGACTTTGTCGTGTTCGACCATGAGCTCACCCTCGTCGAGACGTATGTTGGCGGCCAGAGCGTCGGCAACGCCTTTACCGATTAACGATAGAAAAAGACGGCGGGCCCGAATCTGCTCGGACCCGCCGTATGGGTTAAACGCTCAAAAGCACCTTAACAGTTACAGCTTGTTAACGATCTTCTTTGCCGTGCGCTTGACGCCGGCCACAAGACCCCCCGCGGGATGCTCCTTTTCGTATGCTAGACGCTTCTCGCGCTTGGCGTACTCTTCGACGATGATGTCGCCATACTCGTCTTCGATCTTGTCGAAGAAGTCGATGGCGCCCTTAATTTCCTCAGCGGTCGGGTGCCCCTTTTGGACACCGCCGGTGAGTTTAAACGGCCCCCACGTATCAAAGCCGGGACAGCCGTAGACGCCCATAAAGATGGCCTGCCTCATGCGGCAGATGCCATCGATATCCTTGCCGTACCACTTGTTTTTGCCACCGTAGGTCATAAGGCCAAACACCTTGTCCTGCGGCTGCAGCACGTTCGTGAGCACGCGTGCCATGTCCTTGTCGATCTCGGAGTAATAGATGCCCGTGGCGACACCGATCAGATGGTATTCGTGCAGGTCGGGGTACTCGTTTTTACCGAGTGACTTCACGTCGAGGGTATCGATCTCGGGGTGCGCCTCGACGATGGCGTCCACGAGCTTTTTCGTATTGCCGTGGTGGTGTGAGGCATAAAGGATGATGGTTCGCATAAGAAGGCCTTTCAGCTGTAATTGCATCAATGTCTGTATGGTACCCCGTTGCATGGCTGGGAAACCGGACGCATCGATGAACGTGCGGGTTTGTCCTTTGGTCAGGGCCGAGACGGGTTCTTGCGAGCAAAAAGCAGTTGTTCGAAAGGATGGACAATGGAATACGCTCTCTCCAACGATTCGATTTCTATCAAGGTCTCCACGGCCGGTGGTTCGTTTACCTCGATTGAGGCTGGAGGTCGCGAGTACTTGTGGCAGGGCGATCCCGCCGTGTGGTCCGGCCAGGCACCGATTTGCTTCCCGATTTGCGGAGGTTTGCGCGATAACAGCGCCATGACGTTTGCCGGACATCATGTGAAGCTCGCCCGCCATGGGTTTGCGCGCAAACAGGAGTGGAAGCTGCTGAGCCAGAGCGAGAACGAGCTGGCGATGTGCCTGGCTTCGGAGGATAACGCCGCGCTGCTGAGCGATTATCCGTATCCGTTTAAGCTTGTCGCCCGCTATACGCTCGAGGACGCCGCCGTGCGCGTCTCCTATGAGGTTACCAACGAGGGCACCGAGGACATGCCTTTCTTTATCGGTGGACACCCCGGCTTTAGGTGCCCGCTCGATGAGGGCGAGGCCTATACGGACTACGAGTTGCGTTTTGAGAAAGACGAGGCTGCTGAGCTTTGCGCTGCCGTCCCCTCGACTGGCTTGATTGACGTGACCAACCGCTCCAAGAACCCCATGGTGGGAAAGACGCTGCCTCTGTCACATGAGCTCTTCGATTTTGCGGAGACCATCTTTGACGTGCTCGAGAGCCGTCAGGTCACGCTTTCCAAAAAGGGCGAGGACAAGGGTGTTCGCCTGAGCTTTGAGGGCTTCCCGTACCTCATTGTGTGGAGCAAGCCCGAGGGTGATTTTGTGGCAGTTGAGCCCTGGGGCGGTCTTTCGACCTGCTCCGATGAGGACGACGTGCTTGAGCACAAGCGCGGCTGCCTTATCGCCAAGCCCAAAGAAACCATCGTGCGCTCGTTCACAATCGAGATTCTGTAGTCGCATGTAGCCAATTCGTTTTGCAAGGCATAAGGAGCCTGCGAGATAAGGAGCTAGAAATGATCCTCACCGTTACGATGAACCCGTCCGTCGATACGCGCTATCAGCTCGATGAGCTCATTATCGACGACGTCAACCGCGTGACGCCCGAAAAGACCGCCGGCGGTAAGGGCCTCAACGTGGCCCGCGTCCTGGGCCAGCTGGGCGACGATGTCGTGGCAACCGGCTTGCTTGGTGGTCATATGGGCGCCTATATGGCCGAGCTCATGGATGCTAACGGCATTAAGAATGATTTTGTGCCCATCAAGGGCGAGACTCGCATTTGTCTCAACATCCTCCACGCCGGCAACCAGACCGAGCTGCTCGAGAGCGGCCCGACGATTGCCCCCGAGGAGCTCGATGCCTTTACCGCCAAGTTCGCCGAGCTTGCGAGCAAGGCCGATGTCGTTACCATCTCGGGTTCGCTGCCCCGCGGCGTCGAGGCGGACTACTACGCTAAGATCACGGGCATTGCAGAGAACGCCGGCGCCAAGGTGCTGCTCGATACCTCGGGCGCCTCGCTCGAGGCTGCGCTCAAGTCCGAGGTCAAGCCTGAGCTGGTTAAGCCTAACCTGACCGAAATTAACGGCCTTCTGGGCACGAGCTTTACCACCGACGATGTGGACGAGCTCCGTTCCGCGCTCGCCTCTGACGCCCGCTTCTCCGATATCCCCTGGGTCGTCGTATCTATGGGCGCTGCCGGCTCCGTTGGTTTCCATAACGGCCGTGCGTTCCGCGCCAAGACCCCCGATATCCCCGCCGTTAACGCTACGGGCTCTGGCGATTCGACCATTGCCGGCTTCGCACATGCGATTGCTGCCGGAGCCGACGACGAGACGGTGCTGCGTACCGCCAACACCTGCGGCAAACTCAATGCCATGGATCCCATGACTGGCCACTTGGTTATGGATCGTTGGGACGAGGTTTACAACGGCGTTGTCGTGACCGAGCTGTAGGAGCTTGTGCTGCGGCCCCGGCATCGGTTGCCAGCTCATGTCGACGACAAGTGCAGTAGCATTATGCCGGGGCGCGACGCCGACACTGTCGTGTTCAATCCCGACCTTACCCTGGTCGAGACGCATGTGGGTGGCAACAGCGTCGGTAATGCGTTTGCCGAGTAGCCGCCAAAGAAACGATCCGAGAGGGGATTTAGATGATTTACGGTGCATTGGGCGATATCGAGGAATACCGCGGAATGCTCAAGGGCCTCGACGTGCTGATTGACTGGTTCGAGGAGAACGATCCGGCGCAGCTCGAGGTCGGCAGCCATCCGATTCTGGGCGACAAGGTCTATGCGAACGTCATGGCTCCCACGACGCGTCCCGAGGCCGAGGCTCACTATGAGACGCATCAGCGCTATCACGACCTGCAGATCGATGTCGAGGGTCGCGAGGCCTTTAAGGTCGCTACGGGCAGCTTGACGCTGGTCCAGGAGTTTGACGAGAAGGACGACTACGATCTGGTCGATTCCGACGCCTCGATCGCCGGCGATCTTGCTGACGATAAGTTTGCACTGTTCGTTGCCGGCGAGCCTCATATGCCCACGCTCGAGTTCCCGGACGATGGCGCGCAGCCGGTCAAGAAGATCTGCTTTAAGCTGCTTGCAGATGCTTACTGGGAAGAGTAACGAACTGCTCGTGAGCTAGCGTGATTTCCCTTGGGGAACGCGTTTGAGCCCCGCTGATCGCGGTCCCCTTGGGGATTGCGGTTGACGGGGCTTGTTGTTGAGTAGGGGAGTTGCCGACGGCGTTGTGCTTGGATTGGCGGATGCGCGCTCGAAATCGGCAACAAAAAAGCCGCCCGAAGGCGGCTATCTTGTGCAATGGAGCCAGCGACCGGGCTCGAACCGGTGACCCCCGCTTTACGAGAGCGGTGCTCTACCAACTGAGCTACGCTGGCGGCCATATGATGACGCAACTGAGGCGTCAACGGCTGTCTATGATACGGGACATCGCAAATCCGCGCAAGTGTTCTGATGGCTTTTCTCACTTTAAATGCACTAATATTGGAGACGTGATGTCTTGCTCTTACGGGTCTCAAACAGAATGGGGCAGCGATGGCTCAACCCAAGATTCTTCTCACACGCATCGATGACCGGTTTATTTACGGGCAAGACGTTGAGCTGTGGAATGAGGCGATTGGTTCCAATCTTGTCCTGATCGTCAACGATGAGATCGCGGCGGATTCGCGCCAATGGGCCCCTGTGAGGGTGGCTACGCCCGTTGGCGTCTGGACACGGTTTTTCTCGGTGCAAAGGACCATCGACATCATTCATACCGCAACGCCGCGCCAATGGATCCTTATCATGGTGGCCTCGCCCGCCGATGCGCTTGCGTTGGTTAAGGGCGGCGTGCCCATCACCAAGATCAGCATTGGCCATATGCGGGCAGGGGAGGGCAAACGCTCTGTAACGCCTGCGGTCGCCATAGACGATGCGGACATCGCTGCCCTCAAAGAGCTGCAAAAGCTCGGCATAGAGCTAGAAATCCGCTATCTCCCCAGTTCCGCCCCCGATCCCATCGACAATCTGTTCAACTGATCCCTTGGGGACGGAGGAAAACGGATCATTTTGCCCTTGCGAGGGACGCGCGCGATGCCGCCTGTCAAAAACTATGCCCATTTACTACGTTTGATCGGTTATCGCCGAGCATGTCGAATTTGAGAAAAACAAAACCG